>JBGCDI010000027.1:0-6624 GCA_045105315.1 Phycisphaerales bacterium | reverse complement strand
AGGCGTCCACACCGGTGATGTCAAGGGCGCGGGCGACCCGGTCGGGACCATCGCGTTTGCTGATGCGGTCGTTGAGCGTCTCGGAAAATCACCCAAGACCGCTGCTGCCAAAGCCTGGAAGGGTGATTCGATTACCTACTCACCGATGGGCACGCCGACTGAAAACGAGATGATGTACGCGGAGCCTGAAGCGAAGATCGAGCATGTGGGCTGCGATGTCTACCTCGGTGCTCGCAAGAAGCCCAGCGAGATCGCGCCGACCCTCGAAGCATGCTGCGAGGGCACCCCGCTCAAGCTCAGCCTGATTTCGGCACGCGGCACAAAGGTCTGGCCTTCAGGATCGCTCTACACCGAATGCGTCGAGCACCACCGGTGCCGATTTGAGCAACGCGACGAGAGCACACCAGTTGATCCCAAGGTCGGCATCGAGATCATGAACAAGATCGCAGAGCACTACGAAATCGCGTGCTACATCCCGCTCAAGAACTTTGATGGCGATCGCGGCTACCTGCTTGCGCAGGGTCAGTGAGTCAGCGCGAAATGCTGATTACTAGATCAAGATCTCATTCTGGCTTGGTCGCTTCGACAGCCAGCGTATCAGGTTTCATTGGTTTGCCATCTACGCGGGTTTCGAGCCCGTACGATTCCCAGCCTTTGATACCTGATTCGTTGTGAGCAACAACTCGAGGATTCACGAGCCCGACTGTCTCCATGAGTCTTGGCAAACTAAACCGATCATACATCCATCGATGGATCTCACCAGAGTTTCGAAACTTGGTGAGCTTCCGCGACGACGGATCGCTCGAGTGTGGACCGAAAGATCTTGCGGGCTTTGCTCGCGCCGTAAACGACTCGCGTGCTTCGGTGTATTCATCACCCATCCGCTCGGTAATGTAGGATTCAGCAGGATGATTGTCGACGAGCCATGCATCGCGCATGCGCCCGCCTGATCGTGTTCGGATCAGTTGATCGAGCATCTCAAGCATCGACCAGTCGTATTTATCTGAAGCCCCCGGATCGTTGGTGAGTGCTGAGGTCAGATTCTCAAGATACGCGATCGCAAACCGCTCAAAGTCTGGAACCGACACACGAACAACACCACCTGGTCGCACTATCCGAACGCACTCATGCATCACACGCTCTCCAATCTCAGGCTCGAGATGTTCGAGCATGTGCGCGTGAAAGACCGCATCAAACTGGTTATCTTCAAAGGGTAAGGTCTTGCATACATTGATACGCAGCACGCGCTGATCCATCGGACCAAGATCCGCATTGACCCACTTTGGATTGATCCGATTCCCGCACCCCAGATTCAGCAAAGCCTGTCCATCGCACTCAGATCGGCATCGCGTGATGGCCTGATTGATGCGAGTAGAAGATTCGCTTGCCCGAGCTTTGAATAGGGTTGAGAGGAGGCTCATTGCCGATACTACCACTAGGAATCGATTGCTGGGCGATGGAATGACTCAAAAAAAACAAACTCATGGGTTCTCTGGGTATGCTCTGCCAGTCTGGCAGCCGGCATATGTTGCTGCACGTATTCTCCACGATCTTGACCTGTTGGTGTCACTCTGTACCCACGATGCAGATAAATTCCTGAGTTCAACCTGAATCTGAATTGGCACGGCCTTTGCAACCTCTCTCACAACGAATACTTATACATGCCCGTTGGTGAGCTGACGGGTCTGCGAAAAGGAGCACAGCAATGGGCAAAATCATCGGAATCGATCTCGGAACGACCAACTCAGTGGTCGCTGTCATGGAAGGGGACACCCCCAAAGTCCTCATCAACTCGTCGGGCAACCGCACCACCCCCTCGGTTGTCGGATTCACCGACAAAGGCGAGCGTCTGGTCGGTCAACAAGCAAAGCACCAGCAGGTCACCAACCCGAAGAACACCGTCTTCTCGATTAAGCGGTTTATGGGCAGACGCCACAGCGAAGTCAGCTCAGAAGAAAAACTCATCCCGTACGAGCTGACCGGTGGATCAGACGACTTCGTGCAAGTCAAAATCCGCGATGAAGAGTTCTCGCCTCAGCAGATCTCAGCGATGATTCTCGGCGAGCTCAAACGCACCGCTGAAGACTACCTCGGTGAAGCAGTCACCGAAGCGGTCATCACCGTCCCAGCATACTTCAACGACGCGCAGCGCCAAGCAACTAAAGATGCAGGCGAAATCGCAGCACCCACCGTCAAGCCCATCATCAACGAACCAACCGCAGCGGCCCTCGCATACGGACTCGAAAAGAAATCCAACAAGAAGATCGCGGTCTTTGACCTCGGCGGCGGTACCTTCGATGTCTCCGTCATGGAGATCGGCGACGACGGCGACGGCGGGTCGGTCTTCGAAGTCCTCTCAACCAACGGCGACACCCACCTGGGCGGCGACGACTGGGACCAGCGCCTCATCGACTTCCTTGCTGACGAGTTCCGCAAGAAGGAAGCTGTGGATCTGACCAGCGACGCGATGGCGATGCAGCGCCTCAAGGAAGCTGCCGAAAAAGCGAAGATCGAGCTTTCGAACTCGCAGGAAACCACGATCAACTTGCCGTTTATTACCGCGACTGATTCTGGTCCGAAGCACTTGCAGGAAACATTGAGCCGCGCGAAGTTCGAGGACTTGTGTGCGGATCTCTTTGATCGCCTCAAAGCACCGTGCCAAAATGCACTCACCGATGCGAAGATCGACATCAGCAAGATCGACGAAGTCGTCCTTGTTGGTGGTTCAACCCGGATGCCCAAGGTCCAGGAAATCGCGAAGAGTGTCTTTGGCCGCGATCCATCCAAATCCGTGAACCCTGACGAAGTCGTTGCACTCGGTGCTGCGGTACAGGGCGGTGTGATGACCGGTTCGGTCAAGGATGTTCTCCTCCTGGATGTGACTCCTTTGTCACTCGGTGTCGAGACTATGGGCGGCGTGATGACCAAGCTCATCGAACGCAACACCACTATTCCGACCACCAAAACCGAGACCTTCTCGACCGCTGCTGACAATCAGCCGTCGGTTCAGATCCATGTGCTCCAAGGCGAGCGCGAGTTCGCCAAGGACAACCGCACGCTGGGCATGTTCGAACTCGCGGACATCGCTCCGGCTCCACGCGGCACCCCTCAGATCGAGGTCGAGTTCAAGATCGACGCTAACGGCATCCTCGAAGTCTCCGCGACCGACAAGGGCACCGGCAAGAAGGCCGACATCCGCATCGAGGGCTCGGGCGGCTTGAGCGATGATGAAATTAGCAAGATGAAGTCAGACGCTGAAGCGCACGCTGAGGAAGACAAGAAGCGTCGCGAGCTTGTGGATCTCAAGAACCGCGCGGATGGGATGGTCGCACAGACCCGCAAATCGCTCGAAGAGCACGGCGACAAAGTCGGCGCGGATGTCCGGTCCAAGATCGAGACCGCTGCATCAGCACTCGAAGACAAGATCAAGGACGAGAACATCACCAAGGAAGAAATCGAGCCCGCACTCAAGGAACTCGAAACCGCTTCCATGGAACTCGGGAAAGTGATCTACGAGCAGGCAGCTGCTGAAGCTGGTCAAGCAGAAGCTGCACCTGACGGAGCAAGCGTTGATGGCGATGTCATCGACGGCGAGTTTGAAGTCAACGACGACAACAAGTAATCACTAAGCTTCATTATAATACTTCTGAGCCCGTCCCTCTGGGGCGGGTTTTTATGTAGGCTTTGGTAGCGATAGACCATCGCGTGTCCATAGAGGAGAAAAAGGAACTCTGCTTCTCGGTTGGAGAGCCATAACCACGACCACTCGCGCGACCTTGCGTCCGATCCAAATCCCAAAGAAGGATACAAGGCAAATGTATGCGAGATACATCAATCCGACGATCGGGACATAGAGCGATTCTGCGAGTTTCGATACATATGTATTACTGAGTGAATCCCTGGTGATTGCATAGATGAATACAAACGCAATAACCCCAGCAAGCAAAGGAATAGTCATCGCGCGTCGCCGAGTGGATCCCAGCAGTGCGACGCTCCAAAAGATCCCAAAGAGCACACCAATAACGGTTCCAGGAATCAACATGAGCACAAACTTCTTATCGATGTTGGCCCAGAGACCGCCGTGCATTTCGATGAGCTGATCAAGGTGTTCGTCACCCCAACCAGCAGTCAACCAAACCCAGTCATACTGGCCCGATTGTTCTATCGCAGCTCCTGGGGGTGGGACGACGACTCCATTGACAGTGGTGACTCCATTGGTGGTTTGGATCGTTGTCCCCGGCGCAAGAGTGGGAGTCAATGCGTTGGTCACATTGGTAGTGACCGTGCTTGGACTAACCAGTTGTTTATCAGGATTTTGTTGCTGTGTCCACTCGTGATGGGATTGACCGATGATATCGCTGAGATGTTGTCCTGCGAGCCCACTCGATGCTTGCGCCATGCCTGCAGCTGTGAGAGTGTGTCCAATGAACACAACGGTCAAGACAATGATCCAGACCGCTGCGATGAGCATCCGGAATCGGTTGACCCAGTGGGACATCACGGGATATGACTGAAGAGCAGCGACCGTGCCGCATTCTGGACACCGGCAGATCCCGAGTCCGTAGTGTTCTTCCTTGATTATCGATTGCCCGAACAGGTTAAACCCGCAGCCAACACACGCGCGGTCGGCGCGGATCTCTCCCACAAGTTGACACTCAAGCACAGTATTCTCAGTCATGTGTACGCCTTTGCTTTCTTCGTTTTTTCAATACTCTTCGGAATTGTCTTTGCGGGCTCCGTTTGACGACCCCACCCAGCGCCGCTGCGGGGATCAAACCAAGCATCGACACCGCACCAAAGAGCCCGAATCGCATCATTCTGAGTTTGATCTCGTTGGGTTCAGGAATCCATACACTGAGTTCAAATCCGAACACATTGGCAAGCAATTGCTGAGTCCAAAGTGACCGCAAATCAACGGTGATAAAGAACAGCGTGATCGCTGTTAGCAGAACAATCCCGAACAGAGCAGAGCGGTGTTTGTAGATGAGCACCGTCATCGTCATGAGAAGCACAGCCAGCACAAACATCAACACAACACCCAACTGAGTCCTGAAGTCACCGCTGATGAACGGGTGAGCCGGCTCAAATCTACCGCTGGGGGTAAACAGATCATCGCTGACCATCACCATTGCTGCGAGGATCAAGCCAGCAAGAATGGTGATCCCGACCCGGATGACTAGATTCCGTATCGCGTGATGAAGTCGACGGAATCCTCTCCAGAACTCGATATCTGGATGCCTCTGGCGCACCACTGTCCATGAGCATGACGGGCACACCACGATCGGCAATCCATAATGCTGATCAGGAACGGCGCGAATCTTGGCAAGCTCGGTCAAACAGGATGGACAGGCATGGGAATGGGCCACAAAGTTAGTGTACGGGAAATGATGATCTGGGTTTCACGACCTTGACTCTCAAAGCTTGTGCTCCTTAGCTCTGCCTTTACATACGACCCGGTGGGGACCGGGATCACACCTCAACCGGCATTTTTCTTTGGAGGATCCATCGATGTCACTCACTATGCACCGTTCAGGCGCACTCGCAATCGCACTACTCACCCTGTCAGGCTCAGCACTTGCAAACGACCGCTCAGATGCACTCGAGCGCGTCGAAGCTGCTCAGAACGCACTCGAAATGGCTCAAGCTGAGCTCGCTGCTGCCCAAGCAGAAGCTGCACAGTACACGCAAGCAACCACCGCATCACGCACCTCAAATGCTCAGCCAGCAGATGCTGCAGCTGAGACTCAAGAAGCAGCTGAATCCACACTTCGCATGGCATGGAACGAAGGCTGGGAGTACAACTTCAGCGCCGGTATCGCAGGCGCATCGGGCAACAACGAGAACTTCTCAGGTCGCGTCACCCTCAGCGGCGAGCGCCTCACCGAGAAAACCGAAACCCGTGCTCGCGCATCCTACCTCTACGCAACATCCGACGGACAACGAGCTGCATCACGAGGCGAGCTCGGTCTCAAAAACGACTGGCTGCTTGACGGACCTTGGCGATTGTTCGCACAAGGACTCTACGAGTACGACGAGTTCCAAGCATGGCAGCATCGCTTGAGCGGCGCCGTCGGTGTTGGATACGAGTTCATCAATAACGATAAAACCACGCTGATCGGTCGAGCTGGTCTTGGTGGTTCATACGAAGCGGGCTCAAACGCGAACGAAGAGTTCGTCCCTGAAGGACTGCTCGGTCTGGACTGGTCGCACCAGCTCTCAACCAACACCAAGCTCACCGCATCAACGACCTACTACCCGAGCTTCGATGATTTCGGCGAGTTCCGGTGGAACTCTGGTGCTGGGATCGAAGTGCTGATCGATGACGAAACCGGGATGACCCTCAACGCGGGCGTCGAGCACCGTCATGACTCGGAACCCGGAATGGGCATCCGTCCGAACGATGTCGATTACTACCTGGGTGTTGGCTGGAAGTTCTGATCAACCATTGATCCTGAAATTGATCCTCAAATCTTGCTATAGTCCTTTGTGAAAACGAATCCCAAACCATCTTTCGCCGATTCAAAGCTGATGAAGCGTCTGATGGTTTTTTTTGCGGGTTTGCTCTATGCGATCGCGCTCAAATACTTTGTAATCCCTGCTGAGATTATCCTGACCGGCACTGAA
>JBGCDI010000026.1:0-63761 GCA_045105315.1 Phycisphaerales bacterium | reverse complement strand
ATCGCTTCTATCGATCCCGTTAAGCAAGAAGCCTCTGGTACCAGCACCTCCGTTGGCAGGCAGCAGACTGGAGGGCTCGAACACTGCAGGGAAGGGCTTGGGGGGTTGGACTGAAGCCATGGCTCCGGCACATACCAGCGTCAAAGCGAATGAAGGGGTCGCCATGCGAATCCCTGTCGTTTTCATCATGTTGTGCTTTCTCTCTGAATCAAAAGTCTGGATTGAATAAACAACTTTACAGGAATCAACGACCAAACACCATAACAAACGGGGCTTTGATGAAGAAAGTTCGTACTTAGTACGCCGATGATGGGTTGAATCAACCAGAACTACAACTCATAGTCCATTCTATATGCGAGAGATTTTGTAGATTGGGCTTTGTCTGATTAGGTATAACTCGCGCAGCCACCTCATAACCCAGCCCATAGTCTCTGGGTCACTAGAGAGACTTTCGATCACTTCCCAACTTGGGCAACTGAGATCAGAGACTCTGGGTTATGAGAGCCGAAACCGATCGGATTTTGCCCCCCACGACGGTGCCCGGAATCTCCCCCAAAATCCTACAAACAAAGAAAAACACCGCCGGATTTACCTGCGGTGTTCATCATGAATCTTGGGTCAGCTGCGTTCGCAACCGAGGTTAAATAGCGGGGGCTGGATTTGATCCAACGACCTCCGGGTTATGAGCCCGACGAGCTACCAGACTGCTCTACCCCGCAATCAGGATCTATATCATTGACATGCTATCTCAAAAGTCAAGTGAGCAGAATATGGCTATTCACAAAAGCAGCCTTTTCGAGACCACTTGATGAAACTTGCCTTGAAAAAATCCATACAACATTGGTATCCAAGGCTATGTGGCCTCGGCTCACACATTTCTCGAACTCCAACATACAGATGGGGAAAAATGAAAAAGACAACCACACTCGCACTTGCGAGCGGGCTCACCATGTGCATCGCGCACACAGCTCTCGCTCAAGATGATGCACGCAATTCGGGCATGTTCCGCTATCCAGATGTTTCAAAAACACATGTGGTCTTTGTATATGCAAACGATCTTTGGGTAGTTGATCGCAAAGGTGGAACCGCTTCGCCTTTGGCGAGTCCTCCCGGACAAGAATCATTCCCGAAGTTCAATGAGGACGGGACCTCAGTAGCGTTCGTTGGAAACTACGAAGGCGACCGGGATCTGTACACCGTCGATATCAATGGCGGGATCCCGTTCCGCGTAAGTCATCACCCAGGAAACGAACGCCTCAACGATTGGACCAATACCAATCAACTGCTCTTCTCGTACAACGCACTGGCTGGTAATCCAGCGCAGAACAACCTGTTCACGGTCAGTCCTGAGGGCGGTATGCCAAGCAAGGTCCCTGTGCCTTACGGTGCGGTTGGTGCGATTGATGATTCTGGAGAATGGCTCGCATACACCACGGATTCAAGAGACTTCCGGACCTGGAAGCGGTACCGCGGTGGACTCGCGACTGACATTTGGCTGTTTAATCTCCAATCGAATGAATCTAAGAAAATCACCGATTGGGAAGGGACCGACACCACCCCGATGTGGCATGATGACAAGGTCTACTTCGTTTCGGATAATGGTAGTGAAGGCCGACTGAATATCTGGAGCTATGACACCAAGCGTGATCGCTCAGAGCAGATCACAACATTCTCAGATCATGATGTGAAGTTTGCATCCATGGGACCAGGCTCATCTGGTAAGGGCGAGATCGTTTTCCAGCTTGGCTCACAGATCCATCTGCTGGATCTGAGAAATGGAAAAACCAAAGCCCTCGATATCCAAATACCAGGGGGGAGAGAATCGCTCAGATCCAAAAGGGTCAACGCATTCCAGCAGCTCAACAGCGGTGACATTTCATCCACCGGTAAAAGAGCAGTCGTTGAAGCACGCGGCGACATCTTTACTGTCCCGGTAGAAAATGGCCCAACTCGCCAACTCACCAATACCTCTGGAGCAGCGGAGCGGAGCCCTACATGGAGCCCCGACGGCCGGTGGATCTCGTACTTCTCCGATGAAGATGGCGAGTACGAACTCTACATCATGCAGTCCGATGGCAAAGGCGAAACCCGCAAGCTTACCGAAGGTAATAAAACTTTCTGGATGAACGCTTCATGGGCACCCAACTCTGAATCACTCATGATTACAGACAAAGCAGGGCGAATGATCCTGGTCGATGTCGAAACTGGTGAAACCAACGAGTTTGACAAAGATCCATGGGCGGGTCAGCCAAACCATTCATGGTCTCACGATTCTAAGTGGATCGCATACGCGCGAAGTCTGGAAGATTCGGTTTTCAGCTGCATCTGGATCTACAACACAGAAACTGGCGAGAAGCACAAAGTCACCTCAGGCTTCTTCGCAGACAGTGATCCTGCTTTCTCCTCGAAGGGTGATTACTTGTACTATGTCTCGAACCGCAACTACAACTCACCACAGTATGACGATCTGGGCTCCACATTCATTTATGCCGAGACGGGAAGAATCATCGCTGTCCCGCTCAATGACGAAGTCGAAAGTCATCAGCTCATTGAGTCCGACGAAGAGAGCTGGGAAGAAGAAGTTGAAGAGAACACCGAGTCTGACGAGGACATGGATGCGGATGAAGACTCATCAGCAGAATCAGCTGATGCAGACGACGCCGAGCAAGAAGGGTATCTCGAAGGATACAACACCGATCATCCGCTCTGGGGCAAATGGTCCGGAAGTGTGACTGGGATGGCAGCGATCGGCGCGCCGATGGACGAGGTCGAGTTCTCACTTCTATTCATCATTGACGATCAAGGTAACATCATGGGCCAATCCGAGTCCATGGGTGAGACAGACGACCTTGGTGATGTTGTCAAGTTCGACATCGATTCCAACGAGTTCTACTCTGAATCCGAAGAGAGCGGTCTCCGCATGATTCAGCGAGGAATCGTCAACGGGGACACAATGTCCGGAACCCTCGAAATTCCGATGATGGGTTTCACTGCAAACTGGACCGCAAAGCGCACAACCAGTGAGATCACCGAAGAAGAAATCGAAGAGTTTGGAGCGAGTGATTCAGATGCCGCTGAAACTGTCGAAATCGACTTTGAGGACTTCGAGCGTCGAGGGTTTGAGTTGAATGTCGCTGCGGGGAACTTTGGCAACCTGGTTTCCAACGACAAAGGCAATCTTTTGTATATCCGTTCTTCTGGAGACGCTCCGTCACTGAAGATGTACGACATCAGTGCCGATGACCCATCAGAAAAGACAGTTCTCCCAGTTGCGATGGGGTTCTCGATCTCAGCTGATGGCAAAAAAATCCTTGCAGCATCACCGCAAGGATTCGGAATCGCCGATGCATCTGCTGGGCAATCAATCAAGCCCCTCCGCACAACCCTTATGAAAACAGTCGAGCTCCGCGAAGAGTGGCGTCAAATCGTCACCGATGCATGGAGGCGTCATCGCGACTTCTTCTATGTTGAAAACATGCACGGCGTCGACTGGGATCGCGTACTCGATAAGTACCTACCAATGGTTGATGACGCAGTCTCCCGCGAAGATGTCAGCTTCATCATCGGTGAAATGATCGGTGAACTCAATGTTGGTCATGCGTACTACTCAGGCGGCGACACCGACGGTCAGCCCTTTACAAATGTGGGATTGCTCGGCGCTGACTATTCGGTTGCGTCGATGTCCTTTGATGGCAGCGATTACACCGGCTTCCGTATAGATACGATTTACGAAGGCGCTGCGTGGGATAGCGATGCTCGCAACCCACTCAAAGCTCACGGACTTCATATCCAAGAAGGCGACATCATCACCCATGTCAATGGAATCGCAGTGGATACGAATAAAGACGCATGGGCGTCCTTCATCGGTCTTGCAGGAACGGAGACAAGCTTGACCCTGGTCAACACCATGATGAATGATGATGACGAAGAGGAACTCAACGAACGCGATGTGGTCGTCAAACCAATGTCATCGGAAACCAATCTCCGTTACCGAGACTGGATCGAGGACAACCGCCGGTATGTTGAGGAAGCATCTGATGGCAAAATCGGGTACATCTATGTCCCCAACACTGGTGCGAATGGACAGAATGATCTCTTCCGTCAGTTCTTCGGACAGGCGGGCAAGGAAGCACTGTTGATCGATGAGCGATGGAACGGCGGCGGTCAAATCCCCAACCGTTTCATCGAACTCTTGAACCGTCCACGCACCAACTACTGGTACCGCAGGGATGGTAAGGACTGGCCATGGCCGTATGACTCACATCAAGGTCCCAAGGCCATGCTGATCAACGGGAATGCTGGTTCGGGCGGAGACATGTTCCCCTGGCTCTTCAAGCACCATGGACTCGGCGCCCTCATCGGGACCCGGACATGGGGCGGGCTCGTCGGAATCTCTGGAGTCCCAGGACTTGTTGACGGTGGATACACCGCAGTGCCGAACTTCGGGTTCTACGAACTCGACGGCACCTGGGGCATCGAAGGTCACGGCGTTGAACCCGATATCGAAGTCATTGCCGACCCATCAAAGATGGTCGACGGATCTGATCCTCAGCTTGATGTTGCGATTGAGCACCTGCTCGAGGAAATCAAACGCAATGGGTACAAGCCTGCGAGCAGACCCGCTGAACCGATCCGGACCGGAGTGGGTATCGATGAAGCAGACAAGTAAGGTCTGATTCAAACTCGAAACGAATTGACCCCACAACAGTAACCCCGCAACAGACCCCCACAATAAAGCCCCGCGATTCTCATCGCGGGGCTTTTCATATGTAGTCTTATCATTTGTAGACTTGGATCTTACTCAGCGGATTGTTTTGAGCAGATCCTTCACGCCAGCTTCAAGCTGAGGATCTCTCCCCGCTGCTTCATCAGCGGGTGTCTGCTCAACAAACACATCAGGCTTGGCACCATTGTTTTCCATGTCGGTCCCGTCAGGAAGATACCAACCGCGGAATGGCCTGCGTATGGATGTTCCGTCGATCAAGCTGAATGATCCAGTTGAGATCACACCACCAAAGGTCGGCACACCAACGATGCGACCACGCTTTGCTGTGCGGATTGAGTGTGCGAAGATCTCAGCATTCGAGAACGAGTTCTCGTTGATGAGCACCACAATCGGGCGCGAATACGCATAAATCAATCTGCGATCTCGCGGGTACGAATCTGGACGCACATCGTCTGGATTCGCACCGCGAGGAATCGTGTACGCGTGAGTAGGAGCGGTGAGTGACGCAAGGAGGATATCGGTGGTCCATCCCCCACCATTGTCACGAACATCGATGACCAGGCCTTCCTTGCCTTCAGCTGCAGCAAAGAGATCACGCTCAAAGTCACGAACAGATGGCTCACCCATCGACCGGATATGCAAGTATCCGAGCTTGCCATCAGAAAGCTTATCGACCTCAGCTTGACGATCCATCACCTCTTGACGGTATCGAACGGTTGTGTTCGCTCCAAAGCTTGCAGGTGTGACCATACCAAAATGGGTGTCCCATTCGCCGCTCTCCTCGTTGTTGCGTAGGTATTCAACCAGGACTTCTTTGCCGCTCATGTTATTCATCGCGGTGTGCAGGTCACGGACTGAATCCGAAACCAAGACTTGATCTCCAATCGCGATGATGACATCCCCTACTTGCATGCCGTCGTCCATCCGGTCGGTTGCGCCGTATGCGTACACGCGATCAATCCGATGTCCACGCGCAACAGGGGTCGTGTCAACACCGAGGTATCCATTGTTGGTTGAACCAGCGCTGAATCCATCACCGCCTCGAATCCCGGTGTGGGAACCATCAACTTCACCGAACAGCAGGGTGACTACACGCTGGAACGCAGCATTGGTTCTGGTCTGCAATGCAAGCCCGCGATAGCGATCGGAGACTGCGTCCCAGTCCAGTCCTTTAAGGGTGGGATGGTAGAAGTTTAACCCAAATCGTCCTGATGCTTCGCTGAACTTCTGATTCAGCTCACCCATCATATCGACATCGATATCGGCATCAATGCTGTAGGTTTTCACTTTACCGCCACCGATTGCAACGCTGTGCGATTGCCCGCCGCTTACGAAGTTGACGGTTGATCCATCTAGAGACATCTGAGGCGAAGAAATTCCGCCTGAATGCAGCGTCTTTCGTTCTTGAGCGTATTGATCGATCGATACAAATGCACCTCCAACAGTGAACGCGATCCTGTTGGCTGCGGGTGACATGATCAAGTTGCTCTCGGACTCAGGAGTATTGGTGAGTCGACGCACGCGCAGATACGCGTCCGCGAGATCAAACTCCAGAACATCGGGTTCATCCCCTGCTTCATCAGAAGACTTGGAATCAGACTCGTCTGATACAGAGCCAGAATCTGAATCTGATCCTGAATCGAAATCTGAGTCTTTGTCCTTGGATTCTGACTCAGTTTCAATGACAAGAGGCTTCCGCCCCTTGACCGCTTTGACTGCTTCCGCGTAGTACTCATCGAGTTCATACCGGGGCATCCCGTCTAAATCTCTGTCCAAGTTGATCGCGTAAACATCCCACTCCCAGTTATTGGATCCACGATCTGAGAGGAAAGTCAGCACCTTGCCATCAGCTGAGAGCTGGGGCGAATGATCGATATCCGGGTGACGCGTGATATTCACCGGATCCTTTACATTCCCCTCTTCATCGAGTCTGGTATCAAGTATGAAAATATCAGTATTGAAGTTCAAATCTGTACCGGAATACACGACATGCACTGAATCGCTGGTCCACTGAACATTCGGATCTGCCCATGATTCAAGAATCACACGCTCTTCTTTGGTTTCTAGATTCAACAACACGACATCGCCACGCTCGCGCTTGTAGAGCAAGTGTTTGCCATCAGGAGACGGTGTTGGTGCATAGACATGCTCAGGCCCTTGAATCAAAGGCGTGATTTCAAACCGCAATGCGCCAGCCCAGCGTGCACCAAAATCGACGGGGTCCTCTTTCTCAACTTCAGTATCACTATCGTCACTTTCCGGTTCAGCATTAGCATCTTCTGTGCCTCCACTTTCCTCACCGACAGCCTCTTGAGAAACTTTATTTTCCGGGTTGGTTTCTTCTTCTACAGTATCTGATTCAACCACCTCCTCGGGCTCAAGGTCTTCACTACTGAGTGTGACCCTGACTTCAAAGATTGAACCGAGCGACTTCTCATCATCAGAGGTAAAGTAAAGAACCTCACCGGTCGGGGACCATGCAAGATCTTGCTCGCGCACAGAAGTATTTGTTATCCGGCGAGTTGGATGGTCATCAGAGGTAGACCTCACAAAGAGCTCGTTTCGGGCAACCACAGCGACCGCTTCATTGGTTGGATGCATTGCCCCCTGACTCACGCGACGCGAGAGATTCATCCGTTTCACTAGATCACGATCTGAATCGGTACCCATGACCATCTTGACTGCAACAGGCTGAGCATTGCGAGTGTTAAGATCCAGTGTGTACAAGGTATTCATCACGACAAATACCGCAGTCGAACCATCGCGTGACACACTTAAATCACGCACTCCATGCGCGATGGTATGTTCACTCGCTGTGGGAGCAAACGATGTAAGCTGCTTTCCGGAGTTTCGCCCTTTCCGATCAGTCTTCCCAGCGTCCAGCCGGTACACATTGTACTGCCCGTCCTTTGAAGACAGATACAACAGCGATCCATCCGGAAGCGGGCACGGGTCCATATCGTTGCCATCAAATCCGGTAACCTGCTCAAAATCTTTCTCGAGCGTGGAGTACTTCCAGATATCCAGATTCCCAGATCCCTTGTAGATCGAACGATGCGGATAGAAATACCCACGGATGAAGAAGTAATCATCACCATCAACTGATGGGGCAGGAGCCCTCCCGAATGCACCAGTCAAATCCGTCAATGGTCCGCCATCAAGCGGCGCTTCATACATCCTGGGCTGACGATAGATTTCGGGGAACAAATACGCTGAGAAGACGACCGACCGATCATCATCAGAGAACCCACCAAGCCACTGCGAGCGATCTGAGGTTGTGACGCGTTCAATACCACTGAGAACAGTTTGTTGCCCTGCCCCTTGAACATCGGCAACGAATATGTTTGCGCTACCGCCTCGGTTGGATTCAAAGGCGATTTGTGTGCCGTCTGAGTTGAACTTCGCTCGCGATTCAATTGCTGGGTGCGCGGTGATGCGTGTTGCCGCCCCTCCCGCACTGTTGATCGCCCACAAATCACCCGCTGCTGAGAACACGACTGTGTTTCCATCGGGAGAAAGGGTTGGATATTGAATCAGACCCGCATGGTCAGATGCTGTTGCGGTTCCCGCAATCATCGCAAGTGATATCGCGGCGACTCTATGAATGAACTTTGCTGGTGTATACACAATCTGCTCCTAACACATGTACTTGGATTGATGGTGAGTTCTACTTATGAGAAAAGGCCCACCCTTGGAAAGGCGGGCCTTTGAATATACACGATCAAAGAGCGGAGGATTCAAGAATCGTTCAGAATCTCACTCAGAATCGACGGGTTTCAGCGTTTCTGGATCACGCTGTGGGATCACTTTGGATAATCCATTGAAGAACTCGTCCATGGTGGCCACCCGGTTGGGATCGACTTCTGAATCTTTGTTGCCCTTCATGATCTCTTCACGAGGCCCAACAACCATAATCACCGCTTCTTCCGGGTTCAGATAGTTCAATGCTGCTTGCTGAACATCAGATGCGTTGACTGATCGAACACGATCGCGGTAGTTGTTCCAGTAATCCGCAGGACGACCAGTGCGTTCATCATTCATGAACAGATTCATCATCGCGGACTTGGACTCAAAGTTCCGGGGAAAGGTCTCGATCAGACTGTTCTGAATGATCTCGATCTCTTCGGTAGTTGCTTCCTCAGTTTGGATCTTATCGATTTCTTCCATCACCAGACGAGTCGCTAGCGCGGTCGTCGATGTCTTGGTGAAGAAGTATGACAAGAACATTCCCGGGTACTCAACACGGTTTGCAAATGAGGAACCAGCGGTATACGCGAGTCCTTCTTGAGTGCGGACCGTGTTGGTGATTCTGCTGGTGAATCCTGATCCACCAAGAATCTGATTCATGACTTCAACATCAATCGCGTTCTCATTGTCACGCTCGATACCACGATGCGCGATCAGAACCTGCACCTGAGGCTGATCCTTCTCATAGTAATACACACCAGGCTCATACGACTGAGTCGGCTGAGGAATCTCAGGAGCAAGGTCCCCCGTTGCCCAACCACTCAGCTTCTCTTCGAGGAATGCAATAATTTCTCCCTCATTGACATCACCAGTGACAGCGATCATCAAGTTTCCTGGGTGAAAGATCTTCGCATGCAGCGCACGCATGTCATCGACAGTGATCGATTCAACAGACTGCTTGGTCGGTTGACGCCCTTCAAAATGGTCTTCGCCCCACATCAGGAAACCAAGCTCACGGATCGCGATCTGGACACCCGCATCGTTTCGAGATTCAAATGATTCAAGAATCTGGTTCTTGCGGATAGTAAATCGCTCTTCATCAAACCGTGGGTTCTTGAGCATATCGAGATACAGCCCGAACGCTTCCTCCAGATTACTTGTCAGGCAGTTGATAGTCGCATTGGCTGATCGCCCGCCAACACCGGTTGAGACATTGGCTGCAAGGAAATCAAACTCCTCGTCAAGCTGATCAGGGGTCATGGATGCAGATCCACCGGATCGAATCATCGCGCCGAGCATCCCACCCAAACCCGCTTTCTCTGCAGGAACCATGTACTCACCGCCACGGAAGTTCATAGTGATGGTGACAAGCGGGAACTCGCTGGATTCTGCAATGAAGACAGGCACTCCATTGGAGAGCTCGGTCCGGAAATCGGACGCAGCAGGAGGCGTGAAACTTAGCTCTGCGAACTCAATCTCAGACGGATGCGACGGGATATCAGCTCCCGCAAACGCAGTCCCTGCAATACATGCTGCCCCCATGATTGACAAGCTGGTAATTTTTTGGACTTTGGACATGTTCATTGTGTTCATCCTTCACCACCTTCGGTGGAATCAGCGTTCTCGAGCGCTTCAAGACGCAGACGCATTTCCTGTTCAACATACTCCATCAACTTCTGCATCTGCGGAGGAACCATGGACTTCTGAGTTTGGAGCTCTTGCATAGCCCCTTCAAGCTCTTCGACTCCCATGCTATCGAATGCAGCAAGCTGCCCTTCAAGCTGAGGAAGGATCATTCCAGCCATTTCTGGTGGCAATGACGCTTCAACCTCTTCGAGCGTGATCAAAGTTACTTCGCCATCATCAAATCGTGTGTACAGTGATACCGCACGAGCGTTGGTTTTGAAATACTTTGTCGCAACTCGCATGATGTCCTCAGCAGTCACCGCTTGGACTGCTTTGGGATACTCGTTGATGTACTCGTACCCGCCGTATCCTTCGGTGATTGCCAGCTGAAAGAAGAGTGATGAGTTATCTTGCAGTCCACGGAAAGTATCTGCTGCTGCTTGGTTCTTGATTTTCTGGAGCTCCCGATCAGAGACCGGCTCGGTCTTGAGCAGATCGATTTGCTCGAGCCATGCAAGCTCGAGATCTTCGAGTTCAGCATCACCCTTTGGTCTTCCGGTAAATGAGAATGAACCAGCAAAACGCTGTGCTTGGTTCCTGGCAGTCGCGGAAGCTGCGATCTTTTGATCTTCGACCAGTGCTTTGTACAAACGGCCGGTGCGACCGTTGAGAAGATTGGCGATCACATCAAAGACCACTTCGTCCGGGTGAGCGGATGGTACTGACCGGTAACGAACCCCGACCTGATCTTGACAATCGCACTGACCGGTAAAGCGCAGCTCTCCAAGAAGCGGGACCGCGTGGGTGACGACCGGGGCCGCTTTCGGGCGTTTGTTTTCGAGTCGGCCAAAGTATGAATCGATGAGTTGCTTTGCTTCATCAACCTCAAAGTCTCCAACAATGACACCGGTCAGGTTTGCTGGCTGGTAATAGGTCTCGAAATACTCACGGATCTCAGCTTCCGTGTACCCCATCAAGTCACTCATCCAGCCAATGACCGGGAAGTTGTATGGGGATGCAATCCAGAACATGGAATCAAACTGTTCATCGAGCATTCCGGTCGCGGTTGCTTCCAGACGCTGACGACGCTCTTCGATGACCACAAACCGCTCAGCATCAAGCTCACGAAGCGATGGATTGTCCAGACGATCGGACTCCATCCATGACCACAACTCGAGCTTATTGGAAGGGATGTTGATGTAGAACACTGTGAAATCGTTCGATGTCCCCGCGTTCATTCCCGAACCACCGTTTCCGGTGTAGATCTTATCAAACTCGTTCTTGATGGTGATCTCAGCTTGCTGATCCTGAATCGCGGTCATCTGCGCGCGGAGCTCACGAAGTTCATCAGTGTCATTCGCGGGATCCCAAGGGTTCTCAATTTCCCCCTTGTACATCCGGTCATACTGAACATCGAGGGTATATGCACGCATTTTCTCGCGGATGACAGTGAGCTGATCTCGAAACTCTTTATCCGCTTGAGCGTCCGAAGTTCCCAGATTGTCGGTTCCTTTGAAAAGCAAATGCTCAAGGAGGTGGGAGACGCCGGTGATTCCTGGGCGTTCGTTGACCGAACCTACCGGGCTGATCCAGCCCGCAGTGATGATGTTGGGTTGTTCATCGCGTGGCAACAACAAGAAGTGCATCCCATTGTCAAGGGTGTACTCGATGGGTTCGACTTGCTGCGCCGACGCAGCCATCGATGTTGCGAGCACAGCGCCCGCTGTCAGTAGAGCTTTCCGCATGCTTCCTCCTCAGGTAGTGAAGCGTTTCAAGATTCTGCTCTGGACTCATATCCAGAACCAGATCGACCCAGCCATGCCGATGGCGGATCGGCCCCGGACCACTGATTTTCAATCAGTAAGCTTACGGGGTTTATGGTATACACCCTAGATTCTCAAATGATGCACATTTCTGAAAGTTAGATGGTTGAATTCATCCAAGAACTAGCGTCCAAGCTCAGCAATCATGCATCGCACGCTCCCACCACCAATATTTTCAATCGTCGGAATATCAGCATGCACAATCGACCCCAGACTCTCAATAATCGCTCGCTGATCCGTCGTAAACGAGTTCAATGCTCTCGATGACATCGCAAAGACACTCCGCCGCTCAGTATCACAGAGTTCGAGTATGTTCCCGCAGAAATTATTCATCTGCTCAAATGTGATATCGATCAACTGACGCCCCTCTGAACTGAGCATCTTGATGACTTTCTGGCGAGTTGTATCATCTGTAATGCTGTTGCTGCAGACGACAGCAAGCCGATGCCCCACGCTCATGAATACATTTGTGTGATAGATCGGCGTACCCGATTTGTCCGTTGCTTCAAAGCCGATCGGTTGATAGCCCGTTTCATCGCACCACGCATCGAACGCGGCCGCGGTTGTCCTAGGAGACAAGCACGCGAACGCATGGCCTGCAATACGGTCAAGAACAAGCGACCCTGTACCCTCAAGAATCTCCGCATCTTCTTCAAGACCAGTGAGATCAAGATGGGACGGGGTGCTTCCAGTAAACTCAGCAACCGCATCAAGGACATCGCTGGACCGTTCTGATCTGCGAAGCGCATCACACATTGGATAGGTCACCAACAACTGACTAGCGGATGAACCAGCTGCTGAACTGGCGGCTGGACCGGCGGCTGCATTCGACATATGTCCATCAGTAGTGTGCCAGCTGACCCAGTTGTTGGGAAATAGACAATCTGGGAGTCCGGTGGTGTCCTGGTGAACCAAGACCTCAATACCTCCATCACGGAGGGCATTGACAAGTCCATCAAACTCCAATGCCGCTGAACGAACAACCTGATCCTGATCAAGATCGCTCTGGTTCATAAACGCATTTGTTGAAGCTGCTTGCGTGTGATACCCAAATCGAGCGGGGCGGATCATCAGCACGCGCTGCGAGGTTTGGTATCGCTCCGGGACAATCTGAAAATTCATATCCGTTTCCATGTCCCATCATATTGCCTTGACTGGACGAAACCCCTCGGCTTGCCCACAATCACCCATGCACACCATCACCATCACTCCAGATCTCATCCTGACTCCTGCGATGATCACGACCCTCGCTCGTCATGATACTGAGATAAAGCTCTCCCCAGAATCCGCATCACAAATCAAGCACTGCAGGCAAGGACTCGAATCGGTCCTCAACGACGGGCTCCCCCACTATGGGATCAATACCGGATTTGGCTCACTTTCCAATCAACGCATCGAACAACATGATCTAGAGAATCTACAACGCAACCTGATCCGTTCCCATGCTGCGGGTGTTGGCGATCTGCTAGAAGACGAAGTTGTTCGCGCCATGATGTTCGTTCTTGCATGCTCACTCTCACGAGCACGATCCGGTGTACGCGTCGAGGTTGTCGAGCAGATCATCGGGATGCTCAATGCAAGAATCACGCCTCATGTTCCTGAGCTTGGATCAGTCGGCGCCTCTGGAGATCTAGCCCCGCTTGCACATGTCGCCCAAGCGATGATCGGCGAAGGCAGTGTCACTGTCAACGGCAACACAGCACACGCTCTTGAAGCGCTGAAGAACGCAGGATTATCCCCACTGGTGCTCCAAGCAAAGGAAGGGCTTGCACTCATCAATGGGACACATTTGATGGCTGCACGATTCGCGCTCATTGAGCATGATCTTTCTCAACTTGTCGACGCTGCCCTCATCGCAAATGCGATGTCGATCGATGCTGCCCGCGCTTCACATGGATACCTCGACAAACGGATTTACCAAGCGCGCAACCAACCCGGCGCGCAGGAAGTCGCTTCGACTATGCGCGCTTTGCTCAAAGGTAGCACCATCGTTGAATCCCATGCTGAGAATGATCCGCGTGTGCAAGATCCGTATTCATTCAGGTGTGCGCCACTAGTGCTTGGCGCGGTCCTGGATTCACTCCGCTCGTGCCAATCGAGTCTGCATGCAGAACTTGGCGCCGTCACCGATAATCCGCTGATCTTTGAAACCAAAGACGGGCCGCCTGATATCGTGTCTGCAGGATGCTTCCACGGCATGCCCGTCGCGATCCCTCTGGATACTGTCGCAATCGGTCTCGCCCATATGTCCGGGATCTCCGAACGACGAATGTATCATATCTTGTCTGTGTTTGATCCCGAATCTCAGCTCAGAGCATTCATGAGCCCTAAACCAGGCGTGATGTCAGGATTCATGATCGTCCAGTACGCCGCCGCTGCGATTTGCAACGAACTCATTGGGCTCGCGAACCCTGCAAGCGTGGTGAACCTTTCTACCTGCGCAGGAATGGAAGACTACAACTCCTTTGGACCCAGAAGCGCCGCAAAGGCGCAGAGATCACTCAAGCTCTCAAGATCCGTGATTGCAATGGAACTCCTTTGCGCTGCTGAGGGCATCGAAGCCCACAGACCACATCGAAGCGGAGACATGGTGGAAGCAGCGATTGAAATGATTCGCACAGTCGTGCCTTCACTCACCGAAGATCGCTCTCCATCTCCTGATGTCACAGCAATTGAAACCCTGATTCAGTCCGATGGGTTCGCATTTACGCTGGATTGATTGCCAGCAGCGCTGATCATGTACCACCAATCCCCTACTATTATTCACGGCGATTGGGCCGCGAAACGACCTTGAACCATCGGATTCCACACATGAGCACAATCCAAGCTTCGTCTTTAATCCCTGAGCCACAAGACAGAACAATCCGCGCTCCGCGCGGGACTGATCTATCGTGTAAAACTTGGCAAGCCGAAGCAGCGATGCGCATGCTCATGAATAATCTCGACCCAGAAGTCGCAGAACACCCTGAGTCACTCATCGTCTACGGCGGACGAGGGCAAGCAGCCCGTTCTTGGGAAGCATACGACGCGATCATCGACACCCTCAAACGACTTGAACCAGACCAAACCCTGCTCGTTCAATCAGGAAAACCAGTCGGAGTAATCCAGACCCATACCGACGCGCCGCGTGTTATGATCGCCAACTCGAATCTAGTCCCCCACTGGGCAACCCAAGAACACTTCGATGATCTCGCGGGCAAAGGCTTGATGATGTACGGCCAAATGACCGCGGGATCTTGGATCTACATCGGGACCCAAGGGATTCTCCAAGGGACCTTTGAAACCTACGCTGAGTGCGCTCGAATTCATTTCAATGGAACACTCGCAGGAACGCTCAATGTGACCGGTGGATGTGGAGGCATGGGCGGCGCCCAGCCGCTCTCGATCACACTCAATGGTGGAACATGCCTGATTGCCGATGTCGATAAATCAAGGCTCGATCGTAGATTGCACGATGAATACCTCGACGAAGTTATTGACGATCTTGATCAAGCTATTGACCGCTCGCTTGAACTCAAAGCGAGTAAAGCAGCCCGTTCGGTTGGCTGGACCGGCAACTCCGTCACCCTCCTCCAAAGACTCATCGAACGAAACATTATTCCCGACACGCTCACCGACCAAACCAGCGCCCATGATCCTCTTCAGGGATACTGCCCTGTAGAATACACCTACGAGCAATCAATCGAAGCACGAGAAGGTGACGCGACTGATTATCAGAAGCGATCACTCGCCACGATGAAACTCCATGTTGAAGCGATGGTCACCCTGCAAAAAATGGGCTCGATCACCTTCGATTACGGGAACAACATCCGCCAGCGCGCTCTGGACCAAGGATTCGAAGACGCATTCAACTTCCCGGGGTTTGTTCCCGCATACATCCGCCCACAATTCTGTCTGGGACGCGGGCCATTCCGTTGGTGCGCCATGTCTGGTGACCCAGTTGATATTTACAAAACCGATTACGCACTGCTCCAACTCTTCCCAATCAAAGATGGCGGCTTCAATGAGCGATTGCACCAATGGATCTTGGGGTGTCATAAGAATCCAGAGGCACTGCTCGCGCAAGACTTCGCGAACTGCGAGCCTCGCTTTGCTTTCCAAGGGCTCCCGTGCAGGATCTGCTGGTTTGGTCTAGGCGAGCGCGACAAAGCGGGACTGCTATTCAATAACATGGTTCAATCCGGCGCGGTATCCGCACCGATTGTCATCGGTCGCGACCATCTCGACTGCGGATCAGTCGCATCTCCCAACAGAGAAACCGAAGCGATGAAAGATGGCACCGACGCGGTTTCAGACTGGCCACTACTCAACTTCGCAGCCAACATCGCGTCCGGAGCGAGCTGGGTGAGCTTCCATCATGGAGGCGGTGTGGGCATCGGTTTCAGCCAGCACTCTGGACAAGTCATTGTTGCAGACGGCACTCCAGAAGCTGCTGACCGACTTGCACGCGTCCTCAAGAACGATCCGATGATGGGAATTTTCCGACACGCTGATGCTGGGTACGAAGAAGCAATCCAATGCGGGAAAGACCAAAGCGTGGACATACCAATGCAGGATACTCCCCAATGAACCTCCCACATCTTGTGCGCAGCAAGTGGCCATCAGATATCCCAAAATCAAAGTTCGCATCACGCATCAAGTTGAATCCAGCAGATTGCGACATCGCTCTCGTCGGAATACCTGATGACACTGGCGTCAAGCTCAACTCCGGGAGACACGGCGCCAGCGAAGGCCCGAGTGCTTTTCGCAAAGCTCTCTCAAGGATGGGCGTCGCTGACCCGCACGGATTTGACTGGCCAACAGTCTTTGATGCAGGCGATATCGAGGTTGTTGCGGACGATCTTCATGCCACGCATCAGCGCGTGACGACTGCTGTGAGTGCAATCCTTGATCTTGGACTATTCCCGATCGCGATAGGAGGCGGACACGACCTCACCTTCCCGTTTGTTCGCGCCGTTGCTGAGCACTTTGGCACTCTCAATGGAGTCTATTTCGATCCACATCTCGATGTCAGGGAACAGGACGGCTCCGGGATGCCGTTCCGCAAACTACTTGAAACAAAAGCAGCAAGCGAACTCCATCTACACGGCTTTGACCCACTCAGCAACACTGCAGAACACACCTCATGGTTTGAGTCACATGGCGGAAAGATTCACAAGAAACAGTCAGCTGCAGACTTTCAATGGCCAGCAAGTGATACCTTTGTATCTCTCGATCTAGATGTCATTGACGCATCGCATGCTCCTGGAGTCAGCGCGATGAATCCCTGTGGATGGTCAGCGCGAGAAGCTGCTGATTGGGTCTTTCTTGCAGGAAAGAATGAACGCGTTCGATGCTTTGACATCATGGAACTCAGCCCACCCAACGATCATCTCGACAGAACTTCAAGGCTTGCTACCCATATGTTCCTCACATTCCTCAAAGGTTTTTCAGAACGCACACCATGAATCGACCAATCCTCATCCAGAACGCTCGCTTACTCACGCTAGATCAGGGAAACACACCCCGTCGCGGAGCCGAAATGTCTGCGCTCACCGCGGTTGATCACGCATCCGTACTTATTCAAGGCGAAAAAATCCACACAGTAAGCACCAACTCCATTCATGCCCCCGATGCTCTCAAGATTGATGCAAAGAACAGAGTTGTGATGCCTGCATTTGTCGACGCGCACACCCACCTTTGCTGGGCTGGCGATCGTCTTGATGAGTGGGAACTTAAACAACGCGGAGCGTCATACCTCGAACTCCTAGAAGCGGGCGGCGGGATCATGTCCACAGTCCGAGCTGTACGAGAAGCAACCGTAGATCAGCTCACTGAACAACTACTTACCCGGCTCAATGCAATGCTCTATGAAGGAACTACAGCATGCGAGATCAAGTCGGGGTATGGACTGAGCACACATGACGAACTGAAGATGCTTGAAGCGATCACCGCCGCGAGTAGGGTATGGCCGGGCAAGATCCTCCCAACCGCATGTATCGGACACGCGAAAGACCCCGATGTCCCCCACTTCGTCGATCAGACTATCCACGAAACACTCCCAGCAATCAACGAGCAGTACCCGGGAATTCCAATCGATGCATATACGGAAAGCGGAGCATGGAACCTCGAAGAGACCATCCAGTTGTTCACAGCTGCCAAAAAACTTGGGCACCCGCTACGAATACACGCGGATCAGTTTAATGAACTCGGTATGGTTGAAGCTGGGATCGAGCTTGGGGTCTTGAGCGTTGATCATCTCGAAGCAACCAGCAAGAATTCACTCAAACAACTTGCCCGATCACACTCAATGGGCGTCATGCTCCCATGCTCAGGATTTCATGTCGATGGACGATACGGCGACGGGCGAGGCTTTATCGATGCAGGGGGCGCACTCGTCATTGCAACCAATACCAATCCCGGGTCAGCCCCGTGTGTTTCAATGCCCATGAGCATCGCCCTTGCAACGCGGCATGTAGGAATCACCGCCGCCGAAGCAATAACCGCTAGTACCGTCAATGCTGCTCATCTACTGGGAACCAAGCAACTTGGAACTATCAAAGAAGATTCCCAAGCGGATCTGATCATGCTCAAGCACACCGACGAGCGGCAACTCGGATACGAGTTCGGGGGATCTCAAGTCGATCTCGTGATTTGTAATGGCAAAATAGTACTACAAAAAGAGATTCATCATATCTAAAAGCATGCAGACTATTTATGCAAAGCTCGACAGAGCTGGATCATGTCTTCACCTACTCGCTGCGCAGATGCCGCTGCTCGTTCGTCAGTTATATTTCCATGATCATCAAATGCAGCGTGCGCAGATCCAAGCGCAAACTCAATCGGGCTGACATACATTTGAAGCTGAGTCAATATTTGCCTGACATGCCGGAGTCCACGCAATCCTCCGATCGCTCCCGGCGATGCGGAAAGCAGACCGGCTGTTTTGCCTTTGAAACATGCGAGCGGTGCTTCGCCTTCCCTCGGTCTTGAAGCCCAATCGATAGCGTTTTTGAGTGCGCCTGAAAGCGAACCGTTGTATTCCGGAGACGCGATCAAGATTGTATCGCAGCTCATCATGAGTTCTTTAAGCTTCAAGGCTGAAGCGGGAAACTCGACCGCTTCAAGATCTTCAGAGAACATCGGGAGATCGAGTTCTGCGAGTGAAATATCCACGAGTTCTGCGTCTGTTGAATCCAGAACATTCTTCGCGACATATTCAACCAGTTTACGGTTGTATGAGCCAGTTCTAAGTGATCCTGAGATCATACCGATTCGAATTGTATCCGCCATCATATTCCCCTTGTGTACCGGTTCAGATTAAACGCTCATCATATACACAAGAGACCCCGGTGTATAACCGGGGTCTCCGAGTTCTATTAGATGGCAATCTTACGGAGCTGATCAATTCAACCGCACGATCCTCTCCTGCCTTTTCTCCGGGGTTGGTAACCACGATCATGATCACGACCATTGCGCCATTTTGAACCATTCCATTGTCGTGTCTTATGAGTGAATCCGCGGCGACTAATTTTCTTCCACCCGATACTCATCTCTCCATCACACTCTGAGATTGATGCTTTGAAGGATCGATTCGACCAATGCACACGCGGATGATCGTACCGGTCATAGCACACGATCACACGCCCGTATTCACAACGAGCCTCGTACCCACATCGACGAAACGCGTTCACGATCTGCTGACCGATGTTCCGGTGTGATCGGATGGTGAAGCGTGTGCCGTCGATACTCAACACTCCCGCGATCGATGATCGGCTTGATGAATAGCTGTGGTTTGAACTTGAGACTGAGAAATACACATCTGATCCCGCGGAAGCGGTCGGAGCGATTCCTCCAAGCAAAGCCGAAGCTCCGATCGCGATCAAGGCCCATGTTTTACGCTTTCTGTTCTGAGTGTTCATGATAAATCCTTTCATTTGAAGTGGTCATTCACATTCAGAAGCAGACCGCCCTAAACGGTGCTGTGGATACTTGTTTTGTCGAAAAACATTTTTAATCGCGCTTTTTAACGCAATAAATAGCATTTTTGATTGTTTTGCTTATATATCTGTCAGTCTTCATCGAGCAGAGCGGTACAAAAGAAGAGACGCATCTGCACTGAACTGTCGGGCGTATCTACATTCGAAGTCAACACTCACAAAAGTGAATGACCTTCTCATTGTTTCAGATCAAGAACGGAGCTTCCATGACACAAGCACCCCACTCACCATCCCAGAACCTCAATGAATCCGTGATCAACACGACCATCGTGACCTCCGCAAATCCGAGCGAGTTGTCCGAACTCGAAGCAGCGATCATGGACGCATGCAACGAACTGCACACTTCCCGCGAGATGCAAGATCAAGCTGGGATTGAGATCTTCACGAGCACACTCCTCACTTTGCTTGACTCATACGACGCAACAGATGGTGATCATCATCCGAACCCAGCATGGGCACGCCCGAATCAACGAGCTCTCGCGTACAGCGCCATGGGTGATCTTGAACGAGCAATTGCACTCGAAATGACCGCACTCAAATACGCTGACTCTCCACGCAGACAAGAAATCTCAAACGGCAATATTGCGGATCGATTGATACGAATCGGAGATCCTCAAGCAGCAATCGAGTTCTTTCTTGATGCCCATCAGCACAATCCGGATTCAATCCCGGTATTACTGACCGGAGCGGTCGCGGTATACGAAGCAGGCTATGAAGAGCAAGCTGAAACTATCTTCAACACAATCCTTGTCAATCCACAGCTCCTCATCGAAGGCTCTGAACTCGCAGCATATCTTGACCTTGACGCTCGAACTCGGCGAGTGGCAATGAATCTAGATTCTGGACTCAAGTTACTTTCGAAGCTGCATTCGATGAGAGCTCAGTCAGGAGATCGATCATGAACTCCTCACAACACGCTGAATTTTGGGACATGTACGAAGCCAAAGCTCGTCCTGCGATCGAACGCGCATGCCGATCGGCATCACGCACACTCACCGACAGCACAATGGATATCGACGACATGATCGCATGGGTCGATACCAAAGTATGGGGCATGCTCGAAAAGAATGGGTACCCAACCTTTCATGATCATCCCACACCTGAGCAAGCAATCAATCGAATAATTACCCACGCTCCAACACTCGCACGGTGGTCGTACCTTGCGCTGTGCAGAAAGCACTTCAAACGATTACAGCACACATCTGAATACATCTCCGGCATGTCCAAGTCCCAAAGGCTCGCCGCTACATCCGCAGTCGATTCAAAAATTGATGGGCGATCGGATCTTGATTCTGCAATCGATACCCTTCGCGAAAAACTCTCACCAAATGAGAAGCAGCGACTCGCAGCATCGTGGATGGAAAAATCTGATCGGCATCGGATCGCAATGGTGCTGGGAGCAGATCGACGCGAAGATGATCGGATGATTATCAAGACATCAGGCTCCGCGATGAGTGAAAACACCGTTCAACAAATGCGATCCCGAGCCCGCAAACGCGCCCAAGAAATACTCAATCAAGCATCAAAGCTCCCGCTTCTCATGATCGCCTCACTCCTGATCCTGACTGTCAGCATGACCAGCACCCCCGCAAGTGCAGGCGAACAAACCGGCGGTCGCAAAGGCATGTCAGCATCGGCTGTATTACTTGAAGCCCATGCTCACAATGCACTTACACGCGAAACAGTTATCCCTGGCGAACAGACAGGTGGGCGAGGACCAAAGAACGGCTGAGTTGATGGCTGATCACATACTGACAGCGAGATTCTACAAATAGTATTTTTTTCACATTGTTGCGAATAAACAATCTTCGGCCTGCATTCTCCACTGCATGCACACACTACTCACAATTACCGCCGTCGCTTCACTCATGGGATCAGCTCAGCTCAACGCTGAGCTCTCATCGTCAGCCAACTCTGAATCTTCAGCCGAAACGACCACACAACTCATGGATATCGAACGATTAAAGGTGGGCGATACTTTCGCGGACTTCACAATCCCTACTCCTGTTTCACCCACAGACAGTGATGAACTCCAACTCAGCACCATGCTTGAGTCCGGTCCGGTTGTCGTCACTTTCTTCCGTGGCAGTTGGTGCCCGTACTGCAGAAACGAACTCTCCGATATTCAAGACAACATCAAAAAATTCCAAGATCTCGGAGCAACCATTATTGCTGTCTCTCCTGAGCTCCCCGAGAAGAGCGAAGAGCTCAATGAGAAGCTTGATCTCGGATTCTATGTTGCACACGACGAGAACAACGACTTTGCACGATCGCTGGGACTGACATTCAAGCTCGATGCCAAGACCATTAAAAAGTACAGAGAGTACAACATCAATCTCCCCAAAGCGAACGGGACCCGCAAGTGGGAACTCCCAGTCCCCGCAACCTATGTCATCTCTCAAGATTCAACAGTGGCTTATGTCTATGACAATGAAGACTACTCCAAGCGCGCGAGCCACAAAGAAATCCTTGCAGCACTCCTATATCTCCAAGCCGAGGATTAATCTACACGACGGCCCGACCAAACCCCCTCTTGATGGGCGGAGTGTCCTTGCGACCTCCGCCTGTCTACTTTTGTATTCAGGGGAATACCGGTCAGCCGTGGATAATGGTATCAAGATGCTCGCGTAATCTTTTCTCTGAGACTGGTACGGATGTCTTCAGTTCTTGAGCGAACACAGCAACACGGTATTCTTGGACCAGCCAAAAGAGCTCTTCATACGCTTGTGCGACCGCATCATCTCGATCTGCTCCCTGATCTTTGAGTTCCTTCAGGCACCGAACCCAAGGTGACACCGTCCTAATCATCTGCTGATCACGATCTGCACCGATATTGCGCATTCGGTTAAGCCTCGCATCGATTGCACGAATATACCGAGGAACGCACCACAACCACCGCGTCGGCGTATGCAGCAACAGCTCACGCGTATCAAACAACTCACATTGAACTCGGATATCAGTCATTGATGCACCCCATGCTGCGGGATGCTTAGATTGAGCGAGTGTTTGCGCGTGCATGAGCGCTGAGAGTACTTTAGAAAGATTCGTGATGCAGCTCTGCACAATCTGCACACCATTCTCCCACCCCGCGTTCAAACGGCGATCAAACTCATCGCGGGATCGGATCACCGATTGCCCATCAATCCCTGAAACCATTCCTGCTCGCGTTAAGAGTGCGGTTTCAACCTCAGCATTACTTAGCCCGCAGGTTGCACCGCTCACCGCCATCGGCGCGTACCCAGGGAGTTGTCTGGGTCGGATCTTCAGTTCTTTCTTAAAGCCCATTCCAAGTAGATACCCCTGACCTGCCCTTGTCTCTCGCTCGGCTGCCCACGCGCTTGTGCGTACACGGATACTGACCGAATCGCCTTCTATCGCCATGGATGGATACGCGAGTACTTTGTGACCATGATCTTCAAGCTCGATATGCTTTTCAAACTCATCTAAATCCCAGTCTTTCAAACCTTCGCGCTGAAACCCACCCGCTGCTACATCAACTGCTTTGTGAGATTGATCACGGAACTCATCTTTGATCACCTTGAGATCTCTACCAGATGCAACCTCTTTCCCATCGGGGTCGAGCACAACAATCCGTGGATTGGTGTATTCAGGAATTTGTTCCTCTCGGAACTGCTCAGGACGGATGGTAACACCTGCCCTCGTAGAAAGTATCGACGCGAGTTGCCCTGCGATCGACCCCTTGGTGCGGTCGAGCGAATCAACCAGCTCCCTTGCGAGCGATGAAGCGTCAAACTGTCTTCTGAACTGCTTTGGCAGTGAACGAATCATTGCTTCGACACGATCCGACAAATACCCGGGGACCGACCACTCAAGTGTTTCTCGGTTCAAGTGTGGCAAATCTTCTATGCGAACTCGAATAGAGACCCCGTCAACAACCTCGCCAGGCATGAAGCGATAACTCAACCCCGCATGACGCGATCCTATCTTGACTGAATCAGGATGGGACTGACTGGTCACCCCTGCATCACTCTGCAAAACAAGATCTTCTTGTGTCATGACGAGAGAGTCGTTGTTGAGAAGCGCCCAGCGTTCAAACTTCTGCCCGCTGTATACATCTTTGGGGATGCGCTTGTTGTAGAACTCAAAAATCGCTTTCTGGTCTGCAATAAGATCACCCCGCCGCGCTTTATCTTCGATCGTCTTGAGGTGCGCTATGAGCTGTCGGTTCTTGCGTATAACTTCTGACCTCGTGCGCATTTCTTCTTGCACAAACGCATGATGGATAAACAGCTCCCGAGCAGCAGCGGGATCGACGGGACCAAAGTGAACCGCTCGCCTTGGTACAATATCTAGACCATACAAGGACACACGCTCATCTGCCTGCACCCTTGACTTCTTCTCATCCCATCGAGGGTTCGAATAGGTCTTGGATATCAAGTGCCCCCCAGCTTCCTCGATCCACTTAGGATTCACCTTCGCGACAGTGCGTGCATAAATTTTCGTCGTCCGGACAATCTCCCCAGCCATCACCCATTCGGGCTTACTTTCAAACACAGAAGACCCCGGAATAATCGCAAATGATGAGTTTCGCGCCCCCTTGTATTCATGACGCTCACCCTTCTTGCCAATATTGGTTAGCAATCCGGTCAGAAGCGCCCGATGGACAGATTCCGGTTTGAGATCTCGAGGCTTGGGGTCCATCTTAATCTCAACACATAACCCGCGAAGTTGGCGGAAGACCTCTCGCCACTCATCAACGCGTCGCACCGCTAAAAATGCTGCTTCACATGCTCGCCCAAGTTTCCTTCGCGTTCGTTTTTTGTGCTGATCATGGTACCAATCCCAAATTTTGAGATACGAAAGAAAGTCTGACCCTTCAACAGCAAACTCTGCGTGCGCTGCGTCAGCTTGATCTTGTTTGTCATGAGGCCGAACTCGTGGATCCTGAGTTGAGAGCGCTGCAGCTATCACGAGCACATCATGCAAACACTGCTCTTCATGACCAGCAAGAATCATCCGCGCTACGCGCGGGTCAACCGGCAAGCGAGCCATTTTCTTGCCCATCGATGTAAGCTTGTGATGGTCATCAATCGCGCCAAGTTCATGAAGAGTTTCGTAACCATCGCGCCACTGTCTCGAATCGGGCCGATCTAAAAACGGGAACTCGTTGGGCTCACCAAGCCCAAGGTCAATCATCTGCAGAATAACTGAAGCAAGATTCGATCGAAGGAGTTCAGGCTGTGTGAACTCTTCCCGAGTTTCAAAGTCACTCTCTTCAAAGAGCCTCAAACACACACCCGGTGCTATACGACCACAACGACCCGCTCGTTGGTTCGAAGATGCTTGGGAAACAGGCTCTACCTGCAAACCATGCAGCTTCGTTCTCGGGTTGTATCGTTTGAGACGCGCGAATCCAGGATCAACCACACCCTTGATATTCGGAACCGTAATAGAAGTCTCAGCGACATTGGTAGCAATAACAATCCGAGTGCCACCAGATCGACCGGATTGAAAAACCCGCTGCTGCTCTGCTTGAGACAGACGAGCATACAGCGGTAAAATTTCAGTATGCTCAGGCAAAAAATCGAGCTTCTTGAGTTCATGCGCCGTCTGCCGGATCTCCCGTTCACCAGGCATAAACACAAGCACATCACCGTGCCCTTCAGTGATCAGTTGAGCAGCTGCATACGACGCAGCTTCAGGAACAGGCATGCCCGAACCTGTCATCGAAGCGTCATACCGTGTCTCAACCGGAAATGTTCTTCCCGATACTTCAATAACCGGCGCAGGTCCAGAAGCGGTTGCAAAGTGCTCCGCAAACCGATCCGAATCGATGGTTGCTGAAGTGATGATCACTTTAAGATCCCGACGCTTTTGCACCAACCTGTGCAGATATCCAAGCAAGAAATCAATATTCAGCGATCGTTCATGCGCCTCGTCAACAATGATCGTGTCATACTTTCGTAGATCGGGGTCGTTCCGGGTTTCTGCAAGCAAGATCCCGTCGGTCATCACTTTGATCAGGGTGTCATCATTGGTCTGATCCCCGAACCGCATCTTGTATCCAACGCTTGAACCCAGCCCAACCCCAAGCTCATCTGCAACCCGCGAAGCAACATTGCGAGCCGCGATCCTTCGGGGTTGAGTATGTCCGATCATCGCGTTGACTCCGCGTCCTAGATCAAGACATATTTTTGGAATCTGCGTGGTCTTTCCTGAACCGGTCTCGCCGCAGAGGATCACAACCGGATGTTGTTTGATCGCTTCCGCGATTTCTTCGCGGTGCTGACTCACTGGAAGATCTTCGGGATATGAGCACTCAGGCTTGTTCCGGAGTCTTCGCTCATAACGTTCAATCGCATTATCGAGATCAGCTAGGATCTTGTGCTCAATGCGCTCTGTTGGTTGCCCGCTTTCTCTTCGTCGTTTCACCCCTTTGAGACGCGCACGAAACTGCCCCCGTAACGGTGCCGGTGCGTTTTCAATCTTGGTTTCTAGTATTGAATGCGTATCAGCCACGCCCAGCCTTGACCATTTCTACAGCACGACCAGGATCCACTGGGTTCTTCCAGAATCCATCGCCCTTAATCCATGAACCCACAATCAACGCATCCGCATACGCCCCCAGCGACGATGCGTTGTCAGGAGTCACACCAGAACCTACCAGAACCGGAAGAGAGGTCGCATTGCGAACCGCTTTGACATCATCAAGATCTGTTGGCTTCCCTGTCGACAATCCCGTCACGATGAAGCCGTCAGCTCCAAAGAACTCGCCAGCATGCGCACACTCAGCAATATCAATATCGCCCGTGAGCGCATGTGATGCATGCTTCTTTTTCAGATCACAAAATATCTTCACCGACTCAGCCCCAATGCTCTTTCGATATCTGAGCAATGTTCCCGCTTCCGCTTGATCCAGCAACCCCTCATCTGCAACATGAGCAAATACAAAGTTCTCGCATCGGATAAACTGCCCACCTGATGAATGAGCCACCGCGACAGCGTGACGATTCCCGCCTGATAAAATCTGTACACCCACCGGGATATCGATCGCTTCGGTGATCGCACTGCATGCTCTTGTCATCGCAGCAACAATTTCTGGACCAAGCTCGTCGCCATGGACATAGGGAGCGTCGTGCATATTCTCCAAGATCATCGCATCAAAGCCAGCATCCTGAATCATCCTCGCTTCAAGCACCGCTTGGGAAACGAGATCATCTACTCCATGCTGATTATACGGCGTACCCGGTAGCGCTCCAATATGAACCATACCGATCAGCTTTGTTGAATCACCTGGAAGAATTGAAGTGAGATTGGCGTGCATATGAATCCTTGGTTAATGCGCTGATGTGCTGAATATGATTCTTGCCAACAAAGATCCAGAATTGCAGCTCTTCTGGATATTTCTCATCTATCTCGCTTGTGATCCAAGTGTATTTAGAATACTTTGGATATCGGCCCGTCCCCTGCTCAAACACAGAGAACCACATCTATGGCTCCATACACACCGCTGACCGCTCCTGATCCGAACCAGACCAAGTTCCCAAAGGGTGTGCCTTACATTATCGGCAATGAGCTCGCCGAGCGGTTTAGCTTCTATGGAATGAAGGGAATCTTGACCGTTTTCATGACTCAGCATCTCCTTGATGCAAGTGGCGAGTCGGCGAACATGACCGACACCCAGGCCAAATCCGTGTACCATCTCTTTACGGGCGCTGCTTACTTTTTCCCGATCATCGGCGCCGTGCTGGCTGACGCTTTTTGGGGAAAGTACAAAACCATCCTCTGGATCAGTTTAATGTACTGTTTCGGGCACGGCTGTTTAGCGTTGATGGACATCGGGCCGCACACCGGACTCTGGGACATGAAACTCTTTTTGTTCATTGGTCTTGCAATGATCGCGATCGGCGCAGGGGGCATCAAACCCTGCGTGAGTGCTCATGTAGGCGATCAGTTTGGCACTGGTAATAAACGCTTGCTCACGCAGGTGTTCAACTGGTTCTATTTCTCGATCAATGTTGGCGCGATGCTGAGCACAATCATGACGCCTATTTTGCTGGCGAAGTATGGGCCATGGGCAGCTTTCGGCCTTCCCGGTGTACTGATGGGTATTGCAACATTCTTGTTCTGGTTAGGGAGAAAAGAGTTTGTCCATGTTCCTGCTGCTGGCTGGGCCAACTTCAAGAAAGAAACATTCAGCCCTGAAGGCAAGCGTGCGCTTCTCAACCTCGCCCCATTGTTCCTGATCTTTGTCCCAGTATTCTGGGCAATCTTCGAACAAACCGGATCCGCATGGGTCCTGCAAGCAGACAGCATGGATCGCCAGTTTCTAGGATTTACCTGGCTCCAATCACAAGTACAAGCAGTCAATCCATTCTTCATTCTCCTGCTCATTCCTGTATTTACCTACGGAATCTATCCACTGGTCAGTACAATCTACCCGCTTACCCCTTTACGAAAAATTGGTATCGGTTTTGTTTTAACTGCTGGCGCCTTTGCTGTTTCTGCAATGATCGAGAACTGGATCTCCGCACAATCCGGAACTGCGATGACTCAGCTTTGGGCAGCACTCGGTGCTGATGGCGAGATGCCTCGTAGACTTTCAGAAATCGTCAGGATGGCAAGACAACAGGAATGGACACAAGAACAGTTGACACCGTATCTAGCGGAAATGCCGAATATCGGTTGGCAGTTCATCGCGTACATCATCCTGACCAGTGCAGAAATCATGGTCTCTATTGTCTGTCTTGAGTTTGCTTACACCCAGAGCCCTAAGAAAATGAAAAGCTTTGTGATGGGTGTGTACTTCCTGGGAGTGTCACTCGGGAACTTCTATGTATCCGGGGTAAATGCTTTTATGGAAGCAATGAAGGATGAGCAAACCGGCGCAACACCACTCGATGGCGCGAACTATTACTGGTTCTTCTCATCACTCATGATGGCTGCGTTCGTTGTGTACCTTGTTTGGTCTAAAAACTATAAAGGTGAGACCTACATCCAAGGGGAAAATACTGCAGTCGAAGCAGAAGCAGAAGCTACCGGGACTGAGGCTCGTTAAACGCTTTATTGGATTTCAAACTCACTCCAGCCTAGGTCTTGACCCGGACTGGTTATTTAGTATCGCGATGGGCTAGCCCTGAATGCAGAAAGTACTCCATCAGATCTGATCCCGGATCAATGTGCAGATCTGAATCCTGAGCGCTCTGCTCAGTAAGCACGCGAGGCACCACACTTCGCACCCATGCCCCCGCCATCGCAAAGGGCACAGGAGTCGCGTCATGCATCCGAGTGCTGCAAAGCGTGTAATGATCAGGAAGAACTAGGACACGCCAACCTTGTGCGTCTAGATCAGCTTCCGGGTCGCCGTACACTTCGAGTGCCTTGATCACCGGACCGATGATCTCTCGATCGATCGCTTCGAGCGACGCGACCTTGGTCATGTAGTCCGCTTGATGAGAAGCTTCATCTGGAGCTTCGATATGACAACACACAAGATCATACTTCGTGAGCGAATCGATGGTCACTCGCCCCTGCATTGCATAATCCGTGTCGTGATAGCTCGTCAGACCCGGGCATTTGATCAGATCCCAACCAATGAGCTTGGCGATCCCCGAAAGCAGATCGACTGAAGTAATCATGCCTCCACGAATACCGAACCGTGATTCAAAGCTGGGCATTGAAGGGCGCGTGCCTTGCCCCCATATCCACGCCATATTCGCAGGACGGAGTCCTTGTTCCATGCGCGTCCGGTTCACTTCATGCTCACTGAGGTACACTCGTGAGCGCTCCATCAACTCAGTGATGAAATCGGATTCAGCTTTGCTCCCACTGGGCATCGCTGGGCGCCAAGGGCGATCAGGTATCTCGTGCGGAGGGGTGCATTCAACACTCGAGTACGACCTCCCTGATCGATCGACCATGATCGACCGGTATCCAACCCCATGCGTCAGTTCTAGATTCTCAGTGAGCTCAGGCGTAGCTGATCGCCAGTATGCAAGCAGTCCATCAATCAGCACTCGAGCTTCCGCATCCGGGATTCCCCCGCCAGAATGATCAAGCATCAAGCCAGCCTGGTCACTGCCCTCTTCTCCAACCGTCACAAGATTCAAACGAAAAATCCAATCACTAGGCTCCGCCTGTATCCCAATGGATTCCGCTTCAAGCGGTGCTCGGCCAGTGTGGTACACACCAGGCTCATACCCAAGCAAATCCATCGTGCACACATCCGAACCCGCACCGAAACCTTGCGGCGTGGTTGCGGCGGTCCCCACACGACCAGATCGCGCAAGCGCATCAAGATTGGGAGTATCCGCAGCTTCAAACGGAGTTAACCCATTGAGTTCCTCAAGCGGCTTATCCGCCCCACCGTCCGGGATGATGATCACATATTTCATTGAAGATCCTACATGAGTGACACCATGCCCAATCAAGGCATCGACGGAAACAGTATCGAACGCACAATGTCAGAAAAACCGTACACAAGAGATCCCGCAATCCCGAACAGAATCTCTGCGCCAAATACAAAGAACAAAATAAATACTCCAAGCCCAACCCACTGCCCATTACCAGATTCCATTAATCTGCGATAGGGGCTGCTCAGATCCATCATGATTCTTCCGCCATCAAGAGGAGGAACCGGAAGCAGATTAAAGAGCATTAATACAAAGTTGAGCAATGCCCCCGAGTGCAAGAAGATTTGCAGATTCGTGCTCAGAGGCTCCTGAATCGTAAATCCAGATACAAGATACCCCTCAGCAAGGGGCTGCCAAAGCACATACGCAAGCAATGCAATCAGCCCAAGAGCCAGGTTCATCATCGGACCCGCAATCGCGACCAAGGTCTCCGCATATTTTCCCCGAAGCTTCGATGGATCGACAGGCATCGCCCCCCACGCGATTCCAACAAGCAACAACGCGACCAGCGAGTATCCGCCCATATGCACCATCGGATTCCAGGTCATATGCCCCAACCGGATAGGCGTGTCATCACCCAACTTGATCGCTGCCCATCCATGAGCAAGTTCATGGAGCGTGATCGAAAGAATCACCCATGAAATCCAGGACACAACAATCACCTGCCCGTTCGGGCTCGCCCAAAGATCTGACAACCACCATCCACCCATTGATTACTCCTAAATCAAAGCTGACTGAAGATGCAATATACCATTGAAAATGCCCGGCTGTCGAAACAACCGGGCATTTGATTGAGTAAATCAATACCGTCTACACATCAAGCTGACGCAGGCGGTACAGCCGAGGAAGACTTCACCGCTTGCTCGACCAAACGATCGAAAAGCTTGGGATCATCAATCGCGATCTGCGAGAGCATCTTGCGGTTCAGGTTGTTGCCTGAAAGCTTGAGCCCGTTGATGAACAGCGAGTAACGGGTTCCACGCATCTTGCAAGCAGCAGTGATACGGGTAATCCACAAAGCACGCATCTCGCGTTTGCGAGCACGACGGTCACGGTATGCATAGCAACCTGCACGACGGACCGCGATCTTGGCTTGGTACTTGTGACGCGACTTGCTACCGAAGTAGCCGCGAGCTTGACGAAGAATTCTTTTGCGTGCCTGAGTTCTGGCAGCACCTTTGCGTACGCGAGGCATAGCTCGTTCTCCATGTTTGTCTGACGGAGTCGGCACTGAGCCGATCTTGCAATCCCGGCAAACGGGGTGGAACAACCCGAGTCAACAACAGCGCTGACTCAGAAATTAGTAACTGGTTTAGTCTTTGGCAGCAGCCTTGGCAGCAGCTCGCATCTCACGACGCTGTTCTGGAGACGGGCTCCGGCGCTGCGATGAACGAGGCTGATTGCGACCACGCAAACGACGGAAGAGCAACTTCTCAAAGCGCTTCGCTTCGGATGATGATACTCGACGGTCTGCACGGAGTTGACGCAAACGCTTGCCGCTCTTGTGCGATGACAAGTGCTTGTGATACGCAGAACGGTGACGGACTTTGCCAGTCTTTGAAATGCGGATCCGCTTGGCCAGACCTTTATGGATTTTATTCTTCGGCATATCGCACTCTCCGGCGCGGTTAAAAACGGACATGAAAGCCCCGCTCTACAGCGAAGCAGGAAGTGAGGATAGACACCCAATCCACGAGAAACCACCATCTTTGAGCTTGAATAGCATTATTTCTCAGTATCCGTTAGGGTCCAACAAATGCATCGCTCGGTCCCGAGGGCAGCTCATTGCCTTGGATTATGCCAAGCCGATCACGAATTTGATAGATCGCCTCTTCGATTGGTCGTGGGAGCCAAATATTGTCCCCATCTTCGAGCACGGGTGAACGCACCCATCGTGAAGCCCCATCAAGACCCAACACATGCTGACCCATATGGTCGTGGTTCGGGGTATTCTCCTCTGGACGCACAGGCTGCTTCCTCGAAATCCGAAGAGTCACAGGACTCCGGTCCGAAAGCAGCACCACCCCGACAGGCTGATCAACTTCATAAGTCTTGAGTCCACCAGGCCCCATGATCCGGTAGCTGTACGAGATCTCATCGATCGAACGCCAATCTTGACGACCTGAACCTGATTCCTCAACCAGCGCATCCGGATTAGTAGGACACGCCAAATCAGCAAGCGTCGCATGATTGGTGCGTACAAGCATGTAAAGATTCGAGGAGTTGGATCGCTCAGGTGTGGTCCCTACATCCATCCAGGTGGATCCGAACCCCGCAGTTGCCATCGGGAGCGTATCACGATTGGAGCCAGCATACAGCCCGAATGCCTGACCAGCAGTAGCCATGTTGTCTAAGCACAAGCTTTGCATTGATCGTGATTTCATCCCCCCCATCACAGGAATCGCGACGGATGCGAGCAACAAGATGGTTGCTGCAAGCGAGACCAGATCCGCAAGACGGAAGCGACCACGAGGAGAGATCGGCATATCCATAATGTACCGCTTCTCAGACCGACGAGTCTCAGACTCAACCATCCCCAAAGTCCGCTCTACAAGCGAGTTCCGCTCTGCATCTGTGTACTCAGCTCCAGTGGTCACCAGCCCCGCGATTCCATTATGGATCTCATCACGCTCGGTAAGCAAAGATTGACCGTCCATCCAGTCATCAACCGAGGTCGTCGATGCACACTCTAATGAAGAGTCGCTGGTCAAAGTGTGCGCTCGAAGCACGGTCACATCAATGAGGGTTCCGCGATCCGATTCCCGTGAAATTGGACAATCAAGAAGTCCAAGAAGTTTGTGGACTTGGGACTCATGAGAAGGCTCATTTGATTTGAATGCAGAACCATCTTCGCTCCCGAAGATCTCATCGAGTGCTGCTTTATCCGCATCAGTGAGCTGATAATCGAATCCGTCTGAAGAGTCAATATTGTCCATCCACGAAACTCCACAACATATAGTTTTCCTTGAGCAGCCCGAACGAACTACTCGTTATCAGCAGCAGGACGAGACACCCGCTGCCAGCTCCTTGCAAACGCTGCGACCGCAGCATGCATCCGGGACTTAACCGTCCCAAGCGGAATACCAAGATCTTCTGCGATCCGGGCATAGCTCAATCGCTGGAAGTAGCCCAGCACCAAGACCTCGCGGAGCGGAGCACCAAGCTCATCAAGTGCAAGTTGCACCAAACGGTCCTGCTCGTCTGCATCCATCCGCTCGTCAGGTGATGGAACATCAACCTCAAGCAAATCAACCATCGAAGTCCCACGCTCAGACCCCCTGAACGGGGCAGAAAGCTCAACCGTGCGTCTCCGCTTCTTCTTACGCAACAAGTCCCGCCCTTTGTTCGCTGCAATTGTAAAAAGCCATGGACGAAATCGTCTACTGACATCAAATGTGTCGGCCGATAAGTGAACCTGTAAAAATGTCTCCTGGAACAAGTCCTCAGCAGCAGCCCGATCCCCCACCAGTCTCGTAAGAAACCTCAATAAATCATCATGATGACGCTCAATCAACTCCCGATACGCAGATGCAGACTCTGCCTCACCCGAACGAAACACGACAAAAACATCTTCGTCGGACTGTCCAGTGTATTGATTCTCTCGGAATTGGGCTACTGGGTCGTTCAAACAGGTCCTTTCCAGCTCTCAGAGTTGAGCATCGTACGACACACACGCGTGCTTGGGTCGTGCGGATCAAACATTGGACCAGATTAAGAGGTCCGACAATCTATGCAATCACTAATCTGAGCCGATATATACCCATATCAACATCGGTTGAGGCAATACAGAGGCGTGAGCCTCGTTGTACCTGTAAGGATGGTGTCAGCGTTGAGTATCCAACCCGAGCCAGAGAATCACGATGAGCAGGCGATCCGTCTGCTTGTGAAATCTGCTGCCCGCGGAGAAGAGCCAGCGTGGCGCCAGCTTGTGGATGCCTATTCAAGACGAGTGTTTGCAATGGCCAACTCTCGAGTACATGACAGCGATCTTGCTGAGGAGATCACCCAGTCCGTCTTTGTGACTGTCGCGACCAAGCTCTGCCAAGACGGATACAACGAGCAAGGCCGATTCGAGCCTTGGCTCTTTAGAATCACGATGAATCGCGTGCGAGACGAGTTCAGGAGAAGATCAAGACATGCACGACCAACCGATCCATCTCACCTCCAAGACGCACGGATCCAGAACACCGACCAAGACCAAAGCGAGCAGACAAAATCAAGCACACACGCACACCAACTCCAACTTGCACTCAGCCAGCTCAACGAAACCGACCGAGAAATCATCCAGCTCCGCCATCATGGTCAGCTGAGTTTCAAACAAATCAGTGACATACTCAATCAACCCGTAGGAACCCTGCTTGCACGACACCACAGAGCATTAAAGAAACTCAAAGTCATTCTGGAAACCGACACGAAAAACCAATCGGCCAATCCTGAAGCAGCGACCGAATCTCAACCCGGGAATCAACCATGAACAACGACAACACGAATCTCAACCACCACGATCCAGAAATCGACTCACTCATCAAGGAGCTCGATTCGTTGTCTGCAATGGATCAGAAGCTTCCCGATGATGGCTTTGAACAACGCATCATGGATTCCATCTCAGCAACGATTGCCCCAGCACCGCTCGTGTTTGAGAAACCTGCTCAACCTACTACATCAACACAACCTCCACAACATGGAAACTCTGGCTGGAAAATCCAGATCGCAGCTCTTTTCTTGGTCGCTGCGAGTGTGACCGCGCTGATCTGGTCATCGACCCAGACTTCACAACTGCCCGCAGCCAATGCCCAGCCCGCACAGCAGTCGCTTGTTTCTCTTGAAGAAGACTTTGACGCGTTGTTTGACCTCACCGACTTCGGCACCGACATCGACACAGATCTGGATCAACTCGATCTCTTGACCGATGCGATGCACACCGAGCTTTCAATGCCAAGCGTGCTCATGGAACTTTCCGAATCCTCATTCACCGAGGGATCACTCTAATGAATACCAAAGCCTTCATCCTGCTGACTTCAATCTGCACCTTGGTCCCCAGTGTTGTGCTCCCCAGTACTGCATGGGGTACCCAGCCATCAGATCAACAAGCCACCTCCCGAGCCAGCCAACAATCAGGCCAGCCCGATCGTCAGCAATCCCAGCCAACTGAAGCAGAGCTGCGCGAACGATTGGAACAAACCCTCGTCTTTGCACAACGAATCGTTGAAAAACACGAAGAAGCCATCGCACAGCTTGAAGCGGGTGTCGATCCCAAAGATGTCATGCGTTCCCTCAGAACTCCAGAAGTCCGCAGAGCTGACCGCAAAGTCTCGCGACAACATCAAGACCAGACCGCTGATGCGAACCCACGCGCGATGAATGCTGGGTTCTCTCCCCCACCACAACCCTCCAAGAAGGATCTGAAACGGGTCCGCGCATTCATCGCTGACCATCTGCTTGATGTCGATGCTCAGCTCAAACGAGTCGAAGAAATTAGTCCAGAATCAACCGACAAACTCATCGCTCGACTCGCGCCCAAAATCATGGAAATCATTACCCTCGAAGAACACAGCACCGAGATGGCATCGCTCAAACTCGATGAACTGAAAGCTGGATTGTGGTATGTCGAAGCCGCCCGTCAACTTAGGGGACTTGTCCGAACCGGTTCGCAAGACAAAGACGCAATCGAGCAAGCTGAGGACATGGTCCGCAAAGCAGCGACCGCTCGCTTTGAAGCCCAGGTGCACATCAAGCAATACGAAATCCATGAACTCACGAGCAGAATCGAACAGCTTCACGATGCGCTGATCGATCTGGAAAGCCAGTGCGAAGAGCAAGTGCAGGCTCAAGTTGATGCAGCGCGCCGCACACCAGGACCTCGGCACAACCGCCCTGCAAACGCTGCCCCAACGAACTCAGATGATTAAATCAGCCAGTGTCCTAGATCCATTTAGATCGCATCACCATCAAATATCTGGTCATAAAATCTTGATCATAACAAGACGATTATGAAACAACTGATCCAGGACCAATCTCGCTCATTGGAGTCATAACAACAACCGATCGTTCAGCGCTGCCTTTGTCCGCATCCGAAGCTGCGATGAGCATCCCGCGCGATTCCTGACCACGAATCGTCCGAGGCGCGAGATTGGCTACGATCACGATCGACTTACCAACAAGCTCCGCTGGCTCATAGTGCTCACGAATTCCTGCACAGATCTGACGAGGCACCCCAGAACCATCGTCAAGCTGAAGCTTGACTAGCCGATCAGCATCTGGGTGCGGTTCAGCTTCAAGGATCTTGGCAACCCGAAGATCCACCTTCGCAAAATCATCGAATGTGATCTCAGGCTTGAACATGGATTCGGTCTTCGGTGCATCAGCTGTGTGCTCGCTCATAGGATCTCCATACCAGCTTGGGCTGGCACATCTGTTTAGAACTTTCAGTTATTCTGGTGTGCAAGCCCAACTCGTCAAGGCCTGCTCACCCACTGCCCATCACGATAGTATGCTTTGAGTGGCTCCGCGCCAAGCAGGCGCACAAGACTCCTAACGCTTGGCATCACAACACCGTCATCCATTGCCATCTCAGAAGCGGCTCCCCATGTAGTGGTCTCATTACCAAGTAATACCAGTTCCACCCGAAGAAACTGCCTGAGCTCTTGATCATTACCCAGTAACCCCAAACCTCGGCGATGATCCGGACAAGCGATCCTCGTTCCAGGATTCTCTCGATCAGCTATGTACAGTCTGCCTCGGCACGGATCATCGAACCCGCGCTGAATCTGCTGAAGCATGAGATCACGAAACGAGTCTCTGCTGACACCAGCAGTCTCAGCTGCACTCAGAATCCGCTCTCGGATGATTGGCTGAGCAAACAACTCCTCGCCATTTGGCTGATCGTTATAACGGACCGCATACACACACGACACCGCGAGAGAAGTCGTCTCGTCCAAGCCCGCTGATTGCGATGCATAAAAAGCTTCCCATTCAGACTCCCGCGCCGGATCCAGCAGGTATGCCAGATCCCATAACCAAGCTGGAGTAATAGATTTCAAACCCAGCCCAGCAAGTGCGACACACGCACTCGATGCTGAATGAACCTCATCATTTTGAACCCCCCAGAAAATCGCACGCACCAACAACTCCTGGGCAAGCTTGTGATTTGCTGGATCACCAAGCAACATCAGCCGCTCTGCGACCAATCCATACTGTGCTGGATCATCAGGCGAAAGCCGCTCTAGTGTGCGATCTAGAGACACTCGTTCTCCAGCACCACTCAATGCAGTACATGCACACAAAAGTATAATCAGGGTCACAATGCGTTTCCCATTCACTCTATGAATCATGAAATGCCTTCCGCTTGCAAGGAGCTTAACCAAACTTCAGCGATCGCTCGTTCAATACTCAGCAACTGATCAACCGCTTGAGTTTTAAGTGCGAGATCCAATCGGAGCTGTTTGGAGAGACGCTCGATCCCTTGGACTAGCGCTGGCGATTCCGAAGACAACTGATAAGAAATCAGTTCAAATGTTGCCAGCCTGTACACGACAGAACGCTGAATCGGGCCTCGCGCATTTCTCAGCCCAACCCTAAGGCGTGCACGAATCTCCTCTGGGACGACTTTCCCCGCATGTATCATTTGTGAAACGGCATCACGATACGAACGCTCAGCACCAGACCGGCTTGCACCAGCATTCAAACTTGAACCCGAACCTCTCGCCCAAATCCGTGCCAGTTCCAACTCGATCGAGTTCAGCTCTGCCCCTTGCTCACTCTCCAGAGCACCAACGCGTACAAGCTCAGCCATAAGAAGCGTTCTGCCAGCTTGGGCATTGCGGTTCTCGTCTGGAAGTCTCAGAAATTCGTAGACCAAATTGATCATTCTTCTGCTGGTTCTTTCTTCGCCGCATACACGCTCAAGAGCAAAGATGATCGCAGGATCATCTGGCCGCACCAAAACCGATCGCTCTGCTTGTGTGCGGACTTCCAAATCCGGCGCTTGCATTGCCAAATACACCAAAGCATGCGCCGACTTTGGGCCAACCCGGCTCTGCCGATCGAGCTGATCAATCTGGTTGAGTAGCTCATCTCGATCTGACAAGTTCCTCACAAAGCTCGCCCACTGTACATCAGCAAGATTACTCGATAAATCAATCGGAGCAACCTGCTGAGATTTCATCTCAAATGGAGCGCCAAAATCTTGCATCATCAACGCAAGCTCAGCAGTATTCTGCTGCCTTCTCAATCCACACGCAGCATTCACCCTTGCCAACTCAAGCAATGGGTTTAGAACATTTGAATGTGCTTGAGATCCTCGTGTACCCGTTAGCCCATCACTGATACGGAGTGTCTGCCCGAGCTGATCAATCAACCGAGAAAATGTGTCGTCACCCGCAACAGTCTCAGTTGCCCAGTGATCTCTCAGTTTCTGCAGGTACGCAACACGCTCATCTTGAGATGCATCTTGCTCAAGAACCGTTTCTAGACTCACCCCCCCAGCTGATGAATACAGAACCAAGGCGCTGCTGAGCTCTGCGAGTCGTTTGGTGTTGACCTTGGGATCCTTCACACACTCGATCATCCATGACCGAGACGAACTCCCCGGCTTCCAATCCAAGCTTTGCACAATCACCCTCGCGCACCTCGCCCAGTCACCAGAAGCCTGATCGGAAACAGATGTGTTCATCTGATTCCTCGCAGCCCTTTGCCACATTCTGGCCCCCGCACCTTCCGACCGAGCATCAAGCGCATCGCAGAGCAGTTTCCAGTCATTCCACCATCCGAGTTCATCTGAACTCAACGACGCAGCAAACTCAAACCGTTCAGAAATTAATCGCTCCAAAACATCGATCTCATCAACCGCTGCCAGGGATCGATTCTTCGTGGAGACCAGCATCGCCCCTTCAAGAGATTTAAAAAGCGATGATCGGAACACGGAGTGCAACAGCGAGTCCAACTCAGTCGGATCATTCCGAGTCAAAAACGAGCTGGCAACAGCCATTTCTTGATCGTTGAGTATCTGATTGAACACAGATGAAATATTCAGATACGCTACATTCAACTCTTGAGGAGGAACTTCTACCCATCGTTCGCACAGCATGTCAGCAATCTGGGAAAACTGAGCTGCAGCTTCGGTGTCGGCTAAACCTGTCTTTGCGAATCGATCAAGCTCAAAAAGCAGTGCAGAATAATGCCTCCGTTGAGCAAGGCGCGCCCCTTGATCTATTCCACCTGATCCATCCGCACCCAGACGCGAGCCTTCAACTGCGGTTGATCTGCTTGATGACCCAGAACCCTCTAGGACTATTGACTCAGAACCTACAAGAGAATCTTCGAATGTCCGACGACTAACCGAATCATACATACCCGCAGAAATCAAACTCAGAGCCATGATTGCATACACAACTGGAATAACCGCCCAAGGCAACGCATCGTCATTGAGATGACTCAGAACTGCTTGCCCTCGGGATCCCCCCATCATCTCAAAACTTTGCCCGCCCCCATCTTGATGACCAGTGACCTCTTCATGCTGCTGTCCCATGTCACCCATGATTGTCTTGACGAGCAGCGCCGCAGGTATCTGATGCATTCGCGCAAACTGCCCAAGCCGCTTTCGTGACTTTCTATTCCATCCACCCGACGCTGCGATCATGCGCAGAGCCTGGCTTTGAAGCTCAGCATCCAAATCCTGCGTATCTGTTCTCCACGCATCAACACCAGCTCCAGATTCATCAAGCTCGCGTACACCCTCTGGCCAATGCTTGACAAGCTCATCACGTAATACCGGATCGAGCAGTTGGGACGCAGCTGTGTGAACGGCCAATCGAATCTCATCTGCATCAGGTGTGTTTGATCGAGGATGACGATTGATTAATGACAATCGAGACTGACATGCCCGCAAAATTACCCGCTGATTTAAACCCGAGTGATGAAGTCCCAGAAGAGCGAAAGGGCCACCAGCCCCCGCATTGGGGCCGAGAAACATCTCGATATGGGCAGCCTGATCTTGCAATCGATCCGTCTGACTTTGGCGATCACTGCTCATCAAGGCTCCCCCTGATCAAACGGCTTCCCACTAGGAACTTCACTAAACAGCTGCCGAATCCGCTCTCCCCAAGGTTCAGGAGACCCCTCTGGGTACAGCGCTCGATACTGCATATAGACTGAACCCGCACGCTCGGAATCTAGACCGGTGAGCAACCTCAATGACTCAAATCGCGCTTGGTGCCAGCGTTCATTTCGCGGATTGAGCTTCTGAACAAGTGTCATCCAGCACTCAAGTGCAATTTCAACTTCATTAAACCGCTCACTAAGAATCGCGGTTCGCCAAAGCCCATCACGAGATGGCACACCAGATTCAAATACACGAACTGAAAGCGCCGATGCATACCGCTCCATTTGCGCATCATTCATCTGGATCGACACATATTCAGATGCATCAGCAAGCGCCTCCGCGATAAGAGAATGCTTGCGATCAAGTTTCCCGTCCGATGTTGAATCGTATTCCTGTAACACTGCTCGCCCGTACAGAATCACCGCCTGCGCATTTGGTACAGATCTGCTGCTTTCAAAGATCTTCCTTGACTGTTCAAAAACTAAATACAACGCTGGCAAACGAACAGAATCATCAAGCTTCCCAGAGTTCAGCACAACTTCACCCGCATCCAGAACTCGACCATCAAGCAACAAAATCTGGACACGACGAAACGCCAACTCAGATTCAAACTGGACATAGTCTGATCCAGCACCCTCAGATTCAAGAATATCCTGTGCACGCTCAAGCACACGAGACAAAAACTGGGTGTCAGTCTGTGGATTTGATTGCGAATCCGACTTCAGACCTACATCAAGAATAATTCTACAAATCACCAAACGATCCCGGGCTTCGCGCACCGACTCAATAGCATCTCCCTGATGTTCCCAGATCCATTCCGCATGCTCACGGAGGACACCAAATAGACTGCCGCTTTGTTCTGGGGACAACTCTGGATATTTGTAGATCAACTGCATCAGCTTTCGCCGTGCAGGAATCGCGAAAGAATCTTCGGGATCGTCAATCAACAACACCCCAACCGCAATCTCTGGATCAAGATGAGACGATAACGCATACCGCGCGGTCAGAATATTCACACGCTCGCTCTTGGGATACGACCGGATGTATCGCTCAAGCAACTCGGTAAACTGATCGTTCAGGTGATCCTGCCCGCGCTGAATCGCTTCGTCTGTTGCCAGAATGCTTAACCAGTCGGATTCTTCTCGTTGATCTTCGTTGGTCAATCGTTCAGTGTGCGTCTCCAAAACTTCTATTGCCGCTCCAGGCCGAGAACTCCTGAGCTCCGCGTACGCAAGCTTGAGAACCGCATCACCTGCATGGATTCCGTATTGCTCGATATCAGATGCCTCAATTGCCATTCCCAGGTACACAGCTGCTTGAGAGTATCCCCCGCCCGCTTCTCCTTGATCCGCACTGGTTAAAGCTGAGAGCCCTTGCGTGTAGTAACTCACAAAACCATCATCCAGAATTGGCAGAGTCCCCAACCGCTCACGAAGCTCTAAAATATGCCCGATTTCACCAAGCTCAATCAACTGATCAAGCCCGATCTTTGCGATTTCCGCCGCCCCCTCAGCACCGCCCTTTGCAGAGACATTTCCGGTATAAGGCCCCAACGCTTTCAAGACCAACAGCCTTGATTGCGCAACTCCAAGAAGTGTTTCGGGTTCAGCATCACGAAGCTCGATCGCAACCCGCTCGCTCTTTAACCAATCACGCTCCCCAAGCGCCACCTCAAGCATCCTCTGCTTTGCATACCCGATTACAAAATCCGGAGCAACCGTCGAACCTTCGATCGCTGAAAGCCATAACCCAGCTTGAAGGTATTCCTGATCGGAAAGCTTACACAGCGCCACGCCAAGCATCGATCGAGCAACATGGTCATACTCGAGCAGGTCCATGTCCATCCTGTCAAGCACAGGAATTGAACCATCAAACCCGAGCACCGATCCGAATGCTTTGAGCGTTTCAAGATCCACTGTTCGTCTGTTGAGAACCGCCCCCCCGTACCCGCTCCACCCCGCAAAGAAGTTGGATCTGGAACGGACACTGCGAGCTTTAGAAAGCTCCCGCTCAGCTTCAACAAGATCTTCCCCCGAAGTCCGCGACGCCGCCCTGTTCAGTTGCGTCACTTCTACTCCAGAAAGTTGTGATAGCCGCTTGAACGCTTTGTTGAGAGTATCAAGCTCAACCGCTGCTTCGATTCGCTTCTGCTCATCGAGTAATCCGATCCGATCTAGATCAGGAGCATGTTCATAAAGCTGAAACCGCTCAACCAGAAGCTCTAATCGAAGGTCAAGTAATGCATCTTCGGGGAATAGCCCGATTAAAACTTCACCCTTGAGCAGTATTGATTGGCGCGCAGAATCTGGAGTGTCTTTCTTGCCAAGTTCAGCGAGATACATCCCTGCAAGCTGACGAGCCACAGCAAGACGCTCATTTGAATCAGCCCCACCACCGAGTCGATCAAAGAGCTGAATCTCAAGAAGCTCATCAAAGCCATGCTCCGCGAGATATCCACTAACCTGTTTATCCTCTGGGGACACCAGACTCAGCGCATGAGCACAACTAGATGCCGCGACCAGTGCACATACACAACCTCGTGCACAGACCACACTCAAGCTAATCTTCCGAAGGCACATAGCTCCTCCGATCGAATCCCGCATCCTGCGCTGCTTGCATTGCCGATGCTATCCCACTAATCGGAACCCCATGCTCAGCTCTGATAGCAACACCAGGCTCCTTAGGTAGCCCTGTAAGAATCTGCGTCAATCCGCGCTTTGTAGTCACGGTCTGTGACCCGATCACAAACACAATCTCATCGCCCGATCCACGCACATCAATAATCTGGGGCTGAAGATCACTCGCGCGAACACCACCACCGTCTGTCTGCACCGCCGCTGATAAATCCCGCTCTGGCTGGGCAAACTCTGAAGTCACTAAAAAATACACCAGCAACAAAAAAACCACATCAATCATGCTCGTCAGAGGGAGCACTCCAAGATGAGAAGATCGCTTTGATGTACGAACACTAACCGCCAACTTAGTTCCCTCCCCCGTCATCAACCCCAGCAGTGCCAAGCTTCCATCGTGTCACACCAACACTCGATAGCTTGGTAAGCAATCGATCCAGATGCTCCGCCGGCGCGCTGCGATCGGGACGGATCAGCACGTCAAAGCCCGCTCCGGTCCCCTCCTCTGCGAGTCCCGATGATGCCAGCCTCATCACTTCATTGAGCTCAACTTCTTGTGATTCAACAAAGTAAACTCCCGTCGCAGAGATATCAACAATCATTGCTGCATCCTCTGCATCTCGCTCAATCTCACCGGGCTCCCGCGGAAGATCAACCTCTGTCCTTCGAAGATCTCCGAGATGCGAGGTCAGCATAAAGAAAATGATGAGCTGAAACACGATGTCAATCATCGGTGTCATATCAACCGTAAGGTGATGCCCAGATTTTCTTCGAGAAGAAATCATTGTGTATACGCTCTCGTTAGCCGCCAACTGGTATTGAACTCGATGGTTTCGATGCTTGTTTCTCTGCCGGTTTATCCGCACTCGCAGCTTCAATCGGCGCGATAAGCTCATCAATCACTTCGCCGATCTCTGTATTGAGATGATCAATACGGTTCCTGAAATAGGTGTACGCGGATGTACACGGGATCGCAACAATCAATCCAAGAACCGTAGTAATAAGCGCCTGAGAAATACTCCCCGCCAGTTCATCAGGTCTCGCGGGACCATCAGCCATGGTGATCGCATCAAACGCTCCGACCATACCCACCACTGTTCCCAGCAACCCAAGCATGGGCGCAATTGATGCTATTAAACCGATCCCATCTGTCAGCCTGTACAAACGATCCGTTTCAAGCTGCCCGATCTCATCTACAGTTGACCGGAGCTCGAGCATTCCAAACGGGGATCGCGAAGCGCGAGAAAGCGAAAGCCCAAGCACACGACCAAGGTAACTGTCAACCTCATGTTCATTACAAAGCTCAATCGCCCGCGTGACTTGCCGTTTACCAAGCACTGGGCCAAGCTCTTGTATCAGATCCTCTGGAGCCAGACGAGACCTTCGAATTCTAAAGAACTGTGCCCCGATCATGCCCATCGCTGCGAGCGAAATAAGGAGAATGATGAAACCAATCGCTCCCCCCTGAACAACATATTCAAGCAGCGAACGATCAACCTCCTCGCTCTGAGCAATCGTGTAGCTAGTTGCTGTGATTAGTTCGATCATGATCCACAATCCTCTTTCCTGTGCCTGATCACAGACACACTGACACAAATCTCGTCATCATTTAGCGTTCACTCTCTGGTCCTTACAGCCCGTCCCACACAGCTCCATACCCTTCCAAACCGTATTGATCAAAGCTCTCCATCAGACCCGATGATTCTTCAACTCGACCAAACGCATTGAGCCCTTCAACCGCATGATGCAATGCAAGCTCAGCAAGCATCGGGTGCGACACCCGGAAACGAAGCATCACATGCACAAACTCAATAACCGCGCGCGAGCAAAGCTCAGACCCGAGTGTACCCTGCCCAATCTGCACATGATCTCGCCCCTCATTCATAAGCGACACCCCAACACCAAGCCGGCACCACGCGTCCATCCAGGTCCCGCGCCGAATCCCGCTTCGAGCGCTCAGCCAGTTCCGCGCAGTCGCCCGCTGCTCTGGATCAGGATGCTTCTGCGCTTCAACCATCATCGAATACAACTCCACAGCCAACCTGACATTGGGAGATCCATCACGAACTTCACCTAGAGTGTCACTCCATTGATCACACACTTCCCAGTATCCATCAGACTCAACCGCGCGGTACCCTTCATGAATCAGCCTCGATGCTGAACCTTCTTCGAGAGCTTCCACATCAACTGGCGAAAGCAGAAAGTGCTTTGTAGTGAGACCCGGAATCATCGGGATTCGCGTGTCAACGCCGTACCGTTCGTCGACCCATTCACGATTCCGATACCACTGGTTCAGGGTCTGAGAACTTCCGTACAACGATACAGCCGCCGATGCATCAACAAAATCCAATCTCAGCACCGCATCTTCATACAACCCTGTAAACACTTCCAATGCCTGCGCAGAATCTGACCCAGCAAGGTCTTCTGAAAGACCGCGGTACAGACCAGCAGCACCAGAATAATCCCCCCGTTTCCTGCGAGCGAATCCCAGAGCTGATTCCCGCGCAAACTCTGAATACTCATCCGGAATGATCCAGCTGTCATACTCTTGATCACCCGTTTCAAAGCCGAAACCATCAATAACTCCGTACCACGGAATCAACTCTCGAGTTGTTTGCCCCAGTAGATCGTCATTCCCCTGCCCACTTGATACCTCTCGAAGAACAACTCCATCAAAGGAGACCTCAAGAACTTCACCATCGATGAACGCTGTGCGAAACGATCCATCTGTATCATCGTACTCAAGAAGATGGATTCGCTGAACGACCGCATTGTCCTGTGCAAAAACCTCAGCGCCACCAGCTATCAACAGAAAACAAATAATCAGCAGCCTTCCATACCCAATCATGGCGCCACCACACCGGGCGCATTGCCAGCTCCAGAATCACGGACATGCCGATATCGACCATTGGAACTCCGAGCGATCCCCTTGAGCATCCCCTCAACCCGCTTAGTAATCGCGGGTGATCCAGGATCACCGAGCAAAATACAATGCACTGGAACTCGGCGCCTTCGATTGAGCTGCGCAATCCGTCCTGGGACAGATTCATTAAACTCACCATCCGTCATAAAATAAATCGCATCAGGCTTCGGGCTCAACCCAAACACCATCGAAAATGCATCTTCTGGTTCTGTGCCACCATTTGCATTCGAAGACATCACCGCAAGGGTTGCCGAGGTCTTGTTGCTTTGTGTGCCCTTGATCCATTCTTTGGGACCAAACAACGACTCGGACCCGGAAGAAAACAAGACGATGTAGTACTCAGCATTCGCCGCCAGTCCATGCACTGAACGAATCAGTTCAATCTGTGTCAGCTCCCACCGAGACATCTCACCAGAATCAATCAAAGAGTTCATCGAACCTGATCGATCGACGATATACGCAAAGCGTTTCCCGCTCGCTTCAAGTCCAAAGAAGCTCGCCCCCTCACCCGACCCTGCCCCACTGGATCCAGTCGAGACATCGACACTGCTGAGAGACCCCCCGCCGCTATCAAGCTCTGGCGCCATCTCATCTGCAAGCTCACTAATTGACTGCTGAGCACCACTATCAGAAAGCAGATCAATATCCACAATAGATTCAGTCGCGATCTCCGCGAACTCGACTTCTTCAACATCAATCGCGGTTTGCTCGTTGAGATCCGCTTCTGACAAAATGGCAAACTCAACCGGATCATCGCCTCCCCCGCCTGAATCCGCGAACTGATAATCAATCCGCACAAGCAAAGCTACGGCCAAAAGCACCAAATGAACCAAGACTGAGATACCAAGCCCCGCAAGGGTGGCCCGCTCGATCAGCTTTCTGCGACTGCCCCTGAATCCGAGCAGTTTCTCAAGCCAGCTGCTCCCTACTTGATCCTCAGCGGGAATCAGGACAGATTTCCCGTGTGAATCAGGTGTGGATGCGGTATTGCTTTGATTGTTGCTTTGCTGGTACTGCGTCAATTCAGTGTCCCGTCCATGTCCAATCATCGCTGCGTCCGTTCAGCGGCAATCCATCCCAATACCTTACACAATCTCCGCTTCTATCGCGCCCAGTTGTGTATGGATTCCGAACCTTTCCTCATTATTCGTTCAATCCTCAGGCGCGGTTCTTCATGATTCAAGCCAAATAGGCCAATGATCAGTTGACGATCCTCCCCAACAGGGGTTCAATCATTGAAATACCACCTCAACCATGGATCTCAATATGCCCCCAGCTCACCGCCCCAAGCCCAAACGCGTTCTCCTCAAACTCTCAGGAGAAGCATTCTGTGAACCAGGCGGATTCGGCATCTCCACCCAAGAACTCGGATCAATCGCAAATGAGGTCAAGTCCGCTGCTGAAGCTGGAGTCCAGATCGCGGTCGTTGTCGGAGGCGGGAACATCATCCGTGGCGCCGAACTGGCCAAATCTGGGGATATCCAGCAAGCCACCGCTGACTATATGGGCATGCTCGGGACCGTCATGAATGCGGTCGCCCTTAAAGAAAAACTCGACTCTATGGGTGTTGAATCACGAGTCATGTCAGCTCTTGATATCCGCGCCGTTGCTGAGCCCTTCATCCGCGGACGCGCCAACCGCCACCTTGAACGCGGGCGCGTCGTCATTCTTGCCGCTGGAACAGGTAATCCGTTCTTCACGACTGACACATGTGCATCCCTGCGAGCGACTGAGCTCGACTGCGAAATCCTCCTCAAAGCAACCAAAGTAGACGGCGTCTACACCGCAGACCCCCACAAAGACCCGAGTGCAACCCGATACGACAGTCTGACCTTCGATGAAGCCCTTGACAAACGCCTTGGCGTCATGGATATGACCGCGCTGGCAATGTGCCAAGAGCGGAATATCCCCCTGCTCGTATTCGATTTCAAAATCCCTGGAAATATCCGCAAAGTCATCGAAGGAGAACCGATCGGTACCCTCCTCACCGTCGACTGACACGCATAGAATCACCAAATACCAACAGACAAAGCGATCCAGCGATTCGATCCCACAGAACGATTTGGACACACAAGTTGGATCGCACAACGAGCACCGGAGATTACCATGAGCACCGACCCAGACACCATTTTGCTCGAAGCAGAAGAACACATGAAAAAAGCAGCGGACTACCTCGCTGCTGAACTCAAAGGCATCCGCGCAGGAAGAGCATCTCCCGCGATGGTTGAGTTCATTAAAGTTGACTACTACGGATCACCCACCGAGCTCAAAGGCCTCGCTGTGGTTTCGGTTCCCGAAGCAACCCAGCTCCTGATCAAACCATTCGACGCTTCGTCCGTTGGCGCGATCCGCCAAGCGATCGAAGAAGCCAACCTAGGCGTAAACCCAATGGTCGAAGACAAGCAGATCCGCATCAATCTGCCCAGCCTGACCACCGACCGCCGCAAGCAACTTGTTGCCCAAGCGAAGAAGGTTGGCGAAGAGCAGAAAGTTGTGATGCGTAACGCTCGTCGCGATGCGAATAAGCACGCCGATACCCTTGCAAAGCAATCGGGTACTGTGTACTCTGAAGACGAGATCTCAACCCTCAAAGATGAGATCCAAGACCTACTCAAAAAATACGAAGCAAGCATTGATGAGAACATGACCAAGAAAAGCGCCGAGATCCTCACAGTCTAACTCGAATAGTTCAATATACAAAAAACAAGCAGGCCGGTCCCATTGTGACCGGCCTGCTTTATTCTATATAGAGCTGCTACCAGCTCTGAACTTGTATAGTCATTTACTTGATGATCAATGCACGAGGATTCATCAACAGAACCGGCTCATCACGCATCAGCATCATCCCGTTGAGTGTGTCGACCACTGATAAGTATCTCTTCTCACCAAGAAGTACGCGGAGGGTCGCTTCAATCTGTGACTGCCCAATCGCAGCACCTGGAGCTTCGAGGAACCCACCAAGCATGTTCTGCAATGCGGATTCAAAGCTAGGTGGCGCGGGGAAATGAACAACATCAAAGTCGACGAGATCCATCTCTGATGCCATGTCATTGATCGCATCATCCAGACCGCCGATTTCGTCAGCCATCTTCAGATCAATCGCATCAGCCCCAACAAACAATCGCCCCTCAGCAGTTTTGCGAAGACTGATCCCCTTGCGACCATCCTCAACACGAGAAGTAAACAAGTTGTAAGTATCAGTCATCTCTTCACGGATCAACGCGATGTCCTGTGCATCCCATTCTCCCGTCCCAAACAGACCAGCAACCGGACCGCGTGAACGCTCGACAATGTTGAGTTTCAGACGATCGTACACTTGACCAATCGCGTATTTGCCGCCGACAACGCCGATCGATCCGACGATACTCGATGGATTCACATACACCTTGTCACCACCAACGAGCACATAGTACCCGCCAGACGCAGCCATGGATCCCACCGATACCCAGACCGGTTTGTGCTCCTTGAGCCGGTTAATTCCTTGCCACATAATTTCTGAAGCGATCGCAGATCCACCCGGTGAATCAACCCGGATCACAACACCTTCAACCAAATCTTCTTTAATGAGACGCTCAATCGCATTGCGAATCGTGCGTGATCCGACCTGGCTTCCTCCACCAAACATCCCGCCGGCGCTGGAATCTCCGTCAACGATGACGCCATTGATGTGCAAGACCGCGATCGTTGGATGATCAACCTGAACGGTTGAGGTCTGGGACATCATCCCCAAGAACGCCAATGGGTTCGAGAAGTCCGCGCTCTGTCTTGCGACCGCATATGGATTGGTTACCCACGATACATCAGCATCGTAAAACTCACCCAAGTGATCTTTGAGTTCTGGAAGATCAACGACACCATCGATAAGCTCGACTTCCAATGCTTCAGAACCAGACGCAGCCCAAGCGACACGCATCGCTTTATCCAAATCACGATCATTGAGCCCTCGCCCATCCTTCATGATGGAACGCATGTTTCCATACATCCCATCGAGAAGTGAGGATATATTCTGGTCCCACTGCGCCGATGGTGTTGATCGGGTTGCAGTTTCGTTTGCCCCTTTGTAGTCACCAACCTGCACCATCTGTGCTTTGATGCCGACCCATTCGAACATGTCGGCCATGTACATCTCTTCCATGTGCATTCCCGGGAACGAGATATACCCGCCAGCCTGCAAAAGCACCTCATCGGTATAGCTCGCGAGCATCAACCCCCCCGCGTCATACCCCTCTGCAAAGATGTGAACTTTCTTCCCTTCTTCTTGGTACCGCCCGATCGCATCACCAAGTTCCTCAACCTGTGTCGCCCCAAACGAAGCATCGCGGAGACGGATTACCAAGCCATCAAACTCTTTGTCAAATGCAAGTGTGTCGATGGTGTTGACCAGCCCAAGCAGGGTATCACCACCGTCACCAATCCAAGAGAACCCCTCATCCATCTCAAGCGGGGTGCCCTGAATCTCTAACACAGCAAGCGAGACATTCTCTGCCTTGCTCTCTGAACCAACAACAGTGTCCATAACTGAACGCTCAACCGCACTGCCAGATGCAAAGCTCCCAACTACGGATATCAATCCCGCGGCCCCGATCATCCCCAACCGCATATTCAAGCTCATCTGCATATCCATAGACTTCATCTGAAAAGACCTCATCTCAATGGTGATAGTTCAACTCGCAGCGCCAGTACACACAGGCGCAACTCTTGGTCATCTTATTGTAAGTAATCGACAAACTCGGGTTTCAGGATTCATGCTCGCGCCTGCTTTTTTCACGATTCGTCTCAAAAACATCGCTCAAACCCACCCCTTTAAGCAAAAGCACCGGATGGAGCCGAATCGTATCAATCACGACATTGAGCAATCCAAGCGTAATAAGCACCGACCCAAGCGCCACCAAAACCACATGGAGCTGCATCAATAGATCCGCGACCACCCCCAGCATCCCAGCTTCACTCTTCCAGATGATCCCCAAAATATTCAATGCATCCCCAACCGCCGCGACCCCAAAGGACGCTAGCAGCGCATAGATCGACTGACGATCAACCCTCCCCGTCCGAACAATCACGGAACGCATCGCCAGCATGACCGCATTGGGACGAATCCCGCACACAATCACCACGATCCCCGCAAACATACCAATGCGAAGCAATGATCGATCCAAATTCTGCGAACCAGGTTTGATCAAAGGCATCGACGCAGACATGTCATACCCACGATAAATCACCCAGTACATCATCACAACCGGAACATACGCAGAAACACCAATCGCAGCGCGGATCGACATCCACCTCCCCGATGGCCCTCGCTTCTTAAGCGGTCGAATCAACGAAAGGGCCCCAACACCAGACAACGCCAATCCCAGAACACCAATCAAACTCACCCAACCACCAAGCCCAAAGTTCAGCATCGTCTTCGCTCGTAGAATCTCATCGATACGAAGCACCCATACTGCAAGACACGCGATCAACGCCCCCACGCTCCAAAGCACCAACCCATTGGCGCTCAACCAGGGTGAACTCAGGTCTTCAAGTTCTTCGGCCTGCGGATCAACAATCCCAAGCAAGGTCGCCCGAATAGACATCCCGCACTCAGGACACGCTTCGCGGATCGATAAACCTCGCAGGTTGTAGCCGCATCCGATACAGATGAGCTCACCAGTCAACTGTCGCGCGATTGTGTCATCATTTCGCGCCGAGAGCTGATCAAGATGTTGGTCATTACTGCTCATCACTCTCCACTATTCCAAAGACTCTTTCACAGGAAGGCACCCAAGAATCCGAAACACTGTTGACATAGAAGACCCGATGATTTGCCAATCCACACATACTGACAACCGCCCAATGAACCGGACGGATCTACAGCATACCACCATTTCTTGATTAAATGAACCCAAAGACTCCTATCAAGCGTATTGTTATTCGAATAAGACAGGGACACACATGCACGAGCACATAGACACACTCCGATCACAAATTCAGCAGATCTATCTCGGATCCTCAGGTTCCATTGATCAGCTCCTCTGCTGCCTGCTCTCCAGAGGCCACGCCCTGCTCGAAGATGTCCCTGGAGTGGGTAAAACGCTGCTCGCATCCTCCCTCGCAAAGTCCATCGATGCCTCATTCTCACGCATTCAGCTTACTCCAGACATGATGCCTGCAGATTTGCTCGGATACACCGTGCTCTCAAGAGATTCAGGTGAAATGAGATTCCAAAAAGGCCCAGTCTTTGCCAGCATCGTCCTCGCGGACGAAATCAACCGCACAAGCCCCCGAACCCAGTCGGCGCTGCTCGAAGCAATGAGCGAGGGCTTTGTCTCAATGGACGGAACCAGCCACAAGCTCCCCGAACCATTCATGGTGGTAGCAACCCAGAACCCAAACGACTTTCTGGGTACATATCCGCTTCCTGAGAACCAGCTTGACCGATTCCTGATGCGTATCTCTCTTGGATACCCAGATGCACAAAGCGAACAAAGCCTGCTCGAACTTCGACCGGCGCACACGATGCTCAAAACACTCGAGCCCGTCATTCAAGCTGATCAAGTACGCGCCATCCAAGACGCCATAGACCATATCCATTTGAGTGAAGCAGTGAGTAAATACATCGTTGACTTTGCAAGAGCCACCCGAGAATCGAACGATATTGATGTCGGTATCTCACCCCGAGGCTCGCTCGCACTCGCACATGCCTCGCGCGCGTGGGCATGGATCCAAGGCCGCGACCATGTGCAACCAGACGATGTATACAAACTCCTCGTCCCGGTCTGTGCGCACAGGCTGGTTATCGGTGGACCATCAACTGGAACACACTGGAAAAAAGCAGCAAACCTGATCCGCACAATCGCTCACGATATCGACGCCCCGCTCTAAGACAATGACAATAACTGCCACTCCTACCAAGTCTTCTTTAGGTTCCTGATCAGCTTGTCGCATTCGTCTATCAATCCGTATATCAGCCGTGCATCAACCGATCGATCGCCTCGATCGGATGCAATGCGTGGACCCCTGTTGCATCCAGGATTTGGTGCCTGCACGAAGTCCCCCCCGCAACGACCCAGACATCCCCGCCTCGACTGCGCACAGCAGGCATCAATCGCTGATTCCCAATGGTATTTGAAAGCTCAAATTTTTGTGCATCAAACCCAAACGCGCCCGCCATACCACAGCACCCCGCATCGATCAGTTCCGCGCTACCCGGACAAATCGAATCAAACGCCCCCATAGTCGTTTCGCTTCCCCACAACGCCTTCTGATGACAGTGCGTATGCACAATCATCCGCTGATCAAACTTCTTTGCAACTACAACACCCGACCCCGATGTTTTTCCCCCTTCATTGAGTTGCTCAAAACATGATTCCCAGCGCTGACCAACAAAAGTCTCAACGAGCATCGAGAGCGACTGAATCCGGTTCACGCGCTCTTTGTACTCCGCCCCAACCAAATCAGCCCATTCATCCATGACCACCGACAACGACGAAGGCTCAATGAACACGATCGCCTCCACATCATGATTCCCAATGTACTTCTCGATCAACTTAACCGAACGCTCAGCCTCCTTCTTTGCAAACCCCAGATCTCCTTGCGACACCGCAGCCCTCCCAAGATCAGAAACTGTCGCGACCCCCGCACTGAACCCTATCGCATCAAGAACCCTCGCACCAGAAGCAACTATCCTCGGTTCAGAATGCGTGGACAAAGAATCTGAAATCAAGAGCACCTTGGGACGATCATCCGCTGGAATAGGACTGGATTTCATCGCTCTCGCATACTGTGGAAGCGAGCGATCAGGGTGCAAACCAAGCACATGATTCATCACTGATCGAATCGGGGGAAACCGAGACATGCTGTTACTCAATGCCGGAAACAATGCCCCAACCCGGTTAAGCAAATGCACCCGAGAAAACACCCGCTCCTTAAACGGCACACCATTCCTCTGAAAGCCTTGCCAAAGGTATTCGCTCTTGAGCTTGGCAATATCAACACCGCTCGGACACTCCGTTTTACAAGCTTTACAACTCAAACACAGATCAAGTGTTTTCAGCGTCTCTGCATCATCCCACTGCGGACTCCCCCCCTGATCACCCCCAAAGCTCTGACCCGTAATCGCTAGACGAAGCGCGTTCCCTCTTCCGCGTGTCGAATGTCGCTCATCAAGTGTCCCCTGATACGACGGGCACATCGTTCCCACCATCTTCTTTCGGCAAACACCAGCCCCGTTACACATCTCAACCGCGTGACCAAACCCACCCTCGTCATCAAACCGCATCCCAGTTTCAACGCCGTCAATGGTCAGATTTGTTGCACCAGGACGGACCCGAGTGCGCTGGGAAATCGATTCGATCGGGGCCGGATCAACAATATTTCCAGGGTTCATAAGATGATGGGGATCAAAGATCGCTTTGATCATCCGATGCGCTTCCATGAGTTCGGGCCCCATGAACCGCTCAAGAACCGGCCCGCGAGCCCGCCCATCGCCATGCTCACCCGATGCGACACCGCCAAGTTCTTTCGCAAGATCCGCGCACGAAGAAGCGATCCGATGCATCGCCGATTCATCCGCAGGATCACGCAGATCAAGCAGCGGACGCACATGTAGCACACCCACTGATGCATGCGCATAGTACGATGCGATCGTGCCCTCTCGTTCCACTATCCCCCTCAACCGTTCAACAAACTCACCCAACCGATCTACAGGAATCGCGCTGTCTTCAATAAATCCAAGCGGCTTACGGTCCCCCTCTACTCCATGAAGCAAAGGCTCACCAGCTTTGCGAAGCTTCCACGCCTGCTCCATCGCGACCGGATCACTAATCAATTCGACCGCCCCACCATCGCGCCCGCGCATCACTCTCTCAACACCACCCAGCGACTGCAATATCCGTTCGAGAGACTCAGCAAAGAACTCGACATACACCACCGCGCGTGTAACACCCTCGCTCAATTTTGGTAGCAGTTCTACATACCGTGATTGTTCTCTATTCTTTCGCGCAAGATCAATAATCAGATCATCGAGTAACTCAATACCAGCAGGATCAAGTCCAAGCAAAGATTCAACCGCGTCAATCGCATCCTCAACACTCGCAAACGCAATCACCCCAAGACCCTTGAATTTGGGTATCGGTTTAAGAGCAAGCCGAGCGGTCAGCGTCATAGCCAGCGTCCCCTCGCTCCCGCAAAGCAGCGGTGCAAGATTCAACCCAGCTGGATCCCAATCGTTCCCCTCAAGCTGATCCAGCATTACATCCAGCTGATACCCAGCACTCCTCCGAAGAGTCTTCGGATACCGCGCCCGGATCAAATCAGTATGCTGCTCGACAACACGAGCAACCGAATGCTGAATCTCTCGAACCCGTCGCTCAGCACCTGCCGTTTGCTGTTCACAGGACGCATCACCAAACCGAATCTCAGTGCCATCCCACATGCACGCATCAATTGACAGTACATTCTCGGAAGTCCGTCCATACAAAATCGAGTGCACCCCTGCTGCGTTATTCCCGATACAGCCACCAACCGTTGCTTGTCTTGCAGTCGATGGATCGGGCGCAAAGAACACCCCCCGGGACCGCACCTGATCATTCAAATCTTCAACGGTTATGCCCGACTCGACTGTGCACCAACTATTCTCAGGATCCACTTCAAGCAACCGATCACACTTGCCCGACACATCAACCACGACCGCCTCATTGACACACTGACCTGCAAGACTCGTTCCACCACCCCGAGGTAGCATCGAAACACGGCGTCCTCCAAGCAGCTCAACACTGCGCACTGCATCATTGATGGAGTTCGGAACAATCACCCCGCGTGGCATGACCTGGTAAATGGACGCATCGGTGCTGTAGAGACCTCTGCTGTGCGAATCGATGAGTACATCACCACCAATCTCACTTCTAAGCAGATTCACAAACGCGCTATCCATGCACAACTCCGTAGAAATAAAAAAACCCGCGGCCGAGATGGCCGCGGGTTTAGTCTATGTACTTTGGTTCGTGAAATGAACCAGCCATTCAGAAGATGAATCCAGAAAGAATCATCACTGATGACGAAATCATCCATATATCAATCGTAGTATGGGCTGATTTCAGTTTGACCGTCATCATCGACAACAACTTGGTAGTACTGAGTAAGATACGCGTTCCGGTTTGAGCTTTCACCACTGAGTGAAACAGTCTGGGCCGGTTCTTCGATTACTCTACGCTCTTGGTCATCTTCATTCATGAAGATATTATCAAACTGGTTTTGATTACGATCTTCAAGATCGGTGTATGACCAGATTACGGACTCTGGATCAGGACGGTTGTAGAACTCAACGTGAGCATCATTAAAGCCAACATTGCCTGCCCATTCGTTACGTGAACCATTCATAGCAAGAGTTACAGAACCACGACCAAGTGGTGTGGATCCGTTTGCGGTCGCTCCGACATCATCAAGCAATTCCCAGTTTCCAAGTTCAGGATCGTCGATGGTGTACACAGGACCACGATTGGAAAGTGCAGGCTCAAGAGCTTGGAAGGTGTTCTGCCACTGAGCACGACGCTGACCAAATGGTGGAATGTGAGCGTAACTGAAATTGCCGAGGCCAACATACTTTTCCCAGTCATCATCTGGTGCAGTTGCTGATATTGCTCCACCATCCCAGAATGTATCTAATGCAGTACCGCGGAAATTTGGGTCCCAGAGAGCTTCGGTAGGCATACCTGAGCCACCGTCAACACCGCCGAGTGGCGCATCATTCTCGTAATCTACATATTGTTCGTAAGAACCGGTTTCGACCGCACTGATGCAGAGTTCAGTTTCGATGATACCGTTTGCGATCAAGATTGAGAAGATGTTGCCCGTGGTGTCTTTCTCACGTGATGAACCGAGAAGTTCACCATTAATGGTTCTGTCATTTCTGTCAACCCGGCTAGGCAGTGGGTAGTTATCGCGGTTGTTACCTGCGAACACAACCATACCCTGAAGGATTGAACGCACTTGCGTGCTGTCCTTCAACTGGTTTGCACGCTGACGGGCCTTACCAAGGGCCGGCAGCAAAATACCGATGAGCAACGCGATGATCGCAATGACCACCAGAAGCTCGATGAGCGTAAACGCACTTCTTTTAGAGTTCTTCATTTTCATGACTCCGTGACTGCGCCAGAAGCAACAACGCTTCTGGCAAATATCGTAAGACGATCAGGTCACATGACCAAAATCGCACAGTTGCGTCCACACATTCGCCCGGTGGACACGAGGGCCGATATGTCGGCTAGTGCGATTCGGCGGGAATCAATTTGCGGACTATTGTCCAAAAAGTGCGATATGCTTTGGTTGCCGAACCACATTTACCAGTACAAGCGTACGGGATAACTATCCGCAAAGCAAACCACCCGGTTCCCAAAACACCGAACAATCCCCCCTCGTTCTTGCCCAAATTCACACGGTTTTGGCTTCCATAACCAAATACGGACACACACAATGACACAAAGCACCCCAAATCAGAAACTTAGCGATCTTGGAATCACTCTCCCCAATGCCCCCAAACCCGTCGCATCGTATGTACCAGCGCGAAGAACAGGCAATCTTGTCCACATTTCCGGACAAATCCCAATGGTCAAAGGCGAGCTCCTCGCCACGGGTATCGTCCCATCAGAGGTCGACCAAGATACCGCAATCAAGTGTGCCCACCAGTGCACCCTCAACGCGCTTGCGTGTCTCCAAGATGAAATCCAGGATCTTGATCGAGTAACCAAGGTCGTCAAAGCAAACATCTTCGTCGCCGCAACACCAGGGTTCGGCGCCCACCCAATCGTCGCAAACGGCTGTTCAGATTTCCTGATCGAAGTTTTCGGTCAACAAATCGGACAGCACGCACGCGCCGCGGTAGGCGTTTCATCGCTCCCACGAAATGTGCCTGTTGAGATTGAGTTTATCTTTGAAGTCGGATGATCGCCCTCAGTATCCACACTCAAGCGAATGCTTTGTTGTAGTCTTCAAGGAACTTTTTCAGCCCGTTATCAGTCAATGGATGATGCATCAACTGCTTGATCACGCTCAAAGGAACGGTCGCGACATCAGCACCGATCAACGCGCACTCAAGCATGTGCTTGGGATGCCGGATTGAAGCCGCGAGGATCTTGGTCGAGAATCCATAGTTGTCATAGATCGTGCGGATCTGCGAGATCAACTCGGTCCCGTCTTGCGAAATATCATCAAGACGACCAATGAACGGCGATATCAAATACGCCCCCGCTTTAGCCACCATCATCGCCTGCATCGACTGAAAACACAGGGTCATGTTCGTTCGGATACCCTCGTCGCTCAATGCTTTGCATGCTTTAAGTCCATCAACAGTCACCGGAAGCTTCACAACAATGTTCTCACCGATCTGAGCACGCATCTTGCCCTCAGCAACCATCTCTTTAAACTCAAGAGCAATGACTTCTGCAGATACTGGACCAGTCACAATCTCGCAAATTTCTGCAAGACGCTTGCCATAGTCAATACCTTCCTTCGCGATCAATGATGGATTCGTCGTCACTCCATCAAGCACACCCAGGTCATGGGCCTCACGGATTTCGTCCAGGTTCGCGGTATCGATATACAGTTCCATGCTCAGCTCCGGGTAGTTGAAAGGGTAATCCATCCGCCCACAATCACAGCGGACAGGACTCTAGGCAATCAGCAAGAAAAATCGAATCACCAATCAATCATTGATGCAGCTTTCCAGATTCAATCAAGCAGGTCGTGCAGCGCCCTCCGGAGCACCTTCCCGGTCGGATTTCGAGGGAGCTCGTCAATCACGACAACTTTCCGAGGCACCTTGTACCCACCCAGACGATCCCTGCACCAATGAATAAGTTCATCCGCTTCGGTCTCAGAATCCTCTTGCAACTCAACAAACCCCACAGGCACCTCTCCCCGCATCGGGTCTCGCTGACCAATGACCCCAGACGCCGCGACCGATGGATGTGCATTCAGCACCTCCTCGATCTCCCGAGGAAACACATTCTCCCCCCCCACAATCAACATCTCTTTGATGCGACCAGTAATCGATAGATACCCCTCAGCATCAATCCTCGCCATATCCCCAGTCTTCAAATGCCCCAGCTCATCAAACACTTCAGCGGTCAGATCCGGATGATTCAGATACCCCTGCATCACATTCGGACCGCCAATCCGAAGCTCACCATCAATATCTGGTCCAAGCTCTGCACCCGTCGATGGATCAACAATTCGCTGGATCACGCGAGGAAGAGCTTTACCCACCGAACCAATCTTCGTATCCGTTGGCAACATCACATTGGTCACCGGCGCGGTTTCGGTCAATCCATACCCCTCGCAGATCCGGACACCGAACCGATCGAGCACTCGGTCCGAAATATCCCGCGGAAGTGGCTCCCCCCCAGAGAGCGCCAGACGCAGACTTTGCAGCGAATCAGATTCAGCGCTCTTGACAGTCATCAACGCGTTGTACATCGAAGGTATACCGACATACACCGTCGCTTGATGATCCCGGATCATTTCAAGCACCCGCTTAGGAACAAACCTCGCGGAATACACAACCTTGCACCCAAACACCAATGGCAACAAAGTAAGAGCTGTAATCCCAAACGAATGGAACTGCGGCAGCACCCCTAAGAACACATCCGTAGATTCGATCGCGATATATTCGTGCACCTGATCAACATTGTTAAGCATGTTGTCATGACTCAACATCACACCCTTTGGCTTGCCTGAAGTCCCAGATGTATACAACACAACCGCAAGCTCGTCCCTGCTGACCATCTTTGGCAACCGCGGGGTCGGCATCGAGCGAAAGTTGAGATCTTCAAGATACACGATCTTCTTTGCTTTGGGTTCATACCCAAGATGCTTCACAAGTGCTCTTGACGCAAGAATCAGATCGCACCCCGCATCATCGATCACATATTCCACAGTCTCGCGTTCGTTCAAATAGTTCAACGGAACAATGGTTTTCCCCGCAAGCCATACCCCGTAACTCGCTGCTGCAAAAGCTCCGGATGTTGGAAGCAAGATACCCACGCGTGACGAACTCGATTGCGCGTCAACCACATCAGCAATATGCATCCCCGCAACCAGCAGATCCACGCCGCGATACGAACGCGCATCATCAACCACCATAACCCGACGAGCGTTCTTGAGGAACGACCAACTGAGCACAGTCCCCACATTCATCCAAGACTTCATCAACAAACTCATCGGCATCTCCCGCGCGACCACAGTGACAGACTGACAGCACAATACCCTACCAGACCCTAGATCCAACCAGCTGCAGAGTACACCAACTATAAATCAGAAGAGCAAATAAACGATACAACGGTCACATTCGTAGAACTTCCGATCACGACTCGCCAAACCAGTGAGTGATCCGAACTAACCAACATTCTCGGCAACATTCCCGACAGCATTCCCAACAACAATCCCTTCAGCAATCACCGAAGCAATCGCATCAGATCCAGTATGCGACAACGACACAAACCACCGGTCGATCCCCATAGAATCAGCGATCTCCTTCGCTCTCCCGCTCACGCGGAGCTCAGGCTTCCCCGAATCCAAACGAATAGTCTCGACATCAGTCCAGCCAATCCCCTGTGACCACCCGGTACCGATTGCTTTGAGCGCCGCTTCCTTTGCCGCGAACCGAGCAGCTAAATGCTCGGCGCGGCGCGCAGAATTGCCAGCATCATCTACCTCGCGCTCCGTAAAGCACTTCGTCAAAAATGATTCTTCATGCCGATCCAGCGAACGCACAATCCTGGAAATCTCTACGATGTCCACGCCGTGGCCAATGATCCCGCGATAAGGGGCGCTAGACGAATCACTCACTTGCGAGTTCCAGATGCAGAACCGGGCTTTGATTTTTTCTCACCAGACTTGGATCCAGACTTCGTGGACGCCCCAGTTCCAGTATCAGATTTTTTACTCGAAGCCGCATCAGCTTTAGCAGACCCACTATCTGATGCCGCTTTGTCTGGTTTGCTTTCCTTGGACTTTTTATCCGCTTCAACGCCCTTTTTGTAGGACTCACTCCGGTAATCGGTCTCGTAAAAACCAGACCCCTTAAACATCACCGCTGACCCAATCCCGATCAATCGCTCAAGCGCGAGCTTGCCACATTCAGGACACTTCTTCTTCACCCCCGCGCTCATCGCTTGAAACAACTCAAACTCATGCTCGCACGCATTACAGCGATAGTCATAGGTTGGCATGATTACCCTTCCCCACCCGAACCAGCATCAACATGCGATTCATCGGTAGTATCAGGCGCCACAGCAACCTTCGCCGGACGAATCACCCGCTCACCGAGTTTATACCCGACGCCCATCGTCACCGAAATATGACCGGGATCAACACCCTCCGCTGCCTGCTGCATCATCGCTGCATGTGGACCAGGATTAAACTCATCGCCCACCTTAGGCTCAATCGCTGATACCCCGTACCCAGAAAGCATTCGCAAAAACTCACTCTGGATCATCTGCACCCCAGCAATCACATCCTTCGGAGACACCTTCTCAGGATCTTGCATCAGCGCCATCTCAAAGTTGTCCATCAGCGGGATCAACGCTTGAACAACCCCTTGCCTCGACGAGATCCGCGCTTCCTGCTCGTTCATCGAAGCACGACGCTGAAAGTTCTGATGCTCCGCTGCCATCGCTTGGAATCGTCCAAAGTTATCGTCCCGCTGAGCAATAGTCTCAACCAACGCCTCAACAATCTCTTCACTCTCAGGGCTGTATTCCAGCTCCCCGCTCAGCGCCATCTGCCGAATGGTCTCTAGACGAGCACTCCGCTCAGCATCAAAAGCTTCGCCAACCTCTGAACCCGATTCCGCATTCGCCATCGCGTCAAAGTCCGCTTCAATCTGTTCGGGAGTATCGCTTTCCGGGATATCAATCGTGTGTTCGTCGGTATCGCTTGGATTGGCATTGCCCGGCTTAATATTGTTTCTATTCGTTTTGTTCATTGTGTCATCACTCATTTCACCCACCCAACAGATCAGTGATCTTCTTAAAGAACCCATGGCTCTCAGGATTCACATCCTTATCCTCAGTCTCCGCATACGCCCGAAGCAACTCCTCCTGCTTAGAAGTCAGCTTCTTCGGAGTCTCGATCTTGACCACAACAATCAGATCGCCGCGACGACCGCTCCGAAGATTCGGTAACCCAGCTCCCTCAACACGAAGCAGCTCCCCATACTGCGTCCCCTTCTTAATAGTCAACTTCTCCGACCCCTCAAGCGTCGGAACCTCGACATCCGCACCAAGCGATGCCTGCGTAAAGCTGATGGGCATCTCCATGAGCAGATGATCACCATCACGCTCAAACAGATCATGATCCTCGACCCGCACAACAACATGCAAGTCACCCCGGACACCCGATCCATCCGGACTCTGCTCCGCTGCCGGTGGCTCCCCTTCACCCTGCACGCGAACCGCTTGACCGTGATGCACACCCGCCGGAATCTTCACGCTCAATGAACGCTTCTTACCTACGCGACCACGACCATGACAGCTCCCACATTTATCCTTAATCACCGTCCCGCGCCCCCGGCATGCTGGACACGCAACAACCATCCGGAACATCCCTCCAAGCCCCGCTTGCTGGACCTTCCCCTGACCACCGCACTGCGAGCACTGCTCCGGTGTCGTTCCAGGCTTGGCACCCGATCCCGTACAAGTATCGCAGACATCCATCCGCGTAAACTCAACATCCTTGGACACACCCTTAAGCACATCCTCAAGCGTCATCGAAACCTGCGTCTCAAGGTCATACCCACGCGCCGATGCACGACGACCACCGCGAGACTGACCACCGAACCCGCCGCCCCCACCACCGAAAATATCGTTGAACATCGAGAAGATGTCATCGGTATTCATCCGGTTAAAGTCATGCGTCGCCGCCCCCTGACCGCGCAGCCCATCATGACCATACTGATCATAAATCTGCCGCTTGGAGTCATCCGAAAGCACCTCGTACGCCTCCGCAGCTTCCTTAAACTTGCCCTCAGCTTCCTTATCATCCGGATTCTTATCCGGATGATGCTTCATCGCAAGCCGCCGATACGCGCGCTTAATCTCATCCGCATCCGCAGATTTGCCAACGCCCAGTACATCGTAATAGTCGCGTGTCGTCGTCATAAATAATCAATTCCCTTGGATTCTTGGCAAGTTTTCAATAGATCGTTTGCATCCACCCAATCCGTCTCTAACTGTCTTCACCAAACCTCCCTCAATAGGAAGCATGTCATAGGCTAACTGAGTACCTGTGATCCGCTTATGCTTTTCTTTTTGTTTGATACCACCGTCTACGAAATAAGTCGACTTCACAATATATCGCGTGTTCAGTAAATCGTTATTTACCAACCTTCTAGTTGTCCACCCGATACTGCGAGACATTCCCGGATACAAATTACCGATGCCCTCAGCAAATGATCCCCAGCGTATTGGAGCTCGATTTCCTGCTTGATCTGGCCCAACACTCAATTCAGGAGTTGATTCTAGAGAGATGTAGAAAGCGGGCGACTGGCCAATATTTTTAACAACAACATACACTTGGTCATTTCGTTCATCCCATTCTAAATCAAAAACTACTACTGGTTCAGCAGATAGCTTCGCCATTTTCAAAGTCCTACCGGCTGCTATAGCGCTAGCAATCGCTGCAATAGATGCAGCAACAGTCACCCAAATCATGATGAACTCTGAAGTCATAATCAGAACCCCCGCCGTTTCCGACAGGGGCCTGGTAAATCAATCAATCAGAATCAGCTCACAGCCCCAACAACAGGCTCAGCGTCTTCCTTCAAATCTGAAATCATCACATCCGTCGTGAGCATCAAGCCCGCGACCGACGCTGCATTCACAATCGCGCTCTTAGCAACGAGTGCCGGATCGATGATGC
>JBGCDI010000025.1:0-11748 GCA_045105315.1 Phycisphaerales bacterium | reverse complement strand
CCAGCTCTTTAATGTTGAAGTTGCGGCCGGGTTATTTGGTGTTGAACTCGACTTTGGTGTTGACCCTTGGGAAGCCAATGAGCAGCTCTGGCTCGAGGTCGAAGCGGGTCCTGCCGATGGGATGCAGAACTATGAGATCATTTCACGAATGAAGCTCGGAGCGGTACCGTTCGCGCTCAACACGCGCGGGATCAGCGTAGATGCATCTGGCAATGTCGGTGTCGGCACTGAGGCGAGCAGTCGCCCGCTCATTGTCCGTGGCGATGCGAGCTGGATGCTCGGGCTCGAAGGACCACTGAACCCGGGGCTGCGGATTGCTGCAGACAACTCTGACTCGCTGCGAGCGTCGTGGGCCATGTACCAGGACAGCTCCACGGGTAATCTGCTGTTTCGTGACAGCTTTGATGGGATCAACCGTCTCAGCATCGATGGCGTTACGGGCGACGTCGGCATCGGGACCGCCGATCCAGCCCGTAAGTTTCATATCGATGACAGCTTCACACTCGCAGGTTCAAGTGTATCACAGAATACGGATTTGCTAATCTCATCACGAGATTCGGGTATGACGCTCGTAAGTGATCAGTCTGGAAGCGTTGGTTCGTATATCGATCTAATGGAACAGACCGGTGACGGTAATCTGATCGATAACTGGACCATGCTCCGTAGAACACCTTTGGCAGGTAGCAGACTTGAGTTCCGTTATGGTTCAAGCTCTGGTGCATCGAACAATGACCTTGCTTTGGCAATGTTCCCGAGCGGTAATGTAGGGATCGGGACGACCACCGCCAATAGCCGCCTTGATGTACGGTATGCGGATGGGAACGGCATCGAGGTAACTGACACGAACTCAGCCTCATCTGCGATCGGAGTGCAGAGCACTGTTGGTGCAGGTACTGGTCTTCGCGGAGAATCAATCAACAGCTCAGGTTCAACCTTCGGTGTTTACGGACAGGTCGCAAGCCCATCAGGGTGGGGGGTCTACTCCAACGGTCGTCTTGGTGCATCGGGGACCAAGAGCTTTATGATCGACCACCCGCTCGATCCGATGGGTAGCTATCTGTTGCATTATTCGAGTGAATCGCCGGTGCCTCAGAATCGTTACAACGGGAATGTGTATCTGGATCAGAATGGCCGCGGGGTTGTGAGTCTTCCAGATTACTTCTCGTCGATCAATACCGATCACCGCTACACCCTGACCCCGATCGGAGCCCCGGCACCAAATCTGTACATTGAGACGGAGATCCGGGGGAATACCTTTACCATCGCGGGTGGTGTGTCAGGGCAGAAAATCTCATGGGAAGTCGTCTCGCAGCGCAACGATGCGTTTGTTCAGCAGCGCGGAGCACCGATCGAGATCCAGAAGGTTGGCAACGAACGCGGCAAGTTCTTGGTGCCAAGCTTGTATGGTCAGCCCGAATCGATGGGCATCCATTACAAGGCTCCAGTTGAGGCCAGCGTTGAGCCGGTTCAGATGGACGATTGAGTTTGGCTTTTCTGTATTGATACGCGCCAGATATATAAACACCAGATAGATAAACGCTCGATTTTTTGATGAGCGATCATTCGATCGTTCTTGATGGAGTCATTCCGATGAAGTTCCGAACCGATGTATGTACAGTTCTCTCAGTCATCGTCAGCATGTGCTTTGCGCTGCCTTTGTTTGCTCAAGGAGTAGGGGCGCCGGCCAGCTCAAGGCTTGAAGAACCGCGTGATCGAGATGGCCAGCTTGACGCGATCCTCAAGGAGATGCCTGAAGATGCGGAGCGCCGGGTTCGTGATGCACTTGCTCCCAATCCGATCTCGGTCGATCAGAGTGGGATAGATCCATTCGTTGAAGAGTGGACCGAGATATTACCTGGGTTTATTAATGATCAAACCCCATCGTTTATTGAGTTTGATCTTGAGGGTAACCTGATTGTTGTCTTTGACATCGAGTCTTCGCAAACGGTGGTCAGCAAGTTTGATATCACTCCTACCAATGGTCCCACGCTTGTTTGGCAAGTCGATGTTCCGGGAGCTTTAGGCAACGCGAGAGCGCTGGATCTTGAAGTCGATATTGACGGGAATATGTATATACCTTGGGCCTTTACAGCAAGCGGGGACCTGAACACATATGTAACCAAGATCAGCAAAGAAGGGTTTGTGAGATGGAACAATGTCTATCCATTGCCTGAAGGCGGGGCGTATAACAAGAACATCCGTACATCGCTTTCTGAAGAAGGCGTGTTGTTCATGCTCACCATGACCTTTGATATTCTCAGTAATGACTATGACTATGTTGTGACTCAGATTGATCCGGCGACGGGTGTTGAAGCATTCCGAGTCGATGCTGAGGACTTTGCTCAGCAACAGTTCGTTGGGTTGATTGGCGAGGTCGAAGTCGGTTTTGATGGCGGGATCTATGCCCGCACCGAGTTGAGTAACGGGCAATCGACGGTGTCTCGAATAGGCCTGAGCCCAAGCGATGAAGAGTGGAGTGTTACGATTCCGGTTTCGATGTCGCGGGATGTGGTTGCGGATCATCTGACTCCACGGAGAGCTGGTGGAGTTTGGGCATCAGGACAAGACTTGTTTACTGGTGATGGAGCATTCTATATTGTTACAGAAGGGAGCTCCATAGGGCTTGTCTATCGTGCGACGAACTCGGATTCAGCGGTTGTAAATGTCATCCATGAGTTCCGAGATCAATCGATTGCGTATGGTGGATCGATTACTCGTAATAGTGTCAATGGCGGATTTATTGGCCGGTTCAACTTGGATGATTTTTCACTATTCACAAATGAACTCAATGACCTACCTGGTACCACCCCTTCCGTTTCAGATTCTGTGCTCGCTGGGTTTGTTGATGTCAAGCGAGACCGGACTGGAAACATCTATGGTCTCTACCGGTTCTATCCAAATAATGAAGACGGTGACTTTCTCTCTGTTCAGTACAAGGTTCTCAAACTCGATGAATCAGGAGCAGAGATTTGGAGAATCAATGAAACTCCAAACTTAGTCGGGGTTGGTTCGGTCCGTCCGGTCGGGATGGATGTTGATGGCGGCGGGAATGTGGTTGTTTCTTCTGTTGCAAAGCCAACCTTTGGATTTGAATCAAACCTTCAGCTCGATAAATATTCTCAGCCATTCCTCGGTGTGCCGACGATACAGACCGCGAGCGCGACGCTGAGCTTTGAGGACCAGAGTATCTGGGCGCCGGGTGTTGGGAATCTTGTTGCGCAGGAAGAACTGTTCACTGTCGACTGGGACGAAAATTTATCGATCGATGCGACCTTTACCGTGCCACTACTGGGTGAGTTTGGCGGGGACTTTATGTTCCTGACCAGCGGCACTCTTGATACCGGTGTCCGCGCCGAAGTCGATGGTGGTACTGCTGATGTTCACTTTCCGATCGATATCCAGTTTGGGATCCCGCCTGTCGCGAAGGTATCGACTGGGCAGCTGGTCACGATTGCGGTCGACTGGGATGTTGATCCCGCGGCTCGCTTGACGAGTTGCTTTACGCCGACTTTTAATGCCGGTTTGACGGCTGCGGTCGATTACTCGGTGTTCTCATCACTGAGGCTCGTCGCGTTTTCAAGTGATTTATTGAATACTACATTTATCAATGATGCAGAGGTCATCGACGAGGATTATGTTCCCGAAGCGAACCTGCTCGATATTCTCGCGGGTCAGGGGTTCTTGGTTCCCGGGGAATGGGCGAGCTTTGAAGATCCGAACGGGATTGTGAGCGCGGATTTTCGTACGCCTCAGATGTTTGCCCAGGGGATGTATGATCCGGTGACCAACTCGTTCTCGACGAGTGCGGATGATCGGTTCTTCCGGTTCGGGGTGTCGGTGACAGAAGCGGTGCTCAAGCCATTTGCATTGACCGCGACAGCGGAGTTTGAAGCGGGGACTGCGGGGGGAGAGTTCTTGGTACGAGGCGCCGGGGCGGCGTTGCAACTCGGAGCACGGGCTGATATCGGCGCGAGTCAAGATATTGATGTCGGCGTGACCCCGATGATTACCTATGATTTTGTGGGCAATGAGAACATACCTTCGCAGACACTCCCTCTTGGTGTTGATCTGAACTTTACGGTGCCTTCGGGCTTTGACGGTGTGATCGAGATTATCCCGACCATCACCGCGACGGCTGACTTCTTCAACTCTACGGATATCGAGATGTTCCCGGGGATTACCTGGGACACAATCGAGGTGAGCGGTGCCGCGAGTGCATTCGGGTTTGATCTGATCGACTTTGGGCCTGAGTGCTTGTTCTGTTATGACTGGGATGTTTCTGAGATTCTTGAAGCGCTTGGCGCTGATCCGGGGCTTGCGGACTTCACGGTGAATGTGTTTGATGATGGTTGGCAGATCCCGTTGCAGTCGGTGACGCTCCCTTGTATCCGTGTGCTGGGGACATCGATTCTTGACAACCCACCCAATATTGAAGGGGCGAGCCGGGAATCACTGAGCATGGTGATCTATGACCAGACCTCGCCGAGTGTGTCGTCGTTTAATGTCGCCACTGCAGGGACGAGCAAGATGATCCTCTACGGAGAACGATTTGCTAACGGATCGGTCGGGATGATCGAGCACTGGGGGCGGACCGAATCGCTCCCAACGACTTTCATTAATCCCAATACGCTGCTGGTCGAAATCCCGAACCGTTTCCGTTTGTTGCCCGGCGTTGCCAAGCTGTTTGTTGAGACATCTGTAAAGAGCAAGGTTGTGGTTTCAGACACGATCGATCTGGCGATCAACTTCCCGGTCCCGAGACTCGATGCGGTGAACCCGAACCTTTGGGCTGCGGACCCTGATCTTGCGGTGCTTCCGGTGTCGGTGATTGATGCGAAGTCGTTTGCGGGGAACGATACATTTATTTCCCGCCGTGATTACTACATCAAGATGCGTGATGATCTGTGGAGCGATAGTACTGATGGTGGTTTTGTTGGCGGCGCAGCACAGTATTTCCCTGGGTTTGATTTCAACAAGCTCCCTGAGTTCCCGTCGGTGTTGTGGTCGAGCAAAGGAGAGACGCTCCCTCTACCACGGTTTGTGCAGCCGGTGGATAACGGGATTCATAATGTGCGATTGGCGGAGGATCAGTACGATGTACCGATGATGGTGCCTGTGGTGATCTGTAATCCTGGACCGGGCGGTGGAATGAGTAACGAGTTGATGCTCACGATCGCTGCGCCGGCTCCGGTGACTAGTAGCGTGATGCCCTCCAACTTCTCGCCCTTAGATGTAATCTTGGATGACAACTTCTTTGATCCGATGGATGTTCCGGTGGAGCGTCCGATCGAGCTGCGGATTACTGGGCCGACGCATGTGCCGACCTTTAATGGATACGAAGAACCCAAGTTCGGGAACTTCAACGCGGCTTCGGTTGTCCGGTTTAATGGGCTTGATATCCCGACGACTTTCATCAGCTCGTCGCTGCTGATCGCTCAGCTTCCTGCGGATCTGGCGACACTCGGGGACCACTGGATCTCGGTCTCTACACCAAGCAACGGCACGCAGTATTTTGAGGAACAACGCGTGGATGCTGACTTTGATGGTATGCCCGATGATGTTCCAGCATTCCAGGGGCTTGTGGACAGCGGAGGAGAGTCGGCGCCGTTGCTGTTCCGCGTGCGGTATCGTGAGCCTGTGATTGCTGAAGTCTTGCCGGCGTTGATTGATCAGGATTCCCCGGCGTTTGATGATTCAAACTTCAAGGAGCCTCGTCCGTTTAATCTCACGCTGCTTGGCGAGGACTTCCGCGAGGGTGCTCAGGTGTTCTTCAATGGTCAGCTTCGCAGCTCGCAGGTGATTGATTCAACAGTGATGAAGGTGAAGCTGTTGCCTGCGGATGTTTCGATGCTTGGAACTTTTGACATTATGGTTCAGAATCCGTTCCCGCAGGGGGACCAGAGCGTGCCTGCGGCGATTACGGTGAGTGATCTTGATCTGATTCAGATGAAGGGACCATGATCAAGCACAGATCTCAGTTTGAATGCAAGCTCGATCAGCTCGACCATGACTTGATCTGATCAATGAGGGTTCGTGCGTCATCGCTGAGCGGCAGAGGCGTGCGAATCTCTGGTCGCTCGGATTCGAGGATTCTGAGTACGGTTCCGCCTGCGGTGATGAGTCGTTTGCCGTCTGGGGTCCAGATGAGGTTGAAGATATAGTTACGCGTGTTGGCTGGGCTATCTGGGTTGGCGAGGTTTGTGTCAGCGGGGGGGACATTGATCTTGGCGAGCAGGGTGTAGAACTCGGTGTCGAAGATCAGTACGGTGCCGTTTTCTAAAGCCATCGCCAAGCGGGACCCATCGGGTGAGTAGGTCATGGCATAGATTTTGTCCTCGTTGCCATCCGTGAACTCGTGGAGCAGTTGGTCGGTTTGGGTGTCATAGATCCGAGTCATGAAGTATTCGCCTGATGCATATACACTGCCATCGGGATGCAGAGCGACTCCAGCGGTCAAGCCCGCAGAGTTTCCGATTAACTCGATCGGTTGGGTGGTCGATCCCACGCGTCCACGGACACGGACCGGCTTCGGGTACGCTACAGAAGCACTGGCTTGCAGGATACGACCGTCAGGGAGGGCCGATGCGTGGTGATGGATGGTCCCTTGCCCGATGATATCGGCGGCCGCGTCGATGGTCTGATCCTCTGATGCGGTTGGTGTCCAGTTTCGATTACCGGTTTGAAGATCGACGGTGGTGAGTCCGCGCGATTTTGTTTCTTGGTCGTGTTGACCGAAGGAGAGCTTGGTTCCTGAAGGGTCAAAGACCAGCGGGCTGCTCATGTAGAAGTAGAGGTTGGAGTGAGCGTCTGGTCGTTTGAAACGCTGGATAAGTTGATCGGTACTCAGGTCCCAGAGCAGGACATCGCCGGTTTCGGGTTCGGCGCTTGCTAGGAGTGAGCCGTTGGGAGAGATCGCGAGTTGATAGACCCAGGAGTTGTGGCCGCGGAGATGGGTGATGCTTTGGTTTGTAGGATTTGGAGCTTTCTGTTCTTGATCGAGCGGGATCATCCAGTACCAAAAGTGAGCGGGTGTGTGTCCGAGGAGTATGGTGCTGTCTGGTGAGATGTTGAGTGTGCTTTGGTATCTGGTGCCAGATTTGATTGATTGCAGGATACGCTTTGTTTGTCGGTCGTATATGCGGATCAGGAAGTGGTCATGGAGGGTAGCGATGAGCTTGGATCCATCGGGTGTCATGAGCAAAGTTGCGACCATCCCAGCATCTTGGTCGATGTGATCGATCACCGAGAGGTCGTCGGTATTGAGCATGACGATGCCATTCTCGTCGGTGTTGGCATACAAGATGGAACCATCGGGCGAGAGGGCGGCTTGAGGGCCTGAAGCTTGGATTGGAGTCCTTGCGCGGATACTCCAGTTGTCGGTATTTATCGCAATGATCTCGCCATTGCGGTTCCATGAGAGGAGATACATGGACTGGTTGTTGAGATCCAGTATGGGTCTGTTCCACTGCATGCCGCCGTGGTTGGGCATGTCTGTGCTGATCTCTAGAGCGAGTTGTGATCCTTCATATACATGGAGCAGGTTGCCCGAGCGATACGCTGTGATTTGATGATCGGGTGATGCAAAGACGAGTCTGGGTTCGGGGAGGTCGGTTGACTCAGGAAGAGGTTCTTGTTTGGTGACCGGATCGCCTCTGGTGCCAGTGGTTGGGTCAAAGGCGGCAATCGTGTTGTCGTGTTGCTTGAGATACAGCAGATTGTTTGCGTACAACTGGAACGATTTGATACTGGCGGGATCGAGGTCGCCATAGTTGATGGGTTGCTGTGCTCCGGTGATTAGATTGTTTAGGGTGATTTCTGGGTTTTTGCGTGAATGCTCGATGACGGTATGACTGTCAATCATTCCGACGAGGTAAGTCGGTGAGTTCTCTTCTTTCACGCTCTGTCTTATTTCTTTGCGTGCTTGTATCCATGGGAGAGAGCTCGAGAGGTGTTCCCATTCCCAGCCTCGGCTTTGGGGCGCGATTGTGTACAAAAGGTCGATGCTTTGCCATGCCTGATCTTGTTGTATGAGGGCTTGGGTGCCTTGGAGCACGCCTCGGATGGCGTCGAGTTCCTTTGAGCGTGCGATGCGTTCTTGTTCTTGTGCGAGGATGCGTGCGTCGCGTTGCCCTGCTGCGAAGTACATGGTCAGCGCGAGCCCGATGATGAGCGCGATCATGGTTGTGCTTACGCCTGCGACGAGTGCTTTGTTGCGGGTGATGAACTTCTTGGTTCGGTACGCTGCGGTGGGGGGACGGGATCTGATGGGTTGGTTGGTGAGGTAGCGGATGAGCTCGTCGTTGAGCTCGCCGGCGTTTGTGAATCTTCGGTCGGGTTCTTTGCTCAGACATCGCATGACGATGGTTTCGAGGTCTTTGTCGATGCTGGTGTCGATGGTGCGGATGCTGATTGGGTCATCGAGTTCAACGGTGCGGAACGCGGTGGAGAGGGACATGCCCTGAAGCTGGAAGGGCGGGTGATCAGCGAGGAGTTCGTAGAGGATCGCGCCGAGCGAGAATACATCGGATCGGGTGTCGGTCTGGTCTGTTTTTCCCGAGAGTTGTTCGGGGGCCATGTAGGCGAGGGTGCCGAGGACTTGACCGTCGCCGGTCATGTTGTGCATGGTAGAGGTTATGAGTGTCGAATCGTCTATGAAGCGTGCGATCCCGAAGTCGAGGATCTTGGGCTGGCCTTCGGGCTCAACAAGGATGTTGTCGGGTTTGAGGTCGCGGTGGATGATGGAGCGATCGTGTGCGTGTTTCATTCCTTCGCAGACTTTGGACATGAGCTGGGCTTTGGCACGGCGGTCAAGACCTTGGTCATGTGCGTAGACATTGAGCGGGGAGCCATGGATCAGTTCCATGACGAAGTAGGGGCATTTGGAGTGGCCAATTACGGTGACTCCGGCGTCATAGACGCGGGCGATGGCGGGGTGTTGGAGCTGGCCTTGGATGTGTGATTCGGCGGCGAGTCGTTTGCTGAGTGTTTCTGCTCTGAGAATGGATTCGACGAGCTTGATGGCGACGCGTCGTTTGGGGTTTTGTTGTTGGCATTCATAGACGACGCCCATACCTCCTCGTCCTATTTCTCGGATGATGGTGAATCCTGCGATGGATTCGGGGAAGTCTGGATTCTGGTCTGCATTCTGATATGCATTATGGACTGGTGGTGGATCATTGAGCAGCTCGTCGAGCTCGGATCGTGCGGAGTCGATTGCTTGGGTGCTCAGGAACGGTTGATTGGGTTGTTCGCTTTGGGTTTGCTGAAAGTCACGGTCCGCGTTGAGCATCCGGCGGACATCAGACTCGATGGTTTGGTCGTCTTGACAGAGTTGGTTGCAGAGCTTTGTGATCGCTTGGTCCTGAGCATCGAGTGGCAGGTCGATGACCTGGTCGAGGATGGCGTTGATGCGTTGGTAGCGGTCGGGGTTCATGCGGGACTATCAAAGCTTTATTTGGGTGGGTTCAACTCTTCGAGGATCCAGAGTCGTGCGACTCTCCAGTCCCGTTTGGCGGTGCGTTCGCTGATGTTGAGCATGCTGGCGATTTCTGTGATGGTTAGGGTGCCGAGGAGTCGGAGCTCGATGATTTTGGCTTGGCGCTCGTTGAGGGAGCTGAGTTGTTCGAGCGAGTCGTGGAAGTCTACTAGGCTGATTGTTTCGTCTTGATCCGAGAGTGTGCCTTCGGAGAAGGTGAGTTTGTAGGTGCTGCCCCCGCGTTTCTGAGTGGTGTTTTTACGGGCGTGATCGGTCAGGACTTGTCGCATGGCGCGGGCGGCGAGTGCGAGGAAGTGCGGGCGGTCGTTGACGGTGTCGATCTTGCCTGCGAGTTTGAGCCAGACCTCGTTGATCAGTGCGGTGGGCTGGAGTGTGTGAGAGCGATTCTGCTCAGCAAATATCCGGCCAGCGACTGATCGGAGCTCGTCGTACATGGTGTCGAACAGGGCATCGATGTTCATATGAATCTCTATAACAAATCGTGCATACAAACAGTGAATCGTGGCCAGTTCGTGTCGAATGCGCACGAGCCATGGTCGCAAGTGAAGGCGATGACTCAGTATAGAGATCCTGTATGAAGATGGCCATCTTGTGTAAACTCGATAATGGCCTGAACATAGGGTGCACAGGCCCAGTCAGCCCGCTCAGCGGGATGGGCAATAGTGACACTGGGGGTTTGAATCACGCAAATTCTGACAAGCTGAGCGTGGCGTCAGCTGAAGAATGAGCAGGGGGGCACAAGCAGTGCACAAAAGGCAGTCGGCATTAGGCAATCAGCAATTAGATCAATCAGCAATTTGATAAGGGACCAGCGTTTATTCTGATCCCTGCTACTTATTGCCACTCTGGTCTTGGTCGATCGCAGAATGACTGGAATGGGCCTGGAGGGACTTGAACCCTCAAGGGGTTTCCCCCGGCGGATTTTAAGTCCGCTGCGTCTGCCAATTCCGCCACAAGCCCGGCGTGTGAACGATCCGATTACCAGATCATCCAACCATAGTATCGGACTCTTTGCTCGTGGTGGACTGCTTTCGAGATAGAAATTTATGGTCATATTCATTTCCGGTATCGCCGGAGTCTTGAAGCAGGGCGCAGCGATGTCTATGCTCTCTTTTACCCGCCCAAAGGCACGCACCGGTCATTAAAAACACGCCGAAAAATGCCAAAACCACATATTTGCAAGACGAGGAAGACGCTATGAACCGTGATCCCCAGTCCGAAGCAATCGCTGCATCAAACCGCTGGCAGCACACCAGCCAAGATTCAGACCACACCTCCCAACGCATCGACGAGATCTTCGGGATCGACACCTTCGATATGCGGGAAATGCGCCAGCGTCTCCCGGGAAGCGTCTTCCGCTCCGTCGAAGAAGTACTCGCAGGAGGCGGCAAACTCAAAGCAGACGACGCCGATGTCATCGCCACCGCAATGAAAGACTGGGCAATCGAGCGAGGCGTCACCCACTACACACACTGGTTCCAGCCCATGACCGGGCTCACCGCAGAAAAACACGACTCCCTCACCACCCCAGACGGCGAAGGCGGAATCCTCTACAGACTCAGCGGCAAATCACTCATCCAAGGCGAACCCGACGCGTCAAGCTTCCCCTCCGGTGGACTCCGCGCCACCTTCGAAGCGCGAGGATACACCGCATGGGACATCACCTCACCCGCATTCATCAAACGAGGAAGCAACTACGCCACCCTCTGCATCCCGACCGCCTTCGTCTCATGGAACGGCGAAGCACTCGATAAGAAAACACCGCTCCTGCGATCAATCGATGCCATCAGCACCCAGGCAATGCGTCTTCTCAAGTTCTTTGGGAACGATGAAGGCGTGACCTCCGTCGGATCAACCTTGGGCGCGGAGCAAGAGTATTTTCTTGTCGATCGCAACCTCTACTACGCGCGTCCGGACCTAGTCAGCTGCGACCGTACCCTCTTTGGCTCTGAACCACCCAAGCACCAACAGCTCGACGATCACTACTTCGGATCAATCCCCACACGCGTCCTCGCGTTCATGGCTGAGGTCGAGCGTGAGCTCTCGCGTCTGGGTGTTCCTGTCCAGACAAGACACAACGAGGTCGCGCCAGGTCAATACGAAATCGCGCCATTATTTGAGACCACCAACCTGGCGTGTGATCACCAAGCCATCATGATGCAGACCCTCAAAAGCGTCGCGGGACGATTCGGGTTTGTCGCCATCATGCACGAGAAACCATTCGCAGGTGTCAACGGGTCGGGCAAGCACAA
>JBGCDI010000024.1:0-31045 GCA_045105315.1 Phycisphaerales bacterium | reverse complement strand
GCCGTCTTCGGCATCGGCGCAGGACAACGCTGGTTCTTCATCATCTTCACGCTCATCGCGATGGTCGTCTCCGTCATCCTCTTCGCCAAGTGGACCAAAGCACGCGACTGGTCAGCACACGCCGGATTCGGTCTCATCATCGCAGGCGGACTCGGAAACCTCTACGACCGCATCGTCTTCGGATGCGTCCGCGACTTCATCCACCCGCTCCCCGGAATGAAACTCCCATTCGGAATCACCTGGCCAGGGACAGGCAGCGACGAAGTCTGGCCATATGTTTCCAATATCGCAGACCTCTACCTGCTCATCGGGATCTTCTTGCTTCTCATATTCACCTGGAAACAACCAGACCCTGCAAAGCCTTCAGAACAAGCTCCGAATGTTGTTCCAGAAGCAACACCAAAAGAATCCGCTGAGTAACCCCAGCCTCCAGAGCTCGTCTACATCAACCACACCCTATCTACTCACAGAAGACGCACGCTCTCGCACAGTATCAATCAGCTCGCGAACTTCACCCGCCATCCGAGAGTTCGGGAACTCATCAATGATCCGCTGACCCACAATCGCAGCGGTATCCCAAGAATGGTCATGAATCGCAAGCTTAAACTCAGCCCCAAGATTCTCTTTCGCTTTCCCAATAACCCCACGCGCTACCTCACGGAACTGCTCGGATTCGGTCTCGGTAAGCAGATGATCCATCTCCTGGATCATCTCCATTGCTTCCTCTATCCGTTCATCCTGTGCCGCGAGCAAGAATCGACGCTCGATGTCGTCTTTGTATCGTTGTTTCGCGGACTCAACCCGGTGCCGTAACCCCTCAGCAAGCGGTGAATCATGGTACAAACGAGTAATCCGCGCCGCTTCAATCAGCGCCTGATTCCACTCGTGCATCTCAATCAAACTATCAAGCACATCAATCTCAGACTGGATCTGAGAGAACTCCGTCTGCGTTCGCGCAAGATCGATCTTGGTTCTGAACTCTTCCGCATCAGCGCGATACCCGAACCGCTGAGCAAGCTCATTGACCAGCACCATCGCAGCATTAAAGTCCCGGCGCTCAATGTCTTCCTCGATCGCACCCCGAAGCAACGCCCGCTCCTTGTGTCTATTGAGCACCCGGCGCGCATCATCAGACAAGATCATCGTTTCTTCAAGATGCTCGATAGACTTGGTCATCTTGATGATCTGCGACCGAAGCCGATCCGATTCAATCGCGGATTCATTATGCGTCATCCCCCCGCTTCGCCCGCTACGCAAACAAATCGGGAAGGTCGTCAGCGTGATGATCAATCCCGCCAGACCGGTAAGCATGAAGGGCTCAGAATCAATCTGGATCCCGCGTAGTGCCGCAACCCCCGAAAGCGCCGCCGCAATCCCGTAGATCGCAATGATCCAACCGATCGATAATCCGTACTCGTCATCCATGCTCTCACTCCTTGAGATCTTCCAGAAGTTACGACCCAGGTACAGGTCCTCCGCAGTTCTGCTCCACAGGCACAACGCACAAGAACCGCAAAGATTCGCTCGACTCAGCATCAACTGTAAATTGATGCTCTTCGTTTGCAGGAACATATATCACATCCCCACCTCTAATCGGATGCTTCTGCCCCTCAAGAAGAATCTCACCGCTCCCCGAAACCACATACACCTCGTGCTCATAGTCATGACTGTGCTGAGGAGTGTGCCCCCCCGCTTCCACATCAAACGATCGCAACGCAAAGTTGGGTGCATCGTCCCCACGACCGACCATCACCGCCATCTTCGCGCCCTGCACACCAGGCATATCAACCGCGTTCATCGGTGTCGAATGAATATTCCGAATCAATGCCATCGTCTCTCGCTCCTCGGATCAACCGATCCTCTTTTTTGGTATTCCCGCCGGTGTGGTTTCATCAACACGCGAAATCACCACTCAAGTACATAATATACACCATGACCACGCCACCCAACCAGCCAAATCAGCCCCATACATCCTCCCCCGCACCCCACACAACCCCGTCAGTTGCCCCGGTTGTCCAGGTGTTCCCCCTCGGAGACTTCCAGACCAACTGCATGATCGTGACCGCAGGAGAGCCCACATCAGGCAAACCATGCTGGATCGTTGACTGTGGATACCAGCCCGAACCCCTCCTGGATGCAGTCCAACAACAAGGACTCATCGTCGAACGCATCATGCTCACCCACGCCCACGCAGACCACATGGCAGGTCTCTTCGAAGCACGCTCACGCTTCCCAGATGCCAAAATCTATCTCAACCCGATCGAAGAGTCATGGATGAACGACCCCATGCTCAACCTCTCCGCCGCCCTCGGCTTATCAATCACCGGACCCGCACTCGACGGACACCTCGAGCACAACCAAACCCACGAACTCGATGGACTCACCTGGCGCATCGCCCACACCCCGGGACACTCACCAGGAAGCGTCTCCATCATCCATGAACCTTCAAAGACCGCACTCGTTGGAGACACACTCTTCAACGGCTCCATCGGACGCACAGACTTCCCAGGATCAAGCTTCGAGCAACTCGAACAATCCATCCGAGAACACCTCTACACACTCGACCCCGAAACCGTCTGCTATCCAGGACACGGCCCAAAAACAACGGTTGGCCGTGAACGCACGACCAACCCGTTTGTCAGTGGTTAAGCTCCAAACCAACATATTCGATTGTCAAAGCCCAATCAGGTCGCTGATCCAAGACCCATACACCGGCGCCATGCGCTCATCTGACCAAGGTGGAACATGTAGTGGTCATGAAGCATGAAAATGCACAAAGCCGCAGGTGTCCCCGCCATCTCGACATACCACTCGTCACCCGTGAACGGAGCGTTGAGTGTTTCCTCATCGATTTCGTTGATGACCTTGACCACTTCTTCGTGTGCTTTGCGGAAGTACGCAAGAATCTCATCCATCGGTGGGTAGACCGTACCATCCGGATCGTCTTGACATTCAACACCGTGCATAAACAGATCGGTGTACCCTTCTGGGTTGGCGATCACCGATGAATCCTTTCCAAGAATATCAAGGATCATCTTTGGATAGATCGAAAGGTGACCGTACACAAACGCACCATGGTTGGTATTGATGGAAGCACCATTAGACTCCGGGAAACGAGCGAACTGGTCTGCGGTCACCCCAGCAAGCAATGCCTCTGCAAGCCCTTTCGTGCGTTCGAGCGTGCGAGTAATGTTGTGAGCTGTTGCATGTGTGGTTGCCGTCATTCGTGTCTCCAGGTTTGAGAGGTTGGATTGAGTTCGCTCGCACAGACACTCTCTGTACGAAGATGCAGATCCTAGGCCATTTCTAACCGATTGGTCAACTTCCAATGTACCGCGCATAGACCGCCCGAGCAACCGCAGGATCATCCGTCCCATCAACAATCGCTCGCCCATCCGCAAAGCAGGTCAGCTCAAAATCCTGCCCCCCGTGCTCAACCATCCCCCGAATCATAAAATCCCGCACATCAAAGCCCCCCACCTCGCTCAGAGACGCTCCGAGCCGCTGCATGTCGATCATCCCTCCTGTGGGCGGATTGACCTGAACCGCCTGCCTACCGCACAGAGCCGCCGGAGGAGCTCCCTGAAGCTCCAAAAATTCAAAGCTTCCCTCAGACCCGCAACACGGACACCCCGGATCTTTCGCAGCGGACAAATCCAGCCTCGTCCGCGTCCCCTCCCAAAGGTCAAAGCTCAGCATCGATCGCATCACACGATCCTTCTGCCCCATCAAAACTTTCATCGCCTCCGCCGCTTGGTAACTCGCGATGATCGAGGACACCGCCCCCACTACACCCGCTGATTCACAAGTCGGTTGAGTCCCCGGAAGCGGCGCATCAGGATGCAAGCACCGCAAGCAAGCACCATCACCAAGCACAAACACCGCTGCAGATCCCTGCGTAGAAATCGCCCCCCCATACACATACGGAATCCCAAGTTTGACCGCACAATCATTGATCAAGTACCGGGTTTGAAAGTTGTCCGTCCCATCAATCAACACATCAGGAAAACCGCCCGATCCAGAACCGGAAGCAGATCCCGATCCCGATCCCGATAACAGCTCAAGAGCATTGTCCGCCCCAAAGTCAGCAATGTGCGCCTCGACAACCACTTCAGAGTTCACTGATAGGAGCCGCGCCTGCGCTGCAAGCGCCTTGGGAACCCGATCCAACGCATCCTGCTCATCAAACAATGGCTGACGATGCAGATTCGAAAGCTCGACAAGATCACGATCAATAATCGTCACCCGCCCCACCCCAGCACGCACAAGCAGATCCGCAGAAACACACCCCAACGCGCCCACCCCGATGATGCACGCATGAGATTGCGACAGCGACTCCTGCCCTTGCGAACCGATCAACCCAACTCGCTCCTGTCGCGCATATCTTGAATTGACTGTGTTTTTTGGTGTATCAACCATGAACAAGCCTATGACTCCGGGTATCCTCGGAACATGACACGCTGCAACTCAGAGAACAACTTTCCTCTCCCTGGCCTCGCCTGGCTCGCCCCCACCCCGCTCAGATGCGAACTCGAAACCGAGCGCCTCCTCATCCGGAGCTACCACCTCGGAGATGCAGACGAAGTCTTCCAAGCAATCCAAGAATCCCGAGAAAACCACCTCCTTCCGTGGATGCCATGGGCAAAAGAGAATCACCACAACCTCGAATCCACAACCAAATACATCTGCGAGCAAATGATCTCCCTGGCCAACCCCGCAACCTTCAACAATGTAGGCGTAGGAATCTTCTCCAAATCAACCGGACGATTCCTCGGAGGCACAGGTATCCACGATGTCCGTGCAGACACCGCATCGTGCGAAGCTGGCTACTGGATTCGCCGAGATGACATCGGCAACGGATACGCAAAAGAAGCTTGCGCACGCATCATCTCATGGGCGCTCGACACCCAAGCACGCGCCGGACTCGGTCTTCATCGAGTACGCATCTACTGCTCCTCCGCAAACATCCACTCCACAAATCTCATCAATCAACTCGAACTCAAACAAGAAGTCCATCAGCGCCAAGACTACTTCATCCAAGGCGTTGGCCCAACCGACCGTCTTGGATGGGGAGTCATGAACTCCGAATGGGATTGCATCAACCACCGCACCAACTTATAAACACACCCACAAGCATCCTCATAAACCCCTCACCCCCGCACTAGCGTCACAAGCCCCACCTCAGGAGGCACCCCCACACGCACCGGGAGCATCGACATCCCGATCCCCCGAGAAACAACCACCGGGAACCCAGGCCCCTGCACCAACCCACCCGCATACTTTTGCCCGTACCGACTCGGAATAATCGGTGTCCCCACAAACGGGATCCGCACTTGACCACCATGCGTGTGACCCGACATCATCAAATCCACCCTCGGCGACGAATCTCCGCTCAACTCTCTGCTCAACCCCCCACTCAGTTCTGAAATCTCCGCAGTATCAGGATTATGCGCCAGCACAACCCGAGCCGTCCCCTCACTGACATCACGAAACGCACGCGATGGACGAACCACCGAATCCGTCAAATCACCAAGACCAACAATCGCAATCGACTCCCCCGCAGGTTCATCAAGCACCACCGCGCGATGATCCGCATCAATCCACACACGATCATTGTCAATCATGTGCACGCCTGCATTCTTCATCCGCTCCGTCAGATCGTCCCCGTCCCCCCACCAATCATGATTCCCAAGAACCCCAATCACCCTCCCCCTAAACGCCCCCATCATCGACGCGCACAAATCCGCAGCCCGCTGATTAAAGTCCGCCCGCGAGTGCACATGATCACCGGTCAACACAATCAAATCTGGCTGCAGATCCATCGCCCTCTGGTACGCTTGCTCAATAAACGAATCCGGAATCCTCCGACCAACATGCGTGTCAGACACATGCGCAATCTTCAAACCATCAAGCCCACTCGGTAGATCCGCAACCGGAATCTCATACCGCCTCACTTCAATCGACCAAGGCTCAACAAGCGTCCCATACCCCGCTGCCCCACCGCTACAAATCGCAATCGACCCCAGCGCTGAATCCGTAAGAAACGCACGGCGCGAAGGCGATGCAACCACATCCTCTGTTGCCGTCGCGGCGCCCTGATGCATCAACGCCCTAACCTCAAACAGAACAAAGATCCCAAACAACCAACTCGCCCAACCGATCGAGTTTGCTATCAAGATAATCGTCGCGCTTGCCCTGCTCACCTCAGAAGGAAGCACACTCACCGCAACCCAGCCCGGCAACGCGATCATCCACAACAAATTAGCAAACGGTTTAATCACCCCAGAAACTTCACCGCTCTGGGCTGCGCTGGTGATCCATGATGAAAAAAGCACACCAACAACCCATACTAAACACATCCACAAAATGACTCGCCCGCGTCTTCTCATACCGATATATCGGTATTGCGCATCCCCAGTTCGGACCAACTAGAAAAAAACCCGGAGACATGCTCCGGGTTTAAAGTTCGATTGATTGGTATTGGACCTATTAGCGTGCGAAGTGAGCAAATGCCTTGTTTGCTTCAGCCATACGGTGCGTCTGGTCACGGGTGGTCATCGCCTTGCCCTCGCCGCGTGCCGCTGCCCAGAACTCATCAGCGAGCTTCTCGTGCATCGGACGCCCCTTTTCTGAGCGAGCTGCGTTGATGATCCAGCGGAACGAAAGCGACTGCTGACGGTTTGGCTTGACCTGCATCGGAACCTGGTAGTTTGCACCACCGATCCGCTTCGAGCGGACCTCAACAAAAGGCTTCACATTCTCAACCGCTCGACGGAAGACTTCAAGACCAGACTTGCAGCCTTCAACCGCATCTGGATACTGAACGAGACGCTGATCGACAACATCGATCGCGTCATACATCACGCGAAGCGCCGCGGTCTTGCGACCCGAGAACATAATGCAATTGGTGAACTTCGCCAAAACCTTGTCGTTAAACTTCGGATCAGGACGGAGTTGTGCTTCTGAGTTGGTAATACGACCAGACATGGTCATCTCCTTGTGGGCTCATCTGTTCCTGGTGTCTGATTCTCGAAATCAGAACTCAACACCCGAAACACTGTTCACCCCGGCGCTGAGAATAGCCCGGGATTACTTGCCTCGCCGCGACGATCGCAACGATGAATATTGATTTTACTTGCCCTTCTTGGCGCCGTACTTCGAGCGTCCCTGCTTGCGATCATCGACACCAAGGGTATCAAGAGCACCGCGGACGATGTGGTAACGAACACCGGGAAGGTCACGGACACGACCACCGCGGACAAGAACGATCGAGTGTTCCTGAAGGTTGTGACCTTCACCACCGATGTATGCAGTTACTTCTTTGCCATTGGACAAACGAACACGAGCGATCTTCCGCAACGCAGAGTTCGGCTTCTTGGGAGTCGTTGTCTTGACAGTCAGACACACGCCGCGCCGCTGCGGGCTGTTGTCCAAATCACGGGTCTTGGACTTCATCTTCGGTGTCTTACGCGGCTTGCGAACGAGCTGATTAATGGTCGGCATAGAGCTGAATCCTGACCTAAAAAGTCTGACCGATCACAGAACTGTGGACAGACACCGCGCCTGTCATCGTCTGAGTCGGGTCCGAAGTGTAGCACCCCAACCGACCAAAGCAAGATCCAGACAATCCAGACGAGCCCCAAATACACCAAGCCCCCCATCAGAACACCTAGAATACCCCATGAGCAACGACCCAAACAACAATCATAACGAATTGAATCCCTCAGAAATCACCGTTTCTCAGTTCCAGCAACTGATACGAGACCGCTATTTCGCTTCTGACAACGCCCGAGGGACCGCGGGAACCTTCCTCTACCTCACCGAAGAGTTCGGAGAACTTGCCACCGCACTCGCGAACAACAACCGAAAGGACAAGCCCCCGACCCCCGCTGAACGCGAAAATCTAGAAGAAGAGTTCGCCGATGTCCTCGCATGGCTCGCCACCCTCGCCAACATCAACAAGGTCGACCTCGCCCAAACCCTGATCAAATACACCGATCTGAGCCGGGTTCAAGGGGTCAAAGACTAATCAAAATCAATCAGCGCGAACCCGGCCAATAGCTTGATCACGAAGCTGGATCAGGAAGCTGGATCAGAAACCGATTGATCAGCATCAACATGATCCGTTGAACCCTTGCTCACATGGATAGGTCTAAAAATCTCAATCGCCAAAGTGTCATCATCAGGCGGTATTCCACCCCGATGATTCGTCACCTCTCGCAAAATACGCTCCGACCAAAGCCCCTGCGTCTGCGGAGTCTCGTCTCCACCAACCAGATGGTTTGATGCAAGAATCCTGCGAAGCCCATCAATATGAAGCATCTTCCCTTCAGTCGAGCGAGCTTCGATCGCACCATCGGTATACGCAATCAATGTATCCCCAGGACCAAACTCAATCTCCGCCTGCTCAGGATCAAAGTCCTTCTCCGCGCACGCCCCAAGCACAAAGGTCGTCGATTCAAGATCCTGAATCGAACCATCAACCCCACGCAAGAACGAGGGCGGATGCCCACCCGACGCATACTCGAGCAAGTTCTTCCCAGGAATCACACGAAAGCACACCGCGGTCGCAAAGATCGAGTGCTTGGACAAGGTCAGATGGATGTACTTATTCAGATGACTCAGCAGCTCCCCTGGTGACAGATCAGGCTGCTCTGCAAACCGTAGATCAATCTCGCCATGAAGCCGATTCACGGTTAGCGCCGCCGGAATCCCGTGCCCCGTTACATCAATGATCGCTACCGATAGCGTCTCATTTCCATCGTCATCTACATAGCTATGCCGAGCGTGGAGATAGTCGCCCCCGATCTGACGCATCGGTTCATACCGATACACAAAATGAACCTCCCCAGTCGTCTTCGGAGACGGGAACAACGCTTCATGGATCTGCCGTGCATACGCAAGCTCCTGCCTGAGCATCCCGTACCGTTGATTCAGAAACTTGTTCGTTGATTTTTGAACACGCTGATTATGCTTCACACCGGATATAAACAACGCAGGTGTCAGCATGGCAATCGCGCCAATACCAAACAACAGCGTCATCGTCAATCCGGTCGATTCAATCAAAAGGTGACTGATCGAACTCACCGAAAGGAAAATCAACACCGGAACAATCGCCTGCCGAACAGTCCAAGGAAACACACAGCACGCAACAAAGTGCGAAATCACAAAGGTCCACGCGCCATAACTCAACGATGGCTCTAATGCCCTCACCGTCACCGCAAGCAACCCGTCGAGAATAATCAGACCAATCGTCAATCGGATGATCCGCTTCTCGCTCACCCGCTTCTCGATCACCACAATCAGAGCAAACGCATACAGCACCAACCAAAGACCGTTGGCAATAACAAACATCGCCTTCGCGGATCCCTGATTGATCAAACTCGTCACTTCCGAGTTCGTAAACATCATCACAACGACAAATGCAAACGAGAGCAGACCAAACCCACCCCAGAGCGAAATAAACCAGATCAAACGCCTACGCAGAAGCTGGTTCGTCTCAAGATGAAACGATCTTCTAAACTCAGTAGTCTCAATTGTTCCAGACTTGGACACGCCGCTTCCCTTCAAGACTTCTTCATCAGCGATCAACGCTTCAAGAAACTTATAAACACCCAAACAATCAAAATCTGATGAAAAAGCTCATCAAACACTGCTCTACAGCCTATCGGTTCAATCAACCCCAGGCCGGTACACATCAACAATCAGCATATCATCATTCACAACCCCGCCGCAATAGCTATCCACTCGTCTTTTGATAAGCTCAGGCCACCGCTGCCCCTGTTCAATCCACGCAGTCTGGATCACCTCACGAATCCCCTCAATCCCGAACATATCTCCTTGTGAGTTCATCGCTTCGGTAATCCCATCAGTAAACGATATCAACGAATCACCCCTCCTAAACGGATGCTCCTCTTCCTCCCAATCAACATCCACATCCGCCCCGATCCCCATCAATGGCCCGGTCGCATCGATCTGAATCAGCCTCCCACTCTTCTCCCGGATCAGCGCCCCAGGATGCCCCGCGTTGGCAACCGAAACCATCCCTGCTTGAGGATCAACCCGAGCCGCAATCCCGGTCACCAAAACCGGATCCTCAGGACTGGTGACCGAAATAAACCGATCAAGCTCCCGGATCAACTCCGCCGGACCAACTCTTCGCTGTTCCCCGACCACCTTCATCAACTCTCCCTGCAACCGGTTGACTGTGAGCGCCGCTGGGATCCCGTGACCAGATACATCCAACAACACAATCAGCAACCCTGATTCAGGATCATCGTCCGAGACCGAAGCAAAAATATAATCGCCACCAATCTCCGTCGTGGGTTGATAGCTGTACGCAAACCGCACCTCCCCAGTCGTGCGGGGTTTAGGAAACGCACGCTCATGAATCGCCCGCGCCGCAGAGAGCTCCTGATTAATCCGCTCATACTGAGACTGAAAATAATCAAGCTCAAACCGATCCTTGATCCGGGTCGTTCGAAAGAACGAAATCATGATCCCAGGCACAGTCACCGCGACATACCCCGCAATCGCGCCCCCCATCGAAATCCCCTCCTCACGAGACACACCAATCAGCGTTGCAGTAGAACCAATCAACCAAATCCCCGCAACCAAAAGTGTCTGCTTCGGAGTCCAAGGCAACAAAGACGCCCCCAAACTCAGCACAATCATCACCCCCACCATCGTGTTCTCACTGGGACCAAGATCATGCCCAAGCCCCCACCGAAGCATCACCATCACACCCTCAAACAACACCACCGCCAAACTCAACCAGACACACCACCGCCCCTTCGGTTTCATGAATACCAAAACACAGATCGAAATCCCATACACCAGCACCCAACCAAACTCAACGAAAAGCACCCGACTCAGCGACACCGAACCAGCACCTTCACCATTCCAAACCTGAATCAATCGCATCCCGATCAAAACAGTCCCAAGCAGCACACTCAATGACAAAAAATGCAACGCATTCCGGCGGATCATCGCTCCAGACAAACCGACCATCACATCATCACTGCTGATTGCAAATGCGCCACGAACAAAATTGAGGATTGGAGTATGCACTTATCCAGTGTATACCGGCGCAACTTCAAGAAGATCCAGCCCCTAAATCATCCACCACACAAGCCAGCGAACGATCGTCAGCACCGCCCATTCCCCTACCGGCTATTACCCGGAACCCATAAAACATCACCCTTCCCACCCTCATTCCCCGCACGACCAAGCACAAACAGGAGGTCACTCAATCGATTCAAATACCGCATCCCGATCATCGAAGTCTGGTCACGCTCCTCCTCGATCAGCGCCGCAACCAACCGCTCTGCGCGCCTGCACACTGTCCGAGCAATATGCATATAGCTCGAAACCGCGGTCCCCCCAGGAAGCACAAAGCTCGTCAAATCACTTAAATCACTGTTCCAGTGATCGATCGCTTGCTCGAGTCGTTCCACCTGCGCCTCAGTCACCCTCAGCACCATCGCAGGATCTTCATCCGCTTTGATCGGAGTACACAAGTCTGCACCCAGATCAAACAGATCGTGCTGAATCGATTTCAGCAACAGACTCATCGCTGAATCAGGTTCTGAATGCAAAATCACCACTCCGATGCACGCATTGGTTTCATCCACAGTCCCGTAGGATTCGACCCGGATATTCGATTTATGCACGCGCTGTCCGGTTCCAAGACCGGTCGTGCCTGAATCGCCTGTTTTCGTATAAATTTTGGTGAGTTTAACCATAAGTCCCATAGTGTATGCTGTATGCTTGCTGCTGGGTCAAATACGCTGATTTACCCGCTCATTACGGAGTCCCAAGTTGACACAAATACACACTCAACACGACTCCACCCTCCCCATCGATGAACAACACAACCAATCAACCCCAAGTAGTACACGAGGCATCTCAAGAAACTGGGACCTCTCACGCACCTCTCCATCTTCCACTACACCCCTGATCGATCGCGTGCTCAGCGCCCGGAACCTCCAAGATCCAGAATCCGCCGCTGCGTTCATGAACCCCACCATGAGCGGACTCCACGACCCCTCCCAAATCCCAGACCTGGACAAAGCCGCTCAGCGGATACTCCAAGCAATCAAAGACAAAGAGCCAATCGTCATCTTCGGAGATTACGATGTCGACGGGATCACCGCCAGCGCCATCCTTATCCACATGCTCACTGTGATCGCTCCAAATCATCCCACCACAACCTACATCCCCCACCGCATCAATGAAGGCTACGGCCTCAACGAAGACGCAATCACAACACTCGCACACAACGGCGCCAAAGTCATCATCACCGTCGACTGCGGCATCACCGCAAACACTCCCGCCCAAACCGCACTTGAACTCGGTGTCGACCTCATCATCACCGATCACCACAACCCTCCAGAAAAACTTGAGGACATGCCCAGCGCCTACGCGGTCGTTCATCCGCGCCGTCCAGATTCCCAGTACCCATTCGGTGAACTCTGCGGCGCCGGAGTCGCTTTCAAACTCGCATGGCGCCTCGCAACACTGCACTGCAACTCCGACAAAGTCACCCCCGCGCTGCGGCGCACACTCGTCGACCTCCTGGTCCTCGCATCCCTCGGGTCCATCGCCGATGTCGTCCCTTTGGTTGATGAAAACAGAATCATCACCAAGTTCGGATTATCAATGATCCGCGCCACCCCCATCCAAGGGCTCCGCGCCCTGATCGATGCATCCGGACTCGGAACAGATCAAGTTGATTCAGAAGCAGTCGGGTTCCGCCTCGCCCCCAGACTCAACGCAATCGGAAGACTCGGTCACGCCGGGGACGCCCTCGAGCTCCTTACCACCGCGCGTGGTCACCACGCAACCCAGCTCGCAGAATCCCTCACCGTCCTCAACGACGAACGACGCGCCACCGAACAACGCATACTCAAGCAAGCGATAGAAATGGCTGAGCAATCAGGGATGACCGCCCCAGACAAACGCGCCATTGTACTCGCCCACGAAGAATGGCACCCCGGAGTCGTCGGAATCGTCTGCTCCCGGCTCGTTGACCGCTACGCAAAGCCAACCATCCTCATGCAACGCAAAGACGGCATCTGCAAAGGCTCAGGACGCTCAATCGAAAAATACAACCTCCACGCTGGTCTCCAATCCTGCTCAGACCACCTCACCAGCTTCGGTGGACACGACATGGCCGCCGGGATGGCATGCGAAGATTCCAACTTCGAACGCTTCACAAGCTCAATGATCCATCACGCCAACACCCACCTCCAGGTTCACGACCTGGTCCACACCACCAAGGTCGACGCCATCGCCCGCATCGATGAACTCACTGAACAACAACTCACCGCACTCGAGCAGCTTGCCCCCTTCGGCGCAGGCAACCCAAGAGTCCGCATCCTGATCGAGAACGCCAAACTCAACGGTCACCCAGAACCGTTCGGTAAAACCGGCGCCCATCTTTCCCTGAGAGTCCGCGACAGCAAATCAGGCCAACAAGTGATCCGGGTCATTGGTTGGAGCTGGTGGCAAAAAGCCCGGGACATTGGCCCGGGCTCAGTACTTGATCTAGTTGTTGAGCCCAAGCTCAGCCGCTGGAACGGACGCGTCCGCGTCGAACCAGTCCTGTGCGATCTCCGGATCAGGTCATAACCTGACCCCGCCCAGTTAACACCCAGTTACCGCCCAGTTACCGCCCAATTCCCAGCTCGATCAATCCGTTTCTACACCAGCGATTGACTGCGCCCGGAGTGAACGCTCAAGCGTTCCAAAGTCTTGATTCGATGGGCTCAGTGACCGTGCACGAGACACACTCGTCATCGCTTGATCAAACATCCCAAGATCACGCTGAACCATCGCGCGGAACGCGAACAAGTCACCCTGCGTGTTATTGCGATCAATCGCATCATTAATCGACGACAGCGCCTTACTCATATCCCCGCTCCGTCGATGAACCATCGCCCAAAGCACATACCCCTCGTGAGAGTTCGGGTGCATCGCAACAATCCGGCCCGCTGCTCTGCGAACAGTGCGGTCATCATTAATCACATACGAAGTGTTCCCAAGACCGATCCACGCATCAATATCACTCTTGCCATTGGTCTGCGAGAGCAGGTCTTGATAAATCGAGCGAGCCTCAACCGGACGCTGAGTCCCCATCAATGCCTTCGCATGCAGGAGCTTGAGATCACGACGATCCTTATGCTCAAAGTTCTGAAGCAGCGCCGCAATATTGCGTTCCGCATCAGCAAAGTGCTGGTTAAGCATCTGCGTATGAATCAGTTCTTCCAAAATCCCGGTATCATCGGGCGCGAGCAACCGAGCATCACGGAAGTGCAGCTCCGCTTGCTTCGGATCCTTACCAATCAGCGCCAAGTGACCAAGCGTTTGCTGAACCCCCGCGTTATTCGCTGACATCGGGAGTGTTTCAAGGTACCGCTTTGCCTGATCAGGACGATCAAGATCAATCATCATCTCAGCAGCCGCAACCGCATACCCCGGGTTGTAGTCGTCAAACTCGCACGCATTCTCAAAGTGAGTGAGTGCTTCTTCCGGACGATTCAATCGCTCAAACACAACACCAAGATAGTAATGCGTATCCGCATCCTCCGGACTCAAAGTCTCAGCAGTATGCAAGCTCTTGATCGCATTGCCAAGGTCACCCATCTCGATCAAGATCCGTCCCTTAAGCACATGGCTCTTGACAACAGTATCATTAATCGCGATCGATCCGTCCACCTTGTCCAGCGCCTTGCCCAGATCACCAGACAAGAACGCTTGACGAGCCAGGTCCCATTCAGTCGCTGACTTCATGAAGCTCATCTTCTCTTTTGCAAGCGAGATGTGCTCCTGTGTGTACTTCCCGTGACCGCCCATGCAGCCAGTGAGAATCGGAAGGGCGCATGCCATGCTGGCAACAAGTGTTAAACGAGAGATTGAGTTCATATCTATTGACTCCCGGGGAAAACACACCCGTTGTTCATGTTTGTAAGTTCAGAAAGAACGATGTATTTATTCAAACCCATCAGTAGGGACTTCTGTAAAGACAGTCTCTTCTGATGACGTTGATGACGATGTTGAGGACGCACCGCTTGGGCTGCTTGAATCCGAAGTCGCCCAGTCAGACGCTGAGAGTGGCCAGTCAAGCTGAAGTGCACCCCCGCCCGGAAGCGAGATGATCAGCTGACCACAGATCGATGAGAAATCACTATCAAAAGCGATCCCCGGAGCGACCTCCTCATACCCAAAGTCATCCCACTGTGACTCCGAGAAGTCCGACGGAAGCTCTTGGGAATCCGATGCGATTTCCTCTACAAACGGTGCAGGATCAAATGACTCGGTTTCAAATGACTGTGTTTCGAACGACTCTGTTTCAAATGACTGAGCCTCGAATGAACCTGTTGAGCCTGACTCACTCGCAAACGATTCATTAGTTGAAGCTTCAGATCCAAACCCAGCATCAAGATCAAACTCAGTCGTTGGAACCTCGGTGTACCCAAGCTCCTCAGTCGTGTCCGGATACGCTGACTCCCATTCACTCCCAGCTTCAAACTCGCTAACACCAGGCTCGCTTGCTGCAAATCCTGATTGCTCAAAGTCGGAACCCTGGAAATCGGATTGAGTACCAGATTCAGCATCTGAAACCTGCTCAAACACCTCAGCCACAACTTCAGCTTCTGAATCCGGGCTATCAAACTCTTCCGGAGCAAACTCTTCATACGAAGCTTCATCACCCGCAATCTCAGAAGCAGTCTCTGACCACTGCATCGGATCAAGCGGGTTCACCTCAACAACAGGCTGAATCGAAGGATCAATCTGAACCGAATCTCGGTTGTCCTGAAGCAACTCACCATGCAGAATCGTCTGGATCATCGCCCGAGTCGGAGCAACACGCATCTCGCCAGTCAGCTCAGTACGCATCGCACGAGCATCCGGTGAGTTCGGCTGCAAACGAAGTGCCTGATCGATCTTCGCCAATGCCTTCTCGGTGCGTCCCTCGTCCGCAAGTCCGCGTGCATCAATCAAGATCTGACCAACACGACGCTCACGCGACCAAGGAAGCAGCCCCTTGCGAGCACCATAACGAGCATGCTCAACAAAGTCATTGCCGCGCTCACCCATATCGGTGAGTACGGTGTCATTGACAATCGACGGAGTAATCAAGAAGATGATCTCGCTGCGATCAGTTGAGTCATCATTCCCACGGAACGCTTGACCAATCAGCGGGATATTCCCGAGCAATGGCACCTGACGACGCGACGCGGTCGTGGTCTCGGTGAACAAACCACCAAGCACAACAGTCTGTCCATCCCGGACCATCACATTGGTTGTCATTTCAGTCGTATCTTCATCCGGAATCGTCACAGTTGAACCAGTGCTGTCCGTGATGCTACGAAGCGTAAAGCTCGAAACCTGAGGGCGAAGCTCAAGACGGATCAATCCGTTCTGAGAAACAAACGGGCGAACCGCAAGCTCGGTACCAACCTCAAGGAACTCAACAGTCTGCGTAGTCGCAGTCTCGGTCGAAGTCGTATTCAAGTAACCAACACGAGTACCAACAAGCACGCGAGCTGGCTGACGATTGAGTGTCAAGATCTTCGGGTTCGAGACGATCGTCACATCAGTGACCTCATCAAGCACACGCATAAACACCGCAACATCACCATTGACAAGCCCCGCCTTCAAAGTCGCAGGACCAGCAGTGTTACCCACCGATGACGAAACGCCACCCGCATCCGATGTGGTCCCATTAGGAACATTGACATCTGTACCATCAACAAGCTGGCCTGCACCACTGATGAGCCCATCAATCGCGGTAAGAGGTCCGCCAGTACCAACAAAGTCAGTAAAGTTCAGGTTCTTAATCAACGCAAAGTCAACACCAAACGCATTGGCTTCGTTGAGTGAAGTCTGCAGAATAGTCGCCTCAACAAGGATCTGTGCAGGCTTGGTATCAAGCTGCTTGAGCAGATCCAGGATCTCCTCAACATGCTCTTCAAAGTCATGGATCACAATCGATGCCGATGATGCATAGGTGTCCGCACCTGCCGGCGCTCCATCACTGATCGAAAAAGCTTCCGTCGCTGCATGGGTCGAAATCGACCCAGAGTCAGACAGAAGCTCCTTTGCAAACTCCGCAGCATCAGCCGAGTTCAGATAATCGAGATGTAGAATCCGTGATACAGGACGACGAGTCGCACGCTCAAACTCTTCGAGCTCCGCACGCGTGTAGACATAGATGAAGTTGCCCTTCTCGATATAGCCAAACCCGTTGACATTGAGAATTGAATCGAGAGCTTCGTAGAAAGTAACGCCGTAGAGGTCAGCAGTCACAGTCGCCTGCACGCTGTTGGAGCTGATAATGTTTCGTTGTGACTGGATCGAAAGCAGCTGCAGAATATTGCCAAGGTCTTCGTTGTTCACATGGAGATCAACGAGATCATACTCCGAAACCTCAACCTCACCCGCGAGCCCTTCAAGGTCATCGTTATTCTCTGCCTGATCGCCAGCATCCCCATACACATCAGAGTCATCCATCGCAAGATTCTCAGAACCTTCCGACTGCGATTGCTGAGCAAACGCTTGCAGCAACCCGAACGCACCAGGCTCCTCACCCGCATCTTGTGCAATCACAGGTGCAGCGATTCCAGCGCTCAGCGCGAGGACGAGTGCAGGGGTAATCGTGCTGATCCGTGCACGAGAAAGGCTCTTGACTGTAGTGTTGACGATGTGATTCATCGGTGTATCCTCGCGGAGTTGATCGCTATGACTGCCTGCTCGATACTGCTCGCACAGACTTGATTACTGCTAAAAGTTCGGCTGAATAGGTCACCCACTTTGCGCATCCCCCCAACTTTCCGGAGGATTCACTCCCCCATCTTCACAAAAGTGGTCTGATAACCTGCACACACTCACGGCTCGCCCTGATCCTGCGCCCCCAACGAATCCGATCCATGATCAAGCGATTCGTCAGGTTCTGACTGGGACATTGGCTCGTTCGCTGAATCGTTTTCTACCGGCAAACCTGATTCATCATGCTCTACCGAATCAACAGATTCTGGATCCCCACGCTGACCATCAACTTCTTCAGGTACAGCAAGCGCACTGCGCGGAATATCGGTGACAAGACGAAGCTTCGCCCAGATCAAGACTCCCGCAAGCATTCCAAGCGAAAGCATAAAAGTAAGTGCACGCCCGCGCCGTTCGTTCGATTCAGTATTCATAAAAAAGCCTCCGACAAATCTATCGGAGGCTTTCAATACCAAGTTTGCTCAGATGGACATATGTGCCCACGCAAGAATTCAGTTCAGTTGCACAACCGTCACACGACCGGTAAATGCCGCAATATCAATCCGGAACCGAGAAGTCGCCCCCTGAATCTGAACCGACCCACCATCAGAAAGCAGCGCCGATCCCGGCGCCGCAATCGGCGCCCCCATCTCATCGAAGATAATCGCTGTACCACCATTCAAATCAATATCACTCAAAAAAGAACCGCCAAAGCGCTCCTCATCAAGCATCACCCGGTACCGCTGATCAGGACCACGAATATCAAACAACGCATCGGCATCCGCATCAATCGCACCACCAGGAACAAAGGTAAGCGTATACATATTGTTGTCTTCATCAAACACAACACCACGCTGCTCCTGATACGCAAGCGCATCCATCTGCGCATATGTAATATCAGCAACCACCGATCGCACCGCAGACTGAATCCGCAGCACACCAGCTGATCCCATCGAAGGAATCACAAGCGCCGCAGAAATCCCAAGAATAGAGATCACAATCAAAAGCTCGATCAGGGTGTACCCCCGCGAGCTCGTGCGACTTCCACATGTTCCAATCCGACTCATGTCAATCTCCCTATTCCGCTCAATCCTCAATCAAGGACGCGGCAATGGTTCGTCATTCTCATCGAACCCCCCAGCCCAGACCTCGCCCGTCGCGTTGTCATAGACCCAGCCATGCGTCGTCTGGAATGCACCATCCGCCGCATTCCCAAGCACAATCACCGTGCCATTCGCTCCACCAACATAGTTGTTAATAGGTGGTTCCCGAAGATACTCCCGGCTCACAATCGGACCCCAAGTCCCATCTCCCGCAAGTACCGGAGGAAGCGAATCCTCATTGGTTACCCGGTACACCTCAATCGCTCGCCGAACCTTATTGAGTTCCGTATGCGCTGTCGCCACCGCTGCGTCCTGACTCGCCCCCGCCATCAAAGGCACCACAAGAGCAGCCAAAATACCAAGAATCACCACAACAATAAGAATCTCAACTAGCGTAAATCCAAATCGTTTCGATCGCATCATCCGTACCCCAGCAACTCATTCGTAGTTAGGTCTATCCATGAATACGAGGTGGACCCCGTTAAGAGCCCACCTCGGAAATGTTCAAGCCATCACAGATCACTCTGTGTCATGACATGGTCATGATTTAGTAGCTGCCGCCGCTTGCACGGATGACACCAGTTGCTGGGTTGTAGTACCAACCCTGTGTACCGTTACCCGCATTCGCTTCTGTGTCTGCTGCCGCAGCATTCGCTGCAGCACTTACGGTTACCAGGGTGCGGTTAGCAGCTGGTGCGTATGGGTTAACTGGTGCTTCCTTGATGTAGTTGCCGTCAATCATAACGCTCCAACCGTTGGCCGAACCATCTGCCGCATCAGCATTGAGCTGCACAACAGTCGGATAGGTACCGTTATTTTGAGCCGCATAGAGCTCAAGCTGATTCTGCAGGGTTGAACCCTGCGTCTCAACATTGCCCTGACGAGCGTCATTGGCTGCATTGGTGAACTGAGGGACCACGATCGCAGCAAGAATGCCCAGAATCACGACCACAATCAGAATTTCGACAAGGGTAAAACCCTTAGCCACGGTTGTTCGCATAGTTTGCATTGTTTGCATAGTGAGTACTCCTTCGTACATATGTGTACTTATTTGCCGTTGGTCAACCCGACGACTCTTTATCCGGCGGGCGAGCAATGAACCCATCCTCCTCGGACTCATTGCTGTTACCTGTCACCCACCCACGGACACGCGCCGCTTCGGGTTGACTCAAACTTGACAAATAAATCATCGGAAGAACAACCAACTCCATTGACTAGCTGTACTTTCACATGCAATGGAACCACCAAACAACGCATAGTCCCGCACTCTGCAACGGTTATGCAGGCAAACCCACACCCGCCCACAACAATCTCGGACCAAACCCCAACACCCCATATGCCCAATAAAAAACGGACTCCGAAGAGTCCGCATGATTTATAAATCGAAGAGCAACTCTGCGATCATTCCTGGTTCTTAACAATCAAACCAAGCAAGTCGCTGTTCTGAATCTCAAGAGCGCCCATCGCCGCGACCGCAGTCGTCGCAAGCTCGTCATCCGCATCACCCGCAAACTTGATCAACGCCCGAACCTGACGATCATTGAGCGAGTTGCCGAACCGCTTACCAGAGTTCCCAACCATGCTCAAGAGCTCCAAACGCTCAATACCGTCCGCATCCATCGCACGATCCATAATCGACGCCTGCGCCGCAGGACGATCAACATACGACAAGATCTCAGCAACATCAAGCATCTTCAGACCATCAACATCCTTCAGAACATCAATCAAGATCGTCGATGCATCAAGCACATTAAGCACAGTGTTATTGGAAATCGCCAGATTCCGAAGCACATCGATCGATCGTGCCGCGTATTCTGCGGATTCTTCCTCGCTGATCGGACCACCAGAAGCAGCCATCAAAAGCTGCTCGACCGACACCTCAATATTCGATGACGAAATCTCAACCCTGCGAACCGCAACCGTCTGATCACGAAGGTACTGACGACGCAAAGGCTCAACATCATCAGTGAGCATGAGCGCAAGCACCGGTGAAACCGCCATCTTCTGGTCAGTGCGAGCAGTCTCGATGGTCAAAAGTGTGTCATCGTATCCCAAGGAAGTCACGATCAAATCAACCGATGGCGCTGATGCAAGCGAAGCACCAAGCCCATCAAGCCCTCCATCTGATGGAGGCAACGCGGTAAACCCCTGATTCTCCAATATCGAACGGTACTGATCGTACGATTCACGATCCGAACCAGTCAGAATCACCGCATACCGCGCCGATGCATCACGCACCGCACTCGCAAGCAACGGAATCACACGCTCAGCACCACTAAACGATTCCTGAGGCTGAGCATTCCCAAGCGCAAGCGCCGATTCAAACTGCACACGCCGGTTCTGGTATCCAAGCGATTCAAGCAACGGGTACCGACCATCAATCGCCTGCCCCCAAAGCGAGCGAGGACCCGCAGTCTGGGCAAGAGCATCAATCGCACTCCGCACCAAAGGCGTATCACGATTATCAATCCCGCGACGCAGCACAAGCTGAGTGATATCAGGACCCGCTGCAACACCAAAGTACTCCGCATCACGGCGCGTGTCAGCATACAACGGATTCACATACCCATCAGGGCCATCAAACTCGCGAGAATAGTTCGCCGAAATCCACAGCGCCAAAGTCTCCGGTGAATCCGCATTAAAGCTCAATGACTTCTCAGCATTCCGCATCGCCATCGCTTCATGGAAAACCTCAGAAACAACAGGGGACATCACCAATCCAAGACCAGGGTTGTAATCCCAAACAATCTGATATTCCTCGCCCGGGAAACTGGTTAACTCCGAAGGCTCGTTGTAGTACGAATCCGCAAGCAAAGCATACATCGATGCAACATCCGCACTCGGATTCCCGCCAAGACGCGAGATCGATCGCCCGCAAGCCTTGCGAACCCCGTCATTGGAAGTGTTTTTGTAGAGATCAACAAGCACAGGAAGACTGGTCCGGTAAGGAATCAGACCAAGCACCTCCGCCACCGCTTCCTGACGAGTCGCATCAAGACCCGGAAGCGCCGCGACCAAAGGAGCGATCGTCTGCCGCCCCATATCAACGAGCAAACGCTGAACCTGAGCCTTGAGCGCCAGATTATCCTTCTGCAAATACGCATCAAGCAACTGAGGCATCGCATATTCGCCTGCAACCATCAACCGCTGACGACCAAGCTGACGAGCACGAAGCCCACCAGTCAGCAACTCAATATTGCGAGTAATCTCTTCAGGATTGCGTGCCCGAGCAAGCTTCCCATCCCGGTACGCAGAATCAAGCTCCGCCGCAATAGGCTCAAGCACCGGTACACGCATCGCTGCCGCGATCGCTTCCTCAAACCGGCTCAGCTCACGCGAAGAATCAACAAGATCCACAAAGTCCTCCGCCATCATCCCGCGATCAAGCAGCTGACGACCAAGATCCGCCGCAACATCAAACCGAGCAATCTTGACAAAGTGGATGAAGTCACGCAAAAGTGTCAACTCCTCCTCACGATCGTTTGCAGGCTGAGAAAGAGTCGTGCCCAAAGCGGTCTGGGTCGTGCTCGTAAGAACACCACCACACGCAAGAAGGAGCAGAGCACTGGAAAGACGAGTTATGTTCCGGGTCGTTTGACGCACGACGGGCTCCTGTTATGGTCCAAGACCAACAGCTATCAAACCGATAGCCATATATAAATGACAGCTCATGAGTTCACGAACGGGAACCAATCCCGACGCAGGCATCGTATACGGATGCCCCTCCAAAGGTGTTGCCTCTAAAGATCTCCAGAGAACACCAAGAACTACTGTATCGGACTCAGACCAAGAGTTCAATAACCCCCCCCATTGTCCCCGAATCCAGTTCCCCCGTCTGAATAAGACGATCGCACCGAATTGGAGACACAGGCATCAAGATGCACCCTCTTTGCGTCGATGATCCTTATGAATCGGCATAAACGGATTGTGCCGGTCCGCTTCTGCGTATCACGAGGTGAGCAAAATGCCAATCGAAAAAGATGTCCTGACGACCGGTGAAGTCGCAAAAATATGCAATGTAGCCCCCAGAACCGTCTCCAAATGGTTCGATTCAGGCCAACTCAAAGGATATAGGATCCCAGGTTCAAAAGACCGACGAATCCCAGTACCCGAACTCTACCGCTTCATGAAAGCACACCATATCCCCATGGACGGCATCACCACAGGAACCACCCGCGTCCTGATCGTCGATACCGACCAAGAAGTTTCCGATGTGCTCAACACCGTGCTCAGCGAACAAACAAACTACGACACCCAAGTCGCCAACACCGCATTCTCCGCCGGTCTCGCCTGCGAACGCTTCCGCCCCCATGTCGTCCTCATCGATGTCCATGTCACCGAAGGCGAACCACGCGAACTCGCCAGCATGATCCCCTCAAGCGAAGCCATGCAGATGACCAAACTCATCGCCATGTCAGGCAAACTCACCGACGGCCAGGCCCAAAGCCTCGGAGCCGCAGGATTCGACTCATTCCTCAAAAAACCATTCCAGGTTCGAGCAATGATCGAAGCCATCGAGCAAGCCACCAACCTCGCCGCCTAACCGCTCACCCATCAAGAGCTGACACCACCAAATCCACCACAAAGCCCGACTCTGCAAGGATGCAAACTCGGGCTTTTTCTTCGCGCACACAGATGCCCTCAAGGACACCCAGATGCAAACGCAGCAAGGAACGCGCTCACATCAAAGAAGTTCAAATCACCATCACCATCAAAGTCCGCAGCCACATCACTCGCCGCAAACAAACTCAAAAAAGCTGACACATCGAAGAAGTTCAAATCCCCATCCAGAGTTAAATCCGCACTACACAACCGAAAGCAACTGATATCAAACACCGAAGCGATCCCGCCTTGCCAGAAGAACCCATCCAATTTCCCCCTCCCAATCGATCCCACAAACACAGAATCCCCGGACAAATCCACCGCGCTCGATGTATTCTCTGTACCACTCACACCTGAATCGATGATGATCGCCGACTCATCCCAGCCACCATCACCAAACGCGAACAAATACGCCTTGATCGCGTTCAGATTCCCGCTATCAGTCTGAATCGCGCTCACCGACGCGAAGTTCCCATCAATGGACACAGAAAAACCAAAGGAATCTCCTGCTGCCCCATCGGATGCCAGCAGCTTCCCTTGCTCACCCCACACCCCATCTTCCTGCGCAAATACATACGCCGACCCTGAACTGCTCCCTAGATCATCATCCCACCGAGATCCAACAATCACTCGCCCTTCCGACACATCCACCGCTTCACCAAAGAAATCCGCCGCAATGCCATCGCTCGCAATCAGCTTCATATCTTCGACCCATTCATTCTCCATATATCGATAGATATACGCCGCCCCAGACGAAACACCATTCGAATCATCACCAGTCGCCCCCACCACAATCAACTCATCAGCAATCGCCACCGACATACCAAACTCCCCAAACTCGATCCCGTCAGATGCAATCAACTTCGCCTCCTGCACCCAATCATCACCGGTGCGCGCAAACACATACGCAGCCCCCGCATTCTGCCCGTTGTCATCATCTCTATTGGCTCCCGCAACTATTCGATCCCCATCCACCCCGACCCACGCGCCAAAGAAATCAGTAGACCCCCCATCAAGAGTCGTCAGCTTCTCAGCCTCAGCCCACTGACTCCCATCAAACTCAAACACATACACCGAACCAGATCGACTCCCATTATCATCATCCCCCGGAGCCCCCACAACAATCCGTTCCCCAGAAACCGATACAGAGTTCCCAAAGAAGTCACCCGAAGCAGTATCCATCCCCGCAATCTTCACCTGCTCAACCCACCCAGCCCCATCAAACTGATACACCCACACCGCGCCAGCATTCACCCCAGCGCCATCGTCATCCGGAGCACCAACCGCTGCAATAGATCCATCAACCGAAACCGACCAGCCATAACTGTCATCAATCAAGCCAGGATCACGATCCAACTCAACACCAATAACCGATCCACACCCCTGCCCCCTCGCCCCCACTGCAAAAACACACAACCCAACCAAACAAACGCAAAATCCCGATCTCTGAATAGAACAATAGTGATTTAAAATCATTGTTAACCTCCCTAGAAGCGGTCCTTGTATGCGTTATGAACTCTCAACATAATCGCCCGGTTAACACCCATCCAATGAAAAAGCCCCAGCAAGCTGGGGCTCAAGCGGCTCAAACCGCATCAAATCAATACAAACAGCCCTCAGTAAATCCCTTACTTCAGCTCACCCATCGCCGCTGCAAGAATGTCACGCGCCGCCTGCAGATCCTTCTTATCGATCATCTCAGTCACCGTATGAATATACCGCGTGCCCACAGTGATCCCGATCGCCTTGGCGCCCGCCGCCGCTTGCTGCGCCGCCGCCCCGTCCTGACCGCCCGCGCCCAAGATCGAACGCTGATAAGTGATCCGCTTCTTCTTTGCGATCGATTCAATCTTCGTAGTCAGCTCGTAATCAGAGATAAAGCTGCTGTCCTTAATATGGAGCGCAAACCCCTTACCCTGCGTAGTCACCGCTTCATTCGCCGGAACACCAGGCGTGTCACACGAAAGCGTCACATCAATCCCGATCCCATAATCAGGCTTGACCGCAAACGAAGCCGTCCGCGCCCCGCGAAGCCCGACCTCTTCTTGCGTAGTAAACGCAACCACAATCTCGCAGTTGTGCGCCGCTTTAGACTTCACAAGCTTCCGCACCGACTCAATCCCAAGCCAGCACGCAACGCGGTTATCCATCGCCTTGGAAACAAGCTTGTTCCCGATCTCAATGAATGGCTCATCCATCACAATGTAATCACCAATCTGGAAGTTCTTCTTCACCTGAGCCGCAGTCATCCCCGTATCAACAAAGAACTCCTTGACCTCAGGAACCTTCTTGCGATCCTCAGCACTCGCGATATGCACCGGACGACCACCCGGATTCATCACCGCTTTGTAATCACCAGTCTCCGAGCACACAAGCACGCGTCGCGAAAACAAGTTCCGCGTGTCAAACCCGCCCGCAGGTGACAACCACAAGAACCCCTGCTCATCAATGCTCGAAACATAAAAACCAATCTCATCCATATGACACAAAAGCATCAACACCTTCGCATCCTTCACCTTCTTCACAGCCCCACCACTCCCGCGCGGTTTGCGCCGGCAAATCAAAGACCCCATCGCATCGGTCTCCACACTATCAAAGAGACCCTTGATCTCCTTCTTGATCAAATCACGCACGCGCTCCTCGCGCCCCGGGATGCCCGGAGTCTCGCAAAGATTCGCCAGCAGTTTCGTATTCAGAGCCATGAGTCTCTCCTTCGTATTGGTGTAGGTACTTCAAAAAGCATCAGATAAAAGCACCGAAGCTTTGTGTTCACTTTTTAGACAAAAATCCAACGGTTCAAGTCTAGTACACCCACAACCCCAAGAGTAAACACCCCTGCAAGTCTACCATCCCCTCCAATGACTACCCAAAGCCCATTACACGCCTCCCATCAGTCCGCAGAAGCATTCTTCATCTCCTACGGCCCCCCAGAATCCCAAACACCCATCGTCGAAACCTTCGGAGACCTCGACATGGAATACGCCGCAATCCGCAAAGGATGCGTCGTATTCGATGAACCACATATGGGCACACTCAAAATCACAGGACCCGAGCGCCACGAGTTCCTCAACAACATGCTCACCGCCAAAATCGACGACCTCAAACCAGGCAAAAGCCTTTCAAGCTTCTGGCTCAACCGCCAAGGACGTATCGACGCCGATCTCCACCTCATCGAAACCGACGACGCCCTCATCGTCAAACTCGACCGCCACCTCGCAACATCCACCGCCGAATCACTCAACACCTTCCTCTTCGCAGAAGACTGCCAAATCGAAGTAGACAATACGCTCCACTGGATTTCCCTCCACGGCCCCACCGCTCTTGCCCTACTAGACACCCCCCAGTCACTCCAAGAAAATCAAAACACCACCACAACCATCAACAACATCCCCGTCATAGTCGACCGCGCCGACCTGACCGGGGAAACCGGTTTGAACATCGGGGTCGCACCAGAAAATCTCACCGCTCTCTACACCCACCTCATCGAAACCCAAAGCTGCAAACGCACAGGCTGGCTCGCCATCAACGCCGCACGAATCGAAGCCGGACACCCACTCTACAACATCGACTTCGGACCAGACACCGTCCCCGCAGAAACCAGCATCATGGACTCGCGGGTCAACCTCACCAAAGGCTGCTACCTCGGACAAGAAGTCGTCGCCAGAATGCACGCCCGCAACATCCGCAAACAAGGCATCGTCGGTATCCGTCTCGACTCCCAGCGCATTAGCATGGAAAACCAGTCCGTCCTCCAGCCCATGACCGGCGCCTACATCTACAAACCCGGAGAAGAAGGCCAAACCCCCATCGGCGCCGTCACAAGCTCAACAATCTCCCCAATGCTCGGTGCCATCCCCATCTGCTTCGCCATGATCAAAGACGCCCACACCACACCAGGCACCGAACTCATCGTCGCCGCTGAAGGCGCCTACACGCACTGCACCGTCACCAACGAACTCAAGTTCTGGTCAAAGCCAAACTCGTAACTAAACGATCCTAATTCAACCACTCCCATCTGAACTACTTCCAGTAGTGCAAATGCACATCATCCACAACCCGCTTGATCCGCATGAGCGAAAACCGTTTCATCTGATCAAGCGATGAACATTCACGCCCCCTCGCCGCCGCCATCGCTGAGTCATCCCCCATCACCCCCGGCGCTAGATGCACAACCGCCTCGTTAATTAACTCAGCATCCAAAAGTGAACCAAGCAATGTCGGCCCCGCCTCAATCAATATCGTCGAAACACCGCACTCACTCCGAAGTTTCATCAGCGCCGACCGCAAGTCAATCCGCCCATCGACCACCGGACATCCCAGCACCCGCACATCCGAAAAACCCAAGTCAGTACCTTCACCCGCGCACACCACCGTCTCATGCTCACCCGCACTCCGCACAAGCTTCGATTCCTCCGGTATCCGCCCGTGCGTATCAAATACAACCCGCTTCGCTGATCGTCGAACCCGCCGAACTCCCCGCGCCGTCAGCATCGGATCATCCGCAACCACCGTCCCCATCCCCACCGCAACCGCATCCACCCGAGCCCGCAACCGATGCACACTCGCCCGCGACCGCTCATTTGAAATCCACTGACTCTCCCCGGTCCGCGTCGCAATCTTCCCATCAATCGTCTGCGCCCACTTCGCAATCACCCAAGGCAACCCCGTCTCCACCCCATGCACCCAAGGCTGCGCAACACGGTGCGCCAGCTCAGACGATTCATCAAATGAACACGCAATCCCATGCGCCTCAAGCACCGCAAACCCACCACTGCTGAGCTCCACCGGATCACGCCGAGCGCACACCACCCGAGCAACCCCCGCCTCAATCAGCGCCTCAGTACAAGCAGGCTGCTTCCCCACATGCGAACAAGGCTCAAGCGTGCAATACACCGTCGCCCCAGAAGCATCATGCCCCCGCGCCCGAGCATTCGCCAGCGCCTCCCGCTCCGCATGCAACCCCCCAAACTTGCAATGATGCCCAATCCCAATGACCCCACCATCCTTGACAATCACCGCACCCACCATCGGATTAGGCGATACATCCCCAAACCCCCGCAACGCCGCACGAGCCGCCATATCTAAATAAAACTTCGCTGATCGCTGATCACTCATCCCCAATCCTACACCCGACCCCCCCCGTCTTCCGAAGCAGCTAAACACGCTACAGATACTCAGGTCTTCCGTAACCTTGCACCCTCACTCAACCCGCCGTTCTACACTCTCACTCCATCACCACCAAACGAGCAAGGCCCTCCCAATGCCCAAAGACGCAATCAGAGTTACCGTTCGAATCACTGAACGCCCGCCTCCAGCCAAGCCCGACCCCAACAAACCCTATCAACCGCCCAAAGCACAAGTCTTCAAAGCAATCGCTCTGTGCACACTCAACGGAAAACCAATAAGCAGAACCGCCACAAGCCCAACCGAATCCCAAGCAAGGCTCGACGCATTCGAAAAACTCTCAACACTCATCGCCAAACAAGGCAACGCCTTCCCCGTCAAAGGCCCCGGGGTTGAGGATATCTAACAATAAGATCCATCCATGCTCAGGAAGATTGTTCGGAAATCTAGATACCAAAAAATCACGGCTAGATTGTCTTCGTATATCCCTACCTCACCAATCATCAAATCCTTCCGGATACACATACGCCCCCTCCACCCCATTCTCTCGGAGCTGCTCCTCATTCATCATAAAGAACAACTCGCTCATTGAGTTCATGTATTCTCCCAATGGTTCAAGCCCCACCCGCGCCCGCCGCTCATCAACCATTGCAGACTTAGTCAGTTCCTTCGGATACGCCCGCGCATTCGCATGCTCGTATTCCAACTGAGTTCCGTACTCCTGAGCTCGCCCAGTGTTTATAAGCACACGATCAGTCAGATACGCAAGATTGGTACCGTCCGCCTGCCCTCTCATCACTGCATACTTCATCGCCTCCACAACATTTTCCTGAAACTCCGGATTGTGATCACTGTGTTGTACTATCAACCAAAACGCCTCGCCCGCTTCCTTTCCAACCATTTGATAATCCGGAAACCCAAACTCCTCAAAGATCGCCTCACACCGCGCCCCCCGCACAACCATCAACCGAGATTTCTCAGCAAAGAACTCCCTTCGTTCCTTAGAACTCGCTGGAACTTCTCCCTGAATCACCATCTGCTCCCAACGCTGATCATCCTTCGCCAGCTCAATCAACTCCCCTGCAATCTCTTCCAGCCGATCTGCCGCATGATCAGTATCCCTGGATACAGAACTATGGCACCCTGAAAAAATGAACAAGCTCACAAAAATAAGTTTGAGTATCGATTGCACAACAGACCTCCTTCAGCAGCAGTAACTAACCAAACCTGAAGTCATCCAGATGCGCCCCACACTGACAACTGTCAAATTAACACGAAAATGACAAGACACAAATCGAAGCAGTACACTTCGTCACGATGAAAAACTGCCAGCTCATTCTCGTCTGATCGCTAAGCAATCCGTACCAACGCCTCCCGGTCTCCATCCCCAAGCACCCCCTCCGCATCCACAAGCCACCGCCGTGCATCTTGCACATACCCCGCCGTCGGTTTGAGCCCGGGAAGCTTCGCTGACCAGTACCGATTAAACCGCGCCATCATCAACTCCCGCACATACTTCGCCGCCATCGAAGCCAGCGACACCGGGAAGTACGCATCGTCCGCCTTGGACACCAGCAGCACACCGAGTTGATCCTGACCCCTCCCCCCCGAATACCGGCTCGCCCGCGCCGATTCCTCAAGCGTCTCCAGCCCATCCCACACCCGCGACAACAACTTGTGATAATGCGTCCGCCCGCTCTGCCGATCGATCACGACCCGCGAGTAGTCAGCCCCAATATCCTCACACGATTCATCCACCTTGGTCGCCCGCAGATGCTCAAGCAGCAGCTGCGCCGTCGTAGCCGCCTTGGTGCCGTGCGCCCGAACGACGGCATTAAAATCCCCCACCCCCATCGCATGCACCTTCAGATCCACCACCGAAACCCCGGCCTTATGCATCGCCGCCCGCAATCCATTACTGTCAATCTTGAGCATCCCAATCTCATTACCCACAGGCAACTCAATCGCCCCCCCACCAAACCAAGGCTGATCCTCAACCTCCACCCCCAGCAACTCAAACAACTCCAAATCAGTCGCCGGAACTTCACACCCCTCCATCGTCCCCAGCATCGCAAGCACCCCACGCTCCAGATGCACCAACGGATGATTCCGAACCGACGAACTCGCCAGCTTCAACTTCTTCGAATCCGCCACCGTGATCCGCCCCTTCGCCTCTTTCCGAGTCCGCGCAACCACCGACGACAGCAGCCCCCAAACATCAGGCACCCGAGTTGCCTCCCCATCATCTCCCACCGGCTCCCATCCCTCAACTTTCAGCGATGCCCTACCCACACACAACGGCCCAAGCATCGGCCCATACCCCGCCTCATCGATTCCTGTGTAGAGCAAACTCATACCCACAGTATAGTCGAACACAAAAAAACTCGGCTCAGCAATGTGCTGAGCCGAGAAGTATGGATGGAATACTTTGGGGAGTGTTTGGGGGG
>JBGCDI010000023.1:0-13939 GCA_045105315.1 Phycisphaerales bacterium | reverse complement strand
ATGCCCGTCGAGATGGACAAATCCACCGGCAAAAACACCTCCCCCAAGTTCGACATCGGTCGCAACCTCTGCAACAAGCTCTGGAACGCATCCAAGTTCGCGATGATGATGCTTGAAAAGAACCCAGTAACACCAGGCATGCCCATCGATCCGCAGGAGCTGTCACTGGTTGACCGGTGGATGCTCTCGCGCGTTGTCCACGCAACAGGTGCGATCAACACCGCTCTCCGCAACTACATGTTCAAGGATTACGCAGACGCGATCTATGACCTGCTCTGGCGTGACTTCTGCGACTGGTACCTCGAATCCATCAAACCAACAGTTGAAAAAGACCCGAACCAAGCAGCGGTGCTTCGATTGGTGCTTGATGCGATATTGCGTTTGATGCATCCGGTGACGCCGTTTATTACTGAGGCGATTCATGAGCGGTTGTCCACGATCCCGATGCGCGAGATCACCGGATTCAAGTTCGATCAAACCAGTTCAACCCAGACCCTCTGCCAATCGGGCTGGCCCGCGCCTGACGATGAACTCCGCGATGAAGTCGCCGAAGATGCGTACAGCAGACTCGTCGCCCTCACCACCGCGATCCGCGAAGTCCGCGCTTCCAACAAGGTCCCGCCCAAGCGCCCGGTCGTGTTCCATGTCACCGGTGAACTCGCAGCCGATGTCGCTCGATGGTCACCGCTGCTTGAAACGCTGTGTAATCTCCGCGAAATCAGCAGTGAAGACGCGCCGGAAACGAGTGCTGCGTTTATGTATGAGGGTCAAGAGTACCGCTTGAGTGATCTTGCGGATGCTGTGGATGCATCAGTTGAGAAGGAACGATTGACCAAAGAGCTTGCTGATCTGAGCAAAGCGATCGGTGGTCTTGAAGGACGACTGTCTAACCCCGGATACACCGACAAAGCGCCGGAGCACTTGGTCAACCAAACCCGCGCCGAGCTCGAACAGAAGAAGCAAGACCGCGATTCGATGCAAGCATCACTGAGCAAACTCGGATGATCCGCACTGCATTACTCGCATTGATCGCATTGATCGTCGGTTCCCCCCTCTTCATCGGAGGATGCAGCGGCTCCACTTCAACCACACCTGCGGTGCGCGCGACTCCCGTTCAACGATTTGTCGCAGCACGCGAGCGGTGGTCGTATCAAGGAAACGAAGGCTGGACCTACTTCACCCCCGGCGCGACGATCCGCACAACAATCACCGATCGCAGAATGCTGATCCGCATCCCCGCGTTCGTCGAGCTCGCGCAGATCCACGGACGCACAGCCCTAACCACACTCCCCGCACCGATTGAACCGGTCGACACTTTCTTTCTTGGATCACGCAAACAATGGGAAACAATGACGACCAAACTCCTGCGCGAACGAGCGGGTGTCTACCTCGCGATCGAACGCGGAGGATTCAGCGTGGGCACCACCGGTGTCTATTACGATCTGGGACCGCGCGATTCGTTCACCATCGCATCCCATGAAGGATGGCACCAATACGCGCACAGCGTCATGATCGATCGGCTCCCGGTCTGGCTCGATGAAGGGATCGCGTGCTATCTCGAAGGATTTAAGTGGGATGAAGTTCAGCCCGATACCCCGAGGTTTATGCCTTGGTCGAACCTTGAGCGGTTCGATCAGCTCCGCAAAGCGCACTCTGGTCAGCGTTTGATGCCAATGCACACGCTTGTCAGTAATCGTCCGCAAGATCTGATGGCGACCGACAAAGGGGGCGATCGCGTGCTGACCTACTACGCGCAGATGTGGGCGATGGTCCATTTTTTCCGCGAGTTTGATGGGGGCCGGTACGCATCTGGACTTGCACGGGTGCTTCAGCTGTGCGTGCGCGGTGAGTTGCTTGATGAGCTCAATGAGAACGACGCCCGGCTCATGCGTTCGAGACGATCGGGCGCTGGCGTGCTCTCGGTGATCGCGCCGGGTGTCCCGTTGAGAGAACTCGATGCGCAGTATCAAGAATTCATCAACCAGATCGTCCGTCCAGGCGGACGCGGCCGCGCTCTTGCAGGTCAATCACCAGTTCGAAGATGATCCGCAGTGTTAGTTTGTTGCGACTGTGTTGTCTTCAGTAAGATCATCTACTGGAAGATCAGGCATCACCCCGAGATACGGGAGCACACGCTCTACTATTTTCCGGACGACGGGACCAGCAACGCGCGACCCGTAATAGGACAGGTTCTTGACATGCTCGGGTCCAGGATCATCCATCACCACAAGCACAACGATCTCAGGATTCTGCGCCGGTGCTGCGACGATGAAACTCGTGTTGTACTGCTTCTCAAAGAAGCCCTTCGCATTGTTCGGACGGCGCAAACCCTTGGGCGGGTTGCAAGTGATCTTTGCGGTGCCTGACTTCCCGAACATGGAATAGGTTGGCGCCGGCGCTTGGTTGAACCGGCGGTCCTTGTCATCCATGTTCTGGGCAACGAGCGTCATCGGACCGCGAACTCGCTGCGCGGTCTGGATATCAAACACCCGCTCGACCATGATCTCTTCTTTGGTGAGTCCGGTTCGAGAATCAAGACCCGAAGCGGTGAGTCTGAGCTGAGGAAGTGTCCCAGCCATGTCTCCATTGCGAGCAAACACCGAGAATGCGCGAACCATTTGCATCGGAGTGACACCAACCTCGTACCCCATCGAAACCGAGGTCTGCGTCCAGTGACTCCAGTTCTTCTCGCTTGTCACCAGTCCCGCTTGCTCACCCATGATCCGTAAGCCGGTGGTCTTCCCGAACCCGAGTGCAGTGATGGTGTTCCGCAGATCCATTTCATCTAGACGCTCAGATGCCAGGGTCATCCCGATGTTCGATGAGTACTCCAGTACATCATCCCAGCTCAGCTCGGTCATCGGGGTGACATCCTCGATGATCCTTCTGCTGTAGGGGTTGTAGCGGTTGTTCTCGATCTGGATGATCTCATCATCTGGAAGAACACCACGCGTCTTTGCGAGTGACCACACGAATGGTTTAAATGTCGAGCCTGGCTCATATAAATCACGCACGCACCGATTACGCGTGCGTGCTTCGTCTGATCCACGATGTTCATCCGCTTCAAGAATCCGGTACCGAGGCTGATCTCTTCGATCGGGTAAGGTCTCTGCTGGGACATCACTGTCCGGGTCATACCACGGGAACTCGACAATATCGGTAAGATCGCGCATGACATCGGCCATCGCAAGAACTTCACCGGTGTGCGGATTGATCACCACCGCGCGGGCGCCAGCTGAGTCAGCAAACTCCGCGCCGGCGCGAAGTTCTTCGAGGACAATCCGCTGGATTTCTAGATCAATCGATAAGCGAATGTCTTGCCCGCGCTCGTCATCGGTCCACGCGCCGCGCTGTACCCAGAGCGGGCCTCCCCATGCATCGCGGACATAGGTGAGTTTGCCATCTGTCCCGTTGAGTGAATCATTGAACAGGTGCTCAGCGCCGATGATCCCCGAACGCTCGACTGCTTGCTCATCTTTGAATCCGAGTTTCCCAACAATCGATCCGACGAGCTCATCAGCGCTGCTCTCCCGCACTGGTTGATCTTCGAGATACACACCCTTGATTTTCTGTTCTTTGATCCAGCTTTTGATAGCCTCAGCAGCTTGTGAATCCAGCAGCCCACCAACCGGGAGGTACCTGCTGAGCTTTGGCAGGCTCACTGGGTTGCCATCTTCATCAACTGCTGGAGCTTGGCCAGACTCAACACGCGCATCGTGTTCTGCAATCACAACAGATCGTCTGGAGTTTTCGATGACCGACCCGATGATGCGGGTGCCGAGCTCACCTGGATTCATATCCAGAAGCTCTGCGAGCCCCACGACCGCTTGATCGAGTTTGGGCTCGATCATGACCGGATCGATGATGACCCGCTGCATGATGCGGGTGGTTGCCAGCACGCGTCCGCGACGATCGAGCAGATCGCCGCGTGTTGCGTCAAGCGATTTAGTTGTGGATCGTGGCTGAATATGTGATGCAAGCGCAGGACTCGGCGCGATCTGAAGCTGAGCGACGCGACCAAGCACCAAAACCAAAGCAGCGATCACTGAGAAGCGCAAGAACAAAAGCACTCGATCAAACTGGCGATCTTGCTCTGTATGAGCATTCTGGGCATGTCCGTGCTGAGGGGTGGTACTCATCGATTCCTTCTCCGAAGGGCGAAGCCTGTCTAGTCCTGTATCGGATTCAAGAGGTACACCCGGGTCCCGTCGTCGAGTGTCCAGTAGTCGGGCGCCTGGATGTCGACAGCGTCTTCAATCCCAGTCTCTGAATCAACGGTTTGGGCATTAAAACTAAGGCTCTGATCAGCATCCCGTCCTGAAGCTGTGCTGGGTGTTCCATCAGGAGCTGAATCTGATGCTCCGCGCTCATAATCAATCGGATCAAGGATATTGATCTTTCGATCAGTCATCTCAACCAATGCGTTCTCATACTCATCACCCAGAGTGCTTTCAAGCAAGGACTGGATCTGGCTCGGAGTGATCTTGGACGCGATCTGCGCCCGCAGATCCATGGTGGTGCGTTCTAGTGCCCGGATCCGCATCCGGGACTGGGTCATCTCGTTGGATGCGACCAGTCTGGACTGACGAACAGAGAGGACGGTGACACCGGTCGATCCAAGTGCAAGGATCAGGATAATCAACTTGACAAACATTGCTGACTCCGGCTCAACTGACGAACTTGCTGACCAAACCTATGAGAACTCAAACGATTCTCGCCAATAAACGCTCGATTACTTACTCGGGATTTTCAGGGTCATACCGATGCGGATATCGTTCGCGTCTTTGAGCCCGTTGAGTTTGACAATCTCGTCCATCCGCTTGGATGTACCGAGGTATTTGATCGCGATATTCCCGAGGACATCGCCTGACACGACGGTGTGGGTTGTTGCATTAGAACCAGTTGAGCGTGTCCGCGAGCTGGTTTGAGCGGGGCGCGGCTCTGAAGATACAACTTGCTGCGGGATCGAGACGCGAGCTTTTCCAGGGATCTTGAGTTTCATGCCAGGCCTGATCGTTCCATCAGTCCCGACTTGATCAGAGTTCAATGCTTGGATCTCGCGCCAGCGGTTTCCGTCTCCGAGTTCATCAGACGCGATTTGGTACAACGAGTCGCCTTCCTGGACGGTGTATGCACGAGCACCAGTGTCTCCAAGCTGACGGGTTGAGGGTGCAGGATTCTGCTGAGTCGTTCGAGTTTGTGTGTTTGACGGGCTTGCGAGCGCGGGAGCCTGGAACTCTTTGACACCAGTGGAAAAACCGTTGCTGAGTTCGTCAAGCAAGGAGCTGTTGCCAGCTGAGCGGTTGCGATTGGATCCATTAGCGATCACTACAGGAGGTGTGTTCTGGATTATGGATTGAGGATTCGACTGTGAACCTGATTCAGGCATAACCCGGGAGATCGCTTGATCGATCCGAGCTTGGCTCGCGCCCGGAAGCTGCGCGATTGGATCGCGCGAGTCAGGGTTCATCAGGTCCGGGTCCATGGTGTTGACCTGTGAAAAATGATCACTGACAAGCACCCCGACAACAAGGATCAGTACGAAGCTCAAGATGAGGGCGAGTTTGCTTTCTCTGGTCACGGCCGGGTCCTTGGCGCGGTGCCTGCGTGATGCAACCTTCCGACATAATCCACGCGGATGGTTGCACGCTGATCTCAAAACAAGCGCACTCCTTCGCGCTTGGGAATCGGTGTCACCCGATCGTTGGACCGAGCACCCTGGCAACCCGGAGCTTGGCTGAGCGTGATCTCGGGTTGTTCCCGATCTCGTCGTCCTCAGCCCCAACGGGCTTGCGTGTGATCAACTCCGCATATCCGTTCTCGTTCATCCGAGCAAACGACTGTTTGACCGGACGATCTTCGAGCGAGTGGAACGCGATGATCGCGATCCGCGCCCCTGCATTGAGCCATCCCTGTTCACCGGAACAAACTTTTTTCGCTCCGATCGAAACAGAACGGAGTAACGAGTCGAGCGACCCGAGTTCGTCGTTGACCACGATCCTGAGCGCCTGGAAGGTGCGGGTCGCGGGATGGATGGGACTGCGGGGTCCCGGGACAGCCGAACGCACAAGCTCAGCGAGTTGATCAGTCGTTGTAATCGGCGCAAGTGCCCGCGCTTCAACAATCTTTGATGCGATTCTTCGCGCGTGACGTTCCTCGCCAAACTGCTTGATTAAATCGCCCAATTCGCGGACCGGGAGTGTGTTGACCAGCTCCCCGGCATCGATCGGAGTCGAACGATCCATCCGCATGTCAAGAGGGCCTGAATGCCGAAAGCTGAGCCCTCGCGATGGATCATCGACCTGCGTGCTTGCGAACCCAAGATCAGCAAGAACCATGTCGGCAACGATCCCTCGATCTGCGAGCTGATGAGGGAGCTCAGAAAAGTTCCCCCTAATCGCAATGACATTGGCTGAATCGGGATCATCTGGATTCATTGCTTGACGAACAGGCTGCTGAGCGCGGTCCAAATTCCCCTCATCCATATCATTGAGAACCACGGTCCCTGTCGGTCCAACGAGGGCTCCGACCATTGCAGAATGCCCGCCGAGCCCTGCGGTGCAGTCCACAAACACCTGCCCCGACTGAGGTTGGAGCAAATCAACAACTTGCTGAGCAAGCACCGGGATATGTGAAAACTTTGAAGACATCCATCAACACTATCCCCTATTGTGATCCCATGCGTTCGCGACTCAAATCAAATGATGGATCAGGACCCTACCCAATCCTGACCACAGCTCCCGACAGCTCCCATGCTGCCCAGATTATCTATGGTCTTGAGCTCCGCGGAATCCATGCTCGCATCGTCGACAACCCGACCGAATCAAGAGATTCGTATGCGGTTGCATTGATCAGTGGCGACAAGGAACGAGCAGAATCCGCAATCGAAGTGATCTGGGACACACTGCTCGACGCGACCCCCCGCGCCATGGATATTCACGGCCACTGCTTCTTCTGCGGCTATGACACCACAGGACTCCCCGCGCCGGTGATCTGTCCGGAATGCGGACACAATCTGGATTCCATCGAATCCAGAAGAATCGCATCCAGAGGGCAGATAGACGGCAGATAGATAAAGGGCAGATAGATAAACAGCTTCGAATGAAAGCTGTGACTCTCTACCAGCCCCAGAATCTCAACCAGTTCTGATGAGTGAATCCAGCGATCTCTTGATCGCTCCATCCTTTGTTGCGGAGCTGCTCAGCAATGAGCTCAAGATTCGATGGGGTATTGATCCCAACAGGCAGTTCGTCGGCGCCAAACCCCCCATCCATGTCAGATCCAAGTCCAACCGAGGTCTTGTTTCCCGTGACTTCGCAGATGTGCTCGATGTGTCGGACGAGCCATTCCATGGATGCACGCCCGCCATCTTTGAGTCCGGGCTCAAGGAATACAGACAGCAGATTCACACCGATCACTCCCCCACGACTAGCAATTTCTTTGATGGTCTCATCGCTCTGATGTCTTTGATTCGCGAGTGAATCTTGATCTCCCATCAGTGCTCTGCAGTTTGAGTGTGAAGCGATCACCGCACGATCAGTCATGGACAACAGCTCATCAACGCTTCGCTGAGAAAGATGCGATAGGTCATGGACAACATCAAGTTCGTCCATCCGCGCGACCAGTTCCTTGCCCAAATCAGTGATCCCATTGCCAGGCTTGGAATGATCGGTCCCGTTACCACCAGCGTATCTGGATTGGTGCCACCACGCCATTCCGATCGCAACGACTCCTTTGTCCACCCAGAGTTCGAGCTCATCTGGATCGGTGATCGGATCAGCGCATTCGACAAGCACCCCCAGATTAATCGGGCCACCATCAAGCGGGGATTCTGTGTTACCCCCTGTATTTGAAGGACTAACAGGCTCATGACCCCGACGGGGCATCTGACGGACCACTCCTGCATCGCGCCACGCGTTATACAGCAACAGCTGACGCATTCCCGCGCGATACGCAGCATTCGCATCCCCGAACGGATAGGTGTACTCGCCGGTCTCTTGATCATCCTTGGACGGATCAACACCTTCAGTAAAGATTGTCCCGAGACAATGCTTCACTCCACCCTCGATCATGGTCGGGAGCGTCACACTTGCAGGCTGATACCGTCCTCTGCATGATTTGAGATCCGCATGCAGATCTCGGCCATTCTCAGCAAGATACGCGAGATCAAGGTGGGCATCGAACCAGTTTGTACCCGACTGTGTGTTCCCTGACATCTTGGCTCCGATCAGCACATACGCGTGAAATTAAAAAACCCGGAGGGGTTCTCCGGGATTCTAGTCTTCATAGATTCTAAGTCTTGATGAGCTCGATATTGCTCACTGACGCGGTGCGAGCTTAGTACTCAAGAGCGCGTGGGAGCGATTTCGCTTCAGTGACCCATTTCTCAACTTCAGCTGCGGATGGTACACGACGAGTCAAGCTTTTCTCTTCATTGACCTCGACCATCTTTGCGGTCAGGTTCTCGACATTGCGCTGAGCGAGCTCGGGAACGGTGTCAACGCCTGCTGCTTCGAGCAGTTCTGCGTACTCTGAGCCCACACCTTTGATGCGGTAGAGATCAACCATGTTTGCCCACTTGAGAATGTGCGTGTCTGAGATGTCAGATTTGGTTGCGAGTTCTGAGCGTTGCGCTTTTGTTTTGCATGCTGTCAGAAGACCGTCGGTATCGGTAATCCCTGCTCCCCTGAGCTTTTCGCCGTAGGACGGGCCGATTCCTTCAACATCTTCGATTTTGTAGTTTGCCATGTATCTGTCCTCTTCAAAGTTAGTGTATTGTCCCAAGCAGACTATATGATATTTTGACGCTTCGGTCTGTGATGAGCTGGTATAGAATGAGGAAAATCGAGTTTCGGGTGTATGAATATACCCTTCCGAAACCCGATGATCACAAATCCCAAAGAGGCTGTACACTCTACTGAGAACCAACATCCGCTCGTAAGGGCCAATCCACGCACAGGGAACGCATATGTCACACTCAATCTATTCGGTCGGTCACCGGATCGCATCACGAAAATACGAAACCAGAAGAGGCAATCTCCTCGTTGGATGCGGGGTCGTGCTCGCGGTCTTGGTCGTTCTTGCAGTCATCGCGGTGGTTGTGGTCATGATGAACTGGAGATCTTGGACAGCCAACGCATCAACACAGATGATCAACTCCGTGATCACCCAATCAAAGATTGACCCTGCTGAACAAGCAGAAATTATGGATCATATCGAATCCCTGATGACCCGATTCGAGAATAAAGAAGTCAGTATGGAACAGATGGGCATGGTCCTTGAACAGCTGGTTGAATCACCGGTCGTTGCATCAGCTCTGGTCATCGGGCTTGATAACCTGTACTTCGCAGAATCAACCCTCAGCGATGAAGAGAAAGCACAAGGACGAATCGAACTCGCCCGCTTTACGCAAGGGTTGTTTGATGAAACAATCCAACCACCCGCGATCAACGAAGTGCTTGCACCAGTCATAACCAACACCCCAGACAGCAACGACATTAAGCTGAATCTGAAATTGGATTCCAATGGACGATCAATCACCGCTCTCAAGTCCTCTGACGAGGTCACGGATGAAGATCTCCGCACACTGATCGCAACTGCCAAAATCAAAGCCGACGAAGCAGAAATCGACGAAACACCTGTGGAAGTTGACCTCTCTGACGAGCTTGGTCGCGCGATCGGTATTGCACTCGGAGACATCGTTGAGGAAGACCCAGAACCAGCCCCATCCACTCCCGCAGCTGACCCATCAGCAACTCCAGGGTCTGATCCAATTGATGACGACGGACCATGATCAGAGCACCGTTTAGTGCAGCACTAAACCAGCATGAACGAAATTGGTAAACACAAAAACCCTGCTTTTGAGCAGGGTTTTTTATCGAATCGATTCATCTATATCTAACAAGTGGCACCAGAACAGTTTCATACGCCCATCTTAAAAAAGCACCCCAATCACTCTGACAACCAGCATCTCCAAGAGCGTGAAGACTGCCATCCCCGCACATACTCCTGCTGCGATGGTTAAGACCGGATGATCGATAAGAATGGACGAAGGATAGTTTGCGTTGACCGGAATCGCGTGGGCGCGTTTGGTAGCGAGCGGGTCTGCATACAAAAAGCATGCAAGATCTTTGTGAAGAAGATCCCGGTCTGTAAGTTGATTGACTTTGATTTCAATGAGTCCGTGATCAACTGCAGTCACCGCTGCTTCATCAGCATTACTCGCGCTGATTTCCAGCGTGCGTGCACTCCGGGTGCGGTGGTCCTGTCCGATGACTTCATAGAATCCCATGCGTGTGCTCCATTAGATTGGTTCCAATATACCATCTAAGGCGAACGCTTGCTGAGAACCGAGTGAATTTAGGCAGAAACCACCATTGGAAAGTGCCTGTTTTTGACACTGAATCGTGTATATAAAGAAACCACCCCCCGAGTTACGGGAGGTGGTTGAGATTCAGTCTGTATCACCCTTTCGGGCGATCATTTAGCGACGACGGCGTGCACCGAAGAGGCCAGCAAGTCCGAGACCTGCGAGTGCACCTGGAGCAGGTACTGGGTTCACTGCGACATTGTCGAGTGCTGCACCAGCTGCACCGGAGTTGACTCCGAAGAAGCTGAGGGTGGTTGAGGTTTCATCAGCGGTGAAGTTGATGGTGACCTGTGTCCACTTAGGATCTGAAGCGGTTGCTTCAAAGCCCATGTAGTCAAATGAGTGCTCTTCGAGGTGACCAGCGACTGAGACGCCGAGGACCTTCTCGTTTGGGCCGAGGAACATGTTTGCGGACATGTCGAATGTGAGAGCGTACTCTTGACCGACGATTGTTTCGAAGGTTTGTGATACGCCACCACCTGCGAGCAGGCCGTTCATATCGAGTGAGTTGCTTCCTTGTGAAGCTGCCCAGTGGGTGCCGATGACATCGACGCCGGTTCCGGTGACGGTCCATCCTGAGATGACATCGCTACCAGCGTTGAGTTCTGCATACGCGAACTCGCCTTCGATTGATGTTGCTTCGAATGAACCGTTTTGGATAATGCTTGCTCCAGCGATTGCTGGGAGCGCCGCTGCGAGAGCGAATATACGAGCTGAGTTTAACATACTGATTCTCCTCTATTAAACAGATTTGTTACCCAAAGGTACTACACCTCACGAAAACGACCACCAAAACGGATAAAAAAGTGATTCCGGGTACAAATTTTAAATTTATACAGCTTTTTGGGCTCTAAGCGATGTTTTTGAGATGCGAATTCATCAAGCAGAGATCAAAAAAGGAACAGCTTTCACCACTTTTGAAGCGAACACTATTGAAATTCTGTTGAAGAATGCCAGGATTTCATCACCGTTGCACCCCTAGCACGGCGGACGGCCTAACTATATATACAGCAAACAGTTGAGCAAATCAGACCGAAACCACAGCAGGCTCATTATCCACAATAAGCGCTGCTTCGGTCTTCTCGATGACCTCTTCCTTGGTGACACCCGGAGCAAGCTCGGTGAGCTCGAAGAGTCCACGATCATGGTTCATCGTCAGCACGTACAGATCGGTGATGATCATGTCTATGCACGATCTACCTGTCAGGGGCAAGTTGCATTCTTTGAGGATCTTTGGATCGCCCTTTTTGTTGCAATGCTCCATGGTCACAACGACTTTTTTGACGCCTGCGACGAGGTCCATCGCGCCGCCCATGCCTTTGATCATTTTGCCTGGGATCATCCAGTTGGCGATGTCGCCCTTCTCTGAGATCTGCATCGCGCCCAGGATACACATATCGATGTGCCCGCCTCGGATCATCCCGAAGGATTGGGAGCTTGAGAAGAATGAAGAGCCTGGGATCGCGGTGATGGTCTGCTTTCCTGCATTGATTAGATCCGGGTCCACTTTATCATCTGTTGGAAACGGCCCGATTCCAAGCAGCCCGTTCTCTGACTGGAGCCAGACCTCCATCCCATCAGGAATGTGATTGGCAACAAGCGTGGGCATCCCGATCCCGAGATTCACAACATACCCGTCGCGGAGTTCTTGAGCAGCCCGTTTGGTGATTTCATCGCGTGATAGTGGCATTGCTGATTATAGACGATCAGGGATAACCCGTCGGGCTTTCAGTTTCCTGTAAATAAGGTACCCGCAAGCAACCACTGATGAATAGATAACAGTTAAGACGGCAATAACTTGCAGTGTGCGTTTTTTTGCAATCTCTGATGGCAGCTTCAATTCTGTGTGCGATACATTTTCAAATTCGAGGTGTTTTAGCCATTCTTCTGGGTTCATAAATCCTGATAAACGTCCATCTCGTGTATCAATTATGAACCAGTTATATTCGCTGATGTATGGCTGGCGCCTTTCAGAGCGACCATAAATATGCGATTGATCCCAGTTGATATCAATCACTTGCAGTTCTAGAAATTCCTTGTCTTGCTCATTGAAAATCCAACGATCATTCGACAACCAATAACCATTTGGCAACTTGATATTGCTCTCACCAAAACCACACCCAGCCAGTGCAGCAACGCACATACTGAAACACATTAATCTGGTAGCTGCATTTACAAATGACTGCCAATATTTCATTTTATGCGTACGAAGGATGTCGAACTGCAGTTCATGTCTCTGATGAACTCTTGTCAAACTGAGAGCTTTTTGCTGAGACTGTTAGGCTTGTGCGTTTGCCTTTTTTCTTCTTTGGAAGCACCAAACGGATCAACCACAGCGCAGCGATCACCCCCACCGCGGTCACGACCCAGAACTGCCAATCATCTACAGGCATGGTGCACTGTAGTCCTTATGAAAGCAGGGAAACGCTTTGGTACACAATCAACGCGCCCGAGTATGCAAGGAGGGTCATCCATCCGAGCTGGAGCCATGCCCATCGCCAGCCCCCCGCTTCCTTTGCGGTCACGATGACGGTCGGGAGACACAGCATCGCGAGGATGTAGTACACCAGAAGCGACCAGCTCGTCCCGCGATCAAACAAGGGAGTGCCGTCGTCTCGTTGAGCGTTGGCGATTGCGCTCAGTACCGAGTCATCTTCCGTGTCATCAGACCCCGCGACCTGGACCGCCATCGTGGAGACGAAGACTTCGCGGGCTGCGAAACTTGCGAGGACACCGATGGTGAGCTGACGGTCGTATCCGAGCGGAGCAAACACGGGTTGAACTGTCGAACCGATTTTTCCGAGGAATGAGTTAGCTGATGCGTTGCGGAGTTCGATGGAATCTGCTTGCGCTTCAAGCTCGCTCGATTGCACCGGATCGGTGTTTTGAGCAGCTTGCTCGCGGAGCTGGGTGGATTGTGCGGGTGCTTGGCTGTGCGGATACGCGCCCAGCCACCACAGCACGATCGAGATCGCGACAATCAGCGTGCCCGCTTTACGGAGGAACATCAGTGCGCGATCGAGGGTGAGCATGATCGCTGCTTTGAGATCCGGGAAGCGGTAGCTGGGAAGTTCCATCGCCATCGGTCGTGATCGACCACGAAGGAGTGTCCTTCTGACGAGCATGGAACTCAAGAGTCCTGCAAGCACACCAATCGCGTAGCACGAGGAGAACGCGATCGCTTGCATCCCGGGTGAATCCGGGAACAGAATGACTGTGAGCAGCACATAGACTGGAATCCGAGCAGTGCAGCTCATAAACGGCGCAACCAAGATGGTTGCGAGTCGGTCTTTGGGATCGGGGACCGCGCGAGCGGCCATGATTCCTGGAATGGCACACGCGTGACTCGACAACAACGGTACAAACGCGTGTCCTGACATCCCAAACGGACGAAGCACCCGGTCGATGACAAACGCTGCTCGCGCCAGATATCCGGTTCCTTCGAGCAGTGCGAGCAAGAAGAACAGCAGCACGATCTGGGGGAGGAAGATCAGGGTTCCGCCAATGCCTGCGATCACGCCGTCGATAAGCAGATCGTGGATCGGGCCGGGTGGGAGCAAGGAGCTTGCC
>JBGCDI010000022.1:0-87596 GCA_045105315.1 Phycisphaerales bacterium | reverse complement strand
TCAACTGAAGAGTTTGATCCTGGCTCAGATTGAACGCTGGCGGCATGGCTAAAACATGCAAGTCGAACGATCCCTTCGGGGAGAGTGGCGAAAGGGCGAGGAATATAATCGAATGTGTCCTAAGGTTGTGGATAGCTTCTAGAAATGGAAGGTAATACACAATGTCCTCTACGGAGAAAAGGTTTACCGCCTTTGGAGCAGCGATTATCCTATCAGGTAGTTGGTGAGGTAAAGGCTCACCAAGCCGAAGACGGGTAGCGGGTGTGAGAGCATGACCCGCCGCATCGGGACTGAGACACTGCCCGGACTCCTACGGGAGGCTGCAGTAACGAATCTTCCGCAATGGGCGAAAGCCTGACGGAGCAATGCCGCGTGTGGGATTAAGCATCTTCGATGTGTAAACCACTGTCAGAGTCTAGAAATACTGATCAGACTCAGAGGAAGGGCCGGCTAATTCAGTGCCAGCAGCCGCGGTAATACTGAAGGCCCGAGCGTTATTCGGAATCACTGGGCTTAAAGCGTACGCAGGCGGATTTGTAGGTATCTTGTGAAATCCCACGGCTCAACCGTGGAACTGCAGGGTAAACCACAAATCTTGAGACAAGTAGGGGTTAGTGGAACGATATGTGGAGCGGTGAAATGCGTAGATATATATCGGAACGCCAATGGCGAAGGCAGCTAACTGGGCTTTGTCTGACGCTCAGGTACGAAAGCGTGGGTAGCGAACGGGATTAGATACCCCGGTAGTCCACGCCGTAAACGATGCACACTAGGTCGCGGTACCTCTCATGGTTTCGCGGCCGAAGGAAAACTGGTAAGTGTGCCGCCTGGGGAGTACGGTCGCAAGGCTAAAACTCAAAGGAATTGACGGGGGCTCACACAAGCGGTGGAGCATGTTGCTTAATTCGAGGCAACGCGAAGAACCTTACCTAGGCTTGACATGTATGGATTAACCTGTCGACAGATAGGCCACGCCCTCGGGTGGAACATACACAGGTGCTGCTTGGCTGTCGTCAGCTCGTGCTGTGAAGTGTCGGGTTAAGTCCCTTAACGGCCGCAACCCCTATCGTTAGTTACTACCGCGTTATGGCGAGGACTCTAGCGAGACTGCCGGTGTCAAACCGGAGGAAGGTGGGGATGACGTCAAGTCAGCATGGCCCTTACGCCTAGGGATGCAAACGTGCTACAATGGTACGGACAAAGCGATGCAATACCGCGAGGTGGAGCAAATCGCAAAAACCGTGCCCCAGTTCGGATAGCAGGCTGAAATTCGCCTGCTTGAAGCCGGAATCGCTAGTAATCGCGTATCAGCTACGACGCGGTGAATACGTTCCTGAGCCTTGTACACACCGCCCGTCAAGTCATGGAAGCTGTTAGTGCCCGAAGTCACCTCGTTTCAGGGGTGCCTACGGCAAGAATGGTGACTGGGACTAAGTCGTAACAAGGTAGCCGTAGGAGAACCTGCGGCTGGATCACCTCCTTTCTAAGGGATTTCCTTAGACTCGATCGTGTGGTTACTCCCATGAAACCCTTACGGGAATCAAAATGGTAACTGCCTCGGTGCGAACCGAATCGAGACTATGAGCACATTCTTGTCTCCCACATACATTGATCTCTCGCGAGGTTCAATGGGGAGATAGTCACATAGTGATATGTGATGAAGATGGACCCAACTGTTCACCGGTCACAAGCCGCGAACGAAACCTGCTCACCCAAGCAGGTTTTTTCGTGTGCCCAGTTTTTTGCCTTTACTTATGTCAACTGCTCATGTGCTGAGATACTTAGTCCGTGACACTTAGTCCGCAATGAGCTCGCCAACTATCCGAATCTCATCCCAATCCGGGTTGTTGACCTCTTGGGGTATCTCCACGATCTTGATAGGGACATCAGCAAACTCGATGGTTGCATAAATAACCTCATCAATTGCCGGGATCTCAAGTGCTGCGCCAGGGTCGGTACGGAATATCACATCCACCTTCCCTTGATCCAGTGCGATCTCGTGCAGCGTCAGTGCATGCTCCAGAACCTGCGGATCCTTTGGGTTGACCCCCCACTGCAGATACTTTCCGCGAGGTTCTTCCATTGGACCCTCTCTGACCAGCTTGCCAATATGTACCTCCTCGTCACCAATCCGGTAATACACTCTAAACGAGACTGATATTGGAATCGCATCAATCATTGCCAACTGTTTGAGAATGATGTTGTAGTGATTCGGGCCGGACGGGGTTGGTTCTTTCATAGTGTGTAAGGGCCCCAGCGTGATTGCACTGACGAGCTGATCTGTATAGTCGGCATTCTTGATCAGTTTGACAATCGGTTCGTCTGGACTCACTACGAGAACGGATTGTTCCAACCGAATAACTTTGCTCACAATCGGCTCTTCATAGTCTGGATGCTCAAGCCGGATTTCCAGATCAATATAGATCGGGATTGAATCACCAATCTCCGTTTGAGTTGTGTGCTTGTCCATTCCCCAGAGTGAGGATGCGATGGTTGATCCGAGGCCTCCCCCTCCGATGTAGAGCCTACCCCCTAGTCGTCTTGCCCGGTTTATTTTCCATATATGGCTCTGATCAACAACGCCGTATTCAATCAACCTGGCCCCATATCGATATTCAGTCAATGTGTACCCGAAGGCACTGACACGATCGCCGCTGGATTCCAACCGGTATTGAATCATGCTTTCCCCAGCATGTACTTTGTCGCGGAGATCCAGTGTGTGGGCCCAGCCGTTGAGTGCATAGGAATCGAACTGCTCTTGATTAAATAATCCATTCATCAGGGCGTCGAGCAGGATCTGTCCTAATCGCGGATCCCAGGGCTGCAATCGATCCGCTTGCACTTGAAGAGCGTGATTGATCAGGTCGTTGTGGTATTTCTTGGCAAACTTGGGTGAGATCGCGAGACGGGAAGTCGCTTCATCGAGTGCTGCGCTGCTGCCCCATTGAACACCCTGAACCACTGCTGAATCTGGTAGTTGTGCATAGAACTTAGCAGGATTCCCCCAGATCCCGAATCCCAGCGATCCAGTCCCCGCCAAGAACAATGTGAGTGAAGCGACAAGCCCCAGCGTTGATCTCCGGCGAAGTGTTGTGCGCCGGCTGGCTGGATCGTGAATCGATCGTCCGCACTCGGGGCATTTGCTCGATTCATCAAGGGGTGAGCCTACAAGATCAAATCGGCACCCCCGGCAGAACTCGCCAGTCTGCACAACGCGCCCTCGCAACGCGAATAAACCGATGAGCACTGCGAGTACAAGAACTATGAAACCCAGAATCATCATGGTATGAATTGTACATGATAACGAAGGAGGCGGGAGCTATGAATAGTTGTTTACGCGAGAATCAGGCTCGTCAGATATTGCTAGTCCTTGAGTCTTCGGGCATTGTGGTATTTTCGTTCCAAATCGAAGCTGTGGTCGTATATCCATTCTAAATTTGACGGCTTCCTTGATGATTGAATTTGTTGTGTCTGGAGCGGCTTTACTTCTACAGATTCAAACACAATTGGGGTATTGACAAGTCCCTTGAAACCTGGGTGGTGTTGGGCCAAGCTTGGATCTGGTCTGTAGATCACATCAACTGAACCAGCTTCAATAACTTTACCCCAGAACTCTTCCTGCTTGATATATGACTTTAACCATCCTTGTGATCCATCATCATACTTTGGCCACAACCCTATTCTGTTGTGCTTTCCCAGATCGACCACAATCTCGCGTCCACGAACTTCTTTGTTCCCGAGACGATAATGAATCCAGCCTATCAGAGCAATATCCTGTATTTGAAGATGCTCTATATATGCAAACGCAAAGGTACGGATCCTAACTGACTCATGCTTTGCCATATTTCGCACATCGGTTGGCACCGAGAGCTTTCCCATTGTCATGCTTTTTATAAGATTGGTTTCGAGTGCCTGATCTTGATTTACAGTGATGTATTCAGGTGTAGTCTCAGAACGGTTTACAGTATGAGAAAGCATCACCTCCCAGTGATGGATCACTTGATCTTCCAAGAGCAACTCGTATCTGATTGGAACCCGAATTGTAAACTCTTCGGTGTCTAGAGGAATATCGATCACTCTACCGAATGCTCCACCATTTCGGTATGGAACCCAATCTTGAATACCACTCCCCATATACCCATCGCGATTCACTTTAGAATCATCGGTGAGAATTGGATACACCTTGATGTATCCAGACCATGGGGTACTTCTTGTAAATAGCTCCCTCTTGAACTGACGAGTGCCTTGTCCACGGGTGTCAAGTGTTGAAAGAATGATCTTCTGCAAATCGGCATCTGGTCCTATTACTGAATGGGCGATGAGCTCATGCGTGAACGAACTCTCAGCGATTTGCTGAATCTCACTATCTTCGAGAAGATTCGAATGCATCCCGTAGAGCAATACATCCCCCCACCGTTCATCCCATGGGATGGATAGATCCGCACGGAGCTTGAAAGTGTGATCGATGAGGGATTGCAGAGCTTTGTCGGAAACTTTGTTTGGAATGAGCCTGTCGTGGATTGTTTGGAGTGCGTTCTCATCGCCGGTGGTCGCCAACCTGACGAGCAGTGATTCAGGGAAGTAGTCGTAGACATCGACACTTTGAATAGAAGGCAGCTTGGAGAGTTTGGGCCATGCAAATCCGGTGACCGAGACCAGCAAGAACATCATCGCCAGCAAGATGATCCATGGACGCTTTTTGTAGAGTCCATCACGGACGGTTTTTGAAGAGTCGCTGACCCCCCCTCCGCATTCAGGGCAGTTGGTCGGATTGGAAAGATCGAGTCCCCCAAGATCGAACTTACACGATCGGCAATGTGGGCTGGTTGATACCCGCTTGCCTTGGATTCCGATCCGAAGCAGGATGACTCCTGCGACAGCAGAAACGGAAGCATAAATCAGTACTATGAATAGTGATGAACCATGCATACCTGTATGATACCGTACTTGCGAGTTTCATATAAGTAGACTATGTGACTCGCAGCATGCTGAATGATCAATGGTTGTTGATCCAGTGGCTTGCTTACGCAGGACGGTCTTTTTTCTTCTTCGGCGTGTGACGGACGATATCCCCGGTCACCAGATAGATGATCCCCTCCGCGATATTCCCGAGCAAATCACCAACCCGCTCAAGCTCACGCGCCACGCGATAGATCAAAAGATAGTTGGATGCAAGAGAAGGATCCTTCTCGATCAAGACACGGATCTCGTCAAACGCCAGCCCGTCAAGCTTGTCGATGTCTCGGTCCTGCTTAACAACCGACCTGGCAAGATCCGCATCGGTATTGACCACCGCGCGGAGCAGCTGCTCGCACATCATCGGAATCCGCTCGCCCATTTCTCGTAATGATTCTGGCCATTGCGGGATCGGGGCTTCGATGCGTTTGATGATCTTGTTAATAGACGAAGCATGATCAGCAACACGCTCGATGTCTGCATTGACACGGAGAATGAAAGTAATCAGTCTGAAGTCCGCAGCAAACGGGTTCTTGAGTGCGAGGATCCGGTAGCATTCCTGCTCGATCCGCACTTCTTCCTTATCGATTTCTTTCTCGATGTTCGAGATCATTTTCGCGGAAGTTTCATCAAGCTCCCAGAGGGCGCCGATCGCGTATTTGATGATATCGATAGCTTGTGATGCTTCGCGGATGAGTCTTCTGCGGATGAGAACAAGGTCATCATCAAGGGCAATCTCGGTAGCCATCATCGGGGATAGCTCTTGTGGAGGGATCGGGTTTTCTGGGTTATTCGACATACATTCTTTCGTCCATGATTCAGCCCGTTCGATCCTTCGATAGGCTCTCGATACTTGGTTCTATTGTATCAGAATCCGGTTTCGTTATGTTCAGTGAGTGCTTGAAGTCAGGTAAATTAATCATGTTCAGAAGAGAATCGATGATCTATTCGTTGATTTGAACCCATGAAACCAGCTGTTTTGCGATGGACATGGGTGACTTTGACTGGGATTGGATTCGTACATAGACCTCAGAATATGCTTGCCCGGTTGCTGTGCGTGCGTTGGTTTGGGCGAGATCCGATTGAATGATCCGTGAGCGAATTTGATGAGAGCTTAACAAATCCGCTAATCTTTGAGGATCTGCAGTTAAGTAGACTATATCTTGGCCTCGGATGGTCAGGGCTCGCACACGGAGCAGGTTGTAGGCTGCCCGAACGCGAGCTCGCATGATCAATCTACGAACCAGTTCGGGTGGCGCGGTGTACGCGCTGGTGATGTCCTCGACCACTTGGTCGATCTGCTTCTGCGTACCAGCGCTTGCGAGTCTGCGGTACACCTCGATGCGCCTTGGGTCTGACGGGATATATGCTTTGGGGATGTACCCGATCAATCCAATATCCACACTGGTGTGGGTCACCTGATCTCGGATCTCGGTATTGGTGAGTCGTTCGACAGTTTGATCCAGAAGCTGGCAGTACATTTCGTATCCAACCGCAGCGATGTGCCCGGACTGTTCGGCGCCAAGCAGGTTCCCTGCTCCGCGGATCTCCAGATCACGCATTGCAATCTTGAATCCAGCACCGAGCATCGAATATTCCTCGATCGCTTTGAGTCGTTTCTGCGCGACTTCTTTGACTGTGCGATCTTCTGGGAGCAGCAGATAGCAATACGCGCGGTTATGCGAACGACCGACCCGGCCCCGGAGTTGATGGAGTTCGGAGAGCCCGAACCGATCAGCATCGTTGATGATCATCGTGTTCGCAGTTGGGATGTCGATCCCTGCTTCGATGATGGTTGTCGAAACCAAGATGTCGGCTTTGCGGCGCATGAAGGCGAGCATGACTTCTTCGAGTTCGCGTGGTTCCATTTGACCGTGACCGAAAATCACTTTCGCGCCCGGGACCATTGCACGGACTTCATCAGTCACGCTTTGAATATTGTGGACCCGGTTGTGTACGAAATAGACTTGCCCTTCGCGCGCGAGTTCTCGCTGGATCGCGCGCTGAATCCGGTGACGGTTGTACGGGATGACTTCAGTCACAATCGCTCTGCGATCGACAGGAGGCGTGGTCAAGCTGGAAATATCGCGCAAACCGAGCATGGACATATGGAGCGTCCGCGGGATCGGGGTCGCGCTCAATGTCATGACATCAACAGTGAGTCGGAGCTGGAGTAGTCGCTCTTTGTGCTCGACACCAAAACGCTGCTCTTCGTCAATGATCACCATTCCCAGATCGGCAAAGTGGATATCTTTTGAGAGGATCCGGTGGGTGCCTACAACAATATCGACGCGCCCAAGTTTAAGATCGTCGATCGTCTTTCGAACTTCTTTGGTCGTTTTAAAGCGTGAGAGCGATTCGATGCGGAACGGATAGTCTGCGAATCGTTGTTTGAATGTGCGTTCGTGCTGCTCTGCAAGCACGGTTGTGGGAACGAGCACCGCGACTTGTCGACCCGCTTCGACCGCTTTGAACGCAGCACGGATTGCGAGTTCGGTTTTACCGAATCCAACATCGCCGCAGATGAGACGATCCATCGGGCGGGTGGATTGCATGTCCTTCTTGATCTCGATCATTGCTGAGAGCTGATCTTCGGTTTCGTCGTATGGAAACTCCGCTTCAAACTCGCTGAACATCGAGGTATCGAACGGGTACTGGAATCCCGGTTGATGCTCGCGCGCAGCACGAACGCGGAGCATCTCGCTCGCAAGATCCTTGACCGATTCAGCAACGCGTTGTTTCTGGGCTTTCCACTTCTTACCCCCGATAGAACTCAGGGGAGGCTTCCCTGAAAATCCACCGACATACTTCTGCACGAGGTCGATCTGCGAGCACGGGACATGGAGTCTGCTGTTCCCCTTGAACTCAAGGGTGAGGTACTCTTCTTGGTCTTCCTTGCGGCGTTTTGCAGTTGGTCCGAGCAGCTGTTTTTGCTTGCTGGTCCCAGACGCGTCCATGACTGTCAGTCCGATGAACTTAGCGATCCCGTGATCTGCGTGCACGACATAGTCATCGATCTGGATATCCAAAAATGTATCCATCGCTCGACCGGCGCGGATCTTGGATACACGCCGGCGCACACTCGAACGGTGGAGCAACTGACCAGAGGGAACAATCGCAAAGCTATCTGGATGCGGTCCATCGGTTTGCGGATCATGATCAGCATCATCGGATCTCCACACAAATCCTCGACGAAGATCAATGATCGCTCGCTGAATCGGAGCGTTGGGCGCGTAGGTCGCGATCAGCTCACCAAGGCGCGCATATTCACCCTGTGATGTGCATGTCAGGATGACCGTCTTAATCTGTGTAGTGAGCTCTGCGAGCTCGGAAATCGCAACCGGTGTTTCCCGATCAAATGGTGGTACGGACTCGACCGGCAGCGCGACAAGAGCATCTGCGCCAGACTTGCCAGCAGAAAACTGGTTAAGTTCGGCGAGTGCGTGGAATCGGGTTTCCAGTATTTTAAGAACAGCCGGAGGCCCATAAATCGTGCGTCCGTCGTGAACCCGCTCGAAGTACCCCCTCCCTTGTTCAACAACTTCAAAGGTTTCTGCGATCAGTACCAACGCATTGTCTGGGATCGATTCTAAGAATGATTGGTCATCAGATGCCTCTTCGAGAAACTCGGGCCCTGAAGACGAAAGGCGGATCGACTCTACCTTGCGATCAGACCCCATGGTGTCCAGATCAATTTCTGCGATCGAATCAATTTCATCACCAAAGAAATCTATCCGGATGGGTATGGGTGTTCCCCCATTACTCGCAGCGGGGTAGACATCGAGGATACCACCTCGCATCGCGAACTGACCAGGTGTTTCGATGACATCCAAGCGTTCGTAGCCGTGATCTGCGAGCCATGCGATGAGTTCTGCGGGATTACAGGTCTGCCCTTGGTGAAGGTCTTTGATGAGGGATTGACCGCGCCCTATCGCGGGGACGGGCTGCATGAGTGCTGCGATCGGCGCGATGATGACCCCGAGTGGTTGATCACTGCGTACATCGTGGGTGATCATCAATCGCTGGGTGAATAAATCCGCTGAGACGCTTGATTCCCCAGGGGAGAGTTCGAGAGCTGGGAACAAGATTGGTGCGGATGGATCAACGGTCGCGATCTCAGCGGATAAATCCTCAGCTTCATCAAGGTGAGCGCAGACGATGAGCACCGGGCGCTGAGTCCGCGCGTGCAAGCACAGCGCGACAAGCGCTGCTGAGGATCCGCTGCTCCCGGTTGCGACGACTCTGCTGCCCTTCTCCATGGACTGTGCGAACGAGCGAAACGCAGCATCTTTTTGGATTGGATCGAGCAGTTCTTTCATGCGCGCATAGCTGTCCCTAGCGGGCACCTATGAGCCAGCTCTTGGAGTGGTGTGATGAAGCAGAGCATACCCCGCTCAGGGTGCTGATTCTTGGCGCTTTTCTGGGATGGGGGCAATCCATCCAGTGAGCTTAGTGATCGTCTTTGGTCCGATCCCGCTGACGCGATCGAGCTGAGCGATGGATTCATATGGGCCATTTGTGGTGCGGTCATCGATGATTCGCTGAGCGAGTTTGGGACCAATCGACGGGAGAAGACGAAGCTGATCCGCTGTCGCGGTGTTGATGTCGATCACGAGTCTAGCAGGAGCTTGATTCGTGGATGATCCTTGTGATGGATCGCTCGCGTGTTCTGGGGATGCTAAATCTGGTTGGTGCGGGTGCCGATCCACAAAGGACTGCTGAGGAGGTACGAATTGGGTAGATGATCTTGCGTTGATCAGCGACCATCCGAGACCGGTGAGTGATGCGATCGCGAGCAGCGCTGCGGAGAATATACCTGCTGGTGTACTTGACCAGTCCCGGCTCGAAGCGCGGTGGTGGTGATTTTTGATGCGGTCTTGATCAGGAACCATCACTGAACTGATTGAGCTTGGGGACTCAGCAGTGCTTCTGGTGACCAAGTTGTTGGGAGGCGCGACTCTGTGATCGCAGTGCGGAGATCAGAGAGGCGGTCTAGGGATGGGCGCCCGAGCCCTTTGATATCCATCAATCCACCGGTTCGCATATCGGTCGCGCCTGAAGTGTCGGCGAGTTCGTGCCAGCACACGCTTTCGATATATGGCTTCGACAAAGCGACCGCACCATATGCAGATAACCAGTCTGCTTGGAGTGCATCATCCCAAGGCCTACGCCATTGACCAGAATCGGGGGTTGTCGGAAGCTCATCACGCGGCGCGATCTTTGAACTTGGTACACCGAATGATGAAATCGTGATCGGTCGATCAAGCATTGCGTACTGATCGAGCATGGCGCTGAATGCCATCAGATCTCTCGACTGTAATCCGGACCTGTACGACCCCATCTGAATCCGAAGCGAGAATGCATCGATCTGGATACCCGCTTGGGAGAGCATCTCCGCATAGAGCAAAGGCGGGAGTGACGAACGATCACGCGTGTGGTATTCACCCCAAGGCTGAGTGATCTCGACCTGGATCTTGGCGCGGGGATGAAGCTTCCGCGTGACCAGCACACTGATGCGCGTGAGATCCATCATTTGCTCAAAGGAAAGCTTGAAGTGCTCACCGCAGTGGAGACCGGAGCAGACTGTCCAACGGGTCACTGTGCGCCGGTACCGGGTCACTAGGGTTTTGATATGCTCGTAGACAAGCTCCCGGAGTGTGTCGTAGTCGTTCTCCCAGATATACAACCAGTCCGGGACACTGATTGCGCGGAAGTCAATCAACGGTCCCGCAACAACAGGCAGCCTAGCGGTGCGGATTGCCCACTCGATCCAGCGATCTGTTTTCTGGTAGCTGTATTCGCCCTCCGCGGGTTCCATTTCGTTCCATCGCATCGGGACGGTGATGAAATCGCATGATCGGGTGATCGCGTCGTGGGTCACGGGCGCAAATACATTCGGAGATACAACGGTACCGATCGCGGGTTTGAGCGGGAGAATGACCCCCCCGCGTCCGGGATGAAGGATTGGCTTTTTGCTTGCGATGTCTGCGTGATCGGGGTCCATGCTCTCGTACATTGTCCCGTCAGTGCGTACCGGGAAATCTCGATGAGCTTGCAGCAATGCAAGTCGTTCAGACGCTTCGAGCGCGATCCAGAGTGCTCGCAGCGCGTGTTTGGACGCTTGAGAATCTGGCTGGATCGATTCATGCTTCGCGACCAGCGCTTGCATGAACGAACGACGGGCCTCTTCGAGCAGGCGCATCGGGAGGGTGCCTTCTGCGGATTCGATCGCTTGCCAATCTTCGAGTTTGGTCATGAATGTCATGATCCGGTGACGGGCAAGCTCGAGGACAAGCAGATACGGATGCTCGCGAGGTGGGAGCAGGCAGGTCTGCAAAGTCCAGGTACCGAGCGGATTCAGGGTGACGCCTTCGATTGTGAGGTCGCCTTGGATCTGATCAAGGCGTTCTTGGCTCAGGTCAAGCTGAACAGCGATCGCTGCGGCTTCCGTCGAACCCCGCTCGCACAAAATGATCCCGTCGCGGACTGTGACTTCGCCTGTGATGGCGACATTGTCCTTACCCACCAGATAAGCACCCGCTAGCAGGTCAGTCGTGGGAGGGGTGGGATCAGGGGATACAAACCGGAGCATCTGGTTTAATCGTCTCCAAAGACATTGTCTAAAGATCTAGTCCAAAGACAAGGAATGCGTTCAAATAGACCTGTACGCACCAAGGCGGTAGAGGGTCCAGAGAGCAAGAATATGATGCTTACACCGCTCGGGCGCGTAAATGGGCACTGAATCATTCGACTTGTCCCCGATAGGTCCATCAGGTATTGACTGAGCTGACTACCCTTTGACATGGAAACTCCACCAATCTCTGAGACTGACGCGATTCACGCTCAGAACACCAGTTTTTCGGATTCTATCGCTTCGACTTTCGAGACCGACCTGGACCTCCCGGGAGGACGCAAAGGGAAGGTTCGGGATGTCTATCAACTTCCTGCTGAAACCATAGAAGATGCAGGTCTAGATCTGCATGGAGCAGGGGCTCTGGTAATGATCGCTACCGATCGCATAAGTGCGTTTGATGTGGTGATGCCGACCGCAATACCTGGCAAGGGCGTCATTCTGACCTCAATCGCGAGCTTTTGGCTCAACTGGATCCAAGATCAAGGGATCTGTAAGACGCACCTCATCTCAACGGATGATCTCCTGATCCCCGATTCCGTGCTCACCCCCACCACCCAGCGCCGGCAACTCAAGGGCAGAACAACGATCGGGAGACTCTGCAAGGTCATCCCTGTTGAGTGCGTGGTCAGAGGGTATCTTGAAGGATCGGGTCTCAAAGACTATATCAACTCCGGATCAGTGTGCGGGGTTGAGCTTCCCGCAGGGCTCGTGCAATGCGATCAGCTTCCAGAGCCAATCTTCACCCCAGCAACCAAAGCGGATGAAGGTCACGATGAGAACATTGGCTTTGATCAAGCGGTCGCGCATCTTCAGGGCTTCGAAGCTGGGATAGACGCGTTGATTCTCATGCAGACTCTGCGCGAGCGATCGATAGAGATCTACACCAAAGCAAGTCAATACGCTCAGGAGCGCGGGATCATTCTCGCAGATACAAAGTTTGAGTTTGGGCTTCCGGTCGATGGGGATGGGAAGATCATCAGTACTGATCCGATCTTGATCGATGAAGCGTTGACCCCTGATTCTTCGCGTTTCTGGCCTGCAGATTCCTACAGCCCGGGTCGCGCGCAGGCGAGCTTTGATAAGCAGTTTGTCCGTGAATACCTCGAATCGCTTGTCGAGTCTGGAAGCTGGGATAAATCCACGCCGGGACCAGCTATTCCCCATGATGTCATCGCAGGCACACTTGAGCGGTACTCCAAAGCATTGGAGCTGCTCACTAAGCCTGCATGATCTGGATCACCATCTTTAGTTCTGTTGTAGTCCATCAACACCACGATTTGAACGTTGATCGATTTTGGCTTCGAGTTCAGCACGGAACGTGATCATGCCTTCTGGTTCAGGAAAGAGTGTGTCAAATGGCTCGGACTTATCTTGCTCAACCAGTTCATCGATGGTTGGTTTAAACTGAAGCACAATCGAGTCATAGGCATAGCGTTTGAGATCTTCTGGAGCGTATCCATACATGAGCTCTGCTTGTTCTGGATGCACGGTCATGATCATGTTCACAAAGAGCTGACCAGCGACGAATGTGAAATCACGATCCATGAACTCCATGCGTGCGGTGGTGCTTGATGCGATGACCTCATTGAACTGTTCATTGAAGAAGTACGCGTGTGCTTTGCGAGCGTAATCCCACTGACCGTTGAAGACTTCAATATTGCGGACCATCAAACCATTGAAAAACGCGCTCTGCAACGAAGCGAATACTTCAGAAACCGCTACCTGGGGCGAACCCATCGAGTCATAGAGCTGCTTATCAGCAAACTCCTTGAGCGACAATGCCATCTCGTCGGCAAAGTATGGATCGTTGATGTTCACACCCTCGAAGTTCCGGAGTTTATCAAACCAGAACTGGGCATTGCGTGTATCGCCTCTTCGGAAAAAGAAACGGATCGCATCACGCAGGAAGTTTTCATACCCGACCGCGTATTGCCTGTAGGGTTTGTGATCCGCTTCGTAGATGCCTGATGCGTTGACGACTTCTTCGAGCATGGCGCCATAGCTTGGGACAAAGTAGACATTAGGAACAGCTTGGTAGTAGGCTGCGCGTCCTTCGTGTACATCGAGATAGTTGAAATACATATCTCCGTGACGCCAAAGATCTTGAACAGATTGCATCACGATGCGGAACGCGTTGAGGAAGTCAAGCGAGGTACGGTTGCGAGCGGTGACCTCCATGCGTCCAACATCGGTCCCACGGGAAGACCAGTAGAGCGCATGGGCGGAGGGCAATCTCCAGTCGATGGGACCGAACTTGCGGGTCTGCTGGACCATGCGGACGGGTTCCATGTTGTACTTGTCTTCGAGCAAGTGTTTACGAACAAAGTTCGCGAGATCTTCCCAGTCTTGTTCGGTGCCCACCTCTTTGCGGAGCGCATTCATTGCCCGGGTTTTGGGCCCTGTCTGTTCGGGGATCGTCCATTCTTTCCCGGCCCGAACCAGTTCCCTGTCGAGCTGATACCGGCGGAGGAACTCTTCACCGAGATCGGTGCTTGATCCTAATCTAGAGTTGACTTTGAACCGGTTCTCGAACTCGCGCGCGATTTCTTCAGCTTTGGGGTTCTGCTGCATCAGCTCCACACGGCTGTTTGGCGCGTCAACAATATTCTGTGTCCACTGAGCGTATCGCTCGATGACTTGATCTCTGCCTCGCTCGTCGGGATTGATCACCGGCGCGGCACCCAAGATGTTTTGCCAGTCGTATGCGAACTTGCGTTTGTAGTACTGGTTTGCATCATCGGTGTATCCCGCTACTTTGTGCAGGAACATCCAACCCAGCTCTTTATGCATGTGCATGTCATTGGGGTTGGCTACGAGTCCTTCATTGCGGAGGAGGTTAAGGCCCGCATTGACCCACTCCCAGCGTTCTTCTGGGGTGTGGGTGGTGACCGAGATGTTGTAGGCCATGTTCCAGGAATGGAATGTCCAGACTTGCGGGAGTCGGGGCTGGAGCTTGGTGATCATTCTTGCAAGCTCGATTGATTCGTAGAACCGGCCCTCTTCCTTTGCGGAGGTTGCTTCGAGCCAGAGGATGTTGACAAAGATTCCCCGGAATGCTCCGAGCGCGATTCCGAGCGCGACTTGAGGGGGATCGCCGTCTTCTGCCCGATCCGTGTAGATGAGTTCGTGCCGGCCTTGTGATGCGGCGATGGAAGTGGTTAAAAACCCTGATCCAATAAGGGCAAAGATCATCACCGTCAGGGCAATCAGACTCACTTTCGTGTTATGTCTCATACGAGTGCTCCATCAGTGTGGTTAATGACCGGAATAGATCGCGAGTTGACGGCGACGGAAGATATATACGCTCAGCAGATAAAAGAGTGCGGTTGCTGTCGATAAAATAAGCACACCCGAAGAAACTTGCGACCAACCCAGCACCTGCCCGTCAGCTATTCGCTGGGTTGGTTTGAGCTCGTGATAGATGCTAAAGAAGTTTGAGACGGTATTGGCAAAGTAGAAGATCCCCGTCCGGACCACCCCCACTACTGAATCTGTATCCATCTGCCATGCGGGGAGTGCGGACTGAACAAATCCTGCGGATTCACCGATCAGGAACACCGAGATCGACATCAAGCACGCGACCGGGAATGACGCAAAGCATGACGCCCATACAGAAATCATCGCGAGGAGTGCCAGCTTGACCCACAGAACACCCATGATGCGAACGAAGTTTGCTCCGAATGTTCCGACCTGATAGGAAATCTCGAGCCCGTCAGGTGGAATCGTCATGGTCCCTGAGTTGGGTTTGAGCGAGAATCCATCGCTCCGATCCATCCCGAGTTGGCCGTTATAGATCTGAACATTGAGTTCCCCGGTATTGCTGATGAGTCCGGGATCGATGGTGAAGGTGTGCGATATTCCAAGACCCGTTTGATTGCGCGGGATGATGGTGCCTTGTTCGAAAACGAAAGTGACCGCGTAGAAGATGTCTGGTCTGTTACCCTCAGCATTAATCTTGTATCGGAGAGTGAGTGGTCGTCCAGCTTTTTTCGCGTCACTTAGCCCTTTGAACGAGAAGGTTGCGTACCCCTCGGTTCGTGGATCAATCGAGCGGTAATCGCTCACTGTGTCTTGGTAGATTTTCATCCGCATACCAGAGAGCTGGCGCGGGGTGGGGTTGAAGTTTGTCTGGAGCTGACGCTCTTTCTGGACTTCTTCTTCGAGCGCCGAGTCAAACTCAGGATCTCTCGGGTTAAAGGGCAATATCGGGGTCAACGACTTTCGAGCAGTGAGCACCTGGGTTTCAAGGATTAACCGGTCCTCGGTAATCACGATGTTGTCACCCGCTTGGTATGGCGCGACTTCTCCGAGTGCTTTGTGTGAACGCAGGTAGTCGGTGAACTGGAAGATCCCGAGTGCAGCAACCGCGAGGAGCATTCCTGAGAGGAGTGTGACTCCGAGCCATTTACCGATGATGTATTGCCAGGCTGCGACCGGTTTGGTCATTGTCTGCCAAATGACTTTTTCTCGTTGCTCGTATGACACGGTTGCAGCACTAAAGAAAACCACGAGCAGTGCGATCAGCCAGAATGATGCACCGGTGGACCACTGCAGGAATGCTTGGACCTGGTACCGGAGTGGCTGCTCAACATTGCGGAGCATGGGCATGACCGCAAGGATCACCGCGAGTGTGACGATGAACACGATCGAGATCTTCATCCGGATGGCTTCGGCAAGGACATTGCGAGCAATTGTAGTGATCGGATGAGCGCTGCTGAGCGCGAGGCGCATGGCGCGGAGCAAGACGGTAAAGCTGAGCATGAGCATGGTCACGCCGATGACGACGAATCCGAGTGAAGACCAGCCTGGCCCGCCAAGTGAGAACAGTGGCCAACCGATGGTCGCGACGATCGCGACGGTTCCGATGTAGGTCAATCCAAGCCCGAGCCAGACAATGACAAACAAGAACCCTGAAATCAGCGAGACACTCACGATCCCGCTGACCGGTGATTTGGACACATCCAGAATCGAGCGGAGCTGAGCATCACGCTGAGCGATCGGATTGGGGATCAGGTTTCCATTCTGATCCTGAAGCATTTCTTGGATCACCGGCCCCGGTGATTCTTGATCATTGGTGGTCGCACCAACCACAGAAAAACCGGCGTAGGTCAAAAAACCAATTAGGATCACAACCGATGCGATGATCTTGAACATGAGCCCTTGCTGAGCTCGGTCAACTTTGCTGAACCAGTTGCTGAGTTTCAATGCTCGCCCCTGTCCTTGCGGTCACTCTTGGGATCACCTGAATCAATGTCTTGATCGTCATCTCCAGAGAGCAGGGAATCAATGATCCCCCCATCAACATCTTCTTGAGTATTCGATGCGTCACCCTGAGGGATTGGTGTTTCTGAATTTGAGCTCGAGGCTTGAGCACCGCTCTCGAACTCTTGATCATCACTGACCAACGAATCGATGAGACTATCAGCGGGCTGATCTGATTGTGGTTGTTCACCTGATGCAGAATCAGTTTTTGGAGTTTCAGTGTTTGTGAGCGTGTTCTTTGCGGATTGCTGATCCGGATCTTCAGAAGACTCTGTGTTATCGCCAAGCAGGCTTTCGATAAGATCTGCGCCAGCGACTGGTGCTGCTGCGGAGCGGAGGAATGCTGCGGTTTCGCCGCCTTTGGTGACACCCGAGGTTGCGGTGCGTTCGGTCTGGGCGCGTTCAACGATTCCGAGGAAGAGTTCTTCGAGTTTTTGTCTTGGTGAGTTTACAGACAGGATTGACTTGGCCCCGCCTGAGCGTCTGCGGATGACTTCATCGATCTCTGCGATGGTTGCATCATCTAGCTCATCGGTTTCAAAGGATGTTCGTTCTTTGGATGCAAGGAGTTCTTCGCAGGTACCTTCCCCGCGGATTTTGCCGCCGTAGAGGATGACCATGCGGTCGACGACATCTTCTACATCGGTGAGCAGGTGGCTCGAGAGGATGATGGTTTTCCCGCGTCGTCCCAGTTCAAGGATGAGATCCTTGACCTGGCGCGTCCCGATCGGATCAAGACCGGTGGTTGGTTCGTCGAGGATAAGCAGGTCAGGGTCATTGATCAGTGCTTGGGCGATCCCGATGCGTCGCTGCATACCTTTGGAGTATTCACGGACCGGCCTGAACTGCGCGTGATCAAGCCCCACCATTTCCAGCAGCTCATCGATGCGTTTGGACCTGGTTTTGTGATCAATGCGGAAAAGTTTCCCGTAGTAATCCAGGGTCTCGCGTGCATTGAGGAATGGGTAAAGATAGCTCTCTTCTGGGAGGTAGCCGATGCGGGATTTGGTCGCGACATGCGTGGTCGGTTTATCAAACACCATCACACGCCCGCTGGTGGGTTTGAGTAGACCAAGAATGATCTTGATGGTCGTGCTTTTGCCCGATCCGTTGGGGCCCAGCAATCCAAATATTTCTTTCTCGCGAACGATCAGGTCGAGATTATCAACCGCTTTGGCTTGGTCTCGCATCCAGAAGTCTTTGAAGGTTTTGGTCAGCTGTTGACATGCAACCACTGGACGGCGCGTGTCATCACCGCTCGTCTGACTATTCGTAGAACCAGTCGTCGAACTGCTCGATGGATTGGGTGCACTGGATTCAGCGGTCGCGGCGGTCATGCTTATTCCTCAGGTTCTTTGAGTCCACGCTGGGTCTGGAAGAATGACCGGCGCATCTGCTCCCGGCGCTGGTCAACAGTCTCTTGCGCCTGACGACGCTTCTTGAGACGATCCATCTCGCGTGCGATATCTGGATCATTATTTATCAGCAGCTCCAAGCTGACCCCTTCAGGAAGAACCATCGTGGTCACGAAGTCCTTCTCAAGAAACTCGCTCATCGCGCTGGACCAGTCACGAGCGATCATCACGCGAGGATTCGCTTCAAACTGCGCCTGTTTAGAGCGGAAGTTTTCGAGCTGGGCAATCGCAAGACTGACTCTGTTTGATGCTGTGGATTGGGCCATGCTCAGCATCTCAGAGATTTCACCAGAGACAAGCCCTTGCGCCATTTCGCCCTCAATCTCGACTGGTCGACCTTCAAGGATCGCATCGATTCGCGCGAGCTGAGCTTCTGCTTCGGTGTTCATCCCGAGTTCGATCATTCTTTCGTACTCGTTGATTTCAGTGATCAGCACATCACTCGCTCGCCCGGCAACTTGGTTCAGCATCTGGTCTCGGAGGAGCAGTGCGTCTTCGCGTGCTTTGCCCGCGGTTTGAGCTGCGGTCTGCACGGAGTTGAACTTCTCTCTGAGTGAGAGTGCTGCGTTCTTACGCGTGAGAACCACACGGTCGATGGAGATTCCAGATTCGAGATCATCGAGGGTTGATTGAGCGATTACACGCACTCGTCCCGCGATGGCTTCAGATGAGTTTTTCAGGAGGTCATCAATATTGACTGTCGAGATAACCTGCACAACCGCACGCTGAACAGCAGCTTTGATGATCGCGCGTTCTTGAGTAGGGATGATGTTGGAGACATAGGTCGCGTGATCTGATCTGCGATAGTTGAGTGTCCACTGTGTGTGGGCAATGTTAAAGTCCGCAGTGATGTTGGAACCATCGCTTGCAGGATTGAGCGCCGAGGAATCATTGAACCGGCCAATATCAACCGTCAGCGCTGACTCGTCGGTCTGGTCACCAGGAATGTTTGGCATGAACTCCTTGGAAACCGGCATCTCGATCGCGCCCTCGCCAACGCGGATGATCTCTCCGATTGGATACGGGAATGACCACTGGAAACCGGGTTCCAGATTCGTCCGGACTTGCTTGCCCAGACGGACACTGATCCCGCGTTCACCTTCTTGGATCGACTGCACACCAGAGATCAGGAACAAGAGTACGAGTACAACCATCGCGACTCGCAGCAAGCTGTAGGTGATCTTGAGCGCATCGGCGAGGGATTCGTTTGCGGTGTCCATCCGCGCCATGTCCGCAGCTTCGCTGCTTGCACCGTCTTCGCGAAGTCGAACAGACGCAACACGGTTTGATACCGGAGCGGTGTCCTTGGGATCAACTGGATCAGTTCCTTCAGATGATGTTCCGTGAACAAGATCATTAAGTGTTTGATCGTCGTTGGGCTGATTATGTTGGTCGTTGTCGGACATCGATTAGTCCTCCGAATCCGAAGCGCTGAGCGAGCCAACATTCTTCTGCTGAGGGACCGGGAGGGCTCCCTGTGAGTTCTGAAGGATGTTTGGATCAAAGAGCTGCATGCCGTAGTCAGAGGTTGAGAAGATCAATGTGAACTTCTTAGCCATGGATTCACGCATGAGTCTGATATTCTGGATGAACACCGCGAGTTCTGGGTTGATGTTCTGCTGAGCAAGGTATGGTGCTGCTTCTGCTTCACCCTTAGCGAGGATTTCATCAGCACGGCGCTGAGCGAATGCTCTGATCTTGTCTGCATCGGACCGCGCTTTGGCTTCGATCGCGCGTGCTTGTGATCGACCTTCAGACTCGAATCGCTCAGCAAGACGGTCACGGTTGGCGCCCATGCGGGTGATGACCGCATCGGTGGTTGCTTCCGGGAGGATGATGCGATCGATCCCTACGAAGGTAACGGAGATGCCGTAGTCGCTCAGTGGGCTTCCGCCTTCTCCGCCTTGGACGAGGGTGTTGAGAACAATGGTTTCAAGTTCTGGGAGTGCTGAGCCCGTATCTTCTGAGGAATACAAGTCAGTGATCGAGAACTTGGAAGTCTCACCGAGCGCTGAACGCAGCAGGTCCTGGAGGACGGAGTCTTCTGCTTTGATGTAGTGATCGATCGGGCGATCACCTGCATTGGAGAAGCTTCTGAAGAACTTGAGCGGGTCGACAACCTTGTAGGTCAAGAACGCTTCGACGATGACCTGGAAGTCATCAGCGGTCTGCTGAGTTTCTGAGCGGGCCTGCACAATCCGGGTCCGGGTGTCATACTTGGTGACCGACTGGACAGGGAATGGCCACTTGAGCTTGAACCCGGGTTCGGTGATGATCGAGTTCTCTCCTGCTTTACCAAAGGTGGTTTTCACAGCTGATTCGGTGAACCGGACCGTGTAGGTAGCGCTGAACGAGACCAACGCTAGGAAGAACAGGACGAGCACAATAATCGAAATAAATCGCACGAGGTTATCTCCATCCCCTTAGACGGGGAACTGTGCGGGCCATCATGCCCGCGAATCGATCATTATTGGTTGAACTCGGCGCCAGCCTCGGCGTCGAATACATCGGTACCGGCTTCTTGATCCATCAGATCAATACGGATTTGGAGTTCTTCCAGATCCGCCGGGGTGAGGTAGACACGGGCGTTCTCAATCGCGATCAGCAGCGCGTCGAAGTATGCTTGAGAACGGTACAAACTTGGTGATGCCGAATACGCTTGCTCCTGACCACTCAGGAGCACGGCGCGTCCTCGCTCAGTCATATGACGGGTCCAGCGCTGAGCGCCCGCGTTGAGGAGCTCTTCGCCAGCTTCACCACCAGCGGTTTCCAGCAGACGCTGAACCTCGAGCTCGATCGAGGTGATGGTGGTGGAATCTGCATTCTGGCGGCGCTGAATCTCAAGCTCTTGCAGCTGAGCAACGATCTGCTCTGCAAGCTCGACAGACCCTGCGATTTCAGTGAGGGTTTGAATCTCGATTCTGCTCGCATCTTCGATCATCGATTCACGATTCTGGCGAGCAGCGATCACGCGCTCAAACGAAGGCGCAACCTTGAGAGGCGGGTGCGCCCCTTGCATACCAACAAACAAGATCTCGATGCCCGGCCCTTGACCATCGTTGAGTTGTGAAAATGCTTCCTCGAGAAGCGTTCGCAGATCGCCAAGCATCGCGGTCTGGTTGTGGGTCAGAATATCATCAATCGATTGCTGTCCCAAGAACTGGCTGACCACCCGGCGCCCGATCATCTGCAGCAAATCTTCGCGCTGGCCAGGACCAGCGAACTGATCGAAAAGTTTCACATCTCGCACTACATAATGCACAGGGATTTCAAGAGCAACGAGCGAAAGATTCGCTTGGCTAGCCTGTCCTGAAGTTGTTGAGAGCTCATCGCCTTCTGTGGATTGCGTTGGCTGAACGATGTTCAGCTTCTCGCGTGACGAGTGGGATTCGGTCCAGATGATTGGTTCGTCTTTATCATCAGGTGCATTGGACGCGAGGTTCAACACACGGACACCGGTTGTGGTTCGTACTTCTTCCTGCTGACCACCGGTTCTGGTGAGTGAAACCGGGGTTTCGTAGGTCGCAAATGGCCAAGGGAGTTTGACATGCAGTCCGGGACCGATGTCGCTTTCGCCTTGTTCACCGAAACTAAAGATCGGGCTGCTGATCCGGCCGTTGGTGAGAATCAGTCCGCGTTCGTGCGGTTCAACGACGACGAGTGTGGTGAGTAACCATGCGATGACGACCCCCATTCCGACCAGCCAGAACACGAGTTTGGAGAGGAGCTGGTAGAACCAGGTCCCGGTGACATCAACACCAAACTGGTAGTTGACCGCTTCACCGATGTTGGCTGCGATCCGATCTGGAGCTGCCAGAAGTCCGAGCAACCTGGAATCAAACGCCGGGCGTGGTTCCTCGCCCGGCTTGCGAGGGCGATAGATATCCAGTACCAAGTTGAGGATGACTTCGCACCCCAAAATAATCATGAGAATCGGTACAATGACCGGAGTTAGTGACTTGAGACCGATCTGACCCAGTGAGAGCTCAAGGAACGCAGCAAGAGCAAACAGCACACCAACAAGAGCAATCGCGACTGACTGGGCAGCGCCAGCGCGGAGGCTAGACCACACAGGGACCTTGCCCATTCCCGATACGAATCTTGCAAAGATAAACCCAACAACACCGATCGCGAGACCAATCGCGAGCATCGCACCCACGAGGAATGTGGTGTATGTAAAGGTTTCATCTGCGGAATATGCGTTCCATGAACGCAGTCTGCTGATACCCGCGAGGATATTGATGGCTGCGAAGATGAGAGAGCTTGCGGGGAGGATCCATTTCTGGATAAAGACGAGTCTGCGAGCGGTCACCTTGAGATCGTCAGCATTGTCAGAGAACGCGCTTGCTGAGACGCCCCCAGCGTTGGCGTATTGCTCCGCTTCCATCGCTTCGATGCGCTCCCGGCGGCGCTGGTCGTACACAAACAGCAACAACGCCCAGATCATCACTCCGGATCCGAACAGGATCGAAGCGGTGCGGGCAGCATGATCACCCGAGTAAATTGAATAGATCAGCAGCAAGAGTGCTACCAAGACCTGCACGATCAATCCGACAATACAGATGAGTGCTGCTCGCCGGTAAGTTTGGTAGTCGCCTCGAACCATGTGTGTTTGAAACCTTTTCGTGTTCGGACACGCGAATGCAATGAATCGCGTGTTCGGAGTAACCGTTTTCAACTCAAGACCACGATTATCCCCAATCGTGCTCAGTTCGTTCTGTTGTGGTCAGTGATGACCATAGGAGCCAAACGGGCCTGTTGGCACGCTTGGGGTGTATTGTGGGCAACCGGCATCGCGGTGTCCACTCAGCAGCGACTCAATCGACGAAACCCTCACAAGATCCAATCGTCTGAGTAATGCGTGTCTGAACCCGATCACCGTGACCGGTTGAATCCCGACCATGTGGTCGTTTATCAAACGCTTATCTCGCGTTGCTCAGTACGCTCATAAAGCAGGTTTGGTTCTCATTGAATCCTGAATGATGTTCAAGAACTCGAACCGGAGCTCAGCCAATGCGTACCCTGTGCTGAATCTTGGGATTTTATGATTCTCATGCTCTGTATGCACGCGCGAAACCTGCGCCGACCTTCAGGGCCCCCCCTTGGTCAATGCCGCAATCATGATCCACTCGAACAGTACACATCAGCAAAACCACACCCCAGACTGACCAACCTCCCGCACCCCCGCTACCATCCCCACCACATGCTTGGCCACATTATCCCCATCGCGCGCAACTCCTTTATCGAGAGCCTTCGCCAGCCCGTTCTGGTCATTATGCTTTTGGTCGCTGCCTTTCTACAACTCCTCAATACATGGATCATCGGGTTCACGATGGGGCGGGCTCAGGTTCCGGGTGAAGTGACGGGCGACAACAAGCTTCTCTATGACATCTCGATGTCCACCGTCTTTGTGCTTGGGATCGTCCTTGCGTCGTTCATCGCGACATCCGCGATCTCCCGGGAAATCGAGAACAAGACTATTCTTACAGTCGTTTCCAAGCCCATCAGCCGGCCGAGCGTCATTATCGGGAAATACCTCGGGATCTCGATGGCGATGATCTTTGCGATCGGAATCATGATCGCGATGCTGCTTCTTGCAGTTCGTCATGGAGTCCAGACCACCGCAGCAGACGAACCTGATCCGGTCGTGATCATCTTCGGACTCGCAGCGGTGGGTGGATCGATCGTGATTGCTGCGGTTGGGAACTTCATCTATGGCTGGTCCTTCAGTCAAACCGCGACGATGCTCATGCTCCCCCTCATCTGGATCGCGTATCTCGGGATGCTGATGTTGAGTGATGAGTGGGAAATCCAGCCCATCGGCACTGATTTCACTCCTCAAATCCTCATTTCATGCATAACTCTCGGGTTAGCCCTGCTTGTGATGACGGCGCTGGCGACAGCGGTTTCAACCAGACTTGGGCAGGTCATGACCATCATGATCTGCGCCTTGGTCTTTTTGCTTGGACTCATGTCCAACTATTTTGTGGGCAGACATGTCTACACGAATGAACGCATTGCGGAGATCGCGGTAACACGGTCACCACTTGGACTCGATGCGTATGACTTCCGCCGGGATCAGGTCTGGGAGCTTGCTGCTGCTCGCAACGGAACTCCCATTGAAGAGTTCACCCAACTCGGATACGACCCACGGAACTTTGTCAACATTCGCGAAGTCTTCGCGATGGGTGAAGTTGAAGATCCTCAGTGGAACGAGGTCATGCTCCGTGAGCCTGGATCGATGATGGTCATTGATCTGCTCGGACCACCCAAAGTGGCCCTCAAACCAGGCGATTCCTTCTACTATGGGTCAGCGCCCAACGGGGTTGGACTGATCACTCCGCCCTTTGCGCCCTTCGCAGAAGACACCGCCCTCCAAGACAACACCAGACCCGAACCCGGCTTGATGATTGTTGAGATCGATCCAACATCGCTTGGACAGTCGATTCTGGTCCGCCAGATTGGTGAAGAAGCGGTGCCCCTATCACGACCGCCGCTCCCGAAAGATTCGGTTTTCTTGACACCAACAAAGACAAACGCAGCTCCCTTGGTCGCATGGTCGGTCATCCCCAATATGCAGTCATATTGGTTGATCGACGCGATCAATAAGAATCAACCGATCCCGATGTCGCATGTGATGCTTGTCGCAGTGTACAGCGTGCTACAGATCATCGTGTTCTTATCGCTTGCGGTCCTGCTCTTCCAAGGGCGTGATGTCGGGTAATCGCTCGCCCGTCTGTCTACTGCATCTGTCTGGCCCAACTCTCTGGCCCATCTTCTGACCCATACCCCATGATGATCACTGATCCGCGATTGCTCGCGCGTAGGACTTCACTGTCTTCTCGCTTGCGCCGTCCCAGGTTAACCCTCGGAGCTCGAATCGGCCGTGCTCTCTGAGGGTTTTGCTTAGTGGTGGATATTTGAGCACCGCGACGATTTTGTTAGCCATCTCGTCGACATCCCAGAAATCAACCTTCAGCGCGTGCGTGAGGACTTCAGCCACACCGGATTGATTCGATACGATCACCGGAGTGTCGTTCCGCATTGCTTCTAACGGAGCAATCCCGAAGGGTTCGGACACCGATGGCATCACGAAGCAATCCGCCATGGAGAAGACGCGATCAACATCTCGGCCTCGCAGGAACCCGGTGAACAGGACTTTGTGTCCGATTCCGTGGGCTGCTGCGTCTTCGATCATGCTCACCGCCATGTCTCCTGAACCCGCGACCACGAACTTGACCTTGTCATTCTTTTCAAGCACGCGCTTTGCAGCACGGATGAAAAACTCAGGCCCCTTCTGCATCGTGATCCGTCCTAGGAACAGCACGATCTTTTCATCTTTTTCGATCGCGGTACCCATGCCGGGCTGAATATCGTCTTGTTCGACGCCGTTGTAGACGACATCAATTTTTTCATCGGGGACGCCGTATTTGGAGTGCACGATTGCTTTGGTCAATCTCGAAACCGCGATCACCCGATCCGCAGCGTGCATTCCTGTGCGTTCTAAGTCATAGACCGGTTGATTGATATGCTCACCTGACCGGTCAAACTCGGTCGCGTGTATATGGCAGACCAGGGGCTTTCCGGTGAGGGCTTTGACCGCCATCCCTGCGGGATAGGTCAACCAGTCGTGCGCGTGGATCACATCGAACTGCTCGTGCATGCACAGCGCGCACGCGAGTCTTGCATACCGATCCGCATCGGTGAACAAGTCACCTGAATATCCCTTGGAACCGGTCCCGAGTTCCCCCATGGAATCGAGCGCCCCTTGCATCGCGTCGACGAGCTCGGTGGCGCTGCTGCTTTGGAGTCCTCGCATGATGGTTGTTGTGTGGTTGCTTGTGAGCTCTTGGACGACTGATTCAGCTGTTTCTGTGCTTGTGATGGTTTGGGACTGATGCGACCCCTGACGAATGTGCTCGACGACTCGACGGAGCACATCCCCAGCGTCAACCCCGGGGTATGAACTTGGGTACGGGGTTGTATGGGGCATCTCGAGCTGCTCATAGCGCTCGATTGAAGACTCACTTGCTGAACTTTGCTCTACGGTCGATGTAAGCGTGCGCGTAGTTCGCACGATACGGGTGCTCTTGTGTTGCTCAGGAACAGCTGACCCAGATTGCTGATCAGATAAGCCAGCGCGGAGTTCATTGATGCGGTTCTCAAGAACACGAGGCCCGATTAACCGTACATGGGACTCATGACCTGGAGGGATGGGCTGAGGGAAGACGAAGGTGATCTCGTGCCCTTGATTGACCATCGATTTGGTCAATCCTGCACACGCGGTTCCCAGTCCCCCGGCGATGAATGGTGGAAACTCCCACCCGAGCATTAGGATCTTCATATCGCGGTCCTTGATCCGGATCAATGCTTCCGGGTGTGATCTTATTCGGGTTCAATCTAATTCGTGCTTATGAGCTTCTTGAGTCTTAGGGCTGTGCGTCGTGCAAGAACTGGCTCAGTCGTCTTCTTCAGATTCATCCATGTCACCGAGCTGGCGGAAGCATGTTTCGTAAGCCATGAGCCACATGTAGCACGCGTCGGCGAGCTCAACACCGTCAGGAACAATGATCTCTGATCGGAATACATATTCCATATCGTCTGAGCGTTTGTGTTCAAACGCTACGGAGTTGGTCCCTTCTGGATATCCAAGATCGATCAGCTCATCCTCGATGAGTTCTTCGAGCTTATCACCGGCTTCGACCAGATCTCCCTCGATGGATCCCGATAACCAGCGATCTTTGGTTGCCAGTTCAACTACCGCAGGGGTTTGGCCAAGATACACCCGGTAGTACGCGGTTTCCGCGGCCCCCACTGCTTCGAGCTCGAGGGTCTGGTCCTGTATGTTGGGCGAACCAAAGAGAGTGGTCAGCTGAGCACGCTCAGCAAGGGAGTCGATGATGTTGGTGACTGATGAAGACATGGGAATCCTCTATATATTGATTGGCCCGTTCTTGGGCCCAATCCGGACTACTGTGCTCGACCATGATTTGGCTGGCAAAAACACGGTCATTACCGGACTTTGCTATGTATGCCGAACCTGGTTTAAATCGGAACTGGGGTTCCAAATGGACGATTGTGATGATCGTATGTCAGTAGATCAAGTTTCATCTGTGGTTTGATGCGTGAAATCGCTGATTTGATACGATCTCTAGCCCTGCTTTGTCGACACAGAGATCTGAGGGAGTATACTTCTTCCCCATCCTTGGATGGAATCCGCGCCCAGGTGGCGGAATTGGTAGACGCGCCACCTTGAGGTGGTGGTTCTCGCAAGGGAGTGGAGGTTCGAGTCCTCTTCTGGGCATTGCAGCAAGAAGCACCGATATTCGGTGCTTCTTCTCTTTTTAGATTCCCGCTCTCTTTCTTCACCAATGAATCTGCATTTCCATTAAGAGCCCCCCTGAATCGCTCGATCTAGTGATCTACAGCTGATTTTTAGGAGCTCTCCATTGCGCATACTTATCGTAGACGATTCCGCATTCATGCGAAAGATCATCAAAGAGATGATCCAGTCGGACGACTCATTCGAGATCGTCGGCGTAGCACGCGATGGCGTTGAGGGGGTCGAGAAAGCGCTCGAGCTCAAGCCTGACATGATCACGATGGATATCGAGATGCCCCGCAAGAACGGCATCGACGCACTCCGCGAGATCATGGCCCGCTGTAAAGAGCATCCTCCCGCGGTACTCATGTGCTCATCACTCACTGTCGATGGTTCAGTTGAAGCACTCAAAGCACTCCGGATTGGAGCGGTGGATTTCATCGCCAAAGACCCGCAAACCGTGGGCAAAAACGATCCCGGCTTCAAAAAAGATTTACTCGACAAACTCCGCGCGATTGGACAGCATCGTGTTGGCATCCGCAAACGATCAGCTCAAAGATCTTCATCAACAAGCACTCGCCCGACCAGCGATGCTGCGAGTATGAAATCGAAGTACCCATCGATGTGTACATCGATCGATAAGTGGACTGTACCAGCGGGAATCAAAGCAATCGTCGTCGGATCATCAACCGGTGGACCGCCTGTTCTTGAGAAGATTTTCTCCAAGCTGCCCCCAAACCTACCTGTCCCGATCTTTGTCGCTCAGCATATGCCCGAGCTCTTTACCGAATCGCTCGCGCGCCGGCTCAACACACAGTGTGTATGTGGTGCTGAGCTGGCTTCGCACGGGACCAGTCTCAACGATTCCAAAATCTACATCGCACAAGGCGGGAAGCACTTCAAACCAACACGAATTACAGACCGAAGAATGATCGCACGAACCATCGACGAAGTCCCCGGAGCATCGTACAAGCCTTCGGTTGACCTGCTCTTTGAAACAGCATCAAAAATCTATGGTTCTGGTCTGCTTGCGATTCAGCTCACAGGAATGGGTGAAGACGGAGCAGCGGGAGCCAAGATTATTCATAAAACCGGCGGGCATGTTATCGCCCAAAGCGAAGATTCTTGTGTTGTCTATGGAATGCCTCGCGCGGTGATCGAAGCGGGCGTTGCCCATGCTGCGTTTTCCCCGAACGACATTCAGCGAGCACTGACCCTCACATGCGAGCATTTGAACACACCCGAAAATGGTGGCATTCCCGGTGACTCAGAAAGAAGAGGGGCGGCATGAGAACAAATACACCGATCGCGATGATCTGTCGTGATGATCGAACCGATTTGCTGAATCGCTGGTGGATCGAACGCACACAAGGAGCGACTGATGGCTGGGAATAATCTCAATGCATACACACAAAATGATGCGAGCTCTGGCGAGCCCTTGAGACTTGTGAGTTTCAATGTTGGCAACGAACAGTTTGCCGTAGATATCCTGAGCGTCCAAGAAATCAACCGGATGATGGAGCTCACAGAAGTACCGCAAAGCCCTCCAGGTGTCTGCGGCGTGATCAATCTGCGAGGGCAGATCGTTCCGGTTCTCGATCTCCGCACGCGACTGGGGCTTGAAAAGACTCCTTACTCTGAAGCATCACGGATTATCGTGGTCGAAGTGCGCTCAACGACCGTTGGGTTCATCGTTGATGAAGTTCATGAGGTACTCAAGATTGAGCGTAGCACGGTCGAACCCACACCAGAAATTACAACCCAAGCACAAAGTAAGTACATACTGGGCGTTGCGAAGCTCGACAACTCGCTGCTGATGCTTCTCGATCTCAATGAACTCATGAGTGTGGAAACACTCAACGAAGTACGCGATATGCGTACTGCTGCCTGACCAACACGTCTCATTGCTTTCATGCTCGTCGAAACGGAGAACCCCTTGGCTATTACATCAAAAATTACTATGTCTACCCAGCAGTTTGAGCGTCTATCAAAGACGATCTATGACCGTTCGGGAATCCACTTCCCGGATACTAAGAAATACATTCTTGAATCAAGACTCTCGCATCGTCTCAAAGAGCTTGATATGGAAGACTTTGATCAGTACATCGCGTACTTGACCATGGGTCCGTACCAGATGGATGAGTTCCAGGAGATGTTCAACCGGATCACGATCAACGAAACCAGTTTCTTCCGCAATGATGCTCAGCTCTCGGTGTTTGAAAATGAAATCTTGCCTGGACTTCTCGAAGCACGATCCAGCACGAAGAGGCTTCGCATTTGGTCCGCTGCTTGTTCTACTGGTGAAGAGCCATTTACACTCGCGATGCAACTCGACCGGTCCCTCGGTGTGCGTCTCAATGATTGGCATATCGAAATCCTGGGTACCGACATCTCAGAGAAGGCGCTTGCGGTCGCTCAAAAAGGCGTCTACAACAACTACGCAGTCCGATCGACTCCCTCCCTTATCAAGTCCCGGTACTTCACGGAAGAAGGAAGAGAGTTCCGCTTAAACGACACCATCCGTTCGATGGTCAACTTCGAGCGTCACAACCTCAAAGACCGAGTCGCAGCAAAGCGTCACGGGGTCTGGGATGTGATCTTCTGTAGAAATGTGCTTATCTACTTTGATGACGAGATGAAGAAGAATGTTGTGTCAATGTTCTCTAACCAGATCGCGAAAGATGGCACGCTCTTCATTGGCCACTCGGAACGCATCAAAGACCTCACCGATGACTTTCAGCAGCTCAATATCCCACAGGGATTCTGCTATCAAAAATCAGAAAATATCAGCGCCTAATCACTCCTTGAAAGGATGATCACATGTCGATCAGCGACTTCGATCCAGAAATCTTGCAAGACTTCATTACTGAGTCTGGTGAACTACTCGAACAACTCGAGGGTGATCTAGTTCATCTTGAATCTACTCCGGAAGATCCGAATCTGTTGAATCAGATTTTCCGAGCACTGCACACCATTAAGGGAAGCGCATCCTTCCTTGCACTCACAAACCTTGTTGCGATCGCGCATGTTTCTGAGAGTGCACTCAATGCTGCGCGAAACGGTCAAATTGTGATCGGCTCATCAGAAATGGATCTGCTTCTTGAAGCAATCGATCTGCTCAAGATTCAGTTCGATGAAATCATCTCAGGCAATACTGATCTCAGTGCTGCTGAGCCGATTCTGATTGAATCTCTGAGCAAACTTGGAGAGGGCAACCAATCAGACGAATCAACAACTGAATCTTTCAATACAATCGAAATCGCTACAGGCCAAGCCAATAACGGCGACGCTGACGCGTCTACCACAGCGAATCCAGACGGCCGAGTTGTGAGTAAGCTTGAGCTGGATTCATCGAAGCTTGATCTGGTTGAACATCTTGCGAGCGATATCGAAGAAACAATTAACGACGCGACCGCGAAAATCGAACTCCTCCGCGAAGAATCAAACAGAGAAGCAGCGGCTGAAGTACTCAACGAACTCTTCGAAGAACTCTCCAAAACGATCGACTTCTTTGATATCGCGGAGATGCACTCACTCTCTACCGAGTTGCTGCTTACTTCTGAGAACATTGGTGATTTGGAGAGCGAAGCAATCAATCAGGTCGTGCCTCGTCTTCTGGGAATCTGTTTGATTCTCACGGAGCAAACGCACAATCTTGCCGAGCAGACACTGGTTACATGGGATACCGAGCAACTCATCAAAGGCTTGCACAGCTGGATGTCCGGTGAAGGCCCAGCTGATACTGCTTTGGATGAAACAGCTTCGGGACATGATGCACTCCACGCCAATGGGATTATGCTTGGTGCTGAGTTCGATGAATCTTCAAACGCATCTGAATCAACAGAAGCACCAGAGACTCAAGCATCTGAACCACAAGCTCCTATTGCATCAGCGACGACTCCCCCCGCCCCCAGTGCACCTGCTGCTCCTGCGGACCTATCCCAAGCAGCTGGGAAACGAACGAGTATTGGACAGATCGAGCAGACCATTCGCGTAGAAGTTGGGCGTCTGGAATCACTGATGAACCTGGTCGGTGAGCTTGTGCTCCAGAAGAATCGAATCGGAGCTCTTTCAGACGATATTCTGAAAACCAATCTCGATAGTGAGCTCATAGAACAAATGGGCACCACAACGAGCATCCTTGACCGGGTGACTGGTGACATTCAGCTCGCAGTCATGCGGACCCGGATGCAGCCACTGGAAAAACTATTCGGGAAGTACCCACGACTGATCCGCGACCTTGCTGGAAAAACAGGCAAGAAAATCAACCTTGTCATAGAAGGTGCGGAAACCGAAGTTGATAAATCGGTGATCGAAGAGCTTGGCGACCCGTTGGTCCACTTGCTCCGCAACTCCGGTGATCACGGGATCGAACTCCCCGAAGCCCGCATTGCTGCTGGAAAAGAAGAAACTGGCACCATCAAGCTGATCGCGGGTCACGCTGGATCACATGTCCGCGTCCAGATTATTGACGACGGCAAAGGATTGGACCGCGATGTCATTGGCGCTAAAGCAATCGAGCGTGGGCTTACTACCCCCGAACAGCTCAGTGTGATGACCGACGAAGATGTCTTCCGCTTTATTCTCGAAGCGGGATTCTCGACCGCTGAACAGGTCTCTGATCTATCGGGACGCGGCGTAGGCATGGATGTTGTTCGGACAAACATCGAATCCAAACTCAAGGGCGAACTCACCATCGAGTCTGAAAAGGGCAAGGGAACGACCTTAACGGTTTCGATTCCTCTGACCGTTGCGATTATGCCTGCGATGATGGTGGCTGTTGCTGACGAGGTCTTTGCAATCCCGCTGACCAATATCACCGAGATCGTCCGCCCCAATGATGACCAACTCTCAGAAATCGGGAACGATCCCGTAATCCATCTCCGCGGGCAGGTGTATCCATTGATCAGCGCCCAGGAAGTCTTCGATGTCCCTGATTACAAACGCGATGATGAAAACTTTGTGGTTGTGATCAGTTACAACCAGCGCGTCGTAGGAATCAAGGTTTCGTCGGTCATCGGCCAACAAGAAATTGTTATCAAGCCTCTCGACGGGGTCCGCAGAGAAGGGCCAGTTTCAGGCGCCACTATCCGCAACGATGGATCGGTCAGCCTCATCCTAGATATCGCAAAGCTCATGCAGACCGCCAAGGGTCAGATGAGTAATCACAAATCACAAGAGACCGTCGCGCTGAGCGGCCGTTAACTTTCACGCAAAAACCACTACAGGAGTCAAGTATGGACGCCAGCATGATTACACCGTTTGTTAGCTCAATTCAGAATGTCTTTTCGACGATGTTCCAGCTCCCCGTCGAGGTCGGGGAGCCGCGCATCAAACAGGACCGCACCGCAAGCCACGATGTTTCTGGCATCATTGGTGTGTCAGGGGAAATGGTCGGAACAATTGTTCTTTCGATGCCACAAGACGCAGCACTCGCGATCGTAACTCTCTTCACCGGGATGGAAATGGAAGTTGACTCTCCAGACTTTGCCGATGCGATCGGTGAACTGGTCAACATGATTTCTGGGAATGCAAAGGCCGAGTTCCAGCGACGCAATGTCTCGATTACTTGCCCGTCGGTTGTCATCGGAGCAAACCACACAATCGCAAGCCAATCAGGTGTCGCGTGTGTCCTGATTCCCTGCAGCACCGACTGCGGCGAAGTCGTACTTGAAGTCGCACTCCGCGAAGCTGAAGCTGAGTCCCCAACACAACAGAACGCGGTCGCGTGATGAACTCACCGCTCAGTTAATGAGCATGAAATGTACAACTTTTATCCAAAACAAACAAACACAATCCCTTTTTCTAAGTAGAACCAGGAGTTCACAATGAAGATCCTTTTGATCGACGATTCCAAGACCATGCGCAACATCCAGAAGTCTGTCCTCAAACAACTCGGATACACCGAAGTCGAAGAGGCATGCGATGGACAAGATGCACTCTCGAAGGTTGGTTCATTTGAACCAGACCTGTGCCTTGTCGACTGGAATATGCCTGTCATGGATGGGCTGACATTTGTCACCACCTTCCGCCAGACCGACAAGACCACGCCATTGATCATGGTGACCACCGAAGCAGAGAAAGCTCGTGTAATCGAAGCGATCAAGGCGGGTGTGAATAACTATGTGGTCAAGCCGTTCACACCAGACCTGCTCTCTGAACGCATCACCGAGACTCTTGCGAAATGCTCAACCTGATCACTTCACACTCGTGTATGACTACCAATGGACAACACAATGACCCAGGATACGTGTGATCTTGATCATGCACTCAGACTGAGCGCTGACACCTTGAAACTCAAGGGCACGCTACAGGTGCGTGCACTCAGATCCGTAGATGGGCTCAGCGCATTGGCTCTCGAAGCGTTCCTGACAGCGCACGGTGTTCAGCGCGAGTACATTGATCAAGATGACCTAGAAATCTTGTGTAAAAAAGTCCTCAATGCACCGCTCCAGGAGCATGAACTCGTGGTTGCACGCGGAGTTCTTCCGATCAATGGCGACAGCGCGGTGTACACAATCACTGATGAAGTACAGGAAAAAATCGACCTCATTGAAGAACGCACAGACTCGTTCAAATCTAAGTGTGGAGACTCGGACAACCTCCGAGCACTCGATGTTTCAGATGAGGACCCAGTGGACTTCTATGAGCAGATGGCTGTCGTTGTTGTGCATAAAGACGAGCTCATCGCGATGAAAACCGAGCGTTCACAAGGTGTCGATGGGATTGATATTTATGGCAACCCAGTCCCGGCATGCCATGGAGAAGCGAGCGAGGTGAAGCTTGATGAATCTATCGAGGTACATGATGACGGACGATGCGTCGCGACGATATCAGGACTGTTGACTGCTGAAAAAGAATCGATCTCGATATCACCTCACTACGCGATCAAAGGCGATGTCGATTTCCAGACCGGGCGGATTGTGTTTCCTGGATCTGTCACTGTGTATGGATCCGTACGCGACAAGTTCAAAGTACGCACTACCGGCGAGCTCTCCATCCGAGGACTTGTTGAATCATGCGAACTCTACTCAGATGACGATATCGTTCTCCATCGCGGGATGGCCGGGAAAGAAATCGGCAAGATCAACACGCTCAAGAATCTCCAAGCTGGTTATCTGGAAAGCGTCAATGCGACCGTCAAAGGCAATGTCATTGTCCGCGGAGAAATCACCAACTCAACACTCGATGTACGAGGCGAGATTCGAGCGGAGAATGCTGCGATCCGAGGCGGTCGACTGAGTGTCTCCAAGGGCGGTTCAGTGGGCTCCATCGGATCAATTCAAGGTGTCTCAACCGAGATCGAAATTGCGTACTTGCCTCATGTCCAAGCAAAGATCGTATCAATCGAAAAACTCCAGGCTCAGCTCGAACGCGAACTCCGCATGCGCACCGGAGAGTTCGAAGCGTTCGCAGCATGCTTGGGCAAAGTGACCATGGAACAAATTGAAGAACAGATGTCGATGAAGTTCAATCTTGATCAGCTCCGTATGCGAGGTGAAAAACTCGCCAATGCAAAGCTGGACCTTTCAAAGGTGATGGGTCTTCATACCCGGTCAAAAATTGCTGTGAGCAAAGCGATCTACGCGAAAACGATTATGTTTATGCCTGGATTCAAGATCGAGTTTAATGATGACATCATCGGGGAATCAATCATCGAACTCGGCGTGACGGGGCGACCAAGTATCACCCTCAAAGGGAAAGCTCGCGCCTTGGACGACTATGCAAAGGTTGTGAGTAACGAACGCGTATTCAGACCACGCATTGGTGCAGTGCATCCGGTAGAAGCTGCATGAAACTCAGCTGGTAAACCGATCTTCATCGCTATAGATCGCTATAGACAGCCTGTAGATGCTCAGAATCCAATATTACAGCGGTCGCAAGCCTCTTGAATCAGAATCAATCAGAACCGCCAGTAAGATCTGGTGGTATATGCTTGGTGAGACCATACTGATCTACACACTGTTTTACCAGAGACCAATGCCAGTGCATCAACCAAATACACACCAACACAAGCGCAGCACGGATACCAAACGATCTATGAAACAGCTGCCTGCCCTTGGTGCATTGGTTCTCGGGAGTGTCACCCTCTTTGGATTCACCTCTCAGCAAAGCTCACAATCCAACTCCCTCCCCGCGGTCATCGACCAACCAATCCAGGACGATATTGATACAACGCTGCAGGAATGTGTGGTGACCTTTACCAATGGTCGTCAGATCACTGGGATCTTGATGGATTCGAGCGAAGACGCGGTGGTGCTTCGTATCAACGGCATCGATACCACATACCAACGATCCAAGATCGCCAATACCCGTTTTTTGCCTTCGGTTGAATCACGGTTCACCCAGTTCCGCAGCGCTCTTGCTGACGATGACATTGATGGACGCTTACTGCTCGTGGATTGGCTGCGCGATCGCAGAGCCTACGCAATGGCGGTTCGCGAGCTTGATTCGATCCTTGAGATCTCACCGAATCACCCGCAAGCACAACTACTCAAAACCTGGTTGAGTCAGCACCTCAAACTTGTGCAGAACCGATCAACGAAAGAACAGCAGGCGAGTAAAAAAACCAGAACTCCCGCAAAGAGCGATATCCCCCTGCTGACTCCAGAGCAGATCAACCTCATCCGCGTGTACGAAATCGATCTGGATGATCCACCAAAGCTCAAAGTCGACAAATCCACAATCCAGAAGTTGATGCAAGAATCCCCTGACATGTTTCCTGTCAACGAACAAGATCGCGAGCGTCTGCTCGATGGATCTGATTTGGATCGTCTCAAGCTGCTCTTCCGATTCAAAGCTCGTGACCTCTATGACGAGATCCAAGTCTTCGAGGACCCCCAAACCTTCAAGGATTTCAAAAAATTCGTTGCTGGCAATACTGGCTGGTTGATCAACGGATGCGCCACAGCCCAGTGCCATGGGGGTCAAGAGGCTGGCAATCTTCAACTGGTTGGGTCCAGAGCCAACTCGCCCGAATCCCTCTACACCAACTTCATGATCTTGGATCAGTTTCAGCTCAAAGATGGCTCGCCGTTGATGAACTATACAGATCCCGAACGCTCCCCCCTGGTTCAGTACGGAATGGTTCGATCCCGGTCCCTCTCGCCCCATCCTGAGGTGGATGCAGCCAACATCGGACGAGACTGGAGACCGATCTTCAGATCAACCAAAGCGAAAAACTTCAATCGCACAATTGAATGGATCAGAACCCTCTATACCCCGCGCCCGGATTATGGGGTGCCAAATCCGCTCGCTATTGCTCCCTCAACCACCGAACAGGAAAGCACCGCCCCAGAAAGCTCCGTCCCAGAAAGCACCGGGACCCCGATCCAGCCAGAATCTGACCCCGGATCGACCACCCAATCTCCATAAACTCTCCCGCATCCCACAAGAACCACCCAATACCCCGGAACCGGTTCATGGCGCTAGGATGTAGACCTGATCAACCAAGACCCGCGTGGTGCATCAAACCTGCCACCATGTGATGCACATAGACGAACATCCATATATATGAGATCAATCCAGATGACACCCATACGCAGAACCCGCAACAATCAATCAAATACGACACCTGCCCCGGCAATCCGGGCATCGCGTGCACTCCTGCTCTCGGTCGCTGCCTCAGGACTGATCCTCAGCGGGTGCTCCAAGAATGATGACGCGAAGGAAGCGGTCAGCGAAGCGAGTCTTGAGTTCAGGAATGTCTCCATCGGTGATCCTACCAGTTCTAGTCAGGTTGCCCAGAAAGCATACAGCTCCGCTGCAGATCTCACCTCAGAGTTTGCGGGTCAAGACGCACCATTTGGAGAAGCAGCAGCGGTCTCCCTCGCGCTCGCAAAGCTCGGCACCGCAACCCTTTCAGGCAGTGAAGCACACGCGACCGAAACCCAGTCCTTCCATCAATCCCGCATCATCCGAGCCCACCTCAGTGAGTGGATCGCGATGAATGCAGTTGCCAAAGCATCAACCAACTACGATGTCACCGAAGCCCGCGCTGGTCTTGAGGAGCTGATCACCCTCAGAAAGCAAGATGTTGAGCAATACACCACGCTCCATGACTCGATGCGTCAAGAAATTGCTGATTTCCAAAGACAAATCGATTCCCTCAACAGTCAAGCAGTTACGCAGCGCAACGAGAGCGCAGGGTTTGAACTCCAGATGACCAGCGTCAGCGCCACCCAAGCTGCCCAGCTTGCAGAGCGTGTGCGTGAACACTCTCTTCGTGCGGACACCTACGAGCTCGAATCAACTCGCTTGCAAGGCCGAGTCGATCAGCTTCTCCCAGGCGCGAACGAAGTCACTCTACAAGTCAAGCGCGCGGAAGATCAAATCAGCTTGCTGGAAGAATCCATTGCTGAACTCAATCAGCAAGTCATCGATTCAAAGGCTGATTCCGCGCAAGCCCGTGCAAACGCTGAGCAAGCGTACTCCTCGCTCGTAGAACTCGTCAACGCGCTGGAAAGCTATCGATCCGAGACCGTGATCCCCGCAAGTGAGCGGGTCATCTCCCAGATCCGTCAATCACTCTCCGCATCAAGAGACGCGAACGCAACCGCAAAGGTCAGCGGCTCGATCGCCAAAGCAACCGCTCAAGAACAACTCGCACGCACACTCGCTCGTCAAGCACGAGGCGAAACCGATATGTTCTCGCTCTACCAAAGCATCCATGATGCAGGAATCAAGGGCGACTGGCAATCCAAAATTGACTCGCACACCATGCGGTTCCAAGAACTCACCGAAGAGTCCCGACAAGCGTTCCAGGATTCTGCAAACGCACTGCGAAGCGTCCGAGTCCGAGGCGAAGCAGCCGATGCCCTCGAAGCAGCTGCCGTCAGACTCGACCGTCTTGGTGGTATCGAACCAGAACCTGAATACACCGAAGAATACGAAGACGATTCAGATTTCGATGATTCCGAAACTGATGAAGATGCTGACTATGAAGACGAGCCGGTGGACGACGAGGGATAATCCTCAAATCCGATGCCCTTGAGTACGCAGAATATTCTTCTATAGAAAGCACCATGAGTTCACCCGAACCAATCAACGCACCTCTTGGAACCCCAGTGCTTCCTGAGGTGCATCAGCATCTGGTGCGCGTGCAAGAGCCTGTGACGGGGCGGGTCGTGCGTACCCGGATTTGTACCAAGTCACAGAAAGCTGCGGGTTGTGTGCGTCATATCGAGATCGATGTATCCGGGACCCCCCTGCAAGGAGCGTGGCATCCCGGACAATCATTCGGGGTCATCCCGCCGGGGATGACCAAAGCTGGCAATCCACACAAGCTGCGTCTGTACTCGATCGCTGCTCCATCATCTGGTGAACCTATTGGTGAATCAACTGGTGAATCCGCTGGTGAATCTTCAATCCAAAGAGGAACATCCGCTTCCGGGTCGACCGCTCCAGCAATGGATGGCTCGATCATCTCAACCACGACCAAGCGGCTGATCGATGAGCACTGGGACACGCACGAACTCTACACCGGAGTGTGCTCAAACTACCTCTGTGATCTCAAGGTCGGGGACCAGGTCCACATGACCGGACCGGTGGGTAAGCGTTTCTTGCTACCTGCCGATCCATCGAAGCACGACTACTTGTTCATTGCGACAGGAACCGGGATCGCTCCGTTCAGATCAATGCTTGGTGATCTGGCGAAACTCGGCATGCCTTGCAGAGCGGACCTGATCATGGGCGCTCCGTACGACTCAGATTTGCTCTATGACGATGAAATGTGCGCCCTGACCGGCCAGTTCTACGATCGGTTCTTCTACCGAACCGCAATCTCCAGACACACCAGCCCGGACCAACCCACCAAGCTGTATGTCCAAGGAAGACAGACCCAAGACGCTCCTGAGCTCACTGAAATGCTCAACAACCCCCGCACACTCATATACATTTGCGGGATCGCGGGTATGGAGCTTGGAATCTTTAAAACCCTGTCCAAAATGCTGACACCTGAAGCTTTAGCCCAATATCTGACAGTCCACCCTGAGATCGGGACAGATCCGATCAACTGGAAGCGGACCATGATCCCCAGGAAGCTCAAACCGACCAAAAGAATGTTCTTGGAAGTCTATTGATGCTTCGTGGATCTGCTCATACTTGACATGACACTGCTTTATGACTGACTGCTGGATTGGTTCTGACCGGGTTGAATCCACATGTTCAGCGATTGCAGACTGGGTGGATCGAACGCGATAGACTTGTCCCGATGACCGTTTCGTACTTGATGGAGATTCCCATGCGGACCCCGACGACCATGAATACCCTTTCACGAACCCTGCACGCGTGTAAAGCCAAACTACCACACTTCACAAAGTCAGCTACGACCGCTTTGGTCCTGGGCGCGTTCCAATGCGTGATGATTGCCCCCGCGATTGCTCAAAGCTCAATCTCGCTTTCAACAGTTGAATCCGCTTCAATCAGCGGCTCACAAGGCACACAGATCACCGACTATGTATCCCAGTGGACCCAAAGAGCTACTGAGAGCGATATGTCACAAGCTGAACGAGCGCAGACGCGTTTGCTTGAGCCATTGATGAACACGCGTGTATCGATCTCGTTTCGCAGAGCATACTCTGACGCACTCGGGACCTACCTCGATGAGCTTGAGTCCAGCGATTCCATCGCTTCAACTTTTATGAGCCTTCGGCTCGCAGGTGAGCTGGGCACAACTCGGGGGTCACAGGTAATCCTCGCAGGACTGAATCACACCGATCCGGGTGTCCGCATCTTTGCTGCGGGACGCGCTGGCAGGACATTCCGCACAACCGCAAGCAATGGACCCGCACTCTCAGCAAACGATCTATCAAAGCTCATCAACAAGCTCGACTCGATCACCGACACCAGTTCAGACTCCGCCCTGATCAGCGCGTGCATCCAAGCCCTGGGAGAAGGGTGTTCACTCCCATCTGATGACTTCCTGATCGCTCGATCGCAGTGTTTGAGTGCCATGAGTGATGCAGCATCAAGACAACTCAAAAACGGGCAATCCGATCTCGAATCCCGCGTCCGTCTCGCGATGCTCGCATCAAGTTCCGCGACCAACTCCCTGCTCCAGGTCGGTGAAGACTCCACCAAAGAAGGCATCAAGTCTGCGGTCGGGCTGGGCGCTGAGATGATCGCTCTTGCCCTTTCTGATGTGATCAACAGGACGATGCCTGATGTTAAGAACCGTGAGCTTCATGTGGCGCTTGTCGGTTCTGGAGAATCATTGCTGTACTTCTCGCTCCGCGAGTTTGCAGAGTTCTCGAACCGTCCGGTTGGTAATGTTCAGCAGACCCAGTTCGCTGCACTGCTTCAATCTGGCGAAGACCGTGATTTCCGCAACAAAGCAGCACTCCTGCTTGGAGCGGGGTCACCAATTATCGTGGACTTCCAGTTTCCAGACGATGCGTTTGTCAACTGATCAGCTCAAGATCATGCAGCACCGGGTCCGCTGAGCGGGTACAGTGTTTGTATGAGTAAAATGTTGATACCCGTCGCTGTGCTTGTTGCGCTTGTTGCGTTCTCGATCCTGTCGGATCGCCCGGAACCGCGCGCCGATCTTACATTTATCAACTCCTCAGAGGTCAACACGCTCGATCCTCAGCGGATGAGCTGGATGCATGATCTGAGGACCGCAAGATTGCTCTACGAGGGGCTTGTCAAGAACGATGTCCTGAGTGATGGATTCGAGATCATCCCCGGAGTCGCAAAGTCGTGGGAGCTTTCGGATGACTCGAGAACATACACCTTCCATCTGAGAGATGATGCAAAATGGACGAATGGATCTCCGGTCACCGCTCATGACTTTGTATTCTCATGGCGACGCGCCATGCTCCCCGACCTGGTCTCAGACTACGTCGCGATGTTCCTGAACATTGAAGGATCGACGGAGTTCTATGAGTGGCGCCAAGAACAGCTTGATGCTTTCACCGACCGAACCTTTGCAAGCGAAGACGATCGCAGAGCAGCATCCTACGAACTCTGGGAACTGACCAAGGAACACTTTGCAAACACAGTCGGGCTTCAAGCAATCAATGACCAGACACTTGTAGTCACGCTCCAGCGCCCGCTCCCCTACTTCTTAGAGCTCTGCGCCTTTACCGTGTTCTCTCCGGTCTATGAACCACTGGTCGCACAATACGAACAGCCCGATCCGATTACGGGACGCTTGATCCGCAAACCCGGATGGACCAAAGGCGGCGTGCTGATCTCCAACGGCCCATTCGAGCTTTCAAGCTGGCGATTTAAACGCGAGATGCGGATGGTCCAGAATCAGCACTACTGGGACCGCGAATCGATCGCGGTCCGGACCGTTTCCATCCCGTCGATCAGTGACCCAAATGCAGGCGTGCTCGCGTATCAAACAGGATCCATCGACTGGATCTCTGATGTCACCAGCCCATACCGCGGGGATATGGTCGCACAAAAACTCGAGTATCTCGCAGAACATGCAGATCAGATCGCTGAGCTTGAAACGCAAGGGTTTGACCAGTTCTCAATCTCGCGCATGCTCCCTCCAGATCCCAGAGCCCACACGCACGCGGTCTCTTCCTTTGGAACTTATTTTTACAACTTCAACTGCAAACCCAGACTCCCAGATGGACGCGAGAATCCATTTGCCGATGCGCGTGTGCGCAGAGCCTTTGCGATGTGCATCGACAAAGCGGGCATCGCTCGCGAGGTCCGCAGACTCGGGGAACCCGCTGCTTCAACACTGATCCCCCCCGGTTCGATCGGTGGATACACCTCACCAAAAGGCCTGATCAACATCGGTGATGCAACCAACGAGCAAGAACGCAGCGCGATCATCGCTCAAGCAAAGGCGCTTCTCCAAGAAGCGGACTTCCCAGAAGACTTCGTGGTTGAACTTGCGTTTAACAAAGATTCAGGTCACGACCTGATCGGACAAGCAATCGCAAAGAGCTGGCAGAAATCCCTTGGTGTGCAAACTTCGCTCTCTCAAAAAGAACTCAAAATCTTCCGCGAAGATCTGAAAAACAAACAGTACATGACCGCCCGCGCCGGGTGGTTCGGAGACTACGGCGACCCAAGCACCTTCCTCAATATCAACCAGTCCAAAGATGGTAACAATGACCGCGCCTACAACAATCCTGTATATGACGGTCTGCTTGATCAAGCAAAGGACGAACTGGACCCGGTCAAACGCATGGAACTATTGAGTGAAGCTGAGCGGATTCTGATTGAGGATGACTTGCCGCTTGTGCCCATCTTTCACTACGCAACGATTTATATGTTTGACCCTCAGAAAATCACCGGTCTCTCCACACACCCACGCACCAAACAGAACGCGTTTCTGATTGATGTGCTCGGTGATGGGATCGGTCCAGATCTCCCGAGACCAATGAATACGCACAAGACTCGCTCCAACGCAGACGCTGAGGTGACTTCACCATGATGACCATGATCTTGCGAAGACTCGCTTCACTCCCGTTGATTCTGTTGGTGGTGTACACAATCACCCTCACGCTCGCGTGGGCGGTCCCGGGGAATCCGCTCGAGAATCCCGAAAAGCGTCCCAAACCAGAAGTCATCGAACAGATGAATAAGCAGTACAACCTTGATTCATTTCCGAGGTTCTACATCTCCTATCTCTCAAGCGCAACCGGGATCCAATACGCGAAAGACTGGGTCAGCGGCCAACTCGAACGCGATCGACAAACCGCAATACAAGCCGGATTCCCCACCCCCGCTCGTCCGATCTTTGATCTCGGACCATCCCTTGAATATGACGACTGGACGGTCAATGAAATTGTAGGGTCCGCACTGCCCGTCTCCATCACTCTTGGTGCAGCTGCGATTTTGATCGCGTTGGTGCTTGGGGTTGGCGCGGGGGTGATCGGCGCGGTCAAACCCAACTCTGTATCTGATCTGCTGACCCTCACCATCGCGATGATCGGTATTTCACTCCCAAGCTTTGTCATCGGGACAGCGCTGCTCTTGGTCTTTGCGGTCTTGATCCCGCTCTTCCCGGTTGGGGGCTGGGGAGGTCCTACTAAAGCGATCCTTCCCGCGGTCACTCTCTCGCTCCCTTTCGCAGCATACATCGCCAGACTCACACGCATGGGCATGATCGATGCACTCGGAGCGGACTACATCCGGACTGCTCGCGCAAAGGGCGCCTCGCAGAATGCGGTGCTGTATAAACACGCACTCAAGAATGCCTTCCTCCCAGTATTGTCGTTTTTAGGACCGGCGACGGCGCTGGCAATGACCGGGTCTTTTGTCATCGAGCAAGTCTTTACCATCCCCGGAATGGGACAACACTTCGTCAACGGGGTGCAGAACAAAGACCTCTTCCTCATTATGGGAGTGGTTCTGATCTTTGCCACTATGCTGATCTTGTTTAACCTTGCGGTTGATGTGCTGTACCGCTGGGTGGATCCTCGGATCGTGTGACTTGCTCAGGAAGTATCAAGAGCAGATCTGATTCAAGCGAGTTCTTTGAACCGGAATGAAGCGCCTGGGAAGATATCGCAGGTCAAGAACGGGACTTCTTTGAACTGCTCAACGCGTTGACCCGGAGCTCCAAGGGTGAGCCAGACCGACATGTCAGGGCCCACATTGACGACCATTGCGTTTGAGCGGGGATCAGTCCCCACGATGGTCCCCATGATTCTGCGAGGTCTTCCGACACACGGGTCGATACAGCGACCACCCGCTTGGGCCGGATCGATCCTGCGTGCGGTCGCGTGGATCGTCCCGAGAACGGTCTCGCCTTGCATAGAACGGAGTTGTTCGATATCTGTTGCTGGCTCCAAGCGAATCTGATAGTTGGTATTGGCAAAGGTCAATACCACGCATGCAGGTCCGTTCTGAGATTCTTCGGTGAATCCCGAGATGGTCGCGCGGGTCAGGGTTGGATCGATCTTGGTGGTCGGCGATGGATGAAGCATGACACAAGGATAGCCAAGTATCGGGGGGTATGCCAAACCAAATTGGAGCATTGACGAGTAGGGATTGATCAGGCGATTGCTTCGCCCATCGCGGGTTTGGGCAGATCCCGGCCCGCATTTCCCATTCTCAGGAAGTTCCAGAGCATGATCGAGCCGCTCGGGGTCATGAAGGATTCTGGATGGAACTGCACACCTTCGAGGGGGGCTTTGGAGGGGTCTGCCCAGACTCTTCGCATTCCCATGATTACTTCTGTCGGGTGGGTATCGATCAGATCTGTGCAGGACGCTGAGACTTGCCAGCCGTCTTCTCCTGGAACAATCGCGGGGACTGTAGAGGGTTCAACAATCAGTGAGTGGTATCGCGCCACGGTTGCGGGCGCTTGGATGCCTTGAAAGACTCCTTGCCCGTCGTGATTGATTTCTGAGGTCTTCCCGTGCATGAGGATCGGGTGACGAGCGACGGTCATCCCGTTCATATCGGCCATGCATTGGTGCCCGAGACACACACCAAGCACCGGTGCCCGTCCCGCAAAGTGGGCGATGATATCGCTTGAAACCCCCGCTTCTTTGGGAGTGCAGGGGCCGGGGGAGATGATCACATGGGTCGGACCAACCCCGTTGTTGAGTGAGTCAGCTTGGGTTGGGGTGATTTCATCATGACGCTTGACAACCAGATCACGATCAGGCTCGAGGGTCCGATCGATCTCACCCAGCCTTTGGACCAGGTTCCATGTAAATGAATCGTAGTTGTCGATGAGTAAAATCACGAGTGATGGTAGGAACTCTTTGAGAACTGAGCAGTTCTGCGCCCAGCTTGATTCACAGCTTATTACGCTGCTTCATCACGCATCCAGGTTGTTCCTGCAACTCCATCACGGGTGACCAAGAACAAATCCTTGGTAATCGGGTACGGGAGTCTGCTGAAATCTTCATCCACTCGATCGCATAGCCGCTTTACAAAGGCATCTGGATCACAGCTGAGCGCGATGAACATATCCCGCGCTGGGGTCGCGACATAGAAGTCTGGGCCGAGTTCCTCCACGAGACGCTCATGGAGATCACCCATCAGGAGTCGAGCGGCGTCGTACCCATCTTGTTCTGCAACAATCACTGCTTTGCCACCTTCCGCGCTCTCGATGACCTGCATCTCAAGCTCGGGTGCGTACAGATCCAGGTTCTCGCGTGCAAGGTCATCAAGCTCGTCGATGGTAATCCCCCACCGCACAACCTGATCCATCGTAATGCTCACGGTCATGTGGGGCATATCCAGCACAAAGACGATCACCGTGTCATTGACGAACGGCACATGAGCAACCAGTGATTCGGTGAGATGCTCGAAAATCGAAGTGGGCTGAATGCGAGGCATGATCCGCGCCTTGGCTTGCTCAAGCGGGATGTCGTTGACTTCAACATGATCACCCATAAAGAGTTGATCGAGGAAGTGCTCGACGATATCGGTCCCACGGTCAGGCTCATGAGCAACCATTCTGTAGAGGTTCTCCAGGTCCAACCGTCGTCCATTAACGTGGAGCTCGTTGGGATTCACCCGATTGATACTGAACTCGGGCTGCATGCGTTTGATCAGCTTGACTACATGCTCGACAAACGCATCGGGTTCCTTGGGCATTGTTCCCATGACGACTCTCCTCCTGCAGCTGGTGCGGATACGCCGCGTACTGCTTGGAGTAGTTTCGGGATGTTCTTGGGTTCGATGAACCTCGAGTGGTGTTGAGGATGGCTCTAGGACCTTGATCGAGCGGTCTGGAAGGGCTGAATCCGTATGGGGGGCAGATTCAGGGACGATAATCAATTCAGCGGGAATTCGATCCCGAACAAAGATCGAGCGGGTGGTTCGTTTATACAGCGTGCAAACCCTAGACTGACGGGATACAATCGTGGCCTTGATCAGGGACGAGATTCTCGGGCGTATGGAGCGTCCAGACTAGGGACCCTGATCTACTGAGCGGAGAATACGCTGTGACCGAAACAGAAATCGAATCAAAGGTAATTGAAATCGTGGCTGAGCAAATGGGAGCTGATAAAGAAAAGATCTCCCGCGACACCAGCTTCATGGAAGACCTCAATGCTGATAGCCTCGATACCGTTGAACTCGTTATGGAGTTCGAAGATGAGTTCGAAACATCCATCCCCGACGATCAGGCAGAAAAGATCCTGACCGTTGGTAACGCGATCGACTTCATCATGCAGGCAAACGGCGCCGAATGATCACATTCTCGCTCTTCGCTCACCAAGCCCCCCGGTCCATACCGGTGGGCTTGTCCACAGATATCGAGAACGGTTGATTCTACTTCAAGGCGCAACTCTGTTTGAGAGCAACGCGCCTGTGAATCCAACCTGTCCATCTAAGTCTGCTTAACACAGACAGCTCAGGAAACTTCATATGAGTTCCAACCCCCGTCATCGTGTTGTCATTACTGGATTCGGCGCCCTGACCAATATTGGTCACAACGCGTCAGATACATGGACATCCATGAAAAATGGCAAGTCAGGGATTGCAACCATCGATGCTCCCGAGTTTGAAAAATACGATGGCTGGACCGTGACCATCGGGGGGCAAGTCCGAGGCTGGAACCCAGACTCGATCATGGAGAAACGCGAAGCCAAACGCATCGACCGGGTCTCCCTCCTCGGGATGGGCGCCGCACAAGAAGCGGTTGACCATTGCGGGTTTGACTTCAGTGCAGGAGATCCAGAGCGCCAGGGAATCGTCATGGGCTCAGGGATTGGCGGGATCTACACCATCGAAACAAGTGTTCAGGTCCTTGAAAACAAGGGGCCATCAAGAATCTCCCCGTTTACCGTTCCCAAACTCATGGCCAACGCGGTCACCGGGAACATCTCCATCCGCTTTAACCTGCAAGGTCCTGCATCCACACACGCGACCGCGTGTGCATCTTCGGGTCATGCGATCGGTGATGCGATGGAAGCGATCCGGTCAGGCAAAGCGGATGTCATGCTCGCGGGTGGTTCTGAAGCAGCACTCACCCCGCTGTGCTTGGGTGCGTTTATGACCATGAAAGCACTTTCGACCCGCAATGATGCGCCCGAGAAAGCATCCCGACCATTTGACATGGATCGTGATGGTTTTGTGCTCAGCGAAGGCGCTGCGGTTTATGTGCTTGAATCTGAAGAGCATGCCAAAGCACGCGGCGCGACGATCTATGCGGAGCTCAGCGGAGCTGCCAACTCGTGTGATGCGGGACATATCACCGCGCCCCACCCCGAGGGACGCGGCGCGAGTCATGCAATGAAGTGGGCGCTTGATGATGCGGGGTTTGATCCAACAGACATCGATTACATCAACGCGCACGGCACATCAACCCCGCTTGGTGATAAAGCAGAAATCATCGCGGTTAAATCGATTTTCGGTGACCACGCGACCAAGGGCGGCGCGAACGGCGGTCTCGTCATGAACTCCACCAAATCCATGCACGGCCACTGCTTGGGAGCATCCGGAGCGGTCGAACTCATCGCGTGTATCCACGCGGTCCGCGACGGGATCGTCGCCCCCACCATCAACCTGGACAACATCGATCCAGAATGTGGCGGCGTGGACATCGTTGCCAACACCGCCCGGGAGATGCCTGTGCGTCGAGCAATGAACAACACCTTCGGGTTCGGTGGTCACAATGTGAGCTTGATCGTCAGCCGATACGACGGGTGATCAGGATTCTGTTGTACACACTCACGAATAGACAATCTATCCGCTGAACAGCCTGATCGGATTATCTGGACATTCCGGCCTCTATCCAATTGTTCCTAGATCCCCCAGCCGGACTGGTATGGCATGATCCTTGCGTTTTGTCTCTATATGCCCGGATTGAAGTGCGCGTTGAGTGCACATGGGCGCAGATCGTGCCGATGAGGTCAGTATGGATTCCAAAGTTCAATCAATCCTGCGCATTGAAGTCCCCCTGGTCGTTATCCTCGGCGAGCGGAACCAAGACATGCAAAGTGTCCGTCAGTGGGTTCCGGGATCCATTATTGAGCTCCCGATCAACGCGGAGGAAGACCTCCAGGTCTGCGTGAACAACCGCCCGATCGCTAAGGGGTCTGCGGTCAAACTCGGCGAGAACTTCGGGATCAGACTCACCACCACGCTTGGGATGATAGAACGAATCCAAGCACTTGGAGCAGAGGAGCCTGCTGAGGAAGTCGAAGATTTCGGCATCCCAGGCACCACGGGCATGACCCCAGACGAAATCGCAGAAGCGATGCTTTCCGGTCAAATCTGATCCAGCAGGTTGTGCGCGTGTTCGGAGCTCTCCTCCGAATGATCTGTACTAGCGGACGATGTCCCGCCCCTTGATTCCATCGCGGGTCGCCCAGAAGAATGCGGGGTATTTGCCAGCACCGAACCCATCGATGCCGATAAGACCCGCTTCGAAGTAGTCGCCATCCATCCCGTAATCTTCAAGTAATGAACCTGGCATATCCCATACATCCGTGGGAGTAAACTCACGAGATACCCGCTCATTATCGTCCGACATCTGATTATTAATATCTGAAATCGATGCATTCACTACCGATCCATCAGCGGTCAATACTCCAGGCTCAGCTTCTGGGTTGTTCCATTGAGGGGGATGCTTTTCTAGTCCAAGCGTGATACCTGGAGCTGAAGGGTTGACCGGATTTGGTTGTGAAGCTGTGCGTTGTTTCTTGGACCAATCAAAACGTTCCCAGATAATTACTTTGTTGGATGGGAAGGATGTATCCGAAACTTTATTGCGTTTGGCAAGAGATGCTGGTCCGCTTCCGCGAACCGCATTTGGTCTGCTGTCCTCGGCATATCGCGTTGGGGAAAACCAGACTGTTGGAGACAGCACATAGGAACAATCCCATATTCCTGTATTCAGGTTGAAAGACGGATCATCGATGGAAAGATTTGAGAATCGGATCTTGATGGTATCGTCCGCTGGTGCAAACTGGATCTCTGATGCATAATCACCTTCATTGAGCCAACCACCGACCAATGAATACCAATGGAACGCGTACATCTCAGAATACCACTTATTGGGCCCAACGAACTCGTATCGACCGTTCAAGCCTGGTTTGCGCACGCTTGACCACCCAGCGCTGGTCGGACCGCCATTCGTTGTTCTGGTCACATCAAAGGGGTTGATGTAGCTGTCCCGGAAGTCACCCGCATACAAAAACTGCACCTGTCCGAGTGATCGGAGGTTGGCTTTGCTTTTGACCGATTGAGCAGTGAATCGCGCCTTCCCGAGCGCGGGGATGAGTATCCCAAGGAGCAATGCGATAATCGCGATCACGACCAACAGTTCAATGAGAGTAAAGGCTCGTTGAGGACGGGTAGAAGACAGCATTGAACACTCCGATGGCATCATTTGGATCTGAAACTGATCACTCGGTTGAAAAACACGCCCAAGAACTGGACTTTTTGATGAATCCTCAGCATACCACAATGCTGCACTTGAAACAGCTTGATTCTGGAGAACTCAAGAATCGAAGTTGACAAAGATTGATCTTTATCTCTCTTCGACAAGATTCTGGGTACGGATTGTACAAATTGATCGGAATTGTGAGCCATATTGGTCGATGATCACGCTAGATTACTGGTGAATCATTTGTTTCTGCACGCTGTGCGTTTTAGGAAAAATACCCATGCCCCGCGATATCCCTGTTGGTAACGGCTCAATCCTGTTCACTTTCGACGACCAGTACCGGATGCGGGATATCTATTCGCCTCGCGTTGGTCGGTACAACCACACCGATGGTCATGTCCAGCGGTTCGGGGTCTGGGCAGATGGTGAGCTCTCTTGGATCGAAGAAGATTCGTGGGAGCGCGATTTACGATACAAGCCTGATTCGATGACGACCGAGGTCCGTCTGGTCAATGAGAAGCTTGGGCTGGAACTGATCTGTCATGATCTTGTGGATTATCACAAACCGGTGTACTTCCGGAATGTGCATGTCCGCGATCTCCGCGGCGCGACCCGTGATGTCCGTCTCTTCTTCCACTTCGACCTCTCGATCAACGGCTCCCCGGTCGGTGATACCGCAAACTATGACCCGAATACCAACGCGGTCATCATGTACAAAGACGATTCGTACTTCCTGATCAACGCGAGCAGCGATCCAACCAAATGCGGGATCGAGCATTGGGCGATCGGCGCTAAGCGCGTCGGTGGTGCTGAGGGTACCTGGCGCGATGCAGAAGACGGGCAACTGGGTCGCAACGCGATCTCCCAGGGATCAGTCGATGCAACTGTGGGTGTGCATGTGCAGGTTCCCGAGTTTGGAGTTGCCGATGCAACGATCTGGGTCGTCTGCTCAAACACCTATGAATCGGCAAAGGAAATGAACCAGCGTGTCTGGGAGATTGGTCCTGAGCGATTGATTACCCGCACCGAAGCGTACTGGAAGCTCTGGTCACGCAAGGAACCGATTGATGTGGGCGTGCTCCCAGAACCGATCCGCGATCTGTTCTACCGCTCTCAGCTGATCCTGCGTACCCAGATCGATAACGGCGGCGCGATCATCGCAGCCAACGATACCGACATCACCCACTTTGCGGGTGATCACTACTCGTACTGCTGGATGCGTGACGGGGCTTTGGTTGCCCACTCGTTGATCCTTGCGGGTCAGAGCGAACTGAGTAGAAACTTCTTCCGGTATGCTGCGGAGTGTATTGGCGACAAGCCTTACTTCTTGCACAAATACACCCCAGAGGGTGATCTTGCAAGTTCTTGGCACCCCTGGATGATTGATGGCAAACCAGTCCTCCCGATCCAGCAAGACGAAACAGCTCTCACGCTTTGGGCGCTGCGCCAGCATTTCAATGAGTTCCGCGATGTGGAGTTCATTAAGCCTTTGTATGTGAATCTTGTGCTTCGTCCCGCGAAGTGGATGCTTGAGCATCGTGATCACAACGGGCTCCCGCTCCCGTCATGGGATCTTTGGGAAGAGCGACGAGGGATTCATACCTTTACCGTCGCAGCAACCATCGGCGCGCTCAACGCTGCTTCCGAGTTTGCGAGCGACTTCGGCGAGATGGATCTCGCAGCGACCTTCCGCGAGGGCGCCGAACGGATGAAGGGCGCTCTTCGTCGACACTTCTGGCACGACGAGCGCGGTCACTTTGCACGCATGGCGGTCCCCCTCGAAGACGGGTCTTACCGTTTAGACATGACCCGCGACAGCGCGAACTATGCGCTCTTCTCGTTTGGCGCGTTTGACTCGACCGATCCGCTGATCAAGTCTGAAATGGAGACCATGCGCGACCGCTTATGGGTCAAAACCGATGTCGGTGGTTGCGCTCGATATGAACGCGACTATTACCACCAGGTCGAGAACGAGAAAACCGATGATGTCCCCGGGAATCCATGGGTCATCTGCACGCTCTGGCAAGCGCAGTATCAGATCGACAAAGCACAGAGTGTTGATGAGCTCAAACCTGCGATGACGCTTTTGAACTGGACTCACCGGCGCACGCGCCCATCGGGTGTGCTTGCTGAGCAGTTTGATCCGTATTCGGGCGATCCGATCTCGGTCTCTCCGCTGACATGGTCTCATGCGACCTTTGTGAGCACCTGCGTGCAGTATGTCAATAAGCTCAAGTCCCTTGAAGCAAAGGCAGCACGCGAAGCGCAAGCCAAGGCCAATGCCCAAGCATCGAAGACCGGTTCAAAGAAAGCTCCAAAGAAATAAACGGATCTGCTGTTAGACCCCGCGCACGATTACTACGCTTGTGCCATGGATCAAACAGTGATCAACTCAACGCTCAAGGACCGGTTCGGGCTGGAATCTTTGCGTCCGCTCCAGACCCAGATTATTGATCGGGTGATGGATGGGGGCGATGCGCTTGTGGTTATGCCCACTGGTTCAGGGAAGTCGTTGTGCTTTCAGCTCCCGTCAATCTTGATGAATCAGGAATGCGGGGGTGAGGGTGTCGGACTCGTTTTCTCTCCATTGATCGCGCTGATGGAAGATCAGGTGCATGCGCTCAAAAAACGGGGGATCCGAGCGGGGTTTGTGAACTCAACTGTATCCAAACACGAGCGGCTCAAACGCTACAAAAAACTCTCCCAAGGCGAATACGAACTCTTCTATGCAACCCCCGAACGCATGACCAAGCCCGACTTTCGCGCCGCACTCGATGAATGTCCTGGCGGGGTGAATCTGCTGGCGATTGATGAATGTCATTGTGTGACCAAATGGGGGCACGACCTGCGCCCAGCGTATCAACGGATTGGCGAGTTCCGCGAGCAGCTCGGCCAACCTGTGACGATCGCGCTGACCGCGACCGCGACCAAAGCAGTCCGGCAAGATGTACGCGCGGTTGTTGGGACCGATGAAGAATCAATGCCTTTGTTCGCAGCTCCGGTAGACCGCCCGAATCTGCATCTCGGATGCACCATCGTCTGGGATGATGATGACAAAATTCAGAACCTTGCAAAGCTGACCAAGAACATCCAAGGTACCATGATCGTCTACTTCACGCTCATCAAAGACCTGGATAGGATGGCGCCGCTGATCAAACGAGCGATGGATCGACCTGTGGAGATCTATCACGGAAGACTCCCACCCAACGAAAGGCGAAGGGTTTACTCGCAGTTCATCAACGCGACTCCCAAAGAGAACCTGATGTTGTGCGCAACCAACGCGTTCGGGATGGGAGTGGACAAGTCTGATTTGCGTGCGGTGATTCATGCTCAGCTGCCGGGATCGGTCGAAGCGTACCACCAGGAAGTTGGACGCGCCGGGCGTGATGGGCTTGACGCGACCTGCAAAATTTTGTACGCGCAAAGTGACCTGACCATTCAGCAAGAGTTCATCCGATGGCAGAACCCGACCGCGGATCTGATCATGCAGACCATGAGCGCGATCGAAGCGAGATTCGCCCACGACGATTTTGATAGTGATGACCTCCGCATCCATGTCATCGGGAAAGGACACGCGCACGGGCTCGGGGGAGGGGTGATGGAGTATGTCCTGATTCGACTCGCGGAATACGGCGCGATCGAACTGACCCCGATCCCGGGAAACGAGCGAGGACAGGGGCGGTACCGATATGTCCGGACGATCGATGATGATGAAATCGACGCTGAATCAATCGATGAGAAGCTCAAACGCGATCTGATGAGGCTGCTTGATGTGGTCAACATGACCAAAGCAGAGGACATTCCATCGTACATCAGTGAGTATTTTGGGCTCTGAGGGACCTACAATCCATCCCAACACAAAGGAACTCACCATGAGCCAGATCACCGAAATCATCATCGAAGACTCCGTCGTAGGCACCGGCATGGAATGCCCAAAGAACGCAACCGTCGAGGTCCACTACAAGGGCACACTCATGGACGGCACCGTCTTTGATTCCTCATACGATCGCGGCGAGTCCATCAACTTCCCGCTCAACAACCTCATCCAAGGATGGCAAGAAGGCATCCCAGGCATGAAAGTTGGCGGTAAACGCACACTCACCATCCCCTACGCAAAGGCATACGGCGAGTTTGGTTCACCGCCTGCGATCCCCGCGAAGGCTGATCTCATCTTCGAGATCGAACTCCTCGGACTCAGCTAACGCACACATCCGGTGCGCTCTGACAACTTATGACCCTCCCCACCGTCTCGATTGTCGTCCCGTCGTACAACCAAGCGCGGTATCTTCGTGAATCGATTGAATCGCTCATCAATCAACGCGATCAGATCCATGAACTCATCGTCATGGACGGCGGATCCACCGATGAATCCGCATCCATCATTCAACAATACGAATCAGAACTCACCCACTGGCAATCAGCACCTGACAAAGGTCAATCAGATGCCATTATTCAAGGCTTTGAGCGATCCAGCGGGGACATACTGACCTGGATCAACTCTGATGACGCGATGATTCCCGGCGCAATCCTGGATATGCGTGAAGCATTTGCATCGAATCCCAGCATCGGCTTTATCGAAGGCAACACCGTCATCATTGATCAGGACAGCACTGTGCTTCGGTGCGAGCATCGGGCGGGGCCATCAAGACGATGGGCTAAGCTCGGGTACATGCGGATTCATCAACCGAGCACGATGTTCCGAAGGTCGCTCTATGAGGAGGTAGGGGGGATTGACCGCTCGTTGCATTGCACAATGGACACCGACCTCTGGTACCGGATGTTCCGCGTGTCGGACTCCATGAGGCTCGATCGATATACGGGAGTTCACAGGATTCATACCGATGCCAAGGGTGAGCATGACAGCTGGAAAGAGCAGTACGCGAAAGAGCGTACGATTCTGGATCAACGGTATTCCGAGTTTAGGAATAATCCTATCCGGTATCAGCTGGGCCGCATCGCGCTTATTGGATCCAAGCTCGTAAATACCCGCTCAAAAATAGTACGAGTGAACAGCTCGAACTTTGCGGGAAAGAAACTCAATACTGTAAGCACAGAGCTTGGTATTGCCGCCCCATCTCGTTGAGTTTAGTCATGCTCAAGCAACCGGTTCAGGACTGGCAGCTTTAGCAGCAAGCTCTGACTTTGCTTTCTTGGCGCGGTCATGATCGATCTTGCGTTGACCGATTTCTTCAAGTAATCGAACTTTGTTCTCCATCCCGCGCGTGTAGTTCGCGTGGAGCATCAGCATGCTGTCGAACTGCGCGTCCGTGATCTTGATCGGGACTACCCCATCCCAGATTGCATCACCAATCCCGAGATGCATGTGATTGAAGTATTTGATCCGTGGGAACTTCCCGAAACGCATCGGTCCCGCATCAGTGTGCCTGCGGAGCTTGGGAGTCTGGAGAACGCGGGGAATGAGTTTGCCAAGTTTCATCGCACGAAGATGGGCTTTGATAAATGCGTTCCCGGTGGGTTGGTCACACCCATATTTTTCGATATTCTCCGCAGCCCATTTCCACATGAATGCTGCACGGTCATCGGCGCGGATGCCCATGAATCCGGTGCAATAGATGTCATCATCCATCGCGATAAAGTCATGGGTCTTCATGTGGTGCGCGATGTCGGGACCTAGGTCTGTGAAGAAGCGGATATCACAATCCGAGAACACGAAGTAATCCGGGCCTTCGGTGGAGCGCGTGTGTTCGATTGCTTCGCGGATCACTTCAATCTTGCGTGAAACCGCGCGGACCCATCCATCCGAAAGATACTCACCGGTTTCGCATTCCTGATCGAACTGGTTCACCACAACCTCGAATGAATCGGGCACGCTTGGAAGAAAGTATTCGTCAAGCATGGGCTTGTGCGACTCGGTGAAACAGGTGTACATCCGTACTGTGCTCATGTGCTATCCCCATTTGAGAACTTGTATCTATTGATCATTTGTCATGCATTGATCAGAATGTTTTTTACTCAACACTCGTCTCATCGATCATTCGATCGAATGCATCAGTGCTGCGCTCAACGGTGTCTTGTGGTCCCCACATCTTAATGACGATCCGCTGGTCCCCGAGATCAAAGATCGCAGCATGCATTGCGTAGAAAATTTGCTCTTTGGTGCTGCCCTTTGAACCGGGATCAAGAAAGGTCCCGCTCAAATCAACCATCGTCACCTGTTGATCATTGATGACTTTGTTGGTTGTTTGGACATCAGCGCGGCCCCCCATCGGATCGATGATCTGCCCTTGCATCACGCGGATGAGTTCCCGCGTGGTTGCTGAGTCCTTTGCAAATGAAACCGATGCATTACCGAGCGGATTCTTGATGTACATTTCTGCGAATCGTCCACGCGCCGGGACCGCCATACTCCAGCTGCCAGGCATCTCCCACCGCATCCCGCTGCTCGACGCGTACTCTTCATCGGGTAGTGTGTACGCCAATCCTTCTTCTGCGCTGGTGCCCCCTTGGATTTGATCGCGGAGGTCTTTGGCTTTGTCACGGGAACGACCGAGCAATGATTTGGAATCTTCTTCCCGTTGCCAGTCCCGCACCTCTTCAGCGTTGCCTTGATCATCAATGACCTGGAGCGATTGACCGCTCGTCACAGCCTCATCATCAATCGATTGCTCAGGCTCATCTTCAAGAGCGATCCCTTGCTTAGCAGCTAGCTCATCAAGGTAGCTCGTGTCAGCGGTGGGTTCTGGAATCTGCGCAGCTTCTGCTTTTTCATCACTGGAATCCGAACATCCAGCGGCCAGCATCATCAGACAGAGTACCAGACTTGTTGACAGGCCTGTTGCCAGACAGCTTCTCAGATCGACAGAAAATGAATGGTCAGCTATCAGGAAGCCAGATGAGTTATTCAGTGATGTCTTCATACCTAAGTGTAGGGACACACAGCGGGTAGGTTTCTACCACATAGCTCTCGCTAGACGAATACAACTGTGGATCAACTACTTCCTGGAACGAAGGGACCATCTCCCCAGATATCAGAAGTGATGAGTTCCAGTGAGTTTCCATAGGAATCACGGAAATAGATCGATCTTCCGGGTGCGAATCGCCATTCTTGGGTCCACTCGATTTCTTGCTCGATCCCGACCCCGAAGCTGCTGAGTCTTTGCTTCCATGCGTCATAGTCTGCATCCCGGATTTGCATCGCCAAGTGTCCGGGACCGCGAGCGCCGTGGCTTGGTACATCACGCCCGGGTTTGTCGGTCTCACGAGGATCAAACACAATGAGTACATGCGACTCATCGACACGGACCCCAAACCCCAGCGAGGACATATCCCGAATCACCGGGAACCCAAGGACCTCGGAAAACATCCAAAGCGAGCTTTCAAGATCTGCAGAATACAGAACCGACTCTAGAATTGAGTGCGGCCTCATGGTATCAAGTTGAGTATTGTCTGGTTTCATAAGTCCATCCTTTCGTGACTGAAAGACCATAGCGATAGAATCAACCCTCGTCACCTGGAACGAGGGTCTCATAGACTTGGCGTATATCTTGAACCACTACAAACGCACAAGGAGCACACATGGCATATGACAAAGAAGCATGGATACCCCGGGACTACGCATCACTTTCGGACCTGATCGCAGATCTAGATCAGATACAAGCTGCGCACGAGAACGATACTCTCTCCGCGAAAGGCGCATGGTCTGCTGGTCAGATCTTTGATCATTGTGCAAAGCCAATGAAACTCGCATTTGATGGTTTCGTTGACGAGCAAGGCAAACAGATTCACATGCCCCTGCTGATCCGCATCGTCGGAAAGCTCGTTCTTAAACCAATGCTCGGACGCTCACACATGAAACCCGGCATCAAACTCCCCGCTTCCGCATCAAGCATGCTCCCAGATAAAGCAATCAGTTTCGAAGACGGGATGAAGAATCTCCGGGCCCAGCTTGCACGCATCGAAAATGGTGAACAGATGACCCAGATATCACCGCTCCTCGGAAAGATGCGTCATGATCAGTGGGTAAAGATGCATCTTGACCACTGCCGATTGCACTTTGGGTTTATTCATACGAGCTAGGCATTGCGCGTGAGCCGATCAGGTAGCCAACAGACCAGCATACAACAAGATCAGCACATGGTCATGCCGCCATCAACCGCGATGGTTTGGCCGGTCAGGTACCCAGCATCATCGCTCGTGACATACGCGACAGCAGCAGCGATATCTTCGGGTTTGCCCAGATCACGGGTTGAGATCACGCTCTTGATGTGTTCGGTCACCGCACCGGGTAAATCCTTGGTCATATCCGTTTCGATGAATCCCGGTGCGATGCAGTTAGCGGTGATGTTCTTCTTGCCAAGCTCGCGCGCAACTGTTTTAGTAAATCCGGTAAGCCCGGACTTAGCAGCAGCGTAGTTGGACTGGCCCGCGTTCCCCACTAATCCGGATGTTGATGCGATATTGACGATGCGCCCAAACTTGTTTTTCATCATCGGACGAGCCGCGGCTCGGCAAGCGACAAAGACCGATTTGAGGTTGGTGTTTATCACATCGTCCCATTCTTCGTCGGTCATGCGGAGAATAAGATTATCCTTGGTGATGCCCGCATTGTTGATGAGAATATCGAGTCTGCCTTGCTCGCTCGCAACAGATTCGACCATTGATGCAACCGCATCAAAGTCTGAAATGTCACAGGTCATCGCGCTCGCAGAGCCCCCAGCTGCTTGAATCTCACCGACCAGCTCGTCGAGCGGGCCTTGTGATCGAGACACACACACCACATGCCGACCATCGCTTGCAAGACGGAGCGCTACGGCGCGACCAATACCTCGTGATGCTCCAGTAACAATAGCGATGCGTTGTTCAGTCATGATGATTCTCGTTTCTGTGTGAATCTAGTGTATCCATCGAGGAATATGTGTGTGGTATGAGTGTTGTCGCGAGCTACGAGGTTAGGAGACCGCTTCGGGTTCGATATGTGCTTGCACTTTGGTTCCCTTCGCGATGCGGCGCATCATGCCCCCAAGGGTTTTACCTGGCGCGAGTTCATGGAAGCTTGCATCCGCATGCGCATTCACCAAATACTCACAGCACGCAGCCCAGCGGACCGGATTCGTCAACTGATCGACCAATCTCATGCGGATCGAATCAGCTTCGTTCTCGTGAGGAAGGGCTGTGACATTGGACATCACTGTGAACTTGGGTGTGTTGATCTGCGTCGCAGCCAATGCTTCTGCAAGACGATCCGCAGCAGGATTCATGATCGGCGAATGGAACGCGCCCGCAACACTGAGACGCGTTGCGCGGAGCTTCATGTCAGAAGCAACCGTTTCCGCACGATCACACGCACTTGACGACCCAGAAATCACCACCTGACCCGGTGCATTGAAGTTGGCCGCAACCAGAATATCGTCTCCCCGGGCCTGATCGCATACCGCGTTTGCTTGTTCTTCATCTGCGCCAATCAGGGCGACCATCGAAGAGTCCACCGCTTCAGCAGCGTCTTGCATTGCCTTTCCACGGAGTGCAACAAGCTTGAGTCCATCTTCAAAGCTGAAAGCACCTGCGAGGTGCAGAGCGGTGTATTCACCAAGTGAAAGACCTGCAGTTGCGACCATGTTGAGTTCAGCTGCTGTGAGATTCTCTCCGTCGAGCCAACCCGCAAAGCACGCGATGGACGTGGTGTAAATCGCAGGCTGAGAAACATCTGTACGGTTGAGCGTATCGACGGGCCCCTCGAAACACAGCTCAGATAACGGCGCTCCCAATGAATCACCGAGCACTTCATCCGCTTGCTCAAATATCGCTCGCGATGCCTCTGAAGTCTCAGCCCAAAGCTTGCCCATCGCGACCGCTTGAGCACCTTGACCGGGACAAAGAATAATGTTGTTCATCGTTGAGTACTCCAAAGAAGCAGGATTCTCGAAAGGCACTTTGTTTATAACTGCCAGAGAGATGAGCCCCAGGTGAGTCCTGCACCAAACGCAAGGAACATCACGCGCTGGCCGGGCTTGATTTTTCCATCCCTCATCAGTTCATCAAAGACAAGTGGGATGGATGCACCGACGGTGTTGCCGTATTTGTCGATGTTGACGAGTAGTTTTTCACTAGGAATACCGAAGCGTTCTCGCGCCGAGTCCAAGATCCGCAAGTTCGCTTGGTGACACACATAGTGATCAACCTGGTCAGCGCTCATCTGAACATCTTCAAGAGTCTCAGCGATCACTTCTTGAAACTTGGTAACCGCGAACTTGAAGACCGCTTGCCCGTTCATCTGGACCTTGTTGATCTTGCGATCATCGAACTCTGCCCCTTCAGGGAAGTCGATCTCGCATGAAGGAATAAACAGGTGTTTAGCGCCCCCACCATCTGCGTGCATTTTGTGCCCAAGCATCCCGACGCTGGGCTGATCGGTTCTGCGCAGTACCATTGCAGCAGCGCCATCCCCGAACAGAATCGCAGCGCCGCGACCGAAGTTTGAATAATCAATATGTCGCGTGATCGTATCGGCGCCGATGACTCCGATTGAGTTGTAGGCACCCGAGCGGATCATCATGTCTGCCATGGACAATGTGTACAAGAACCCCGAACACGCTGCGTTGATGTCCATCGCACCAATGTCGCGGCATCCGATCGCATCAGCAACCATGCACCCAACCGATGGTGTCGGAGAATCACAAGTCATGGTGGCAACCAGGAGCAGGTCCAGTTCCTTCGAATCCATCTCCGCATTCTCGAGCGCACGCTTCATCGCGTGCGTTGCCAGCACGCTGGTGGTTTCGCCGTTCTCATAATCAGCCCGGCGGCGTGTATGGATACCGGTCCTCTTGATGATCCATTCATCAGAGGTGTCCATCACTTTTTCAAGATCTTGATTGGTGAGTTTACCATCGGGGACATGAGTTCCCGAGCCTGCGATTTCAACCCCGAACCGATGACCGAAGCGCTGACCGTTGCCCCCGTCGCCATTTCCCCCGAGCGATTGGACATTCATGCAGGTTCACCTTGCAGTATTTTTTCAGCTTGGGCAAGACGCTCAATAATCGCGTCGTTGATGTGGCCGTTTACATATTCAACAGTCTTTTTGATCGCATTCTTAATCGTGCGAGGCTCCGACGAACCGTGCGCGATCATCATGACCCCGTTGACACCAAGAAGCGGCGCCCCCCCGTGCTCGTGGTAATCATTCTTCGCATAAATACTCTTGACGACGGGCGCAAACTTCATTGCGAGCTCAGGATCTTGCTCACCGATCTCAGATGCGATCGCTTGGAACAAGCTCTTTGCTAAACCCTCAGCCATCTTGAGTACCGTGTTCCCAAGGAAACCATCGGTCACTACGACATCTGCAGCGCCTGCAAAGAAGTCTCGTCCCTCGATGTACCCGATGAAGTTCATACCCGGCGTGTTACGGAGAAGTTCTGCAGTCTCCTTTGCAAGACCAGAACCTTTGGATTCTTCAGACCCGATGTTCATCACTCCGACGCGTGGTGATTTGACGCCGTGGATCATCTTTGCGTAGACCTCAGCCATTAATCCGTACTGCCAAAGGTGAGTTGCACGAGGTTCGGGGTTGGCTCCCGCATCACACAAAGTGACCGGACCATGGAACGCGGGAATAGTGACCGCGATCCCCGGACGATGCACCCCTGGAAGACGACGCATGTTCATCTGTCCCGCAGCTACACATGCGCCCGTATTACCAGCAGAGATGACCGCATCACAACGGACTTCCGCTTTCTTGGATCCGAGCATCGACATGCGGACAATCGTTGATTCTTTTTGATTGCGAACAGCCCCCATTGGGGAAGCATCCATCGCGATCACATCGCTCGCGTGCTCGATCACAATCCGAGGATCATTGATCGAGTTCGCTTTCAGATAATCCGTAATGACAGCTTCTGGACCGATGAGCACGAGCGTGACATCACTCCCAATCTCAGGGAGTGATTCAATACACCCACGCAACACCGCATCCGGCGCATGGTCCCCACCCATGACATCGATTCCGATTCGGACCGACAAGGCTGCACCTCAGTCTGATGTAAGTTTAGTTGACGCCAATTCCGAGCTTACGGACCTTGATGCGAAGACCCGGACGAACATAACCGGATTCTGTGCATGCACGATGGTGAAGCTTTGGCATACCCGAGAGTGGGCAGATGGTTGGTTTGATGCCAGTAATAGCATCGTGTGAACGGCGACGCTTACTTCGGCCACGGCTCTGTCGTTGTGCTGGAAGCATGTCGCTCTCCTAGTCATCAAGCGGATCAACAATTCGATCCGATGGAGTCATCGTTTCCAACCCCAGCAACACGCCGGAGATGGACGGGAACAATAGACCCGTCGCCAGAACCCGTCAATGGGTCGGCAAAGCAATCCAACGACCTGATCCAGCCCCCACCACACCATCCTACCCCGCTGACATAGAACCGCTTGATACTGGACATCCCAGATTATCAAGGTCTATGATCCACGAGGCCAATACGCCATGCCTCCCTAGCTCAATCGGTAGAGCAGCTGACTCTTAATCAGCGGGTTTCAGGTTCAAGTCCTGAGGGGGGTACTTTCAAAAGCCTTGGATTAACCAAGGCTTCCTTTTTACCCACAGATCCTTGTGACGACAGCGAAAACGCCAACAAAGCACCTAACAAGTGCATGTCAGAATTTCGATCAGACTGGAACACATATGGCCGGCGGAAGAGAGTTCTCTCAATCACAACGCAAGATCATCAACCGGTACTACGACAACCAAGACACCATCGTTGCGACCAGACTCGGTGAGATTGTCACCGACATCGCCCTCAATGGGGACAAACCCAAAAAACTAGACCAGCTCTGGAAACGCGCCGAGCAGGCAATCTCCAAAACTTCGATCAAGCCTGAAATCTACTCCCCGGTCCTCGAGAAGCGTGATACCCAAGCTCTCGCCCGCATGATTAGCAAACTTCAATGACTGCGATGCTTATTGTGTAACCATTCCAATTGCTCGATCACACGGGCGATTTATCCCGCTTACAACTACCACAACTTGCTAACACGCTTTCCATTTGATACAGTCCATCCGTTGAAGGTGCCGGGCGCGGATTTGTGTCCCGGTGAATAGGGAAGTGTGGTGAAACTCCACCGCGGACGCGCCGCCGTAACGGGCAACGACGACCACTCACGCTGTTGGCGACAACAGCAGCCACTGGATTCAGATCATGTGCACAAGCACACTCTGGAGCTGGGAAGGCGAGCGGATCTGAGCCCCGAGCCGGAAGACCTGCCTCAGCACATGTGTCGGACCTCGCGAACCAGGGACGGCGGATCAGTTGCGCGCCCTCCCCGCACGCATCGGCCGCCCAATCCCGCGAGCAAGAGCATCCATTGATCGGGGAGTGTCCTGCGCGATCCCAGGTCAGCACACCCAGCATCCGCATTCTTTCGCGGATAGAGAGTCGAGCTGATCAATGATCGCTTCACCATCATTTTTCGTAACCGCTATCACGCTATCCGTAGTTTCTGCATTGGCCGCTGCCTCCCCCTTTGCCACCTCCGTCATCTCGTATGACGCCGGATCAAACGCAGCAACACAATACCAAGACGCCAACACCGCGCTGGGCAGCGCCGAACGCTTCACAGGCGAAGGCGTCTTCCCATCTGGAGTCACCCCGTTCAACCCCGCATTTGGAACCGATGAAATCGTGTCCATCGGATCGGGCGGACACCTCACCCTCGGATTCGATACTGCGATTACCAACAACGCATCCCACGCGTTTGGTGTTGATCTCATCCTGTTCTCAAACGCAGGTTTCGCAGACGCGACCTTCACCGACTCAGACCCATCTAATGATGGCAGCGGATTCACCGGCGCCAATCCATTCATCTTTGGCGCAGGTGGAGCAGCAACCATCCAAGTCTCAAACGACGGGATGAACTGGATCACCGCAACCACCACGACCCTGGATCTGTTCCCGACCCTCGGATACGCAGACTTTGTTGACTCGACCCCCGGATCAGCTGGGAGCATCGAGACTGATTTCACCAAAGCCCTCGACCCAAGCATGGTCGCGTCAGACTTTGCCAACATGACCTTCACCCAGATCCGCGACCTGTACAACGGATCTGGAGGCGGGATCGGAATTGACATCTCATCAACGGGACTCACCTCCGCGAGCTTTGTCAGATTACTCAATGAATCCGGATCAGCATTTGAAATCGATGCGGTCGCGGTGGTTCCATCACCAGCACCAATCGCGTTGATCTCCATGCTTGGACTTGTAGGCACCAAGCGCCGGCGCTCATAAGAATTTCACCCCCTCTCTCTCCATTAGGGGAGTGATCATCGGCAGCTCGCGGAAACGCGACCTGCCGGTGTTCGCAAAGTTTGCTTATCGAGAAATCTATGAACGACTCATTGCACCATTCAAGTATATTCAGAGCTGTATGCTTACTCAGCGCGTTGTCCATCAGTGGACAGACCAACGCGCAATCAGCGCCGGTAACTCCGACTGGTATGCAACCACTTGATCTTGCAAATACACAAAATCCTGTATCAACAGCGCCAGATTCATGGACTCAGCTCGCAGGATCAAGCACACACGCAGGGTTCACCACAACCCCTCAGGTCACAGGTCCATACCTCTCAAACCCGCACTGGATCAGCACTGGGGATGGTTCCATCACCATGACCTTCACACCCCAAGCAGGTGTGGTTGCAGACGAGTCCTTCGTATACGGAATCGGCAAAGACCAGAGCTTCACCGATCGCCTCGCAGCGTTCGATCAATCAACTGGAGACCTTGTGTGGGCAACACCAGTCCCATTCCCGTTCTTTGACTCATGGTCAACACCAAGCATTGATCCGGACAATGATGCGATCATCATCGCTGCGGGATTCTCGATGGTGGCGCTTGATCGATTCACTGGTGATCAACTTTGGTCAACGGATCTGGGCGCACCGATTGTCAACGCTTCACCTTGTTTGACGACTGATCTGACCGGCGCGAATCGCGCGTTCATCACGGACTACACCTTTGGATCTGCAAGCAACGCCCGGCTCATCTGCATTAATATCGATCCGCATAACCCGGTCTCCAATCCATATCAACCGGGTGAGTTGCTGTGGTCTGCCATTCTTCCGGGGGACTGTTCTGGAAACACCCCCGCATATCACGATGGCATTGTCTATGTATCCACTGCTGACAACGGTTCAGGTGGCGCCGGTCACATCCTTGCATTCAACGCAACAAGCACCTCAACCCCGGCTCCCATATGGGATACCCCAAATCCTCAACCCATCGGGTTCTTCAGCGCTGTGACCTACTCCCAAGGGTACATCTACGCATCAAGCTACAACTTCAACGGCGGACAACGCAGCGCCAACACCATCAAACTCGATGCAAGCAATGGCGATCTTCAATGGTCCGTACCCACAGTGCGCACCGATGCGAGCCCGATTGCCCTTGGAAACAACACCATCGTCGTATCAGGCGGTGTCCCCACCTCCCCTTCAACCCTCTTCACCGGATCACTCCCCGCGATCGAACTGGTGCAAGACAATACAGATCACGCGGTCATGCTCTGGGACTCGTTTGAAGCAACCCACCAAGACCTCGACAACTCCGGATCTTGGAATCCAGGTGAACCCTTTCTATCCATCGGTGGATGGGGTCACCACCCGATTGCCTTCAATACCCGAGGCCCAGCCAAACTCCTCGTCTCAACCATGAACGCGCCGACCGGATTCAACCCCTTCACACACGCATCAGAGCTCCACACCATCGACCTCACCAAACACCCAACCGAACCCGGGTTCATCATCTCAACCCAACCCAACACCGGAACCACACCCGCTCTTGTCGGGAACAAGATCTTCTCTACATCTACAAACGGACTATCGATGATCGAGTTTGAGCGAGAGCCTCCTCAACCAGTGTTGATTCAGGACCAGATCCGATCCTACATCGATGGGCATGTACACGAAATTGGCCGCTTCGAAAAAGAGGTTCATCCATGACCAAACCTCAGCACCCAACTCATCGTGCATTCACACTCATCGAGCTGCTGGTCGTGATTGCGATCATCTCACTCCTGATCGGTATTCTTCTCCCCTCCCTGAGTGCTGCGCGTTCGAGCGCGCGAGCGATCAAATGCGAATCAAATCTGCGCCAGCTCACTCTTGGGTGGACGATGTACGCGGACGAGAACAAGGGATTCGCGATGCCCCATCTGCAAACTCAATCCCAGAGCCGAACATACTGGTACGGGACAGAATCCCAAACATCCCAGTCCCTCGACCACTCCACCGGAACACTCTCACCGTATCTCAGTAGTGCCCTTGGTGACCAGTCCGTCTATGAGTGCCCCGATCAACGCGAAGACACCTACACCCACCAAGGACAGTTTGGCACCTTCAGCTCCACCTACGGCTACAACGCGTATGGGCTCTCCCCCTCAACCACCGGATACCACACCCTCACCAACCAGCGAACACTCAAACTCCACCAGATCACCGATCCAAGCAAAATGATCGTCTTCGCGGATTCATTGATTTCATTTTTCGGAGATCGCCCATCAAGCAGCGCGCTGCTCGACCCACCCAAGATCTATGCTGGCAACGGGTACTGGTTTGAAAACTTCTCCCCCACCACCGCGTTCAGACACAGCATCGACAACTCCACTGGATTCGGGATCAATCTCAACGCCCGCACCGACGGGTCCGTTCAGCGATCCGCACACGATCAATCCGCACGCAACAATCCCGAACACGCGATTGGATCCATCACCGCGACCAATGATCCCCACTACATCCAGTCACCAAACCGCTGGAAATGATTGATCCCATTAAACATAACTTGTGACTTCTGGGCTTGGTGATCTCTGGGTCTAGTAGTCTCTGGCTTTAGTAATCCCGGCCCCCCACGCCGTCTGGTGTGTTGTGCAGCTTTGTAGTCGCGCCGTTGTACAAGTTTTTCGCGCCTTCAGTCGCATCACTCGGGAGCAGCGCATCCGCATGCCCGTCAGCAAACGCCATGGGTGTTTTGGCATCAAACAACCCATCAACACGCTCGGGCCGATTCTTCCCTGATAAATACGAAAGATCGTCATCCCACAACATGACCTTGCTCGATGGGTACTTCGCATCGTGTGGTCTGGTAGGGCGAAGCATTGACGCTTCATCAAAGTCCCGCCCATCAAGCCACATTGACGGGCGCGCGATAAACGAGTTCGAATACTCGATCGAGATCATGTCGCGGATTTGTATTTCTGAATCGAGCCCAATATCTTCAAGCTTGGGAAGCTCCTGATCTTTCCGCGGAGATACCCAAGTCTCCCAGTAGTCTGGCCACTCATCAATAGGAGTCAGCATCGCAGGCCACATCCACCGGTGATCAAAGTAGTCGGTCGTTGCAATAATCACACCCCTCGGATACCACTCAATAATCAACTCATCTCCAACCGGCTCATACGCCCCGGTGCCCTCAAGACTCGCAGGAAGCTGACCAAGATTCTGGTGCGGATACTTCCCTTTATTACCAGCAAACTGGGCAAACTGCGTCCCGACCGACCGCACATGACTGAGCGCGACCGTCTGGAGCGCTGACCCCCTTGCGCCTGCTAGAGCTGGGAGCAACAATCCAATAAGCACACCAATGATCCCGATGCATACCAGCAGTTCAAGCAAGGTAAATCCAGATCGATTCAGAGAGCTAGGAGAGTGCATTTGTGGGCGGTTTTCATTAATCATCATTCTTATCCTGTACTTTCCGGTTACGGATGAGCTGGTACGCTGCGGGTTGCCATTGCTTTGCTTTTGTATTCCATGTCAGTATCAATCCGAAAATTGTCTCTTGCTTCTCGCCCTTTGGCTGGACCGGTATCTTGACATGCAGCGATGTTGGATCTTGTTTCTTTGGCGCATCAGGAAAGATTGATGCGGGATGCATCTCAATCACATTGGTTTGCACACCGGTCTGTGATCCCTCTGCATTCGCATCATCCCCCCCCATATTCACACCGCCAGAGGACCGCTCTCTCGAATCTTTCCGTCGTGTTTCACCCGCAACATATTTCTCAACCGTGATCCGAGAGAGATCAACCTTTGCTCCCCGAAAGGTCTTGGTGAGTTCGGTAAAGAGCGGATGGTCTTGATCAAGATCACCCGCAAGCACCCCTCCCATCGCTTTGATAGCATCTATGAACGAAGCATGATCCCCAGTCAGCACCGGAAGAAATGCATTGATCACCGCATCCCCAACTCCATCAGGAAGCCCCTTCGCAGAATCAATCCCGCTGACCGCACTGGTGGCTTGTCGGAGTACCACACCTCGGAGTTCCTGCTCTATAAAGCTCACCTGTGTGTCGGTGTTTGATTTGCTATAGACCGGTTCAACAGCATTCCCGCTCGCATCCACCACCGTATCAAGCACACGAAGACTGTCGTTCTCAGCGGAGTTCCCAGAAGAAAGCACCGACACCACACCCCACGACAAACCCCCGACCGCGAAGAGCGCCGCAAGAACCAATTTGATATCCGCAGCACCTCGTGCTGTCATTCTCCAGTTCATCGTGTTCTACTCCTGCTTGAGTCCCGTGCACCAGCTATGCATGAACAACATGAACAAAGCTGCGTATGAAACCACCAGATGCGCCAGATCAGGATGCCCGTCACAAAATACAGAACTATCCTCAACCATGAATCCGACCATCGACACCATGCACGCGCACCGTTCCATCCGCAAGTTCAAAGCAAGCGATATCCCAACCGAGCACATCACGACCGCGATGCATGCGGGACAAGCCGCTGCGACCTCATCAGCGGTCCAGCCCTACTGCATCATCCACATCACCGATAGCAAAAAACGACAAGCAATCGCCGACCTCGCAGGACCACAACAAAAAGTCCACGACTGCGGCGCATTCTTCGTTATCTGCGCCGACCTCCGCAAGCACATGCTCATCACCGAGCGCGCAGGCAACACCTACACCACCGGACTCGAAGCATTCCTCGTCGGATCAATCGACGCTTCGCTCTTCGCACAAAACTTCACCCTCGCACTCGAATCCATGGGCTATGGCACCTGCTACATCGGAGGTATCCGCAACGACCTCCCCAAACTCAACGAAGTCCTCAACCTCCCACAAGGCGTCCTCCCCCTCTACGGCTTATGCGCCGGATTCCCAGACGAATCCCCAAACCACCGACCAAGACTCGCTCCCCAAGCAATGCTCTTTGAAAACGCGTACCCAACAGACGAAGAGAACCTCGCACACATCGATCAATACGACGAACTCTATCAACAATACCTGACAGATCGCGGAGCCTCTCCCGCAACATGGTCCGAGTCGATTGCGAAAAAATACAGCTACGCTGCTCGCGAAGGACTTGCGGATTTCTATGTGTCCAAGAGCGCCAAGCTCTGCTAGCCAATCTGCGAACCGTTGTATCCAATCCAAGGTTACCTACGAACTCGGCACCAGCACTTACACAACACACGCTCTTTAGAGGGGTTACAAAATGGCAGCATCAACTACAACACTCGGGCGAATCGCTCGGGTTCTCGGCTATTCCACAGACTTTCATACACCAAGCCATACGCGGAGCCTCGGCTTCCGAGGATGGATCATTGATTTCTTACTTCTCGGATCGCGTCTGTTTGCGTGCGTGTGGATGGTCGGAGCTGGGCTCGACAAACTGCCAACCCCGGACTGGATGATTGGACAAGTCGAACGAGTCGGATTCCCCGCACCGCATTTCTTCGCAGTGTGCGCCGAGATGAGCGAATACGCCGGAGGCGTGCTGCTCGCGCTGGGATTGCTCTCACGACCCGCAGCACTCATGCTCGCATTCACCATGGGCGTCGCTGCGTTCGGGTTCCACAAAGTCAACCCGATCCTCGACTACCACATCACCCAAGGCTTTTTCTGGCTTTACATCGTCTTCCTCGCGATCGGCCCGGGCCGGTTCTCGCTCGACTACCTGCTTTCAAAGGGACTCACCCGAAAGGACCCGCAGGGCGAACCAATCCGAAAGCCTCTTGCGTACATCGCTCTTGCTTCGATCATCTCAGCGCCCGTCATTGGGTACGGGCTCTTCCGCGAATTCACCATGACCTGGACGCCGCCGCCCGAGCAATCAAGCATCTCGCTCGACGGCGTCGAATCGCTCTCCATCGCAGGCACCTTCAACGAATGGGATGTCAACGCGACCCCGCTTACTGCGGACGACCAAGGCATCTGGTCAACGACCATCGAGCTCACCAAAGGCATCAGCGAACTCAAGTTCGTCGCCAATGGATCCTGGGACATGAACATGGGCGATCAGGATCAAACGATGTCGACCGTTCCGTTCGAAGGTTCTGGCGATCTTAATGCCGACAACATCCGTCTCTATGCACCAGAGCCGGGGCTGTACCGCGTCGCGCTCGACACCGACGGCTTCACCTATTCAATCGCCCCCGACCAGCAAGCCCCGCTCCCCGATACCGGTTCGCTCATCGGCACATGGTCGATCGACCTCCGTCCGACTCCAGATGCTGAGCCGTACTTGATTGATATGGTGATCAATGAAATCGCAGACGATTCATTCACTGGCACCTTCTACAACGGCTCAACCATCACGAGCTCCCGCGTCACCAACAGCTTCGGGGTCGTTCGATTCGTGTTCGTCACCGAAGACGGCTCAGGGTTGTACCACACCAGCGGCGAGATCTTCGGAGACACCATCAACGGCATGACCCACTCCATCGGCCGAGACTTCGTCATGCCCTGGCGCGGCGAGCGGAAGCAATAACTCGAACGAATCATGTGTATCAAACCCAACTGACCCAACCCCTCACCCAGAGGGTTGGGTCAGTTGGGTTGTCTGAATGTGCTTTGCGTGGGCGGGTGCCCGACTCGGCAGGACTCATATTGAAAATCTCAAGGAGACCGAGTTCAATCGTTTGTTCGCAGTCGTGCTGCGCAACGGGAAGCATGTGCGGACGCTTGAACTGCACTACGAACGATTCCAATCTCCATCTCTGGATGCCGTGTGCACACTAACCAGCTGTGATATCGACTGCGTATTAGTCTTTCGACGGCGTCAGAATCAAGCGGTTGCCTGCGTAATCGAGCGTAACGACCATATCCAAAAAACTCCCGCTGCCCACCGCACCGACAAGGTTCTCGATCGGCGGGCCGCCGCCAGGTGTGGTCATAAAGACCACTTCTTGATCGTCGAGCTCGACACCGCCCATAGTCATGGATTGCACAGGTGCGGACCGTATCTCGAACGGTACTCCGTCTATCCCTTGTGCACGCATCACCAGCTTCTGATCCGGATCGTCGGCATCAACGAATCCGTATTCCTTTGCATACTCATAGTTCATCTCAACGCCGTAGGTTGCGCCCAGGTCGAACAAAAAATTACCAACGACGGGATCAACCGCTTTACCGTACAGCACCGGAACAACAGTGCCTTCGAAATACGGAAACCCAAACGCGAGCTTCATCTCAATCACAGTCGCGCCCTCAGGAACAGCATACTGATCCTGTGGCGTAAGCACCAGCCTATTGCGTCCATAGTCGATCGAGGTCACGAACCGCTCGATCATACTCCCTCCTAGATACCCTGAAACAATCTTGTCGCCAAACGCGGGCATCTTTGCCGCGTCGGGTAAAACGGTGGCTTCTTGCTCGACAAAGTTAGGACGCTCGTGCCCATTACTCGCGTCTCCAATGCCCACAAGTACATCGTTGGCCATCTGCACCGTCATTGAGCCCGACCCTGCACCGACGAGCTCGCCGAGATGCCTGGTTTCGAGCTCAAGCTTCTCGGCGAGGCTCGCATAGAAAGTAGTCTGTTGGTTGCCTGTATCAAGTACAAACCAGTGCGGCCCATCCCCCTCAATCCACGCCTCCATGATAATGTGCCCCGTCTCCGTAGAGATCGGAACTTCTATAGCACCGTCGGCTTGATTAACTTGTGCTTTGCTTGCCACTCCAGGCGCAGGTTCAACGGACAAGTGTGAATCACGATCGTAATCACTCAGTCCACAAATCCCGACTGCACATCCAATCATTACTAAAAAATTCGACATCAGAATCTCCTCTTTGGTGACTCATTCAGATGCGCGAACTCGGAATCGCTGTCAAGTATGTAGAAAAATTAAGCACCATACTCCGATGACCCGACTCGCCGTCTTCGCAGCAGTGAGGTCTTTCCTAAAAAACCATACCTGACCCCCTCTGCTCCCAAGTGGGCGAGTCGGGGCACCTGGCATGAACACTAGATCCAAATCTGATTGCTCGATCTCACTCTGCCGGTTGATGGCTACACAACTCCAAACGCAGCATCCCGACACAAGCAAACAAAATACTCGCAAGACCGCCCCCGTAAAGCACCGTTGCCATTTTATGACTCTGGCGGACTGACTCGATGACAGATTCAGCAGTTTCGGTGGAAATGCCAATCTCAACACTTTCAAGATTCAGCAACTCAAAAACCCATCCAAAAATGATGAAGCTGATCCCGATGAGTAGGAATGCAAGCACAGTGTTCTTTGGATTCTGACGCACGACTGACTCCTCATTCTCGCCTACTCACCAAAGCACAAGCCGGGCTACCCCGCATTCTTCAGAGTTGATCTTGTTAGCATCAATAACACAATCGATACGATAAACGAAAATAAACCATAAAGAACAGCTGATCCATACGCCGCACGCAAAGCTCTATACATGGGAGCACTTAACTGCTCCCACTCTGCGGAAGTCAACTCTGGAGGGCTTGGTGATACTTCAACATCAGTAACAAGTGTTTCGTATTCTTGGATCACTATCGTTGCCTGCAAACCAGAAAGCGACGAAGTAAATTTCTCGTGATACATTGAATACATCACAAGCGTGAACACCAAGGAAACAGCGAGCTGAAACCAAAGCACCTTCCGGATTCTTGCGAGTTGCATACTGATCACCACTCACTCCCCAGTATCAAGCACCGTTTCAGGAACTACTTTACGGTTTGGCCAAAATCCAATGAGCACTAAGAACAATCCGCTTGCACCAAGAACAAGGCTGGTAAACCTCATTGCCTTTGATGCTGTGTATGGAATTTCGAGTAACTCTTTCGATATCAGCGAACGCACATGTTCTTCATCTGAAAAATTACTTCCTGAATTTTTCATTGAATCAATCAGCTTATTTTCTCTTTCAAAAATCAGCTTATATGAAGCAGAGCTCGCTAAATATGAAGACTGGAATCCGAATAGCAATGCCAGCAATAACTGACAGCAACCTAATACAATCACAAGTCTTCGGCGAAAATTAGTCATTCACTCCCCCGTATCAAGCACCGCCATGAACGCCTTCTGCGGGATATTGACCGAGCCGATGGATTTCATCTTGCTCTTACCCTTGCGCTGTGCTTCGAGCAGCTTCCGCTTCCGCGAGATATCGCCGCCGTAGCACTTGGCGGTTACATCCTTGCGGAAACCCTTAATAGTCTCTCTCGCGATGATCTTGCCTCCGATAGCCGCCTGCAGCGGGATCTCGAACTGGTGGCGGTCGATCTGCTTCTTGAGTTTGCTCAACAGCAGCTTCCCGCGCGATACCGATCGGTCGCGGTGACAAATCAACGACAACGCTTCGACGGGCTCGTTGTTGATCAGGATGCTGACCTTGACGAGTTCGTTCTTGTCGTATCGGATCACCTCGTAGTCCATCGTCGCGTAGCCCTGACTGATTCCCTTGAGCTTGTCGTAGAAATCGAAAATGATCTCCGCAAGCGGGATCTCGAAGCTCAGCATGTCGCGCCCATGACTCACAAAGGTCTGGTTCCGGAAGATCCCGCGCCGGTCTAGACACAGCTTCATCGTCTCCCCGATGTACTTCTCGGGAGTCATGATCTCGACCTTGCAGATCGGTTCGCTGAACTCAGTAATCAATCCAGAGTCGGGCAGGTCCGCAGGGTTGTGGATCTCTTTCTCGAAGATTTCGTTGCCCTTGCCCCGCATTTTGATCTTGTATGAAACGGTCGGCGCAGTCTGGACGACTTCCACACCCGCTTCGCGCTCAAGCCGCTCTTGGATAATGTCCATATGAAGCAGCCCAAGGAATCCACACCGGAACCCGAAGCCGAGTGCTTCAGAGTGCACCGCTTGGAAGGAGAACGACGAGTCGTTGAGCGCCAGCTTCTCCATGCCCTCTCTTAGTTCCTCGAAGTCGTTGCCCTTCTTCTCCGTGGTCGAAGGATAAAAATCACAGAACACCATTTGTGATGGCGGCTCGTATCCGGGAAGGGCTACCTCTGCGCGATCATGATCGATCGTGATCGTATCACCCACACGCACATCACCAAGCGTCTTGATCGCCGCGACAAGGTAGCAAGTCTCGCCCGCGCCGATCGATTTGTACTTCTCAGGCTTCGGGTTGTATTTCCCGAGTTCAGTAATGGTGAAGGTCCGCTCAAGACCCATCATCAAAATCTTGTCCCCCACCGTCAGCTTCCCATCAAACACCCTGCAGTACACTATCACACCGCGATAATCGTCATAGACCGCATCAAAGATCAGCGCCCGCGTCTGCTTAATTTCCGATGGCGCCGGCGCCGGGAATCGGTCACAGATCGCATCAAGCAGCTCGGGAATCCCCTCGCCCGTCTTGGCGCTCACCGGGATGCACTCGAGCGCATCAATCCCAAGCACCTGCTCGACCTCATCAGCAATCTCATCAGGACGAGCGCCGGGTAAATCGATCTTGTTCAGGACAGGCACAATCTCAAGGTCTTGCTCAACGGCGAGGTAGGTATTGACCACCGTCTGTGCTTCGACCCCCTGGGATGCGTCAACAATCAGCAGTGCCCCTTCACACGCTTTGAGCGCGCGGGAGACTTCATACCCGAAGTCCACATGACCGGGTGTATCGATGAAGTTGAGCATGTAGTCTTCCCCGTTGTGGTTGTGCACAACGGTGACTGCGGATGCTTTGATGGTGATCCCGCGTTCGCGTTCTAGATCCATCGAATCAAGGTGCTGAGCCTTGGCTTCGCGATCAGAAACCGCGAAGGTCGCTTGGAGTAGACGGTCCGCGAGTGTGGACTTGCCATGGTCGATATGAGCGATGATAGAAAAATTGCGTATATGCACGGATATTGGCCTCTTTAGGGGATCCGAGAATGATACGCAATGTGTTCTTCACAAGTTGTTTATACGCTCATCAAGCCAACAATCGTCTGGAATCAGTCGCACCAGTTGTCGTTCCACCATCCGCGATGGCTGTTGTAGCCAGAGTAGTGCGTACGGTGTCTCCGGTCATATCTTGACCGCGACTCAAAGTCATGACGGTATCGATTGTCATAATCTGAGCTGTAATGTGTGTTGCCGTACCGAGCGTTGTAGCGTTCGCGTTCATTGATGTCGCCGAGGATCGCGCCGCCTGCACCACCGATGATGGTCCCCGCAACAGCGCCTTCACCTGCGTTGCCGCGCAGTGAGCCCAGCGCCAGACCGGTCACCGCACCCAGAGCCGCTCCTGAGAACAATCCCTGACCCGCATTGTCACACCCGCTGAGGGTCAATGCGCCGACCAGGAGTGCTCCTGTCAATGCAAGCTTGCGTGTCTTCTTGGTGGTTGTTGTCTTGATATCGAGAGTGTTATGGGTGTTCATGCTGTCGCTCCTTTTCAATGGTGTACCGCTCATTGCGTTTCTTGCTGACATGATTTCTCTATGAATTCTGAAGAAGAAGTTCAACAGAATGCGAGATCGATCACAAGACTCGCAAGTAAGTACACACTTACTATTATGCTGAATCATCCAAACGGTTGCAACACAATTGCCCTTTGCGTGCGTATTTTTTAATAATGCATCAGTACACACGATATTTCCGGGCTTTCATCTTCGCATTCACAGCGATCATTTTCCTAACAAACACTGCTGATGCCCAGAATATTCAACCAATTAGCGATCGGATCGACGCAATTGTCGCTTATCCGCTCGTGCTCCCGGTCCGTGTCAACGAACCAGCGGAAGCAAAGTCAGGACTCAGAATCCGTTTAGATGACGGCCGAGCCGTGGATTCTTCGCTCTCCTTCATCTGGTCGACACCAGCCCCACCCTCAACCGGATGGACCAAGCCCACCCCGACCTGGAACTCGGCAACACTCAAACAATATCTCAAATCAAAGCCTAACCACAAAGGCACCTGGATCGCGCTGATCGACCTCCCCATCGACGCGGTCGGACAAGGAATCTGGATCGACCAAACCCGATACGAACCCAACTGGCTCCCATCACCCAAACGCATTCTCCTGGAAGCTCGTGATGATGCGGATGCTCGATTCTGGGATCCCGCACTCTCAACTACCGACCTCAAATCCTCGTACATTCAGCAAGCAATCACCAATCTACTCGCTGATCCGTTCAACCGCTGGCGTGCCACCCTCATGATCACAGGGTTTCATCCAGACCGAAGCTCTGCAACAAGCCCGACTCAAAGCGACCGGGATCTCATCGCGATCCACACCGAACTCCTCCAGTCCGACACGGACCAGGTCCTTGCCCAAATCGCAGATCATTTCACCGCACGATGGCAGATCATCCTCGGACGCATCTGGCTCATCGATCCCGCAGTCGCAAACAGACTCAAAGCACAACTCACCAGAACCGCAACGACCGGCGAACTCGCCATCCCGCTCTGGACTGACGACACCGCTCAGCTCAGCGCTCTTGCGCATGATCTCCTTTCACCCTTTGTCAACGACGAGCTCCGTGTTCAGCGCGTCGATGCTTGGCTGAGCACTCAGCCCCACGCGATGAGCTGGGTGATCGACGACACCGGGTTCCCCGCGCGATATCCGCCGACATTATCACCAAAGATCGGTCTGCTTTGGATCACCAACCTCCCAGATCCAAACCAGACCAGCTTGGCGCGCGTCCAGTCCGTTGGTATCAGCCCGCATGTGCACACTACCCCCGCAGCATCCCTCACCCAAACCACACTCACCTATCCAACACAATCCATCGTGACCGGTTCTCAGCTCAGCTTGCCCCGCGATGTTTTAGTCCGGATCGGGAATCAGCGCATGGAACTCAAAGCCCTCGCTGATATACCCCTCGCAAGCCCACCCGGCGTGCTCGTTGGGCCACTCCTCAACGACTGGACTCTCCAAGCATTCGGTTCACGCAACTCCGCGATGGGTGCCCTGCCACCACCAGACAGGCGCGTCGCAGGATTGATCCACCGCATCGCGAATCTTGACGAGCCGGATCCAAATGTTGGATGGAGACTTTACTTAGAATGTGCGATCAACCCCGCGAGTCCACACGACACCACCATCGGGATCTCGATCGGACCGATGGGGCTCACCCGCGCTTCGTGGATCATTTCAAGACAGCTCGGGCTTTTAGAAATGCGCACCGATGCCAACATCATCCAAGACCCAACCTACACCTCGACCATCGAAGACGACCGGTGGGTCATCGAACTCGATCTCCCGTCCCAAGCAATCACCGATGAAGGATACCTGATCATCGGTCTCGAGCGCACCGATCACAACGCCCACAGCAGCTGGCCTAGAAGAATGATGCCCTGGCAAGATGAACCCGGACGATTCGTGATCGACACCACCGGATGGACCGGCACCGACCAATCCCCTTAAAACGAAGCAGTACACATACAACCAGTGCTAGATCAATCGCCTGCGAGCAAGATCAAGCACCCACTCAAGTATCAGCACACAAAGACCAGCTAGCACAAACCATCGCCAGATCTCAACGCGCCCGCGCCCATCCCCAAATATTGATGCCCCTGCATTCATCATACTTTCATCATTCGTATCAGTCGAAATCAGTCTCCCTGCGCGCAGAGTCTGCTCTTTGCGAAGCAGTGAAACACCCACCTCTAGCTGATCGATCTCATGCACACCGACCGATTCAATCAACACCCCGCGCTCACCGATCGGTTCGCCTGTCCGGTGCACCACTCCCGACCCGCTCGTTCCTGGGAGCAGATACTGCACCGCGTTGGTCAGAAAGATCGGGAGCGAAACCTGCACACCCCAGTTTGAATTTTCGATACTAAACCCGATTCGCAGATGGCGTATGCCTTGTGCTGCGTGCTCGCTGATCAGGACGCCTTGTGATCCTGTCACGATCGGAGTTCCCGCGACCGGATTCCCCCCAGCCGACGAAGAGTTTGTTACACGAAGCCCATCGAGCTCAACATCACGCATCGCGGGATGCCCACGATCCCAGCTCAGCACGCGCTCAAGACGAGAAGATTGCTGTTGGGTTTCTTGCTCGTCCTGACCCAGACTCCCAAAGCTCATGCTTGGAATCATGAGCCCTTCGATCTCGCGAACACGATCGAAAATCACCAGCCCAGTCCTAAAACTTGTACCAAAGCCTATTGCATCTCCCTCATCAATGACTTCCACTCGTCCACCGGTCACCGCTGCGACCCCATCAACAAGCAGCGGATCGGCAACCGCACCGGGCGCGATGATGGTCGTCATCACGGGCGCGGGGTCGGGCATCATCACCCATACACGGTTATCACTCATCATGCGATCTTCACGCTCAATCACAATCTCCACAACGCCCGATGTCTCTAGATCAAACACAAAAGTGACCGCAGACTCCGCCCCCCCACCATCACCCTCAGCATGATCATCAACTGGCACAAGCTCAACCGCACGCGATGCAAGCACACGATCACCTATTCGAGCGCGAATGACAACACCGGTCGATTTGTCAACCACCCCAGCAACCGTCGCAAACACTCGGCACTGCAATGGATTCGATTGATCCCGCTGAGCGCCTGCAAGAACAACCCCAATGTTATCCTTCACTACATCAGCTTCCCCAAAATCATCAGCGACACGCTGCACAGCACTCTGCGCATCGAGTATCCCTAGTGAATACAGCTCCGCAGGATCGTGGTCCGTCCAGATGATCGATCGCACGCTTGTGCTTTGCTGTGCATCACCATCGTCTTGCTGATCTGCAAACCCAGAACCATCCGAGTCACCCGCGCCCACCAACTCGCTGGGAATGATTTGACTCTGGCTTCCAAGCATCCCAACAAGCGAAATCGCGCTCCCAAGATCACTTGGCGCATCGCTGGGCTCCATGAGGTCGATCGAGTTCCGCGCTGACCTCCACGACCCCGCGCCCTCTCCCCCGGTCATCATTCGCGGATCAGCCCCAGCTCGAATCACCTGAAACTTTGTCGACGCGGACACAGTACCGATCTCTCGTACGAGTGCTTTGGCTGATTCCTTTGCACGCTCGAATCGTGTGCGTCCGCGCTCATCGCTCATCGAGTTCATCGATGCTCCTGCATCAATGACGATCACCACCGTGCCTCCACGCGCCCACGCACCAAGTCCTGCATCATGTACAGGACGCGCGATCGCAATCGCCAAGAGTATTACCGCGATCAACTGAAGAATCATTAACACCGATGGCCTGATCATGCGCCAAGGAACATTGCCTTCAAGATCACGCACCGATTGCTTCCAGAGCATCGTCGTCGAAACCCGAACAGGCTTACGCCGCAACCGAAGCATCCAGTACACAAGCACGAGCGAGCAACCAATACCACCCGCAAGCAACCCCGCGATGGGCGCTAGAAAGCTCATTCACCCCATCCGGGTGGTGGCGCGAGTGGTTTAGACTCTTGTGCTTTGCTCCCAAGCACCCTCACGCGTGAAGGACGGAATCCAATCCCATAGATATATGTTTCACGAGAAACATCTCTGCACGCATCGGGTTTGATCGCCCCCGCTGTTTTAAATGATTTCTTCACGCGCGCTAATAAATCCGGGAACGACTGACCTTCGAGCACCTTCATCGTGCAGTTACCACCACGATTCAACAGGTTCGGGAGCTGATCGACAATGACCTGGCACAGACGCTCAGACATAAAATCATCCCCATGACCAGTTGTCGACGGCGCCATGTCAGACATCACAACATCAAACAAAGGCTGGATCATCTGAGGCACAGGCTGCTGATCCGCAGGTTTATCAAACGCAACTTTCTGAGCCTCAAGAACCATCGGAGGAAGCAAATCCGCAATATCAACTGTAGTGAAATCCCCCTGAACAGTGCGAACATTGGGACCAAAGGGCGTGCGCATCGCTTGCAAATCAATCCCGACCACAACCCCTTTCTCGCCGACCAACTGCTCCGCGACCTGCATCCACGATCCCGGAGCGCACCCAAGATCAAGCACGCGATCACCATTGCGGATCAGTTTGCGGCGCTGCTGAATCTCAAGAAGCTTGTACGCAGAACGCGCAACATACCCCTCGCGCTTTGCTTGCCTGAAGTATTTATCGTGGAGTTTGCGTTCTCTTGCCATGGATGTGCTCGATTAGTTATAGCAATAAATAACTATATGTAGAAGAAAAAATTATTTGTAGAAGACGACGACCGCGTCTGTCCAGTGGTGCGGTGCCCATGTCTGCCCTTTGCCCTCGTTGATGTATTCATCAAGCTCATACTCGATCGTCAACACATCCCCAAACACAAACTCGGGCTGAACATCAACGATCCAAGGCTCAACCTTATCACCAGGTGACCATCCAGCACGATCAAACTTCCATGTCCCCCCTTGCGGACGACACGGATTCAGATAAACATCAGTCTTCCAGAGATGATTCCGCTCTGACATCATAATCGAATCCCCACCAAGCACATCACCCTCGCTCTCGCCAGACCGGATCGTCATCGTCCGCCAGATCGGCATGAACTCGCCCGCATTCTTTGAGTTCGGGAGCATCCCGTGTCCCGTGACCGTTGCGCGAACACGAGCATGGGTTGCCCCATCCGGGATTTGGATCTCGCGATCAACATAAAACTCTTCGACCGGTTTATCGGTGTCACCAATATCCGCATTCCCGTTCCAAAGATTCACCACACTGATCGGTTCACGCTCTGGAGTACCCGGATAAAAATCCAGATCAAAGCTCACGAGCCACCCCTTCATGTAGGTCCCGATGTGGGCATCAAACTCTTTCAAATCTTTGAACAAAGGCAGCAGATCCGTGACATCCATATGCCAAGTCCATCCCTTTCGGAATGGTGTGATAAAGCGGAACACTTCAAATCGCTCCCCTTTGATCTCGTTACCTTCCTCATCAACCGTTGAAGGCAACCGAAGCCCGATCGTTCCCTTCTTGTCCCAATGGTCATACCCAACTTCGGGTTCACCCAGAGTGAGCGTCGCAATCACACGACCAACTTGCTCAGGAACTTCTGAGAAATCGATTTCTGATTTGAGCCACGCAGCGTTGGTCAGCAGCGCCTCATCAAAGACCTGAACCCGCACTGGTTGTGGAAGTTGCTCATCGAGCTGGACCTCATGCACAATCTTGGGTTGTGTCATCTGGATCTGATCACCAACTACTCCGCCAATAACATTCATTGACATGGGCTCAACATCCCAGATCATCTGATCGATCACCGCTGAACCATCGATCATCACCACCACATGCGCTCCCCCAAGCTCATACCGAAGCTGAACCATCACATCAACCCATTGACCCGTCCGAAACTCGACCGATGAGAGCGTATTGATCCGCTCGCGCCCATACGCGTGTACAGAAACTTCACGCTGAGGGCGGTCATACCAGTTCCCCATCGAATCAAACCACCCCATGATCCGCCCGTTCTCATCAGGCTCAAGATCTGTCGGCTGCGGATTGTGGACATCAAAACCGATCCCGATCCCGTAATCCACATTGGGTTCATCCCACGCGATGGCTTTCCGGTTCATCGGGAGGGATTCATCAACAAGCACAATCCCAAACCCCATCGCTTCACCCATCTCAGCAGGCTCAGGGACCTTGGCACGCATGGATACCCAAACCGTCTCGACGATGTCTGTCGAATCAGCTCTCGCATCATGAGTGTGTTGGTTGCGCTGGCCAGCATTGACCAATCCAGCGAATACTGCAAGGAGCGCCAATAGCAATGCACTTGCTGATTGTGGAACCAATATTCTGGTAGCTATATTCATACCGGTAGGGTATGACCATCAGAGCATCGACGCTGGATCTTTCGCTCTAGTGAGGAACTTCCTTAACCGCGTTGCGGTTCCACGCCGGAACGCGGATCACGATCGGCCCCTCACCGGTGACCTCACACTGGCACGACAGCCGGGAGTTGATCTGAAGCCCGGGAGCTTCTTCTACGCGATCATCTTCCTCTTCCTCAGCTTCCGTCAGTGAATCCATCCCCTGCTCTACATACACATGACAAGTAGAGCATGCACACACCCCGCCGCACGAATGCTCGATGTTGATGTGGTGACGCAGCGCCAGGTTCAGCAGATGCTCTCCCTTGGCAGCCATCAGCTCGTGCTCCGCTTTGTCAGACCCGTCTTCGTTAAGCTCAGAGGGATTCTCGAGGATTATGCGAACAGGAACCGTTTGTGGACCGACATTTTCATCTTCGTGGAAGTGCATATCCGAGTATCTCCATCGTAATTTCACTGACTGACAAGGGCTTAGACTCTAGGATAGACGAGCAACCGCGTCCATGATGGACCGGCACACAGGAACTCGACGGCCAACTCCATGGATACACGCACACACCCAAATCCAGATACCGGGATCCTGATATCCGATCCCACCGCTGACACCCCGGACATCGAGCTCTCCATCATCGCGCCAGCCCACAATGAAGAAGAAAACATCGATCTACTCATCGAGGAAATGGAAGCTGCGATCTCACCGCTCGGTATCTCCTTTGAGTTCATCATCGTCGATGATGGGTCCACCGACGCCACCCGCGCCAAGACCATCGCTCATCAATCCTCGCGCCCGTGGGTTCGCTGCATCAGCATGACCAATACACCAGCAGGATCAGGCAACGGCCAATCCGCAGCGTTCCACGCTGGGTTCAGAGGTGCACGCGGACGACTCGTCGCGACCCTCGATGCTGATCTCCAAAACGATCCCGCAGACTATCCCGCAATGCTCACACTCATGGAATCAACCAGCGCCGACTTCGTCCAAGGCGACCGCTCTGCTGCGCGCCGGCAAGGCGACGCATGGATCCGCCAGATCGGATCATGGGTCGGGCGAAAGTTCAGACTCTGGTTGCTTGGAGATTCAATCACCGATACTGGTTGCTCGCTGAGAATCCTCAAACGAGAAATCGCGATCAAGCTCCCACTCGAGTTCAAAGGCGCTCACCGCTTCATCCCGGTCACCGCTCGACATCTTGGATACACCGTTGTCGAAATGCCCGTCGCCCACCGAAACCGGCACGCCGGGGAACCTAAATACGGGATGGGAATCACCAAACGAGCACTGCCCGGATTGATAGACCTCTTTGCAATCCGCTGGATGCGATCAAGACGACGCCCAACGACCTCCCAAGAGTTCACTCTGCAAAGCGATGAAAAGACCACCCCTCAAAGCACTCCACACACAACAGCAGAAACAATGAACGCATGAAATCAGGCCCCATCCTCGCGATGATCATCCTGGTGTTCCTCGGTATGTGGCTTGTCCTTCAGCCAGCGCTTTCGCGATCAGCAACCGACCTGACCGTCTCAGTCGGCGCGTACGAAGTCATGCTCATGCGATCACACGATGGCACTCAGCCCCTCTACACCATCATCGCCCCAGAATACCTCGTCGCAGAATCGTCACTCACCGCAATCGAGCTCGACTACTTCATCTCAACTCAAATCGAAACCTGGAACGCAAAGCCCGCGCTCGAGCGCCACTTGCTCGGATTCTTCAACATCACAAGCTGGACGACCTTCGGATGGGTGATGATTGGACTAATCGGTCAAGCTGCGTTCTTTGGACGCATGTTCGTCCAGTGGATCGTGTCCGAGCGCACAAAAGTATCAACGGTCCCCGAAATCTTCTGGTGGTTTAGTTTCATCGGAGGGATCTGCTTGTTCACCTACTTCGTCTGGCGCGTGGACATTGTGGGCGTGCTTGGTCAATCAACCGGGATTGTGATCTACGCCCGCAACCTGCGCCTGCTTCACAAGCAGCGAGCCCGCAGCGCCGATACCAAAGAATCACCCGCATAAATAAACTTGCCCCGCAACACACACGGAGAGCCGTCATGCACATCTGGATCGACAACACCCAACTCGCTGATGCAACCGATATCAACGCAGCCCTCGACCAAGCGCGAGCCCACACCGAATCTTCAGGCCGACTCATCATCGATATCCTCGTCGACGGTCATCCCGCGCCCGATGAACTGTTTGAAGACGAGCCCCAAGGGCTGGGATCAATCAACGAGCTCCGCTTTACCACAGCTGATACCAAAGAACTCATCGTGGAAACAGGGCAAACCGCGATCGACTCGATTCAGCTCATCCAAGCAGACCAGCAAGCCGCGACCCAGCAACTCCGCTCAGGGGATCTGGAAGACTCTATGGAAACCATGCGCGCCATCATGGAAGGCTGGCAAGCGGTCCGTGATATCGTTGACCAGCTTGCCCAAATTGCCCAAATTAATATCAATGAACTCAAAGTCGATACCCATACAGGCAATCAAATCATCGACGCCCTCTCATCGGCACTCACAGAAGTGCGAGAAAACCTCAAAAACGAAGATTGGTCTTCGCTTGGAGACACAATTGAGTATGATCTCAATGAGCTTGCTGCGCAGTGGTCTTCATTGCTCAATGCGATCGTAAATCATGTGCAAGCAAGCTGATACAGCCAGCAATCATGCTTTTCGTGCCCAATCCCTTACCGACTGAGCCCAGAGGAATACCTGTTTGTGACCGTGAGTCCCCAGTCATCAGAACCCGGGATACTGAGCGAGACCCCCGCTCCGAACCCGATTGACACCGCGATGCTCCGCGCCAGTGAAGCACTCGCTGAAGGTCTCTACCTACACGGCTCGATGCTTTGCCGGGACGCTCTGCAACTTGCTCGCACCAAAGGTGATTTCGAGCGCATGTCGCGGATCTGCATGCCTTTGCTCGAATGTCAGCGCGGGGTCAGGATCGCTGCTCTTGATGCGGGTCCCGCAAAGGTCATCCAAAGCGGAAACGATCTTCCGGGTCTCCCAGATATGGGCTGTTACCTGTTTGCGCCAAACCTCGTGGGCGCTGACGCACGCCAGTTCCGCACCGCGGCTAACCAGGCCAATGTCCCGGTGTTCGTGCTTACACGCGAGCCTCAGATGTCCAACGGACTCTGGCCCGTCGTTGGGGTCGGTCAACGCGTGGTTCGTATCCGCATCCAACCACCCCAGAACCCAGACATCATCGACCCGTCATGGTTTAGTTACGCGAGCGAACAGCTTGGTGACCAAGCGATCGAGGATGCAAAAAAAGCGGGCGAGCCTTCCGACCCGCCCGCGTGGTATATCGATGATTTGCTTGACCGGATCGACGCGTGTCCAGAGCATGAAAAGTTCATGATGGAACTCGCTCGTGCATGCAGAGAAGCGATGAACGCACCGCTGACAACGATGATCCGAAGAAGAGCATTGATCAACGATCCGTACTCATTCTGAGATCGATCCAGTCTCGATCCAGTCTCGATCATCTATCTCAGTTTCTACGGCGACGCCCCAGTGCACCAAGCCCAAGCATTCCAGCTGCGAGTGTTCCAGGCGCTGGGACATACGACACATTGTCGATCGAAGCCATGTTGGCAACTGTCCCGACGCTTGCGCCATATTCGCCGTCGATGACACCGATCAGATCATATTGACCGAAATCGCTGTTCCATCCGTTGTAGGTCCGTGTGATATCAGTCAAGACATCACCAGTCTCACCGTTGACGATGGAGACTTCAAACACACCCGCCTGCGTATCGACTTCAATAACAATCCGGTACCAAGTATCAAGCTCCCACGAGTTTGCACCAAGACCGAAGTCACGGAATCCTGGCCCGCCGTCGCCGTTGTTGACAAACAACCGGAAGCGATTCGAGTTCTTATCCGCATACACAAATGCTTGAGGCATGCTGTTGATGTCGTCTTGCTCGGTGACCTGAGCAAATCCCGCAGCAGCGATCCAGTTCGGGTTACTCCCGTTCCCGATCTGATCCAGGCGCAGATCCATTTCAACGCGCTGGATATCGGTGTGCTGAACCTGCCCCAGAATTCCGCCTGATGTACCGAGCCCGTCTTGGATCTGGACCGCTTGTGTTGCGTTGCCCGACGCATCGGTAGTTCCGATCACCGCGACGGTTGGACCTGGGTTGGTCGGATCGACGATGAAGCTCGATGCATCCTGCCAGATTCCCGCAGGAGATTCTCCAACGGTATAACTCTCAAAGTCATCCACCACATCCGCCCATGCTCCTGTCCCCAAAAGCATGAGCGCAGCGATCGCGCATGTGTTCTTCATATGTATACTCCAGATTCAGTGTGTTGTCCCTGAGGTCAAGATGACCACTCAGCGCCACACATAGCAGCTGAGCACGGTCGGTGATCAACACCAACAACCGCTCCTGCACGCACCCACACCATCAGCACGGCAGATACGCGAATATCCGCTGATCGAATCTTCAAGTTCCCATATTTTCTCTAGAGAAAAATTTTAGAGCTTCCAATCCCCAAAACCCCCAATTTTACCCAGATCATCATCACTCCAGCCCAAGCTTCTAACTCGCGTCTCTCGGAAGCGTTTCGATCAGGTTCCGCACCACTACATCCGCATCGACCTGCTCTGCGGTCGCTTCGAAGTTGAGCATGATCCGGTGGCGCAGCGCGGGGAGCGCGGCTCGCTGAATATCTTCGATGGACACCGCTGCTCGTCCGTCAAGCAGCGCTCGACACTTGCCCGCAAGCATCAAAGTCTGAGCAGCACGAGGTGAAGCGCCAAGATTCACGAACCGGGTCACCATAGGGGTTGCAAATCGGCCGTCAGAAAGCTCGCCGTTTGGATGCGTTGCCAGCACACACCGGATCGCGTAATCCTGCACATGGTCCGCGACCGGGACCCGTCGCACAAGCTCTTGATGCTCGATTAATCGCGAAGCATCAAGCACACGATTGATCGTCGGCTTTGCATTGCCTGTGGTGAGCGCAACGATCTGGCCCAACTCTTCGCGCGTCGCGTATCCAACGCGGAGTTTGAAGAAGAACCGATCAAGCTGAGCTTCGGGAAGCGGGTAAGTCCCTTCTTGCTCGACCGGGTTTTGCGTTGCCAGCACAAAGAATGGTCTCGGGAGTTGATGGGTCGTGCCCTCCACTCCACCGATGGTCACTGAGCCTTCTTGCATTGCTTCGAGGAGCGCGGACTGTGTCTTTGGAGTGGCGCGGTTGATCTCGTCTGCAAGCACGATGTTGGCAAAGATCGGCCCATGCTGAAAGCGGAACTCGCGCTTGCGGTTGCCGTGCGTGTCTTCGACTTCATCGACGATCGTCGTTCCGGTGATATCTGCAGGCATCAGATCCGGGGTGAACTGGACGCGCCCAAAGCTCAGGTCCACCGCTTGAGCAATCGTCCGCACCAACAGCGTCTTGCCAATCCCGGGAACCCCTTCCAGAAGCGCGTGACCCCCAGCGAATAAACAGGTCAGCAAATCCTCAACCGTTTCCCGCTGACCCACGACCGCTTTAGCGATTTCAGATTGAACCGCAACAAAGTCCGCGCGGAACTGGTCCAATGCGTGCTGGGTTTGCTCTTTGGTCATCGGGCTTGACTGGGAGGAGCTCGACTGGGAGGTGCTGGATTGGGACGGGCTGGATTGGATTGGCTGATCACTCATGGACACGATGGTAGAAGATCATGATCCAAAAAGCCCGGAAAAAAACCGACCCAGCAACGCTGGATCGGTGATTTAAGAGGCCGCAGTGGGATTCGAACCCACGAT
>JBGCDI010000021.1:0-44990 GCA_045105315.1 Phycisphaerales bacterium | reverse complement strand
GCGCGAACATCACAAGATTCGCGACAACATGTTTGCGGACTCCAAATCGTGCAAGACTCATGGTTGATCCCCGATCTGTGTGTCAAGGATTTCAACCGACATACCTTCGGTGAGCTGGTCCAGCAGGGAAACGACCACAAGTTCGTTGCCTTTAAGACCGCTCAGCAGCACAGTCCACTGGTCTTCGATTGGGTCCAGAGCAGGGATAGCCCCTTCGATGGAGTAGTCTGTGCGTATGTCGCGCGTCGTGATGATGTACTTGCCGTTGTCTTGCGGGACAGCGAGCATCACTTGTCCGCTGCTGATGGCTCGGCGCGGGATTACAAATCGTGATCGGGTATCTGGCGATTTGACTCGTCCAAGCACAAACCGTCCCGGGTTGAGAATGTCAAGAGATCCGGGATCCTGCTCAACCTCCACAAAGACTGTAACCGTTCGGTTCTGAGAATCCGCTTCTGGAGCAATGCGTGTAATGATCCCGGCTTTGGTAGCTGGACCCCTCGGATCGCCCTCCCATAGGGAGACAGAATCACCGATACGAATCCAGTTAATGGAACTCGCTGGGAGTTGTACAGGGATCTCAAGCTCAGAAATATCGACCACTCTCGCAACCGGTGTCCCGAGTCCTACCCAATCCCCAGCACGGAAACTGACGCTCTGGATCACCCCAGAAATTGGTGATCTGATTACCGATCGTTTGAGGTTCTCTTCTGCGGTCGCGGCGCTGGCGCGCTGGCTTGCAAGCTGAGCGAGAAGCTGAGCCCGGCGCGATGGGATCATTTCAAGCTTTTCTTTGAGCGATTCAACTTCGCGTTGAACACGGCGGACCGCTGCGGTCTTTGCGTCAAGCTCGCCCGCGCTGCCCGCTCCCGCATCGATTGCTTGTTGTGTGCGTTCCAGATCACGCTGCGCGGACTCGATTTCATCAGTCGCGAGCCTGATCTGATTGCCTGCGCGCTCAGATTCCACACTTAATCCATTGATCTGAGCCTGGATCGAATCCGCAGCCAGGTTCGCTGCATCCAGCGCATTCTGATAGTCACCAGAATCAAGACGCAGAAGCACCGTCCCCACATTGACCTTCTGGCCAACCTCAATCGATCCGGGGCGCTCGATCACGCGGCCACCAACCTCAGCGACAACATTCGCATCGTTCATCGAACGCGCGGTTCCGTATCCGTCCCATGTTCTTGAGACCTGCTGAGGGATCGCCGCAATTGTTCGTACTCGGATTGGTTGTGCTGCTTCATCTGATGGGGTCGGGGTGACCTTGGTGGCCATCAGCACCCGCACGACCCCAAAGGCAGCTGCAAGAATCAGTATGATCAGACCGATCCGAAACAAGATCGAAACTGTTGAAAGCAGGGGCAGCGAGCGATCAGCTTTCTGTGCTTGATCACTCGAGGATGAGCTCGCGCTTGCGTTTTGGGTTTCATTGATAGGTGGGGTGTTGCTTTGCACAAACAGTCTCCGTGTTGGCAGTTCAATCCGATCACGAAGCTGTATGTCTTTGGGAGATACTCAACAGCAAAGCTTTGACCGGATGCCAATGTCAATCGCAGGTGTGTCAATGCACAATGAGCATCAGCTCGAGCATTGGCTGCGTTCGTCATTTGCAGTCTCAATCGTAGGCAAAACCTTGCGGTCGATGGATGTAGCCCCTCTAGGGGGATCATAATGAGCGCATGCTCATACTTTACCGACTGGGGTCAATCAACTAGATCATGTCGATTCGCAGTAGTGTCATTGCTGGAGCTGGTTTGATTGGATTTGAGTTACGGATCATTCGCATCAACAAAGCGTTCTGCGTCCGCCCCGATCTCTCTCCATTGAACCATTCTGAGTTTGATAGGTTCAGTGACGATTTCATACGCACCAAGATCGATTGCTGCGATCTCGTCTTCGTCCCCGTCAACAGGGCGTGGGTTCCCGTCTATATCCGTTGGAAGCGCGAAGAGTGTGCTCCCAGCATCAATCGCTTCAGATCTCCCTCGGAGTGAGAAGTCGCCTAGTTGAGGGTCTGTAAAGATTGGTGATGAAGTCAGGATACCCGATTGGTAGGGTCTGGCTAAGCGAGACATGTCATAAGTAATCGCGTGTTCCATGAGGCCAGAGATGGATTGTGTTCCGCCATTGCGTGTGTAGGCCAGCAAGCCGTAGTAGCTGTTGTCGATGATGTTGTTGAGGATGTAGTCGGTGCCACCAGATTGAGTGTATGTGTAGATGGTGTAAAGCGATTCGGTTACTGTATTGTTCTGAATTCTGCTTTCATATCCGTTGGATGTGTAAGCAACGCAGTATATTGGAAGATAAAAATCGGAGAGCTGGTTGTTGGATATTTCGATCGTGTCGATCATCGCAGTACTCCATGCATACACGATGATGCCATACGAGTAGAAATTAAGATTCTGGATATAGGAGTTATAGTTAAATCCATTACTTAGATTGTAGCTTCCATAGAGTTCGCCCTTGAATGTGCCGTCATTCCTGGTGATGGTTACTGATGTTGACTCTGTGGTGTTCAATGGTGTAATCCACACGAGATGTCGTGAATCAGTAGTTCTGACGAACTCGCAGTCCGCGACAACAAAGTCACCAGTTGCGGTCGCATAGATTGCAAAGGATCCGGGGACTTCAATTAAGCAGTTGAGCACGCTCAGACCGGCGCTAGATGCTTGTATCCCGTAGGTTGTAAAGTTCTGGATTGTGAACCCGTCGATGACCCAGTCGATGATTCCTGAAGCAAGGATTGCTGTGGATTGGCTCGAAAGCCCATCAATGACGACCGCGCCGGGAGAGTCAAGCGTGAACTCGCCTTGAGTATCTGCGATAAGCTGTGTTGGATAGTCTTCGATTCCAGAAACGGCATTGGCCCCGCCCCCGGTTCCGATCTCGATAGTTTCTGTGTAGGTGCCTGGTCCAACATACACGGTGGTCCCTGCTTGTGTGCAGTTATCGATTGCGTGCTGAATTGTACGGAACGCAGTCGATGGTGATTTGCCATCATACGAATCCGACCCTCGCGTGCGGACATAGAAAGTTGATGGGCCAGCAAAGTCTTCGAGTGTGGTGGTGGTCCCGGGTCCCGTCGCATTGAAAAGATCTTGAATAGTCACAGCATCCCATTGCTCTGATAAAATACCGACCTCATCGATGCGTCCTCGGTAATGATTTTTCACTGGTGTAGCGATGAGGTTCCCGGATCGGTTTGCACCTCCGCCGATGACAATCGGCTCGAAGTTTCCGGCGCCTGAAGACGTGGTGCCCAAACCACCAGTGTAAGAATGGCTTGCTTCGAGTACGCCATCCAGGTAGAGCTTGAATCCATCTGCTCCAAATGTATAGGCGATGTGTGTCCAAGCACCCACTGTGACAGTGCTTGTCGAGTCGATCTCATAGTTAGTGGTGTTACTCTGGAGTCGAGCACGGATGCGCCCGTCACTTTGTTGGAAAATAGTAAAGTGTCCGCCCGTGTCATAGCTTGTTGAGTCTTTGCTCAGAATGCCGTAGGTGCTTGAAGTTGATTCTGGGTAGATCCAGAGTGAGATTGTGCCGTTATCAATAAGATAATCATCGTGGTGAGGTATTTCAATGTACTCAGAGCTATCAACTCGGATCGCTGTGGAAACACCATTGACACCAAGCACACCGAACTCGATGCTTCCTTGGACAGTCCCGTTGTTTGATATAACTGCGTCGGCAGTTGAAGCTGAGTTTGCTTGTGATTCATCAAGCTTCCAGTATCCAACCAAGCTTGTGGGAGGGCTGGCGAAAGCAGTAGATGTTTGCAATACGAGTAACACAACAACGGCATACAAAAATTTTGACATAGTTCGGTTCCTCGAAAACAGGTGGGTACCGATTCATCGTCTAAAACACGAATAGCAGTTACAGGTTGACCAATACCGATTGATCTCCGTCAAGAGATCCCCGTTATCGGCCTTGTTCAGTCCGCAGAGATGATGCGATCGAGATTTCTTGAAGACGGATAGAGGCGCGGTCCAGCGACTCTTTCACGCTGTGAAACACATTGGGTTCAACGCTTGTCCAGTCCGCTTTCGCTTGCTCAACAAGCATTCGCAGCTCAGTCAGCTTCTGATCCAGTTCTTCGCGGAGCTCGTCATCGAGCGCTGCTTTGTGCATCTCAAAACGCTCGCCAATCCATTTGAGATCCAGCGATGAGTTGGCGATCAGATCCGTAATCTGGTGCCGGCGCATGTCTTCGCGTGCGTGCGTGAAGCTGTCCTGCTCGATGCGGTCGACTTCGTCCTTGCTCAGTCCATGATTGGGGACAATCTGGATCTGTGCCCGCTTGCCCGATCGTTCTTCTACTGCGCTGACATTGAGTATCCCGTTTGCATCAACAAGATACTCAACCACCAGCTTAGGAACTCCCGCAGGCATCGGCGGGATCCCTCGGAGTTCAAAGATCCCAAGGGATCGACAGTCCTCGACCATCTCGCGCTCGCCTTGAACGATATTGAGTTTGATGTTGACCTGCCCGTCGACTTGTGTTGAGAACCGTTCGGTGGCGCGAGCAGGAACAGTGGTATTGCGCATAATAAGTTTGGCCACCGCGCCGCCCGCGGTTTCAATTCCAAGCGAGAGAGGGATCACATCAAGAAGCAGCGATCCAGTCGAAGCGCCAGACAAAATCGAACCCTGAATCGCAGCCCCCATCGCGACGACCTGATCAGGATCCAGCGCGGTGTAGGGCTCAATCCCGAAGAACTCGCCAGCTCGTGAGCGCACAAGCGGGATCCTTGTTGAGCCCCCAACCATCACGAGCGCATCAACAGTTGAGCCGCCAGGTTGTTTTTTGGCATCACGGATCGCTCGCTCGCACGCATCGAGCGCCCGCCCGATCCAATCCGAGATCATGCTCTCAAACTCAGCGCGACTGACCACACGCTCGTACACACGATCGTTTCCAAGCTCAATCCTCACACTCGCAGCGTCCTGCTCAGAAAGCGCGTGCTTGATCGATCGGGCAAACTGGGTCAGCGCGGTCTTGGTTGATGCATCAAAGGTCGTCTGGTCAAGTTCGACCGATATTCCAAGCTGCTCACGGATCTCGTTCATGAACAGACCCACCAGCATGTAGTCCACATCATCCCCGCCCAGATGGGTATCCCCAGCGGTCGAGAGTACCTGGAAGAAATCCGTTGGATTACCCTCGTCGCTTGGTGTTAGTCTGAGAATGGACACATCGAAGGTCCCCCCGCCCAGATCAAAGACCGCGATGGTCTTTGGTTCAGACCCCGCAGTGCCAAGCCCATACGCGAGCGCCGCTGCGGTCGGTTCGTTGACGATGCGGACGACTTCAAGGCCCGCAAGTCTTCCCGCGTCGCGCGTTGCTTGTCGCTGAGCGTCGTCGAAATATGCTGGAACAGTCACGACCGCACGCTGCGCTTTGATACCAAGCTCAGACTCTGCTCGTTGCTTGAGCGCTCTGAGAATATGTGCTGAGACCTCTTGTGGAGAAACCAGTCGGTCACCTTCTTGGGTATCGATCAATACTCGCGCCGTGTCGTGCTCGCCGCTGACGACCCGGTAGCTCAGGTATTGCAGATCGGAGGACACATCACGGATAGATCGTCCCATGAGTCGCTTTGCGGAATGGATCGTGCTTTCTGGAAACAGGGCTGCTTGATCCCGGGCGTGTGTTCCAACGGTCACCGATCCATCACGGTCCATCCGCACAACCGAAGGGAGCATTGGCTCGGGTGTCCCGAGTACCCTGGTCCCGGTTTGGTCATGCACCGCGACCAAGGAGTTGGTGGTGCCTAGATCAATCCCCAAGATTGGGCTGATTGCCGATGCTGGGTCCATATTCGGAGGGGTGTTGGTCATTGGTTACGGGCCGGTGTCTGCTGTGGTATTGTTTATGGATTTTGATGCGTTGGGGTTTACAAGATTTGGCACTCGATTGACCCATGACAGGGCTGCGACCGTGTCAACAAGCTCCCGCGATTGAGGGTGGGCGGGATCCATCGCCAGCACGTAATCCCGTCCGCTCGCATGGATTTCAATGATCAGCAGTCCCGCCTCTTCATCGAGCAGCTGGGTTTGTCCAGGTTGCAATCGCTGCCCGTTTTCAAACATTCCAAACTCGGGATTCTGGATCGCGCTTTCGATGAGCGGTGTGCACATATCCCAGATCGAGCTCATTTCATCCGCATCGAGCCTGCGCGTGAATCCGGGGTAGGTCGTCAGGGAAGACCCCGCGCCAAATGACGATCTCAGCCAAGACGAGGGGTCCACGATATAGCGAGCATCACCACCAAGAACCGGATCCGATTCCTGAGGTTCTGAGGTGTTTTTGCTTCTCTGCACCACAATCCCAAGCCGAAAGTCACCCGGACGGATTGTTGAAAATCCTGCGGAGTGTTCTTCGAAGTCTTGATTGGCACCTTCGGATGAAACCGCATCAGGACGCGCAGAACAGGCACTCAACAAAAGAGAACCCGTTATGAGGTATCCTGTCAGGACTTTGGTCAGTCTGGGGGCACAGAATGTGGTCATTGATCGCATACAACAGTCTATGCAAGCAGGGCTGGGGCGCTACCCTACCAGTCCAATGGATATCTCAATGCGCTGGCTCAATCACTACCTCTCTCCTTCGGACCTCACTCCCGAGGAGGCGGATCATATTTTAACCGAAGCGGGCATGCCCATCGAGGAGTATAAACCGATCACTTCTCGTGACGGTCAGCCCGACATGGTGCTGGATGTCGAAGTGACCTCCAACCGAGGTGACTGTCTGGGTCACATCGGGATCGCGCGCGAGATCGCTGCTGCCCGGTATACCGACAACAGACGATCATTGATCATGCCTGAGATCGATCTTCCTGAAATGGGATCGACTCTTGAAGGTAAGCTCACACTGACCAACAGCGTCCCCGATCTCTGCCCGCTCTTTACCGCTCGTTTACTCAGGAATGTCAAGATCGGTCCCTCACCGGACTGGCTCGTCCAAGCAATCGAATCCCTCGGTCAGCGATCGATCAACAATGTTGTGGATATCACCAACTTCATCACCCTTGAGCTTGGGAACCCGTGCCATGTCTTTGACTATGACAAACTCGCGGGACACGAACTGACCGTGAGGCGCGCTCAGCCGGGCGAGCAGGTCCATACCTTATACGAGGGTAAGCACAAGCTCAATGAATCCGATCTTATCGTCGCGGATGCCGACGGCCCACAATCCCTCGCTGGGATCATTGGTGGTCATGATTCTCAAGTAGATGAAGGCACCACCAGCGTCGTCTTTGAAATGGCAACCTGGGACCCCCGGACCGTCCGCAATACCGGGCGCCGGCTCAACATCCGTACAGACGCTGCGTTCCGCTTTGAGCGCGGGATCGATCCACGCACGATCGAGTACGCAGCTCAGCGCGCCGTCCAACTCATCTGCGAAGTTTCTGGAGCTGAGCTCGCCCAAGGCGTGCTCAGTCAGGGCGCTCCGCTTCCTGCAGACAAAGTGATCGAGCTGCGTCCATCACGCTGTGATGTTGTTCTTGGTGTGCATTCTGACCCTTCAGAAATAGCGGATCTTCTAACTGGTTTGTCGATCAAGACTGAAGTTCAGGGTGATGTGCTGCAGTGCACGATCCCGCCGCATCGCAGTCATGATCTGCTCCGCGAGATCGATCTGATCGAAGAAGTCGCTCGCGCCCGCTCTCTGGGGGTGATCCCTGCGAGTAAAACGATTGGTGTTCAGATCCGTGAACCCCAGCAGTCCGAGCGAGCGGTCCGCGCGATCGGATCGTGCTTAACCGGTCTCGGATTCTACGAAACTATAACCTACAGCTTCACCAGCCCTGACAAGGGCATCATGTTCCTCCGGGACGGACAAAGCAATGTTGCGGTCGACGATGATCGACGCAAAGCAGAGCCAACCCTTCGCCCATCGGTCATGCTTGGGCTGCTCTACAGCAGGAAAGCGAATCAAGACGCACGAGCCACGATGGCCGGCGGGGTTCGACTGTTTGAAATCGCATCCTGCTTCGCTCAGCGTGCAGGCACCCGAGATTCGGTCGAGCGCCGTCAACTCGCGATGCTTGCAGATATTGAGCATGCAGGAAAGACCGCGAAGCACGAAGATATTCAGCACGCGGTCCGGGTTATGCGCGGCGCGATTGAATCCATGATCTCGCTGACCTTTGGAGGCGATGTTGCGGTCACCCTGACCCCGTCACAACCAGTCCACAATGGGTTTGATGAATCCGCCCACGCGACCATCAGTGTTGAGGTTCAGGGGAGCACGGTCGAGCTTGGTTCTGTTGGACTGGTGTCCCAGAGTGCTCGCAAAGCTGAGGGTCTCAGCGGGGTGTATGTCGGCGCGGAGATCTGGGTTGATCCACTGATTGCGCCGTATCCACCAATCTCGCGTGCATCGCTCCTCCCAGCATATCCGGGGATCGACCGTGATCTCTCGCTGATTGTCGCGGAGTCGACGCCTTGGAGCTCGATCGAGTCGCTCGCTCGCGCCCAGTCGTTGAGCAAATGCATCGGGTGTGAAATGGTCTCCGTCTTCCGAGGCAAGCAGGTCGGCGAGGGCAAAAAGTCGGTGACGATGCGTCTCCAGTTCCGTGATGATGAGCGGACTCTGCGTCATGAAGAGGTCGATCCCCAGATGGATCAACTCGCAGCTGCTGCTCGCTCGAAACTCGATGCTGATATCCGCAGCTAGCGCTGCCCAATCCGCATGATCGCAACGGATCGACGCGCAATCATCGCAGAATCGATGCATTTGGAAACATTTTTTCCAAACATAAAGCATTGTCTCAGCGTATATAGTACATATAGATGGATTTTGTCAGGGTAATTTGGGTCGTGATCGATCACAGTATGCATCCTCAAAGACCGATATAGACTAGAATAGAGACCCTGTGAGGATACAGGAAAGGACCTTGAACCATGGAGGACAACATGACCCAAATGACTGAGCCGAGCGTACAACCCGCACCTGAGACCACTGCAGGTCTGGATGCGTCGCATCGACCATACATCTGGGTCAATGGTGAACTCAAACCCAAAAGCGAAGCAGCTGTCTCCGTCTTTGATCATGGTTTGCTCTACGGCGACGGGGTCTTTGAAGGGATCCGGGTCTACAACGGCAAAATCTTCAAGCTCGAACAGCACATGGATCGGCTCTATTCCTGCGCCAACCAGATCTTTATTGACCTGCAAAGCCATGTCTCGCGTCAGGAGATGATTGACCTTCAGCGTCAATGCATTGAAGCCAACGGCATCGTCAACGGCTACATCCGTCTCGTCGTCACTCGCGGCGAAGGGACACTCGGACTCAACCCATACCAGTGTCCAGTCCCAGGAGTGATCTGTATCGCGGACAAGATTTCGCTCTATACCCCAGAGATGTACGAGAAGGGGATGCGCGTGGTGGTCGCTCAGCGTCCAAAGACCCCGATCGAGTGTCTGGATCCGCGCATCAAAACGCTCAACTACCTCAACAACATCATGGCCAAGTGTGAAGCGATCCACATCTCCAAGAAGATGGGCATCACCGATCCATCAGATCAGATGCTTGAAGTGATTATGCTCAGCACCGATGGAAAGGTCGCAGAAGGTTCGGGCGACAACATCTTCTACATCAAGGATGGCAAGGTCGTGACCCCACCATCAGAGGTCGGGATTCTCGAGGGCATCACCCGGCGCTTTGTCATCGAAGAATTGTGTCCTGCATGCGGAATCGAAGTTGAAGAACGCTACTTTGAGCTCGCGGATTTGTATGATGCGGATGAAGTATTCCTGACCGGATCCGCTGCGGAAATGATCGGTGTTCGTGAGATCCTTGAGCATGACAATCTTGAGATCACCAAGACCCACACCATCTCAGCTGGAGAGGGGCCTGTCACTAAGCTCTTGCGTGACAAGTTTACTGAAATCGTGACTTCGGACAATGTGCCTGAAGATTGATCTGCTGAAAATGAGTTTCTGAATATTCAGTTCAGATTTCAACACGATCGCGCGTGATGCGGATGTGCTGGGGGCTGTAGAGCTTTCCCGAGTTCATCCCGGGACATCCCTGCGTTTCCTCGTCCCATGTTTCAGGTGATTCAAGGTTTGAGCTCCAGAATGGCCAGGTCCGGCACTGTTCTGGTCGGGATTTATAGACGGTGCACAGCGCGCGTTCATTTTCGTCTCGTTCGAGGAAGATGCAGTCGTACCCGTACTTGGATTTCTTTTCTTTGAGCGAGCGTCCGACGATGGTGCTTCGGGTGTATCTGTCCCAGAAGATATCAGAGGTCACGCCCACATCGCGCGCCATCGCTTTGGCTTCTTGATTGGTAAACAGCACATATCCGGGAGGTCCCGTACAGCAGTTTCCGCACTGGGTGCACTCGAAGCGCAGGCCGGTTTCGCCCGTCTCGGTCTTTCCGGTCGGGTCAGGCTTGTCAAACCATTCGTGTTCTTCGTGTTCTGATAGTGGGGGTGTGCTCATGATCTGTTTTCATCTTCAACTGTTCGAATCATTATGACGAACAACCACAACTGTTTGGTCATCTTTACGATGATCGGAACCTGTAAACGCACGGACCGCGGCGCTGAGTGAATCAATCACGCATTGTGGGTGTCCGCTGCATTTGGTGAGGGTTTCATCGAGCCGTTCTTCTCCGAACATGTCGAATCCCGATTCATTGTCCGCAGGTCGGGCAGCTTCGGTGATCCCATCGGTGTACATCACGAGAGTTTCACCCGGCGCGAGCGTGCTTGAGAGGGACACCGCAGGAAGGTCTTCGGTCACACCAAGCGGGAGAGTTCCGGGATTGTTGAGCGTGCGGATCGAACCATCCACGCCTCGGATTCTTGGTGGGTTGTGTCCGCATCGGATCCAGTCGATAGTCCCGGTATTGGGATCGAGCACACACACAAACGCAGTCACAAACATACTCGGGAGCGAAGATGTATACAGCACACGATTAATGAACTGGGCAACCGCTGCGGGTTCAGCTGCTGAACTGACATCCTCTTGCAAGAAGGTAAAGGACCGGAGTGAAGCAGCGATCATTGCCATCACCGTCGCAGCGCCAGCGCCGTGTCCCGCAACATCCGCAACAATCACACCTAATCGGCCGTCAGGGAACTGGAAGTAATCATAAAAATCACCCCCCGCATGCAAACTTGGCAGATAGCTTGATGCAAGCTCGTACCCATCAAGCGTCGGGTTTGACTCTGGAGTGAGCGCCCGTTGGATTTGCCCGACCTGCTCAAACTCTTTTTCGAGCGTGCTGTTGAGCTCGAGTACGGTTCGTTTGCTCACGAGATTCCGAGTCGCGGTGCCCATCATGTTCAGATCTAGGAATCCTGCTTCAAATGATTCGAGGTTGTTCCAGTCTGGATCATGGTGGAAGCTCAGCGCCCAGTTGATTGCTTGACCGTTGTCATACGCGGGGATCACCGCGATTGACCGGAGTTCTTTCGCTCTGTGCCCCAGAGCTTTGGACAAAATGGGGTCTTCGGTTAGATCAACATGATTGATGATTTTGGGTGTTGGTGAAGAGATCAGATCCCAGACGAGTCCGCCTTGATGTGTTTCGAGTGTGTCCCAGGTTGCCCATGGATCGCTCGGTGAGTCGGAGGGGTCTGGTCTGCCCGCGTTGTCACCAAGCACGCGCGTGAACTTGTATTGCCCGGGTTCAAGATCTCTTGTCGAGATTGAAATAAACGCATTTCTTGGTGAACGCTTTCCAATCCAAGGCCCGAACTGCCCGAGCATCTCTGCAGGCTCAGTCATCGAGCTCGCTTTTCGGAGCATCTCCGCCATCTCCAAGATGTTTGGATTCTCAGACAGGTCAACTTCTGACCCAGCGATGCTCAGTTGCAATGGTGTGTGCTGCATCATCGGCACTCCCGCTGGGTGTGGTCACTGAGACGGTCGATCTCATCGAGCACAGTTTGCGTATGATCAAGAACCGGTTGCTGTTGATCGCTGGGAAGCAGGGGGGCATTGACGCGGATGTTACACGCAGCTGCGCGGGCGCCGGCTTTGCACATGATCGCAGAGACCGCAAGATCCGAGCGCAGCTGAGTGTTGGTGGTGTGAATCAACTTGGAGATGGTTCTCATGATCACGATGCTTTGATCAAGCATGGATATCGGTGGGGCGATCGCTCCCTGGACAGCACTGTCCCAACGCGCGACACGCTCGGGATCATCCTTTGCGAGTGACCACAATGCATTGAGTTCGCTGTATCCCGATGCGTCTTTATCCGCAGCATCCAAGAAGAACTGGCGGGCTTCAACAAGCGCATTGAGTGTGAGCGCGTTCGAGGATTCGTGCTGAGCATACTTTTTTTTGCCCAGCGTGTAATGAAGAACCATCCCCGCAGTGCTCGCAGCGGTTGCCAGTGTAAGTCCCGCGACCGCGCCCCCTCCCGGGGTTGGAGCTTTGGAGCAGAGTGCTCCCAAAAATTCAGCAATGGTTTGGTCCGCGATCGAGCCTGAATCATTCGATTCGGTGTCTTGAGCGGTCTTGGAAGTGGTGGATTGATTGGTCATGCACACAATGGTAGACATGAGTTCAGATCAGCATCTGCGCGATCGAGATCGCGGTGGGGATGAATCGTTCGGGGGTGCTCTCAGCAATATCTTTAATCTGCTCAGATGTCATCCACTGGGTCTGGGTATATTCCCAGGTTGCGCTGAGCTCTGGGATTGAATCAAGACGCGCCCGAACGACGATGTCCACAGAGCCAACCAGGTTGTCGCGGATCAATGCGATCGGTGAGAACTGGGCGATTGATAGATCAAGCCCAGCCTCCTCAATCGACTCTCTCCCGAGTTCCTGCAAAATATCGTCTGGGTGCATGTGTGTTGCTGGTTGCGGAGGGACATCGATCCCCCCGCAGGGACCGAACTCAAGCAGGTTTCCATACCGGTGGGTTTTGGGGGAGCGCGTACCGATCAGGTATCGCTCAACTCCGGAGGTATCGGGAGCAGCAACGACTCCGGTCACCGCGAGCAGGTGCATATCCAGATTTACCGAATCACGAACAGCATGGTGTTTGTATTGTCCGACCGATGCTGAGATCTTGTTGGATCGTTCATCAAACGAGTTGAAGACCAGCATCGGCCCGTTGAAATACCGTGAGTTCTCACGGAGCATTCCATTCCACGCTTCATCAACAGCACGCGCCGTCTCGGGATCAATCTGGTCAGCAGGAGAACGGTTGATGATGATCGTTGGGAGCTCGCTGAGGTGCTCAACATTGACCATTGGATGAGCGGCCATTGATTTAGCTCATCAATCCGGTGAGCTGAGGGGCGAGGTCACCGAGCCCGAGTTCATCAGCTTCGCGTGCAATCAACGCTTGCACCTGTCTTTGTGCGTTCTCGGTAGCATCGTTGATTGCGTCTTTGATCAATGCGGTGGCGAGTTCTCGTGTCTTTTCATCCACAGCCATCCCCGCAAGCAGTGACGGGTCAAGCGTGAGATCAATCAGCTTCATCTTTCCGTTGACAATCGCTCTGCATGCTCCGCCGCCCGCTTGTCCATCGACTCGCATGTCATCCATTTTGGCTTTGATGCGTTCACCCGCTTCTGCGAGTTGTTCTTTGTTTTTCATGAGCGAGCCGAGGGCTTGCATTGCTTTGAATTTGTCGAGCATGGTGTGTTTTTCTTTGTGTGCCTGTTATTTGCGAGGATAAACCTGTTTGACGGATCCTTCGAACACCTCAAGCACCGCTTTGACAAGCGGGTGATTGGACGCTTCTTCTGGTGATGGCAATGCGGGGTTCGGTCCTGCGAGCGTTGTTGGTTCAGCAGAATCAGCACTGGGTTGCGAGGCGCTTGGTTGCGTGGCGCGTGGTTGCGAGGGGGGTGGTTGAACGGCGCGTGGTTGCGCGGATGAGGGCTTGTCAAATTCCGTTGGTTGACGGGATTTCTGCGGAGACTGTGTCCCTTCGTGTCGGACTGGTTGTGGAGCGTGGTCCGCGTTTGAGCTGAAGCTGGGCGACGGTCGGCGTGGTGCAACAGATGCTGCGGGCGCCGATGCCGCCCTCATCGTTTTTTTACTGCAGGTGTACCTCCAGCGGCGCCGCTCTGGACAAGGGCGGTGAGGTCAGCGATTTTCTCGGTCATCGCAAGGCGCACCATGCACGCATCGATGAGTGCTCTTGGCGCGGGTGAAGATTTGAGCGCTCGCTGGACCGATTCGCACAACGCGATCATGTGGACAATGCCCGCAGCATCAAACTGTTTCGACCGTTCAAACTCGGAGCTCTTTGCTTCATTAGAAAGCTCAACAAGATCGGTGTCAACCCCGCACGCGCCCAGAACCATCAGATCCCGGAATCGTTCGAGCAATGAAGCAAGCATCTGGTCCGGAGCGATCCCGGTTGAGAGCAACTGACCGGTCGCGCGGAGGACATTGGCGGGATCTCCTTGGGCGATCGAATCAATCAGCGTGCTCATGACATCGCGCTGCGGGAGACCGAGGAGTTCTTCAAGCAGGTTTACGGTGAGCTTCTTTTCGCCCGAGGCCATGAGTCGATCGAGCAGCGAGAGCGCATCGCGCATTGAGCCATTACCGAGTCGTGCGAGTGTGTGGATCAGCTCTGGATCTGCTTTGAACTTCTCGTGCTTGAGCACGGATTCAAGATGCTCGGCGATCCGCGTGACGGGGATATTCCGGAAATCAAACCGCTGACACCGCGACTGAATCGTCGCGGGGACCTTGTGCGCTTCGGTGGTGCACAAGATAAACTTGACATGCTCCGGTGGTTCTTCCATTGTTTTGAGCAACGCGTTGAACGCTGCGGTCGAGAGCATGTGGACTTCGTCAATGATGTAGATCTTGAAGTGTCCGCGCATCGGGCGGTACGCGGAGTTGGCGATCAGCTCGCGCGCTTCCTCGACCTTGTTGTGGGACGCTGCGTCGATCTCGATGACATCGGTGTCTTGACCAGAAAACACCGCATCGGCGATGTCGTCTTTGTGATCAGGATTGTTGAGTTCATTGGCGAAGATCCGCGCCATGGAGGTCTTGCCCACGCCTCGGGTTCCGATGAAGAGATACGCGTGATGCACACGGTCCGAAGAGATCGCGGCGGTGAGCGTCTTGGCGATCGGTTCCTGACCAATGACGGTATCAAAGGTGCGTGAGCGGTGTTTACGAGCGAGCGCGGTGTATGCCATGTTCGATTGTAGGTGGTTGAGAATGACGGTATGAAGGAGAAAAAGACCCGCCTTGGTTGACGCCCAGGACACCAACGGCACCGGGCGACGGCTGCTTATGGCTGCTGCGGTCAAGCCCTGACCAGGTTCACAGGCCACCCGTGCATCGGGCCCGGGCGTCAACCAGAGCGGGTCTGGACTCCGATCATAGGTCCCGATCACGATCAATCCATCCGCAAGTTCGCATATCGGGCAAGTCCCTATTGGTCGCTCGCGTTCATTCTGGTATTATTCTGACATGAAATGGACCGGCCGACTCTCACAGAAAGAACTTGATGCGGGTGCCCGCTTTCGCGCGGTCCATTCGAGCTTCCTGACTCGCGCGTTCAAGTTTGGGCTGAGAACACCTCGAATTCCTGCCAAACCGGTCGAGCAGGGAGGGTTTTCGACCCTCAAGAAGCTCCCAGAGCATGAAAAGCGATCCACGCTCTGGTGGGCAGCTGCGATGAACCGGATGGATGACATCGATCCGTGATTGGTTCGTGATAGCTCCGTGATTGATTCGTGATCGCTTTAGCACGCTCAGTATTCAATGTAAGAAGATGAATGCTGAGTCGGCGGTTTCTGAAAATTTCAGAACAGGCTGATTCCAAGGCCTTTAGAGCCAATTCAGATGAAGATGGGCTTAGAATCAAGCCGATTACATAGTATGCTTGCTCTGCGGAGCTCAAGCTGCCCTGTGACGAAAGGGCTTATTCTGTTATTCATACCGTGCTAGGGACTCAATGAGCGATACACCACCAATCTCCGATGAACATTCGACCCCAGATGTCACTGAACACGACGGGGGGGGGTCACAGGATTCATCTGCTCTCGACATATCCGCTTCCGATGCTCCACCAGAGCATGTCAAAGAAGATTGTGCAAAAGCCCCCTTGAATCGGAAATGGTCGATCAAGCTTTTCATCATCACCTTCCTGGTTGTCGGGTTTGGCGCCTACGGCTTATACGACGCGACCCTCGCGTATCCAGAGCGGGGCAAGCGCTTCGCGAGCTGGGCGCAGTGGCAGTATCTTGATGCTGCCAAAGCAGCTGGGAGTGAAGAGTTCGGAATCTTTGAGCGTCAAACCAGTATCCAAGATCCAGTCGCTGAGTTTGAGAGACTCAGCAATCCAGAAACCAGACAACGCAACGCGACCGATGCGCAGAACCAATCATCCTCGCGTCATCTCCGCGCGACGATGTACAACACCAGATTCCAGTGGCTCAAAAGCCTCAAGACGGTCAACATGCTCTCACCTGAGCACACCACCTTTGATTCCCCAGCGGATGAACTCGAAGCGGGACGCGCGAAGTGGACATCCTCAACTTCAAACCCAAAGCCACTCAAGGGCTATGACATCCCCTCGCAGTGGGCGATCATGATTATCTGCTGGTTCATTGGCGGATGGATGATTCTCAACATCATCAAAGTTGTTCGCCAGAAGTACTCATGGGACGCGAGCACCATGACCATCACGGTCCCGGGTCCAATATCAATCAATCCAGATCACCTTGTCGAGGTGGATAAACGCAAGTGGGACAAGTTCATCGTGTTCCTCAAGCTCAATGATTCACACCCATCACACGCTGGCAAAGAAATCAAGGTGGATACCTATCAGCACGCACTGGTCGAGGACTGGATCCTTGCGATGGAAGCAAAGGCTGAGGAATCCCAAGAAAACGATTGATGAATACACCGCGAGTCGTCTTCATATCGAAAGCTCCTGCCGCTGGGTATCGGTCATGATCTGGATTGTGCTTTCCATAGTCCTTCTAATTGTCATGGTCGGTATGTCCATGGCTGCGATCACGCTTCCCGGAATCTGGTTGATGGCAGCGTGCAGCGCGCTCCTGGCACTCTGGGTCCCAGAGTACATCGGTTGGTGGACAGTGCTGAGCTTGTTTGGGATTGCGGGCTTATCTGAGTTTGTTGATTTCATTGCTTCAGCGCTGGGTGTCAAGCGGATGGGCGGATCTCGGAGCGGCGCGGTCGGTTCGGTGATTGGCACATTGGCTGGAGCGATCCTGGGCACCTTTGTCATCCCCATCCCCATAGTGGGCTCAATCGCAGGGGGCGTCATCGGGGCGGGTCTAGGCGCGTTTATTGCAGAGCGATCCGTCGCTCAGCGGACGATGAAAGAATCGGTTCGCTCAGGTTCGGGTGCGGCGCTTGGTCGACTCGTCTCGATGGTTATCAAGCTGATGCTTGCAGGCACAGCATCCGCGGTCCTGGTCACGATGGTCATCTATAACGGGTTCTAACCAACCGAATTGCTGATGATCATGATCCCGCTGAACTCCACCATAAATATGAACGAATCATCAGTATGAATCAAAAGCACAGTTTCCGCAGAGCAGGTATGCTGTAGATGCGGGACATGCTGAGTATGAAAGGAGAATGAGCGCAAGAGCCCACTTCAGTGGTGGACCAGTGCTTAAGAAATCCATGAGTGAACCGATGCCTGAATCTATGACCGAACAACGAGATACCAGTTCTTCAATTAAGTACTATGTGCTCGACACGAATGTGCTGCTACATAATCCCAACGCGATGTTCGTGTTCCAGGATAATCACATTGTGATCCCTTACCCGGTGCTCGAAGAGCTTGATGCACTCAAGCGGCGCGATGATGATGTAGGCCGAAACGCGCGTGCTTCCATCCGGAGTCTTGATCGGCTCCGTGGGCACGGCAAGCTCATCGAAGGTGTATCACTAGAAAAACTCGGTGTTCGTTCCAGCGGTGCAACGGGCTGGCTAAGCATCGATGTCGAAGATCACTCGCGTCCACCGATCTTATCTGCTGACAAGCCCGACAACAGGATTATCGCGGCTGCGTGGTCGTTGCATCGCGCGAATCACCGGGTGGTCTTTGTATCCAAAGATTTGGCAGCACGGATCAAAGCCGACGCGCTGGGAATTAAATCAGAAGACTTCCTGAATCAGCGGATTGATGCTGACCGTTTGTACCAAGGATATATGGAGCTTGAGACATCGCGCGAGATCATCGATGATCTGTACGCTGATCGGATGTTGTCTATTGAGCGAATCGAAGAATACCTCCAGGTCACCATGGACAATGGTCAAAGCTATATCCGCGAAATTACACCGAACCAGTATGTGATGCTGACCGATGCTGAGGATCCGCATCATTCTGGATTAGCTCGCAGACTGACCGATACGGATCATTTGATCCCGGTATCAGGACAGAAAAAACCAACCTTCGGCATCATGGCCCGTAATGTTCAGCAGACCATGGCGCTCGACATGCTGCTCAATGATGAAATCAAGCTGATCACACTTCTGGGGAGCGCGGGGACCGGCAAGACCCTGATGGCGATCGCTGCGGGTATGACCAAGGTGTTTCAAGAAGAGCGATTCGACAAGTTGCTTGTCGCGCGGCCCATCATGCCGATGGGGCGTGACATCGGGTATCTTCCGGGTGATAAAGATGAAAAACTCGGCGCATGGATGCAGCCAATCTTCGATAACCTGACCTACCTGCTTTCAACAAGAGGCTCACCGAACCAAGCGCCCGAGTCGAAAACATCCGAACAGCGTATCGATAAACTCGTCGCCGATGGGCGACTGGTGCTTGAGCCTTTGACATATATCCGTGGTCGATCGATCCCGCTTCAGTTCATGATTGTTGACGAAGCGCAGAACCTGACGCCGCATGAGGTCAAGACAATCATCTCGCGTGTTGGCGAAGGCACCAAACTTGTGCTTACTGGAGACATCGGGCAAATCGACAACCCCTACCTCGATCAATCATCGAATGGTCTGAGTTACGCAGTCGAGAAGATGCGTGGGCTTGGAATGGTCGGTCATGTGACGCTCAGCAAATCAGAACGCTCAGAACTCGCTTCACTAGCAGCTGAAAGGCTTTGAAACGATTTGGGATTGGGCCAAGTAACTTTGATGAAGCAATTTCGATGAAGTTGCTTTGATTAAGTCGTTTCGTCGATCAGTTTTTCGACGCGGAATCGTTGACGATCAAAGTATTCGCGCCACTGCTGATTGGTTTCGCGGAGCTGACCGTTGCGGATGAACTCCAAGATTTGTTGATCGCCCTTGCCAAGCATTTCTGCGCTCCGCACGACCCCTCTGATGGACGGAAGATAGTTGGAATCGCGATCCAGCGAGATCTGGAAGTGAGTCAGTGATTCTTCGCCCCATCCAATAGTTTGGTACGCGAGCCCGATGTTGTAATCTGGACGAGGGTCGGTCTGCTGAAGATCCGATGCGACCTTGAACGCAGCAACCGCATCCGCGTAGTTCTTCTGCTGCATCAAGAGCTGACCCATATTGTTCCATGCTGCAAAGATCGTGTTGTCGGTCTCGATGGACTCGCGATACTTTGCCAGCGCCTGTTCGTTCTTGCCATCTTCATGGAGCTGAGAAGCTTCGCGGAAAAGCTCCAAAGCCATCGCGCGGGCGCGAGGATTGTATGTTTGGGTGATTTCTGAATCAGTCTGGTCGGCGCGGTCGCGCTGATTCGGAGTAGAACAACCTGTCATCGCGAGTGTGCTAAGCAGGGTAATGGAACAGACTGCGGTGATGGGGATCATGCGCTGGCTGAGTTTTTGTGTGGTCATCGGTGAACGCGTGGATGGTTCTGTAGTCTTGGTTCTCACGAATAAACTCCTATTCGACCCGTTCATATCGCGTGAGGGTGACCTTGACGAGCCAGCTCTGCGCATTGAGGTTGATGGTGATCTCCCGGACCTGGAGTCCGGGGATTTGGTCTTGTGATCGCTGGATCCAGTCGAGGATCTTTTCAAGCGATGGATCACGAAGCGTGTATGGATAACTCAGAACCCGCGCCCCGTCTCGGAGGTTGGGCTGAGTGTTTCTTGGAAGATTGATCGTCAGTCCCAAGCCTTCGCCAATCCGCGTGAGGCGCGTCAGGATATCGGGGATGGGCTGGAACATGTCGTCTTCGGGTGTTTGCGCCTGGGCAAGCTCGAGTGTCGCTATCTGATTGATCATCCGATCAATATTGATTGCAGCGACCTTGTTGCTGTTGAGCTTGCGCTCAGCTGTGCGGTTGTGCTGCCAGCTGTACGCGAGGAAGAGCGTGGACGCGACAAAGATAAAGATCCCGAACACGACCAGATGGATGGGACGGGATTTGCGTTCGTGCATCACCGCGCGAGACGCGAGCTCATACCGATCATCAGCGCTCAATCGGCTGTGGTCACTGAGTGTGCTCATGATGTGCTCCCTGTAATCCAGGTCGCGGTGAAGGTTGCTTCAATCTGATCACCGCGCTTTGCGAGCTCTGGGGAGATGCGCCATTGAAGATCAGTGCTGTTGATCGAGCGGAGCGCTTCGTTGATCTGCTCTGCGGTAGAAAGATCCGCAGCCCGGATCTTGAGTTTCACAATCGTGTGGGTGATCTGCACCGAATCGATCTCGATCCCGGACATTCCAAGGATAAATGAAATTGTTTCGAGTTCTTTAAGGACCGGTTTGTTTGGCGTGACTTCCATCGGACCGTTGCGCGCTATCAATCGACGGAGCCGTTCTTGAAGCTCTGGTCCGGGAAGCGCGAGCGAGGTGATCGGAGGACGTACAGTCATGAGCTGTTCGCTCATTGCTGAGCGGACTGTCCGTGCATCGCTCAGAGTTGCTGATCCCTTGGAATAGAGCGACCACCCTGTCCATCCGATCGCTGCGCCCGCAATGATCAGCATCCCCGCAGCCCACCGGTACATCGATCGATGTGCCCGTCCGGGCCGGTTGGTCAGAACACTCGCTGGTGAGCTTTTGGTTGATGACGGATATTCATGCTCGATGGCGCTGCGCAGAGTCGCAAGCAGTGGGTCATCTTGTGTGAGCACATCAGTCGTCGCGGTGGGCCAGTGTTGTGCGAAGATCGATCCGACACCGGACCGGTCTAAGCCGTGCTCGTTGTCAAGCCCATTCTCTGGGAGAACCATCACAACACGAAGCGGAGAAACACCGAGCTGAGTTGCCCATCCGATCCAGTCTGCGCACAGACGGGAAAGATCGCTCTGTTGAAGAAACAGCCCCTCAGAAGTGTGGCTGATTCGTATAGATCCCGCAGCAAGTAGATTCCCGCACTTGGACCATGTCCAGATGAGTCGACCGCGAGCAGTATCGAGGATCGCGCATGCGCAAACAGGGTCATCAGTTGAGATCACGCGCTGAGAATCACGGGCGTTTGATCGGTGAGGAGCGCCTGGATCCCACGCCATTGCGATCAATGACCAAAGATTTTCGACGCGCTCAATCCGGATTCCCATCGAGTCAAGTTGATCAATCAACAGACGCGCCGGAACATCAGGGGACGCAACCACTGCACGGCGCGAACCATCGGAAGTATCCTGATCATTCAAAGGCTCATAGTTGACTTCAAGCGGGAGATTCGGGAATCGCTCCCCCATGGTTGTCTGGAACCCCGCTTCGAGCTCGTCTTCTTGATCAGAATCAAGTTGATCGATCGCAGCGGTGATCATCTCTTCATTCGTATCCTCAGGCTTGGTCCATGTGCAGATCGCTCCATCGGTATCCAAGCACAGAATCGGGAGCGTGCGTGAAGACCCACCCCCAGATTTGAGTCGCTGCTTGATCCACACAGCAGCATCGTCGATCGTTTCAAGGATCGCGTCTGGGGAACCTCCAGTGGTCACTTCCCATTGATCGTCCGCGTGTGATCCGACCATGCGGACACCCGCGAGTGCGAGCCCTCGGTCGGTGCGTTGGAGATAACAAATGCGTTCGCTCAAGTGTTGGTGTCTTTGTGTGGTTCTGGGTCAGATTGAAGATGATGCTTGTGTGTACAGGATAGAAGGTTGGAGAGCTTAAATGATGGATCAGTTGTTTTCTTGGTTCCCTCGTTGTCTGTCATTCCCGAATCCTGCGCGAAATGATGCTTGCGGTTCGATTCTGGTTGTTGGCATTTCCTTGCCCATTTTTTGTCTGCGAAGGATCCGCTCTTGCATCGCTCGTTGACGAGCAGGCATCTTCTCAAGTCTTTCAAGCTCCTCAGCAGTCAGCACGACATCCTCTTCACGAGTGGGGAGTGTTTCAACCACAACATCTGCGCTGGACATGGTGATCGAGGGGCCGGTCTTGTCAGCGAGTTGTATTCGATCATCGGTGGTTCCGTCGCTGATGAGGATGAACTTTGGACGGACCGCTTTGATCGTGAGGTCATCGAGCCCCATTGAGCCAGCACGAGCGGTGCCTCCCTCAGCGACGATCCGTTGAGTCCCGTCGATGCGAATAAACGCGAGGGCTTGATCCGAGTCTTGGATATACCCAGTGTATCGGACACGCTTTGCGAGGGTTCCGGTTGTTGTGGATGTTTCGGTTTCTACAGGTGCTTCGACAACAAGATCAGTTTCTTGAGGGATATCGCTTTGGGGTGCGTTGTCGAGCATCGAAAAGCGGGCAGCGATCGACACTGGATTGATCCGCACGACTGGTTCTTCTTTGGTCTGGGTTGTTGTGGGCTGGGGGTTCCCGAACTGATCAATCGGTGTGTTGATACCTGGAATCGGGCTTGATGGTGGCTGAGAGACATTGTTGAGTTGCTTCGTCGCTGCTGAATCAGGGAGTCCCACCACACCAATCGCGACCGCTCCAAGCACGCACAGCAACGCAGCAATCTGATACACCAGTGTTAATCGCTTCGCTTTTGTTCTGGAAATGATCGTGCTCATGGTTGGGTCTCAGTTTCAGGATGAATGATCAATGGTCTGTATACAGGTCGTGAATCAATGGTACGGTCATGGGGATCGGTTGAGGATAGTCGTCACTCTAATATAGATCGGCTGGATCGATGTTCTGACTGTCGATACCGAGGTCTTTCCATGTGTAGAACGCACCGATATTCATTGCATTGCTTGATGTTCGTCGTCCGGTATTGGATCGGATCATGGTGACCCCCCCGTAACGGGCCAATAACCGCCCTTTGCTGAGGCCGGTCCCGCCTCGGACTTCGACCACGACGCCCCAGATTTGTATGTCTGTGACGAATCGACGGAGGACCGCTGCTCGTTGTTCAGAGTTCACTCCGGATCTGGTCGCGGTTTCGACGAGCATTTGACGGGTAATTCGATCGCCTGATGCTCTTTGGAGGAGGAGGTCGTCTGCGAGCCGGAGTCCTTTGTCACCCGCGATTGCTTGGGAGATTGACCGGACAACGGGTTCTGGAGCACTGTGAATACTGACCGCTGAGGGCCCAAATGGTCTGGTGAACTGCAAGTATTGGCGCTCAGTGACCGAGCTGGCCAGGTTCTGGAGCGAGAGCCCGACTTCATCAACCTGGTTTGCGCCAACGCTCGAGAGATCAGAAAGCAATGGGCCTTGAGCGTCGTAAAGATAGATCGACACAATCGATCCATCCGAAAGGATGATGTCCATCGCTTTACCGGTGCCTTCTTCAAGCACCTCGTCGAGCTCGCGTCCGTTCTGTTGTCTGAGCCAGGCGCCGATCGCCTCTTGGAGCCCTCTGCCGGAATGATGCTGGTAATACGCCTCAAGCTGGCGCTGGACGACCAGATTCTGGGTTGAGAGTCTTCTGAGCGAAAGCGACAAACTCAAACCCACAACAACCATCAGCAAGATGACCATCGGCATGACAAATCCACGATACCGACCAAAATCGCGACCATACATACGGTCTAAACGAGCATCCGTGTTCGCAGAGCATGCTGAGCGTTGAGTGTATGTGAGCAGTGGGCGCATTAGGTGTCAGGGCCTCCCAAGCTTCCGCCGCCGCTTGGTGGTCGGGTTCCGCCACCGCCGCCTCCACCTTGACCGCCTGCGCCGTTTCCTCCGCCGCCATTCCCGCCGCCTCCACCGTTGTTGCCTCCTCCGGTGGAATCGACATCTTCACCGAGACCATCGCCTCCGCCTGTTGTCTCTGCGTCTTCATCAACGATGTCCAGCGGATCATCTCCAAGCACCCAATCGACTTCAAACATCCAGTTTGAGTAAGTCCCGTTGTTCATCAAGAGTTCAAACTCTGCGTAGGCTGGGAGTTCACTCATCGCAAGAGCGGAGTACTCGTTCATGCGTTCGTCGCTCTTGTAGATGGTCCACGAGCAGAGCTGAACATCATGAACAAGCGGGATCGCGCCGGCAAGCCGAAAACGGATTTCGTCCTCATTCCCCGCGGTATCAGTGAGGCTCTCGCCTCCAGCTCGAAGGTACTCTGATTCAGTCTTGAGAATCGGTCTCCACCAAAGTGTCCATCCGGTCGGGGCAAGATTAGGAACAAGAGCTTGCTCATCTGCTTTGGGATCCGGATCGAGCAATCCAACCGCTCGCATCACGCGCTCGCGTTGTCCATCAGGCCGAAGCTCAAACACCGATCTCAGCACCCCACCGGATGCATCTGCAGACGAGAAATCAAGTGATTCTTCATCGCGGTCATTGATCCGCGCCCATGCTGCTGCTTTGGTGCCCATGTCGAGTGATATGGGTGGAGTCGCGAGCACGACTTCTAAGCGCTGAGGGATCCAGTTCCCGGACATGTTTGCATAGACAGGATCTGGTTCCAGGATGATGCGCTGGCGGTCATCAAACTCGACGACATCCGAGGTGTCGACGCCTTCTTCTTCTGTGGATGCTTGGGGACGCTCGTCGGCTTTGATTTGCAGACTCAGGAGCGATCGACGGATGGTCATCTGCGCGATGTGAAGCTCGGTGGTGGTGTGGTACTGCTTCCCGAAGATCCGCTCCATGTTTTGTGTAGCTGCGAACACCCCTGAAATTCCAAGGAGCACAAGTCCACCAACGACGATTGCAAGCGTCAGCTCAACGAGCGTAAATGCGTTGTGTGTATACGAGCGACGATTGTGTTGTGGTCTGAATGATTGCGTACTCATGGGCTCGCCCCTCCGCCGGTGTCGAGCTGCATGAGTCGTTCAAAGAGCCGCTCCATCCCGCCTGGTGAGTCGATCATGGTTTGGAGCGAATCTGGGTTTGAGAACGCGAGTGGATCGATCAAGCGGGTGAGCTGAGCGTTGGGGTACTCTGTTGAGAATCCGCGAGCGCCACCGGACTCTTCCCCGAGCCAGACCTTGATCGAGACCAAACGGATGCGATCAAAGTTGATCCCCGATCCGATCCCATTGTCTTCTTCCTCAACCGCAGGCTCAGCCATTTCAAACTCAACGGGCGAAACATCAAGCGTCCACCGGTACAGATCGATGTCATACTCGATCGGGAGCGATTTGCTGGGCATCGCGTCCTGGTCGTCGATGTACTGGAGCATCAACCGGTTAGCAAGCTCCGCAGCTCCTAGACGCTGAGCCATGCGGCGCTGAGACGAGCTCATAAACGAGACCGCGCTGGCAAGTGTCGCAGCGACCATCCCAAGGAGAACCGTCGCAAGCACCGCTTCAATAAGCGTGGCCCCTCGGTTCGAGTTGGTGGATCGTCGTGCGTGCATGGTGCGGGCTTTCAGTCATGAGGTGACTGGACATGTTGGAACATGATGGGACATGACTACATCAGTTTGAAGAAGTCAGGTCCATAGTCCAAAGGTTAATGTCGTCTTCGGTTCCGAGTTCTTTATCAGGTCCACCAGAACGGAGTTCGTACGCGTTGGGAGCGCCAGGAGTCGGAAGGTAATAGAATGGTTCCTCGAACGAGTCGATGTCCGCGCCTTCTTCCATGAATGACGGGATGAGCATCGCGAGTGTTGCCGGCGCATCACCAGCGTTCTCAGCGCGGTACGACTCGATCTGGGTCTTAATGGTTTTCATGCTGGTCTTGGTGACCTTGATGCGTGCTTTCTGGATCTGGCTTGGAATCGCAACAGCAGCGCCGGCCATGAGAATCCCAAGGATCACAAGCACAGCGACGAGCTCGATCAGGGAGAAGCCCGGACGGGATGTGGCAGTTGATCTGGCAATTCGTTGATTGAGTGATTGGGAATAGGTCATGTCGAAAGCTCCAGTTTTTATCATTGTTCAGCATTGATCGTTCATTGCTTTAGTATGGATGATCAATGCTGCTATGCCGTGAGTCCGGCGGGTTCATATGTGAAACGCTCGCAATGAGCGTGTGTTGCGAAACAGGTTGTCGAGCACGCAATTTCGTTCAATACCGGTGCTCAGTATGTGCATTATAAGACCGATCCGGTCATGTTCATCATCGGGAGCATGATTGCAAGAATCAGCACGCCCACAATCAAAAACAGGATCACGATCAATAAAGGTTCGAGCAGCGCCATTAAGCGAGCGGTTTTTTTATCGACATTCTTTGCGTGGTCCTGCGCTAGTGAATCAAACGCGGATTCCAGGTCACCCGCTTGATCCGCAGCGACGAGCAGTTTCCGCGTAGAGAGTGGGAGGGCTTCCACTTTTTCAATAAGCGAACGGAACAAGCCGCCCTCGATGAGTCGTTGCTGAAGGCGCTGGAGGTCTTTGTTGAGCTTGGGGTGACCGATGACTCCTGATGAGACGGAGATGGCATCGCTGAGCACGATTCCTGACCGGGTCATGGATCCCATCACCGAGAAGAATCGCGTGAGTTCTTGTTCCATCACCACATCACGGACGAATGGCATATTGCGTGTGAGTTTGACTGCGAGACTGGCAACCAAGCTGCGCCAGAGGATTCCGAAGATAATGAGTGCGACGAGTCCGCCGAGGATAAAGAGGATGTTGCCTCGGATGAAGAATCCGACCCCAACGAGTACTTTGGTGAAGGTCGGGACTTCGATTCCGGAGCTGGCCATGGATTCACCGATGGTCGGGATGACGAGTGTCATCATCACCATCGCAGCGATGAGGGCGATGGTGAGCACGATGCATGGATAGATCATGAGGGTCGCGGCTTTGCCGGAGACTTCTAGTCGTCGCCGAGCGCCGAGGGAGAGCTGTCGGCATGCGCCCGCGAGATCACCCGTTTTTTCCGCAGCTTTGTACACCGCGCCCGTGACCTTGTCGAAGCTGCCCACTTGCATGCACGCATCACTAAAGCTGGTCCCCTGAGCAACAAGGGCGCGGAGTCTGAGGATGCGATCTTCATTGGATGAACTCACCACGCTCGCAGCCACCTCGAGTGCTTCGGTCAGCGGGACACCCCGGTCCAGAAGCTGAGCGAGCTGCGCGTCAAACTCCGCATGGTCTTTGAGTGACATGTCTGATTCGTTGGTTGCCCATGCGGGGAGTTTCCACGCTCTGCTCAGGACTTGTCGTTCTTTGCGGAGGGTGGTTGCGAGGGCACGCTGAGAGCGAGCGGTGCGCACACCGATCGCTTTACCACCGGTGGGTTTGCTCGCGATGTAGACGAACGAGTTGTTGAGCGATGCTCTGGACATACCTGCCTTGACTTGTGCCCTGGGTGTTCACGTGTGGAGTGTCCCACGGAAGCGAACGCTGATTCTGGGGTGTGTACCTACAATACATGCCAAATTGGCCCATGGTTCACCATCGGCGGCTCAGCATACACAACTGTATACGATCTTGACGGTTCAGGACCCTAAAAAGCCCATTTCAAGCTTCTTGAGCCCCCATCATCAAGCACAACGCATAACTCCGGTCAAGAATGCTACATAGACCAGAATTCTGATCCTTCAGCTCACCATTCCCATTGAGTACCACCCATGACCCAGACCCCCGCATCGGCCCAACAACACGCATCCCAAACACCAGCGAGCGGCCAACTGATGTCGGGTCTGATCAAGCATCACCAAGGACCAGAACTCCAGCTTGTCAATGACCGACCAGTTCCTGAGCCCGGCCCTCGCGATGTCAGGATCAGGGTCAAAAAGGTCGGGATCTGTGGGACCGACCGCCATATCTGGGAATGGGACGAATGGGCATCCAAAAGAATCCCTCAAGGGATCATTACTGGACACGAGTTTGTTGGGGTCGTTGACAAGGTGGGCACCGCGGTCACCAAGTGTGAGATCGGTCAGCGCGTGAGTGCTGAGGGGCATATGAGTGCGGGGGTGGATTACAACTCACGGACCGGGAATATGCACATTGCGTCAGATACCGAGATCTTCGGGATCGACCGCGACGGGTGCTTTGCGCAGTACATCGTGGTTCCTGAAGACAATGTTTGGCAGGTCCACCCAGACATCGACGACAAATACGCAGCGATCTTTGATCCGCTTGGGAACGCGGTCCACACGGTGATGGCAGCGGGAGTGAGCGCGAAGACAGTGCTGGTTTCTGGGGTCGGGATCATCGGACTCATGGCGGTGACGGTTGCCAAAGCAGCAGGCGCTTCGCGGATCTACTGCACGGACATCAACCCGCCTCGTCTGGCGCTGGCAAAGAAGCTCGGCGCGACCGAAGCATTCGATGCTCGCGACAGCTCATGGATCCAGCAGGTCCGCGATGAAACATACCAAGGGGTGGATGTGCTCCTGGAAATGTCCGGAGCGCCCGCAGCAATGGACCAAGGATTCCGCGCCCTGCGCAACGGAGGGACCGCAGCCCTCCTCGGGCTTCCTGCTCGCACGGTCGACTTTGATTTCAACGCGCACATTATTTTTAAGGGCTGCACGGTGCTTGGGATCAACGGACGCAAGATGTGGAAGACATGGTACCAGATGGAGCAACTGCTGTTGTCTGGTAGACTCGAACTCGATGACATCATCACCCATGAGTTCCCGATGAGCGACTACCAAGAAGCGTTCCGCACGATGATGTCTGGGGATGGGATCAAAGTGCTGATGAATGTCGGGGAGTGATTCTGAGTTGTTTACCGAGTCATCAATCTACCAAGGCGCACAACACGATCACGAATAGCATCATCCCATTCATTAGGTGGATCTAACGGATATTTTCTCACTAGGCGTGCCCAATGATCAAAGTTATTCGTGTTGAGTAAAGTCGATTTCCAGATCCAATGGCCCTGTTCCCATGTGTTGGCAAGCTGGTTGATGCTATTAATTTCTTCAAGCATCACAGTTTGTATTCGCTCGAACCAATTCTCTATCCTTTCGAGGTCATTCGGTGATTTCTTCGTCATGCACGCTCCGATGATCTCCGCACAGAGTGTCGCGATGACATCCTCATGTTCTAAATCCTCAATTTGACAATCCTCACGGTACCCCGCTCGAGAAGCCCAATTGATGAGTTTGAGCGCATCGGGAATCCAAGATGGATCGATCGCCTGAACACTAGTGAGCAAGCCGGGGATGCAATGAGCAACTTGTTCATTGGCATGATCAGCACAAGCAAGGAGGCAGGCGCAGCTGAACGCACACGCGCGATGTGCCTGCTTTATCGAAAGTTTACGGATGGAGTAGTGTTCATGTTCCTCAGCGGCCCAGCATTTAGTTAATGCGAACACTTCCTTTGGCTCCCATTGGATCGGACGAGGAATCCGTGGTTCATCCAGTATCCGATAGATAGCTGCTTCGTGTTCAGAGTCACGCTCACCATGATCCGAAGAACCAACAACTTGGATTAGCTGATAGTTAATCAGTGGCTTCAGCTTATCGATCAACTCTGTTGGATAATCCGGATTGGGGATCTTGTAGTCGCTCATACACCAACCAGGGAAATCAAATCCTGCAACCCCACCGGCTCCTTCGTAAAGAACGGCTCGCCCGCCTCGGTTCCAATTCGCGATCCGAAGTAACTCGCAGCATGACCGACCCACTCGGCGATGCGTGCGTTCTTTGGTGGAAGCACGAACTGTGTGTGGTACGCGCGGATCGAATCAAGCTTTTGTTCAAGAACCCCAGTAATGTCAAAGACAAAGCTCGGGTCCGCGACCCAGCGCAGGTGTGTTGCATAATAGTAAAACAACCATTTGGGATACAGCGGATCGCCGAGCTCGAAGGTCCGTCCGGTCCACGCGTCGGTGGGTTTAGGCATATCGATCTTGGTCAGTTTGGAATCAAACCGTGCATCTTCCACGCACCGGGTCACAGCTCGGTGGTCTGGGTGGGCATCGATATCAAAGGTTGTAAAGATCATTTCTGCTTGCCAGGCGCGGATGACTCCTGCCAGCGCGTGACGGTTTTCGATCGTGTGTTCGACGAACCGGTTCGGGAAGTCCAATAGCCAGCGATCAACCTGACCGGTCGCGTCTTTGGTCAGGATCTTGAACGCATCAGCAGCTTCGCCCTTGCGGATCTCTGGTGATCCGAGCGGGGTGGGTTCGCCGTTGGTGACATCGAGGATCAGGACATCGTGTCCTTGGTTGACGAGTTTGATGATGGTTCCGCCCATCCCGAGTTCTTGATCATCGGGATGTGGTCCCACGACGAGTATGCGTGCCATGTGTTGGGGCTCCGGGAGTTGAGACAGAGATTGGTTTAGTCCATCGAGTTTTCGACTACGATGAATCCATGAAGGATCGGTCCGTTCCCCTCGTCGACCTCAAGTTGACACAGCACGACGGGTGCGGGTGATCGCTGAGAGAAGAACCCCCCGGCTCGGTAGGTTTCGCCAAACTCATCGACAAAGGTGATGAGCTGGAGCTCAAGGGTTTGTCCGGATGCGAAGCCTGGGATGGTTTGGGAGTATCGCTGATTGAGCCAGATTCTTGATGGTCCAAAGTCACGGGTGGTGGTGTTGGTCATCTTGAGCAGGGTCGATTGACGGAAGACCTGGACATCGAAGATCTCGCCCTTGGCCATGCTCGTTGAATACCGGGGACCCGGTTCTGAGGATTTCTGTTCACTCAGCAGCTTGCAGCCACTTTGGGTGCTCATGGTCAGGAGGGTCATCGCGCTGATTCCCGCGATGAATATCGAGCGGGAGGTCAGCTTGAGAGCACGGCGGGTTCGATGGGTAGCTTTCACGCTCCTATCCTCCCCATGATGAGCGACCAAAGCAACCAATCATGCGAGAACGCGAGCAAGAATGCGACCGAGCCCACCTTTGCGATCGCTCAGGGGGCGCAGGAGATCGATCCGCATCAGGTCGCTGCGGATCTGGTTGCTCGGCACGGAGCAGGGGGGATGGACCCACGAGTCCGTGCATTGATTCCGGGATTCGACGCTCCGTTCTACCAAGCGGGTCTTGCGGGGTATTCGGATGCTGCGATGAGGATCATCGCGCGCCGTCATGGGTGCCCGATCTGTGTAACTGAAGCACTGCTGGATCGGACTTTACTCGCTGGTGGCAAAGGGTTTGCGAAGGCGGACCTTGGTGATATCCATGATAATGTTCCAGGCGGAGAAGAAGACCACCCGCTCATCGGTCAGATCATGGGGAGCGGTCCATCTGAGATGGCTGCAGCTGCGATCAAAATGATCGAGCAAGGCGCTCGATCGGCGCGCGAATACCGGGACATGGTCGATGAAGGGGTCGAGGACGGGATTGATCAGCTCCGGTCAAAGGGCACTGATTCATTCGCGGGGATCGATATCAACCTCGCATGTCCGGTGAAAAAGATCGCCAAAAAATCCCGAGGTGGGCACTGGCTCCGCGAGCCTGACGGCGCGATCGAGATCCTCAAAGCGGTTCGTGATGTCCTCCCGGATCACATCCCGCTGAGTGTTAAGCTCCGCAGGTCGTACGACGACACCCAAGAGATGAAAGAGAATTTTTTGTACCTCTTTGATGCTGCGTACGACCTTGGGTGCGCGTGGGTGACGGTGCATGGGAGGACGGTCGAGCAGAAGTATGTTGGCCCATCACGATGGGACCCGCTGCGGGCGCTGGTTGACCGCAACCCGGACCGGATCATCTTTGGATCTGGTGATATCTGGGATGTGAACCAGATCTTCCGCATGATCGGGTACACCGGACTGACCGGAGTCTCGGTCGCGCGTGGATGCATCGGGAATCCTTGGATCTTCCGTCAGGCGCGTGCGATTCTTGAGGGTCAGGAACCCAAAGAACCAACGATCGCAGAACAGCGCGATGTGCTTGAGCAGCACTTTGATCTGCTGCTTGCGGTCAATGCGAACACGCGTGATCCAGAGTTTCTGACCGCACGGAACATGCGTAAGTTCGGCATCCGCTTCGCAGCTCATCATCCGAAGGCGGATGAGGTGAAGAAGGGATTTATTCATGTGAAAACGCTCGAAGAATGGCGCGGGGTTCTGGAGCGGTGGTATGGGTGATAAAGAACTGAATTTGCAGTGGTATATTGATTTGTGGAATGTTCGTCTCGAATTGTGCAAACACATTGAAATTGAATGCCCGTACTGCAAAGGATGTGCCTCACCATATTATATAGCGTATTTAATCATCTCATGGAATAGTAGTGATGTAAATGAACTGGTGAAGCAGCTGCCGTTTCCCACGAAAGTTGAACAGCTGAGTGATTCAAAGGGATATAAAATCTATAGCTTTCCAAACGAATCAGACTCACATTCAGATATTTATCAAGATAATCATTCTGGAACAAGAGATCATGCACAAAGGATCATTTCACAATGCAGCGATTGCCACAAGAGAGTTGTGATTGGTAATCGTGTGACGACAAAGAGTTTGTATTGGCATGTTCAAACTCGGCATGGTGTTCTATGGGCCTACAACCGAAGCCAACTCGTAACCTTAAAAGAGTACATCGCTGGCAAAAGCCGCGCCCGGGATCCATCTACATCTCGTCTTCCGTCAGAGATCCTGAAGGGTTCAAATAGAGGTGAAATGATAAAGTTAATTGATCGGGTTCTATTGAATGGACCTGTGCGATTGAGGCGATGATGCGAATATGAACAAAGCCTATAACCAGCCGCTCCCCAGCGACATGATTGCGGTTTGGAAACAAGTCTTCGAGCGTGAGAAAGCCTTTGGTGAGCATGCGTTCTACCAACTCTCCGACGACCAGTTCTTCGCGATCCTCGCGCTAGGAGCGACTAAAGCTTTAATAAAGAACTCATGGAAGAGTAGATTCCATGACTTGGCGCCGGGTGTGTATCTGGTATACTGAGGGATTGAAAGGGGCCTGTTATGTCGCTCAATGTCATCTTGCTGATTGTTCTTGGGGCTGTGCTTGTGTTCTTTGGGATCTCAGCGATCGCGATGTTGTTGACCATGTCTACGAAGAAGCAATCTGGAAAGATGCAGGTCCGCGCCAAAAACAAGCCGAAGGATAAAGCCAAAAAGCACAAGCACTGATTCTGCAGATGTATTGTTTGGGTGTGTTTAGGCAGATTTGTCAGGTTTGGTGGTGGGGCCGCTGTCTTTGTCGTTGCTGTTGTCGTTATTGCTGCCGTTGTTGCTGCTGCCGTTCTCAGTATCTTTGCCAGAGCTTGAGGAGTCGCTCTGTTTGTCAAGATTTTTAGAGGATGCATCGGTTTGCGACTCAGCCTTCTTGCTCGACTTGTTGTCATCAGAATCTGAAGAATACCTGATGCGTCCGTGGTAGATGCTGGCAACGGTTTTGGAGATCGAATCACAAATCGTTTTGAGCTCGCGGAAGGTCAGGTTGCATTCGTCGAACTGGCCGTCGCGCTGGCGCTTGTCCGCAAGACTCCGCACCAACGCATCGATGCGTGATGGGGTTGGTTCGGTGAGTGTGCGCGTGGCGCTCTCGACCGCGTCGGCAAGCATGACGATGGCGACTTCTTTGGTTTCTGGTTTTGGACCGGGGTAGCGATAGTCGACTTCTTCCGGGAGCTGTTCTTCTGCGGTATCGGTCATGATCTGCTCGACGGAGCGGTCTTCGTCTGCTTTGGCAGCTTGTTCCTTTGCTCTTCGGTAGAAGAACTCGACGAGAGTTGTGCCGTGGTGCGCATCGATGAAGTGGTGGAGTGATTTGGGGAGCCCGTTCTCGCGAGCCATTTCAACCCCGTCTTTGACATGACCAACGATCACCAACAGCGACATCGCGGGGTTGAGCTTGTCGTGCTTGTTGGGTCCACCCGATTGGTTCTCGATGAAGTAATCGGGTTTGTTCATCTTCCCGATGTCATGGTAGAGACACCCGACATAGGTGAGCAGTGCATCAGCGCCGATGGATTCAGCTGCGGATTCTGCGATAGATGCGACATTGAGCGAGTGGTTGTATGTTCCGGGCGCTCGTTGTTGAAGTTCTCTAAGAAGCGGTTGTTTGGGATCCCTGAGTTCGATCAATGTCATCCCGGTCGAGATATCAAACGCGCGCTCGATGAAGGGGAGGAAGAAGAGCGCGATTCCGCCTGCGAGGAGTCCAGAGAATCCTGCTTGGGCAAAGGCTCCGATGAGCGGGCGCGTGATTTCAGATCCACCGATCCCGACTGTGGGATGTGTGATCAGATGATTGAACACCGAGACCACCACTAGCACAAACGCGGTGATCATTGACATTCGGATGATGGTTCTGCGGTCTCTAATTTCAGAGAGCTGAGAGATCGCAACGGATGAACCTACAAGCATCAAGATGAACATTCCGATGTTCATCTTGAGGGCAAGCCCGATCAGTACCGCGGTCACTCCGCATACTGCAAGAGCCGTACGCTGGTCGTACGCGATGCACACCAAGATCGAAACAAAGATCACCGGGGTGATGGATGCGAGCCAGATGAGTCTTGGATCAAAGACACTCAGGGCGCACGCAGCGAGAACACTGGTCGCCATCATCGCTGCGAGCCAGCTTGTGCGCGCCGGTCGTCGCGCGATTTTTGGGCAATACATCAATATGTATCCGCCGAGCATGACTGAGAGGATCGAGATCATCCCGTAGACCGAAAGAAACCGCAGCGCCCTTCGCATGAAGTTGCCTTGGGTGGAGAACTGTTCGATTTCCTCTTTCGCGAGTTCGTACGACGCTTGTTCGAGTACATCGCCTCGGGTGAAGATCCGTTGTCCGACCGTGATCGACCTTCTGACCGGGAGCACCCTTCCCGCGACCGTGTCACGCATGGCTTCGGTGGTGGAATCGTCGTATGCGAAGTTTGGTCGGGTCTGGTATTTGAGACGGTTGAGCACAACCGAGTCCATTGGGCTCACAAATCCTGCGATCCGGACCATCCTCCGGATTTCAGAGTCGAACTGTTCCGGGTTGTCGATATTGACGGTGTCGTCTCGGCTAATCCGGACCGGGGGCTGGATCCCTTCCTCAGCAGGACCAAACCGCAGCTCGATCTGGGTGTTGAGTCCCTCTTGGGTGGCGCGTTGCCAGGTTTGTCTGTCGAGAAGCGGTCTTCTTCGCAGGATCTCATCGAGCGTATTGACTTGATCGTTCCACAGCTTAAGACTCGCTTCCTGAGCTGCGGTTTCGCGGAGCGAAGAAAAGGAATCAGTAGTAAGCCCAAACTGGATCCTGATTGAACGGTCAACTTCATCAAGAGTCCCGACCCCGCCAAGCGTTCTGGGAAGATTGGCAAGCGATGCACGGATTTCTTCAAGGACCGGTAGATCAGCGTTGTGGATACGAGGCACATTGAGTCGCGCCGCTTGCTGCTGCATCTGGGTTTGCTGAACATCCTCGGTATTAAACTCGACTCGGGAGATCCGGGTCTCGTGCATCACTTGTCCGACGGTCACCAGGAGCTGGTTGCGTGACCAGTTGCTGATGGTTCCCACGATCAGTATGAAACCAAGGATCGCGATGGTTCCCCAGAAGAGATTCGGTGATGCGATCAGATCCGCGATCCGTTGACGGATCGGTGTGCTTGCGATGCGGACAGTTGCGCGCCGAGTAGAGCCCCCGTTTTTATACGGTGCTTTGCTGCTCGATTTGGGAGCAGTCTTGGGGTTTGGTTTGCTGGAGTCTTTCGCCATGCGTGTAGATTGGCCATCCGATTGGCCACACCCTTTGTGTTTGTATCATCTGTACAACCGATGGGACCGGTGGTCATGATCGGTATTGAAGTACTATCGGGCCAATCGGGCCCCGACTGTCGGGTCCGAGAACAGAAATGCCGCGTTTGCTTGTTGGATTGTTTCTGTGTCTGATCCTCTATCTGCTTGTCTTCTATCAGGTGATAGCATTCTTGAATGATAAGCTGGGCAAGCAAGATACGGATTTGATCCGGCGCGGTTGGATCAAAGTTCGCTCAAAAACAATCACCTAGTCTAATTTGGGGTCTGTGAGGGGTTTGGTCCCGATTGTTCTCGATACACGCATTTGGGGAGTTCGACGATCATGGTGGTCCCTTGCTGAGGGATACTCTGGAGCCTGATCCCTCCACCCAGCGTGCGAGCAGCGTGTTTGACAATCGCGAGTCCGAGTCCGGTCCCTCGTCGTGCGGTTGATCCAGCGCGGGCTTCATCGACCTGATAGAAGCGTTCGAAGATTCGTTGTTGATGCGCGATCGGTATGCCGATCCCTTCGTCTTGAACACTGATTCGAATCCCGCGTTGTCCGTTGAGTCCTGCAGGAGGCGGGTGAGCGGGATTCACACCCATCGTGATGGGCTTTGCGGATATGGTGATCGTTGTGTTGTCGCGTGCAAACTTGGTTGCGTTTTCGATGAGATTGCGGATGATGAGGGTTAGCAAAGATTCATCGGTGTGCAGGGTAGCTGAAGCGCTATCAATATTCGAGTGAATCTTGAGTCCTTTGCGCTCGCAGATGCTTGTGAACGGTGCGACGCTGCGATCGATTATTTCCATCATGGAAGTCTCGACGAGCACTGATGGGGTGCTGGTGGATTCGAGCTTTGAGAGGTCCAGCAGGTCATTGACCATCAGGTCCAGGCGCGTTGCGTTGGATGAGATCATGGTGATGAGCCGATCGCTCATCGCGTGGTCGTGACGAGCGGGGCCGTCCAGGGTCTGGATGGCGCCCAGTATCGATGCGATCGGTGTTCGCAGTTCATGGCTCGCATTGGCAGCAAAGTCCGCTTTGAGTGTCGAGGACCTGAAAAGTTCGGTGATGTCGGTAAAGGTGCAGACCGCGCCGCCGGTGCTTGCGATTGGATCCGCAGCAACATCAAACACCCGCATGTCTCCCCCGACCGGGAGCTCAAGACGAGCATGATCCGATTCCCCTGTGCGCGCGAGTTGTTCGAGTTCTACGACAGGCTTCTGGGTAATCAATGAATCAAAGTGCTCATTGGTCAAAGCGCGGCCAGAACCCAGGATCGTGCTTGCTGATCGATTCACCTTGACGATGATTCCTTGGTTGTTGGTGACCAAGATCGGGACATCAACAGAGTTCAGGATTGTGGAGAGTCGTGCGCTCAGTAGCTCTGACTCCGCAGCGTGCTCAGCAAGTTCGCTCAGCGCTCGAGCGTGTGAGCTTTGAACAAGTGTGTATTGATGGTGAAGCGTTCCGAGCCAGAGCACTGCACCAAGAGCGACAACAAGCCCCCAAGGGGTGAAGAAGCTGATGATCAATGCGCTGAGCGCAATAGAAGCAGGGAGTGTCCAGCTTGAGAGTTGATGGAACCGTTGATCGTTGTGACCAAGATTGGAGCGTGCGAGACCAGAGGCCTGCTCATGCGAGGAACCCTCTGGGAGAGCTTGTTGTGTCGGTTCGTGTGCGTCCATCATGTGTGTCCGTGTTGATACCAGAAAATAGACATCATCTGATGGGTGGGCTGGTCTTGCTTCAGCTGGGGATTGAGTGATGCCAGAATAGGATTCTGTTGTTGCTTCAGGCGAGCTGCTTTCTTCGCCTGGGGTCGCCGATACAGGCTAGATGCTTTGGGGCTGGTCATCTGCTCGATATCCCACAGCTCGGACTGTAGAAATCAGGTTTGCATGGTCTCCGAGCTTCTTTCTCAGCGCGGTGATATGCACATCCACAGTGCGAGGGGTTACGGTGACAGCAGGACCGATTGCGCTGCTGATGAGTTCTGAGCGCGATAGGACACGCCCCTTTGATCGGGTCAGCGCCACCAGGAGCCGAAACTCGGTGATGGTGAGCTGGATCGCTTTGTCCTCAAGCATCACTTGATGCTGATTGAGATTGATGTGGACCGGACCGAGGGTGAGCTCAGCGTGTTCGTGGATTTCTGGTCCAGTCCTTCGCGCGAGAGATTCAATTCGCGCGATCAGAATCGGCATCGAGAAAGGCTTTGTGATGTAATCATCCGCTCCCGCGCCCAGGCCTTCGAGCTCATGTGCTTCTTGAGTCTTTGCGGTCAACATGATGATCGGAATCGATCGAGTCCGATCTTGGGATCGCAGCCTCTTTGCTACTTCAATCCCATTGAGTTCGGGCATCATCACATCGAGGATGATCAGGTCTGGAGTATGTTCTTGGACATGGTTGAGAGCTGCGATCCCGTCAGCAGCTACCGAAGGTTGGTGGCCTTGCTGCGTGAGGTTGTACTGAATCAACTCGCGCAAATCAGGCTCGTCATCAACAATGAGGATGTGAAGACTCTGTGTGCTTGTCATGGTGAGGTTGCTTTCTATTGGCTGTTCACTTCATCAGCGAGCAATTGCTTGTGCACCTTGAACTTCTTTGAATCGCACAACTACGAAAGAGTTGTTCTTGAACGGATCGTAGTGGCGGGGTGTTGATTGTGAGTGATCAAAAACGAGAGTTCATAGAATCCAAACATACCCAGAGTGGATGAGTTGATTGGTTACAAGCTGAGCGTGTTGAGTGAGTATTGGTGGGAGTGAGCGCTGGTTTGTGTCCACTCACTTCAGTTGGGTCCGATCGAATCAGCTTTGGGCAGATCCAAAGGGGTGTTGGATGGTATTTATGCTGTCGATAGGTATTTGTTTGCATGTTTTGGTCGAGTGGGTCCGAAAAGATGTCTGCGTGATTTGCGCCTGAATCGCTGTTTTTGGGCGATGAAGTGGGATTGGTGATATTATTTGGGATGAAGGCTTCGAAATTTGATAGTTAGTGCCAACAAAAGGTCGAATAATAAATTCACACTGGTTAGTCTGGCCTATCATCGGCCAGAGGCGCATCGTGCGGAATACGCTGCGTCCAGTTAAACAACATTTACTATCACTGCCCAACGAGAAGGAGCACTGAAATGATGAAGACAATTACAACCATCGCATTGGTTACCATGAGCGGCTCGGCGCTTGCTCAATCAGGACTTGATATCGATCGTGCGTACGCAGCTGAGCTGCGTGCAGATGCCAACACCCGTTCAAGCCTCCTGGGCTCAAACGCTGCTGGTCTCGATATGGAGATCTTCACCCAGTTCCGTTACACCTACGACACCCGTTCAGAAGTCAACGGCACCACCCTCGGTGATGCAGAAGACACCATCGGTTTCTCACTGCCTCGTACACAGATCCGTATGCACGGTGCTGTAGAAGGTACTGACATCAGTGGTCACGTCAACTTTGACTTCGGTGGTGCATTCGACTTCGGTCAATCAGCTGGCACCGTTGGTGACGGCGGCGCTACCCTCCGTGAGGCATACGCAGCATGGGGCATCGATGACAACTGGACAGTTCTCTTCGGTCAAATGAACAACCCACTGAACTTCGAGAGCAGCATCGCTGCTGAGCACTCACAAGGTGTTGAGCGTTCACTCGCTAGCTCATTCATGGATGTTGGTTTCGCTCAAGGTGTTGCATTGAACTACACCGACGACGAGTGGAAGTTCACTGTTGCATTCGCTGACGGTGCAAACACCCAGAACACATTCTACAACGCTGCTGGCGAAGCAGACATCTCACTGACCGGTCGTATCGACTGGCTCATCTCAGGTAACTGGGATCAGTTCAATGACTTCGCTTCATGGCAAGGCTCCAACACCGGCTTCCGCGTCGGTGGTGGTGTTCACTGGCAATCAGGTGGCGACACCGCTCCTTCACTGGCACCAATCGACACCGTCACTGTAACTCAGTGGACCGTTGATGGTCAGTACGAAGGCGATGGCTGGGGCGTATTCGCTTCATACAGCAGCCGTAACATCGATAACGACCTCATCGCAGGTGGTTCAGTTGACCAAACTGATGACGCACTCGTCATCCAAGGTAACATGTTCATCTCAGAGCAAGCAGAACTCTACGTTCGCTACGATTACATTCAGCTCGAAGACGACATGGCTGCAATCACTCCATTGCCAGCAACTGCTGACGACACCTACTCACAGTTCACCATCGGTATGAACTACTACCTGGTGCCTGAGTCATACGCAGCACGTTTCTCAGTCGACCTGACCTTCGGTCTTGACGACACCACTGGCCTTGACGCTCGTGGATTCGCTGACGCAGCAACCACCGGATTCATCGGTGGCGGCGGTGCAGCAACCGGTACTGAAGACAACTTCATGATCCGTGGCCAGTTCTCACTTCTCTTCTGAGTTTGAGAGACTGATCAACATCTTCTGATGTAATACGGGAGGAACCTTCGGGTTCCTCCCGTTCTTTTTATAGAAACCAAAAATGAATATCAAAAGAACTACGAAGCTCAGCCGCCCGTTACAGGATGCTGTTGGCTATGTTAAGGACTATTAACATGGACTGAGTGCATTTTCATATTGCGTTGTGCTAAAACAGATCATGGAGATTGCGTCCGATCTTCGTGATGAATCCATGCACAAGAAAACTGGAGTATGCACAGTGAATATCAATCGCTCGAATACCGCCCTTCTCGTATCCGGAGTGTTGCTTGCCACGCAAGCTCAAGCAGAAACATCAGAACGATTGCTGCTGATGTCACACGAGATGGCCTACTCAGAGTATGGCTCTCTTTCCGAATCGCTCGCGCCGATATCCGAAGAGTACAAAACCAGCGTCCAGGTCCAGGTGCGGTACAGCTATAACCAGATCGGATCAGAAAGCACGACCATCGCGGGGATGCCTGATAGTGATGTGACGCTTGGGTTTACGAACCGGCGCACCAAACTCGGGTTCGAAGCCAAAGTAACCGACGATATTACGGGGAAGGTCAAGTTTGCGTTTAGTCAGTCTTCAGGAACCGCAGTTCTCGAAGATAGCTACCTGAAGTGGAAACTTTCGGACACGGTCACCGTGCGTGCGGGTCAGTACAAGATCGCATTGTTGCGCGAAGAGAATATTTCATCGACCAGACAACTCGCAACCGATCGTACATCTGTCAACGAGCTTTACAACCAGGACTTTAATCAAGCGGTCGAGCTGATCGTGACCGAAGACAACTGGCGATTCGTCGGGAGTGTCAACGGGGGATTCCGTAGCCGCAACACCTTTTATAACTCTTCGCGCGAAGCTGACTTTGCAATCACCGGTCGCGGTGAGCTTAAGTTTGGAGAAGCAGGCTGGTCAAAGTACAAGCAGTTTACATCGTTCCGAGGCGCACAGACTGGTCTGATGCTGGGGGGCGCATTGCATTACCAGGTAATGGGCAACACGAACCCTTCGACAACACCAGATACCAGCATGACCACCGGCACAATCGATGCTTCGGTGCTTGGTGATGGCTGGAACCTGTATGGCGCCGGGGTGTGGCGCACCAATGACAACGGGACATCAAGCTTGACCGACGGGGGGTACATCCTGCAAGGCGGTGCGTTCGTCTCTGATCAAAACGAACTCTTCGCGCGATGGGATATCATCACCCCATCAGACGAGAACCCGGTCATCGCGGGAACCAGCGGCACAAACGAGTTTAATGTATTCACCTTCGGTTGGAATCACTACATGATCCCCGAATCACACGCAGCCAAGTTCACACTCGAAGCACAGGTCTACCCAGACGCGACCACCGACTCCATCGTCAGCATCCGCGGCAACATTCAGCCCGACTCGACCGGTGACCAGTTCGCCATCACTGCACAGTTCCAGATCCTGTTCTGAGAAAGCTATCTGGTCTGGCTTGGTCCAACAGCTTAATCATCAGCCTGACCGACAATCATCAATACGAAATCAGCCCGGTATGTTCCGGGCTGTTTTTATCTTGAGCAAGAAATGATTGCATCACTCACATTCGATCGACTGTCGGAATTCCGAGTGTGTCACACGCATCCTGAAGCACACGAAGCGTGAGCATACTCAGATGCAATCGCCCGTCGCGGACAGATTCATCAACGCCTTCTTTAAGCACGGGGCACTGCTCGTAGAACTTTGCAAACAGGGAAGCAAGCTCATACAAATACCCGCACAAACGGTGTGGTTCTGAGTTGCTCGCTGAAGCATGGATCATCGATGGGTACCGCAGCACCATCAGCGCCAGCGCTCGCTCAGCTGGCTCTTGGAGCGAGAACCCCGCTTGATCGATGGGGTCCAAGTTGATCCCTTGGTCGCTTGCTTTGCTGAGCATGTTTTTGATGCGTGCGATCGCGTACAGCATATATGGACCGGTATCACCTTCAAACGCGAGCATGCGATCGAAGCTAAAGACATAATCTTTGATCCGCTCTGTAGAGAGATCCGCGTACTTGACCGCAGCCATCGCGACCGCTTCGCTGATGCTCATGCGTTGTGCTTCGGGCATGTCCGGATTCTTCTCGCTGACCGCAGCTGAGGCGCGTGTCACCGCTTCATCGAGAAGATCAGACAGATTCAGGTTCTCACCAGAACGGGATTTGAGCGGTTTGTTGTCTTCTCCAAGAATCGTCCCGAACATCGCGTGGGTGAGGACTGCATCTTGGCCAGCAGCTGTTTTGTCATAGCCCGCTTGGTGCGCTGCTGCGAAGACCTGTTTGAAGTGGAGGCCTTGGCGCGAGTCGACGCAGTAGATGACTTCTTGACCGCCCAGCTCACCAACGCGGCGTTTGATTGCAGCAAGATCGGTCGTTGCGTACAAGAAACCGCCATCGCGTTTGCGGATGATGGTTGGTTCTTTGATCCCCTCGCAGTGCACAACCAGCGCCCCGTCATCTTCGACCGCGATCCCGCGGCTAATAAGATCTTGAACCAGCGGCGCGAGTTCGTCGCGGTAGGTTGATTCTCCGGCGCTGTGCTCATCAGTGATGTTCGCGTGGAGCCGGGCGCAGGTCGCAAGACATGCGGTCATGGTGATGTCGTAGATCAGCTGCCAGAGCTCGACGGATCGGGTGTCGCCAGACTGAAGGGCGACCAAGCGTGATTTGGCTTTTTCGAGGGACGCGTTGGCATCAGCGATTCGTTCGTCGAGTTCGATCTCAGCTTTGACATGCCCGCCAACTTTGCGGATGAGTTCAAGAGCTTTGGATTCTGCTTTGCATTGAGCTTGGACTTTTTTGTAGATCGCATTGAGTTCGCTGAGTGAAACGGTTGAGAGGTCCGCGCCCGAGTCTTGCATGGTTGCGAGTTGTTCGACAACCATCGCGATGGGGAGTCCCCAGTCGCCGACATGGGATTGTCTTTTGACGGTGTGTCCGAGTCGTTCTTGGAGTTTGGCGATTGCGTCTCCGATGACGGTCGAGCGGAGATGGCCAACATGCATTTGCTTTGCGAGGTTGACGCCGCAGACATCGACAACGATGGTCTTTGGGACTGAAGCAGCGGGAATCCCGAGCATCGGTGTATCCATCGCATCAAGTGCTGAGCTCAGCGCATCTGGAAGCAGGGATACATTGATGAATCCCGGACCCGCGATGGACTCTTCGCTCAGCGGATGAGCAAGACCCGACACATCGATCGCTTCAACGATCTTGCTTGCAAGCTCGCGCGGTTTCATTCCCACACGCTTTGCGATCGGCATCGCGCAGTTGGACTGGAAGTCTCCAAGCTTGGGCTGTCGTGATGGTCCGATGTGCGCGAGCACTTGTTCTTCTGGGAGATCGGGGACCACCACCCGGATCGCATCACAAAAGCGATCATTCAGGAGCTGGGCCGGGTCAAGTACAGCGGATTGTTCATTGGTCGTATTCATACGCTCTATGCTAGGTCCGTGCGTGAAAGATCCATGGCGCGCCGAGGGTATAAACATGCATCAATCGGTTCAAAAACAAGGAATCGAATGCATGTTGCGTTAAGGTGATTCATCGAGCTGATGGACCCGCGCCCGTACTTCTTCCTCGCTGAGGATCGCGTCTTCTGTCGAAGCAACCAGGGTGCAGACCATACAGTCTCCCGTGACATTACAGCTCGTTCTGCACATGTCCAAAATCCGATCCACACCAAGGATCACCGCGATCCCCTGGAGGGGGATATTCACACTCTGGAGCACGATCACAAGCATGATCATCCCCACACCAGGCACACCCGCGGTCCCGATCGAAGCAAGCGTCGCGGTGAGCACAATGGTCAGCTGTTCAGAGATGGTCAGGTCCAGCCCATAGAGCTGAGCGATGAACACCGCTGCGACCCCTTGGTAGAGCGCCGTCCCATCCATATTGATCGTCGCGCCGATCGGTAGCACAAATGAACTGACTTCTTCCTTGATTCCCAGTCGCTGCTCGCAGCATTCCATCGTGACCGGGAGTGTCGCGGATGAACTCGCGGAACTAAACGCGAGGAGCTGAGCTGGGCTGATTGCTTTGAAGAACCGGTTGTAGGAAACCCCGCCAAGCACTTTGAACCCAACTGGGTAGACCACGAACATCATCGTCGCCAATCCCGCAACAACAACCAGCGAGTAGACCGCAAGCGATCCCAGGATGTCCAGACCCAATGCTGCGATCTGTTCGACGATTAATGAGAACACTGCGTAGGGCGCGATGATCAGCACGATCTCGACAATCTTGATAATCACATCAGTCATCGCATCAAAGAACCGGATCACAGGTTCCGCTTTCTCGCGTTTGATCAGTGTGAGCGCGATCCCGACCATGAGTGAAGCGAACACCACCTGGAGCATGTTCCCAGCTGCGATCGCTTCAAACGGATTCTTTGGAACTATGTTCAGGACGGTGTCCCACACATCGGGCGCTTGGGCGACCGAGATCTTCTCGTTCGCTTGATCCCCGAACTGAGCAACAAAGCTGTCGCGTGTCTCCTCGCTCACAAACGACCCAGGCTTGAACAGGTTGGCAAACATTAGTCCGATGGTGATCGAGACTGCGGTGGTCAGGATATAGATCGCGATGGTCTTTCCACCGATCCTGCTGAGTTTGGAGAGATCGTTGAGACTCGATGCGCCGACGATCAAGCTAAAAACAACGATCGGGACCGCGATGAAGCGGAGGCCACGCAGGAACAG
>JBGCDI010000020.1:0-46557 GCA_045105315.1 Phycisphaerales bacterium | reverse complement strand
ACCATTGCGTTGAACCCGGAGTTCTCAGCTTCGGTGATTCTTCTGCGAACACTCATCGCGGTGATCCGATCGATCGGTCCTTCGATGGTGATAATCGCCACCCGGTCTGCTTGGCGCGATGCAGGCACTGAGATCGGTGCTGTGAGCTGGTCAGCAGTTGAAGTCGCGGGCTGAGCGAGCGAGAGCGATGCAAGAAGCACGATCAGCGCAAGCATCGCAATTCGGAGTGGGGCAGGGACGGTCGTCAGCCGGTTCGGTATGGGTATGTTGAGAGCATTCACGCCCATATTCTATGGCGCAGACCGCATCAGGTTGTGCATTGGCGGTTATTGCTGAACCGGCGGGAAGTAGACAATAAAGTCCGCGGCTGGACCCGGTTCTGGATCAGCAGATGCAGAGGCTTGGTCTGCATAAGGGGCCGCATCAAGCTCAGCATTAGGCTGAGCATCAGGGGTTGGGAGTTCATGCATCACCAGGGTGCGGATTGTGATTCCTGAGCCCATGGTTGCGCGGATGGTATCGGCCATCGCGCTGCCTCCTTGGATTGGTGCGTAGTCTGCGTGGAAGTGACCAACCACATGGAAGACATCGGCGCCGCTGGAGCGGATGTGATCGGTGATGCTGTCGGCCATGGTTTGATCCCAGAGGGATTGTGAGCGGAGGAAGCTGTTGATCATTTCATCTCCGCCGTGTGCCGCCATCGCGCCCATCGCGTCGCGGAAGCGGTCAGCGTAGTACCCCGTTGGGAGGGTTGAGGGGATGGAGAACATCGAACGCTGAGCATGGGTCAAAGCCTGCAGGGCTTCATATCCATCAGTCCGGGCGAGTCTGGTGTACCTTCGCGGCGCGTTGGATGCGATGATCGGTCTGCTGAGCTGTTTGGAGAGTTCAACCATGCGCAGATGATCGATCGGGTTGTTGGAATCGCTTCTGTTGGACGCTTTGAGGAACTGCTCGTAGGTGGTGATCCCTGCGAGGTAGTCGTCGAGAGCAATCTGTTCATCGCGTTCGTAGAACTCCATGGAGAGCACAAGCTGAGGATTCAGCGGGGCAAGTGCTTCAAATGTAGTCGCGATGAAATCGAGTGATGGTGTGTGGTTGTGCATCTCTCCGACCAGGATCACATCTGCGGTTGAGAGCTCAGCGATCATCGAGTCAAAGGTCGTGGTTCCTGTGGGGGTCGTGATGGTCAGGGCGCGAGCGTCATGCCCATCGTCAAATCCGGGCTGAGCTTCTATTGGGACCAACACCGGCTCGGCTGTATTGGATTTCTGAGCAGTGCTGCATCCTGAGAAGAAGATGGTCATCGCGGTCATGCATGACGCTGCTTTGATGAGTTGCTGAATGGATCTCATGTGGTTCTTGGGTTTGTTCATACACCAATTTAGGCGCTTGCTGGGATCGGTGTTTTGGGAGCTTGCTTGGGTGAGGTAGGTGAGGCGGGTGAGGCAGGGGAGGATGGGTCTTGGGTGGTTGCCAATCCCGCTCGCATATCCATTACCAGCGAAAAGAGCAATGGCACCAACAACAGCGTAAAGATCGTCGAGACCAGCAATCCGCCAACAACAACCGAGCCCAGACCGCGATACATTTCTGATCCAGAACCCGGCACAAGCACAAGCGGGAGCATCCCACCGACCGAGGTCAATACGGACATCAAAATCGGGCGTGTTCTGGTTTTGACAGACTCGATGATCGCATCAACCGCAGACATGGGCTCAAGGACCGAGTCGGATTGATCGAGGTTCTCGTCGGATTCGCCTCGCATGAAGTTGAGGGCTTGGTGGACCAGAAGAATCGCGTTATTGACGACGACACCGATGAGGATCACGAATCCGAGCATGGTCAGGACATCAAGCTGCTGCGGTGCTTTGGTCGGATCCGCGAGGGTGATGTCGTGGACGATTTTGAGTCCTGCAAATCCGCCCACAACCGCGAGGGGGACGGTGAAGATGATCACGAGCGGATACAAGAAGCTTTCAAACAGAGCGCACATGAGTAAGTAGGTCACCAAGAGCGCCCAGACCATGCGTGCAGTGAGCAGCTGAGGATTGCCCATCGCGGTAAAGACAATCGCTCCAAGAATAGAGGCGATGAGAATGACACCCGCGATCGCGTACGGGAGTTTCGGGTTCTTAAACTTGCGTGCACGCAGGACTGTGGGTGTACCGATCAGAATCGTTACGATCAAAATCCCAGCACCAAGCAGGTAGTTGAGCTTTGATGGAGGACGATCGGTCTGTGCTACCCCAAACATCGCGCTCTGGATCTTTTCAAGATCCGCAGCACTGCCCTCAAGACGGACACGCATCGAAGAATCGATGATCCCCAGATTTTTCGCTTCGTCGATAATATTGACCTGAATCCAGTCCATCGCTTCTTGGAGGGGCATGGATTCTGGTGGAGAGATCCCGATGGCAACACTCGGGAGTTCTTCGATGCGGTTGATGCTCTGGGGTGAGCTTGCTGGTACAAAGTTCGCAATCGAGCTCACCGGAACAACGGGTCCCGCAGGGGTAGCGATGGGGATGTCCGCGAGCTGCTCAAGATAATCGAGTTCTCCTCCAAGCGGGACAACGACGAGGTCGATCGCGTCTGATCCCAGTGTGTAGTCGCCCACAAACGCTCCATCAAAGAGCCCTCGGATGGCAACCCCGAGTCCTTGGTTGGTGAGCCCGAGTTCTCTGCCAAGGTCATTGAGGATGACTTGCATTTCTTGCTGTTGAATCGAGAAGTTTGCTGGGTCGGGTCGCGCTTGTGAACCCCCAAACTTCTGCATGGACAACCCAAGCATGAACTGCGCAGCGTTATTGACACGATCCAGATTCGGTCCCAGGACTTCGATGCGGATGGAGCCTTCGCTCCCTAGGCCACCAAAAAGTGAAGATTGGCCAGCTCCCCCAAATGAATCGGGTATGGTGTTCATCGCGCTGGTGAGCAGGTGTCCGACTGGAATGACCACTTCTGGATCTTGGCTGGTTGCGCCGATGAAGACGCTTGTCCCAAACGCGCCAATAAAGAAGTTGTCGATCGGTACCGGATTGAAGACCGGCATCCCGGGGAACATCTGGATGTCCGGGAGGTCGCTGAATGAATCCGGATCGTTGATGTCAGCTTTGGCATAGTCACCAATCTGTGATTCGATCCGTTCTGCGATAATGGTGCGCTGCTCGAGGGACAGTCCTGGTGGGATCAGCAAACCACCAAAGACCAGGTTGCGGTTCCCCGCAGGGAGATAGTCCATCGGTGGCATCAGCGCGAGGGCGCCGAAGATCGAACCCATCGCCATCACCACGATGAGGGCGGGGCGGAGTGTCCAACCCCGAACGCCTGTGATGATGAACCGGATCGTGGATCCGAGTAGGTCTACAAGCTTGTTTCCGATTGTCGCGAGTCCAAAGAGCGAGCTTATTGCTCTGCCGATTTTGGTTTTGGGGGTGCTGTGCGGTTTGAGCCAGCGCGAGCATGCGGTCGGGATGACAAAGATCGAGACAAGCAGCGACAATGATACGGAGATCACGATTGCCAGCGCGATATCGCGAAAAAGCTGACCCGCTTCTTCTGCGATCGTCAGCACGGGGATGAACACCGCGACTGTGGTCAGGGTTGAAGCGAGGATAGCGCCCCAGACTTCGCCTCCGCCTCGCAGCGCAGCACGCATCGGTTTCTCCCCGAGTCTGATTCTGCGATCGATGTTCTCAAGGACCACAATCGAGTTGTCTACGACCATCCCGACTGCGAACGCGAGACCAGCGAGCGAAACAACATTGAGGGTTCGCCCCAGCGCGTAGAGCACCAAGAAGGTACCAATGACTGAGATGGGGATCGCGATTGCGATGATCCCGGTAGCACGCACAGAACGGAGGAAGATCAGCAGCACAGTCGCTGCAATCAGACCGCCAACCCAGAGGTTCTGGGTTACCAGTGTGATGGCGCTGGTGATATAGATAGTTTCGTCATACACCTGACGCAGACGGAAGTCTGGACCAACCGGTCCAGCGGGAGAGGATCCTCCGATGTTGGGAAGGATGTCGGATTCGACCTCGCGGAGTCGTTGTTTGAGATCATCCATAATATCGATGACATTGGCATCACTTTGACGGATGACATTCATCGCGATCGCGGGGCGCGCCAGTGAACGGATGAACCCGCGTTGTTTGGTATAACCAATATCGATCGTCGCGACATCCCGGACATAAACTGGAAGCCCGTTTCGGTATGCGACGATGGTGTCAAGGATCTGTTGAGGCTTGGTATAGCGTCCAAGGAGCCGGACCCGGTATTCGCGTTTGCCTTCTGAGATTGAACCCGCGGAGACATTCTGGTTCTCGCCTTGGAGTGCTTGGATGACATCCACATGGTTGAGACCACGCTGGGCCAGTGCGATGGGATCGGTGAGGACACGCGCTTCGCGTTCGCGCCCGCCGTAGATATTGACTTGTGCGACTCCATCGATGCGTTCGAGGAATGGTTTCACTTCATCATCAAGCGCGTCGTAGATGGTGGTGAGGTCGTAGCCTTTGTGCTTGATGAGGTTCTCGTCGTTGAAGTCGATGATGATCCACGCGATCGCGCCTGATGCACCGTTGGCGCCGTTGGTTTCCACGATTTGAGGCTCGGTAACTTCATCGGGATAGCTCGGGACCTGGCGCAGTGCATCTGAGACTTCCTGAAGCGCCCGATCAATGCTTGAGCCCACATTGAACTCGAGGGTGATGACCGTTTGTCCTTCGGATGTACTTGAGGACATGGTGTTGAGGTTGGTGGTGTTCTTGAGGAACTCTTCTTGTTCTTTGGTGATCTCGTCAATGATTTCTTCTGGTGAGCGACCGGGCCAGTTGGTGGTCACCGAGATGATCGGTTGAGAGACGGTGGGGGTGAGCTGAATAGGGATTTCGCGCAGACTGATGAACCCAGCCATGACCAAGAGAAAGACAGCAACGGTGACGGTAACGGGGCGCGAGATGCACCATGCGAGCATTCCCATGAGTTATCCTTCCGATCCGGTTGTTGGGTTTGCAGATGGTTGTGCATCATTTGGTGCAGTTTGTGGTCGCTCGCCGTCAAGCATCTGGATGATCATGGGTTGAGATGGGAACATGCGTTCGTTGCCTTCGATCACCACCTGTACACCGGGACGGATCATCGGAGAGCGGATGACGACCCGGTCGCCCACACTAAATACACGAGTGATCGGAGCGAGTGCAGCAGCGCCGTTGTTGTTGTAATAGACATATTCACCCGCAGCGTTTCTCAGGATTGCGTCTTTGCTCACAGTCAGGAGCTCTGCTTTGGTGCCTGTAGGAACCATCGCGGTCAGTGACATCCCTGGACGGAGCTGATTGTTTGGATCGGTGACCTTGAGACGAACCGGGAAGAGTCGGCTGAGTGGATCAGCGTTTGGGACAACCGCATGGACCTGCGCTTTGAATGACTGCGCGATGCTTGGAAGAACAATCTCGATGGTTGGCCGGTCTCCTGAAGACGCAGTCATCGAGTTGGCCTCTTCAAGAGCGGGGAGCAGATTTTGTGAAACATCAATGCGAGCTTCGAGATCGGTCATCGAGACGATGGTGCAGATGGGATCTCCACGATCGATCCATTGCCCGATCTCCGCGTGCTTGGTGATCACGCTCCCAGCAAAAGGGGCGGTGATGGTCATGTCTTTGAGCTCGATCTGGGTGAGTTCGAGTTCTGATTGAGAGACGGCAAGATCAGCCCGAGCCTGCGCGAGCTGAGCGGCGCGAGACGCGACAAGCGTGCGTGCTTGGTCGAGTTGAGCGGGTCCTGCGGATCCTCGCGAGTCGAGTTCTTCGAGCCTGCTCAGGTCGCGTTTTGCTTGCTGAAGATCAGCGGTGCGTTGATCCACAAGTGATTGATCTGAGAGGAGTTGTGCTTGTGCTCGTTGGAACTCAAGTAGTGCTCGTTGATCATCAAGTCTGGCAATGACCTGCCCCAACTGTACAGAGTCCCCCGCATCGACAAGCACTTCCAGAACCAGACTCGATACTTGGGAAGCCAGTTCTGATGTCCGTTGTGATCTGATCTCACCGGTAACCGGCCGCGCATCACCAAGAACTTCGAGCTTGGTCGTCTCCAAGACTACCTTCGCTGGGGGTGGGCCGCTGGGTTGAGCGAGTGAGGTCATCGCGGTGCACGCGACAACACAGCAGACAAGTTTGGCTGGATTGAGCTGGGTCTGTATAAAGGATGCAAGGGGAGAGTTCATCTTCGACTCCGCAGCGGGAAAGCAGGTTTCCCGGTCGTGGTTCAATGTTCAACCCGAAGCGCAGCGATGCGCAACAGTCAAACGGAGATGAACAATAGACAGCAATAGGAGCGATAGCGGAATGATCGGTCATAAACACTTGATAGAGAGCCCAGTGCTTGATGAGCTTCGCAAATTTGTAGAATCCAACGGAAGCTTGTAGTTACGCAACACCAGCGACGGCTGGGGTTCCAATGCCTTGCCACGGAATGTCGTGTGGGGTGACGAGGAACAGGTATTCCGTGTTTCGGAGATGGGTGACTTTCCCTACTTTGTTGCCTGATTGGTTATGAATACCGATCTGAGCGCCGACATAGCGTTTGTAGTCGTGTCCGATCGTGTAGACATTGCCGTGGGGGGAGAGTATGGACTCCATCGTTGATTTATCGAGGTAGCCTTCGTTATTGAAAGAGACGAGTTTGTACGGGCATCGTACTTTGTCAATAAAGTCTTGCATCGCGAGGATGGATTTGGGTTTGGAGTTGAAGTCTGATTTGCGTGTTTTGCAGTCGATGCGTTTGTTGGCAATGCCGTAGGTTTCGGGTTTGTCCCAGCGGACGAGCGATTCCCAGATGTGGTAGTTCCCGAGGTAGGAATGCTGGTTGTAGGGCGGGTCAATATAGGCCAGATCTGCAGTCAGTTGACGCGCAGCGTCTTGTGCTTCCAGATTGGTCGCGTTGCAGGGGCCTGCTTGGGGAGTATCCAAGAGATCCGGAACGCGGAGTGTGAGCGGGTTGTGGGCACGCGCCGCCCAAGATTTCAGATACGCCATCTGAACCCCGGTGGTCGAGTCCACACGGTCCGCAGCTTCCATCAACGACACCAGCATGACTGCTTTGAGATCCGGATCAAGCGATTTTCGTTCGATTGACTCGCGGATCGCATCAATGCGAGCGCCATTTTCAGGTTTAAAGTATCGAGCATCTTCACAAAATGACTTGGTGAAATACCCGGGGTCGCCTGCGGTGGTATTGAACTCTTCAACAAGCTGTTCAGTATTTCTCAAGACTCTGGATCGATCCGCTTGCACATAACACTGGGCAATCGTGTGCGCATAGGTTGCGTAGTCGTTTGCGGTGACGCGGTAACCTTGCGCTTTGAGCGCATGACCGACGCGTGAAGTCCCCGAGAAGTAATCAATAACGGATGAGACTCCATCGATCGATTCAACCATCTCAAGGATGTTGGGGATAAGCGTTCTTTTGGATCCAATGTATTTAACCACACCATCTACATCGGCGCGATGAATTCCTGGGCGTGAATGATCCGCATGATTTTGAACAGCTCGATTCGATAGCGGTTTGGTCAGGTTTCAAGGTGCTGAGATTCGATCACATCTTTGGACAAGAGCATGAACCCAAGAGTGCCACATAAAGTGATCGCAAGCCCAATCGCAAAGACCCACGAGCCTTCACCAGGCCAGTAGGATTCATACATCGCGTAGATTGCTACACCGATGAAAGGCGCGGTGAGTCCGCGGACACCGGTGAGTGTGACATGGACCGCCATGTAATCGGTGGCGCGGTCGGGTTTGACATACTGAAGGTGTCCGAGATTCCATGCGAGTGCTCCGCCTCCAAACGCGATCCCTCGTGTTACGGACGCTGCGTACAACAACCAGAGCAGATCAGCCTGCGCAGCAATGAGCGAGAGGATAAAGGTGATGACAAAGACCCACGAGTGGAATGCGCGGAAGGTCACAATATGGACACGATCAAGAAACTTCGCCCAAAAAGGGATGAACACCGGCATCATTAACAGCGGGATGACCTGCGTCAAGAGCAGTCCCGGGAGGTAGTCCAGACCGAACTGCTCTTTCGCAATAATGACAAAGGGCGCCCATGACATCATGTTCCCGATCCCGATCATGAACTGGCAGGTTTGGTACCTCCGGTATTCGCGGTCGTCATAGAGCACGCGGATGATTGCTTTGAGTAGTGTGGGGACGGCGCCAAGGGTGCCGTTGGTGCTGTGTGAGTTTGCTTGCTCGCGTGCGAGGATGGTGGACTCGGAACGGACCCTGATCCGTGCGTACGAGCTGACCCCGATCAGCGCGATGACCCCAAAGATCGGGATAAGGATCCGGTATGAGTTCTCAGAGATCTGCATCGCGTATCCCAGACCGATTGCGATCAGTGACGAGATGGTGACGGAGACTGCTTGGAACTTACCCGTCATCTTTGCACGATTCGTCGGGTAGTTGACTCCCCAGACGGTCGAGCGGATGGTCACCACTCCCGAGAGACAGATCCGCGCGATGTAGGCTGCGATCACGATGATTATTAAACCAGCAGGAGAACGCGGCGCCGCAGCAATAGCCATGATCGAGACGACGACCATGAGCTGAAGACCGGTGATGAACGGGATTTTTTTGCGTCCAGAAACCGCGATGGCCCATCCGAAGGAGGTGATATTGGCCAGTGCTGGGGCTGCGATCAGTGCTGCGACGAGGTAGTTGAGGAGGGTGTCATCGACGACCCCGTCGTAGAGCTTACGGACGATAAACCCGATGACCGATCCTTCGGTCGCAGCGATTGCCCATGGAAGGAAGAACGAGGCGCGGAGCTCGCGGGCGTAGTTGGCGCGGGCAAGCCAAGGCATCGCGCTGGGGTGGAACGATAAGAATCCGAGCATGACAAAGCGGACCGGGGAAGCGACCCGGGAGAATATGGTGCGTGGTGACGAGTAGGAGTCACCATCGCTGCTTGATCCGTCAGAAGGTGTTGGCACACGAGAGTATTCGCGTGGTCTTGGAGCAGAGCAATGAATATGGTGGAGTATGTACACACTCACCAAAATTGAGCACGGCGTCGGGATACAGCTTCACAACTCGATCCTCCCAATCAAGCAGATCATCGGGATCGGAAGAAACTACGCAGAGCACGCGATCGAGCAGGGGGCCCCGATCCCGGATCATCCACTGGTATTCTTCAAAAATATCTGTTCAGCAGGACTCAACGAAGATGAAATCGTCATTCCCCCAATCGCACGCGATCAGCAGTTTGGAGGAAATCAAACTGACTACGAAGCAGAGCTCGCGGTGATTATTGGGCACGATGTCAAGGATGCAACCGAACACAACGCGATGGAGTCGGTGCTGGGGTACTGCTGCGCCAATGATGTGTCCGCGCGATGGTGGCAGAAAAAGGGGTCAGGCGGGCAGTTTAATCGCGGGAAATCGTTCGATACCTTTTGTCCGCTCGGTCCTGCGGTCGTGCCAGCATCATCGATTGCAGATCCGCACACTCTCAGGATTTCATGCAGGGTCAACGGGGTGGTGCTTCAGGATGCCAATACAGATCAGATGATGTTCTCAATACCACGATTGATCTCTATGCTCAGCAGCGGGACAACACTCGCGCAGGGAACGGTCATCCTCACAGGGACACCCAGCGGCGTAGGGATGGCAAGAGATCCGCAAGTGTGGCTGACCGATGGAGACGAGGTTGAAGTCGAGATTGAATCCGTGGGTGTTCTCAAAAACCGGGTTCGCTTTGGTTAAATATCACACGCTTCGGCAGCATCCTGCTTCCACTTCACCGAACACCCGACCGCATCGGTGTATGCGTTGGTTATGGGTTTGCCCGCGAGGTGTTCATCGAGTGCCGCTTCCAGGTCATGGGTTGTAATATTTTCAGGAACACGCGGCGAGTCCACAGCACGACCGGTGTAGATCAAGTTGCGATCTTTATCGAAGACAAAGTAGTGTGGTGTTTTGCTTGCGCCGTAAGCGCGGGCGGTCGTTTGTGATTCATCGCGGAGATAGAGCCAGGGGAACTTGTGCTCGTTCATGCGCGCGATCATGTTGTCGAAGTTGTCTTCGGGATGGGACTGGCCATCATTGGCGTTGATCATGACAAACTTGACGCCTTTTGGGGTGTACTTTTCGACGGTTTTGCGGGTGCCTTCGTCGGAGTTGTAGACGAAGGGGCAGTGGTTGCAGTTGAAAGAAATCACAAGGGTGTCTTGCGTGAAATCGGCAAGAGAGTAGGTGCTTCCATCGGTTGCGGGGAGGGTGAAAGCTGGGGCTTTGGAGTTGAGTGTGAGGGTCATGATGATCCTTGGGTTGGATGGTTTCGAATATGAGATGTTATGTGGTTTGCAAACGATTCAGCAGATTATTGATGGACGCAATCCATTGAGCATCGGGCTGACCGTCCTCTGTTGATTCAGACCAGAGCTCTCTGCTTTCAGATTGCTCATCATCGCGAACCTTGATGAGCGCCGCCTTTGCCCGGTCAACAAGATCTTGGCTCGGAGTGGTTGGGGCTATGGATGCGATCCATTCTGCAATGGGCTCGGGCACGTTCTCCATCGGATTTCCTAATGCAGCAGCAATACATTCGGCAGCAGCGACCGCTTCATCGCATTCCGTCGCATCTATATACAGATCAGAGTTGAGCAGGGAATCAATCGCGCGTTCGGGGACCGCAAAGGAGTTTGTGGGAGCGGATTGATCAACTGGTTTGAGTTCGTAGATCCAGTCTGATGCGGTGTCGTTTTCAAAGCTGCCTTGTCCCCATGTGCCCATGCTGTGCTCCTTTGGTGTTGGAGCATTGTAGATTAAAAAACCGCTTCAAAGAGAAGCGGTTCATGGATTCTTGGATCGAATCGAGTTGAGTTATACAGAGGCAGGTGTGAGTGGAACCTGCTCGATTATGCCTTTGGACCGCCTGAGAGGATATCAGCTGGGAGATCGTACTTGGTGTCGTTCTTGCGGAACAGGCCCGCGAGTTCGCTCGCTTTGGTGTCGTACCCAGCTTTATCATCCCAAGTATTGCGTGGGTTGAGGACATCATCGGGAACATTGGGCACGCTTGTAGGCATGTGTAGACCAAAGATCGGATGTTCTTGGGTTGAGACATTGGCAAGTGATCCATCGAGGATCGCGGTGACCATGGCGCGGGTGTATTTGAGCGAGAAGCGTTTGCCTGTGCCGTATGGACCGCCGGACCAACCGGTGTTGAGAAGCCAGATGTTGGCGCCGTGCTGGCTTGTGCGTTCTGCAAGCATCTTCGCGTACTCCGCAGCTGGGCGAGGCATAAATGGTCCGCCAAAGCATGGCGAGAACGCTGCGACCGGATCTGTCACGCCTTCTTCGGTGCCCGCGAGTTTGGAGGTGTACCCGTTAATGAAGTAGTACATCGCTTGCTCTGGGGTGAGCTTGGATACAGGAGGCATGACACCGAACGCATCAGCGGTCAGGAAGATGACATTCTTGGGATGCGTACATACCGACGGGATGATTGCACCCGGGATGTAGTCGACCGGGTAGGTCACGCGGGTGTTCTGAGTCACGGAGACATTGTTGTAATCAGGGACTCTGGTTTTGTCATCAATGACCGTGTTTTCCAGGACTGATCCAAACTTGATCGCGTCCCAGATCTGAGGCTCGGTTTCGTGGGTGAGACCGATGACTTTTGCGTAGCAGCCGCCCTCGAAGTTGAAGACCCCGTTTGGTCCCCAGCCATGCTCATCGTCACCGATGAGTCCGCGGTTTGGGTCTGCGGATAGTGTGGTTTTGCCGGTGCCGCTGAGTCCAAAGAAGAGCGCGACATTGGATGGGTCGTTGTGGTCGACATTACATGAGCAGTGCATCGGGAACACGCCTTGGTCCGGCATGTCGTAGTTCATCGCGTAGAAGATACCTTTTTTCATTTCGCCAGCGTATTCGGTGCCGAAGATGATGACGGTTTTCTTTTCGAGTGATTGGGCGATGAGGGTTTGCGAGTTGTGTCCAAGTTCTGCTTGTTCGTCTGCGGTGAGTTTGTGGTTGCCCGCGTTGATGACGGTCCAGTCGTGTGACCAGGTTCCATCACCCGCGTCTGATTGTGAGCCTGGCTTGATGAAGAGTGTTTCAGCAAAGAGCGCGTGCCAAGCAAAGGTTGTGTAGACCTGGACACCGAGTCGGTGCTTGGTGTCAGCGCCTGCAAATCCTTCGAAGATGAAGAGTTCATTTTGGGAGTTGAGGTAGCGGGATGCGATCTCGACCGCTTTGTCGAACTTGTCTGGGGTCATTGGCTGATTGACCTTGCCCCAGTCGATGTTGTCGTGGACCGCTGCGGTGTCCTCGAGGAACTTGTCGGTTGGTGAGCGACCGGTGCGGTCTCCAGTGAAGACATTGACCGCGCCGTTGTCCGCGAGGTGTCCTTCGCCTCTGGAGATGATGCGTTCAACCAGGTCAGCGGTTGAGAGATTCGTATGGGTAGTCTTGGTACCGAGGTCGAGTCCGGGGATGCTGATGGCACTCATGAATCGGCTCCTGCAAAGATCTGGGACAAACATGGGTTTGTCGGAGTGTGTCGTGGCGGCTTGCCGGGGGATCCGTCGCAGCGGCGCTCGTCACTGTGAAATGGTGGGAATTGTAGACCTACAACCGTCCAAAGTGGGTGAAAAGGTATAGGTTCCGGGGTGACTTTCATCGTGTTGATCGGCTATCCTTATCCGTTGATGTCCAGCAGGGCACTCAATGTTGGTGGACGTAGCTCAGTTGGTAGAGCACCTGGTTGTGATCCAGGATGTCGCGGGTTCAAATCCCGTCGTTCACCCTTTCCTCTTGCATCCCTTAAAAATCAGCTTGGAACGAATGCATCATCAGCTGATGTGTTCAACTTCGTCATGATTTCGATCATGCAACATGTTTCGCATCGTCCATATCTGAAGTCCGATCAGATGGACTTCCGCCGGGAACCTTCTCTTGAGATGTAACTGTTTCATTTGGATAATCCGTCGCGATGGTGGCCGCGATGGTGATGGTTACATAGGTCCCCGCGCCTTGTGCGGATTCAATCGTGAGGTCTCCACCCAGTTCTCTGCTCAACCGGCGCGCGAGCGGGAGCCCGATACCTGTCCGAGCTGGTGCTGAACTTTGGGATTCTCGATTGAAGGGCTCGAATATTGTTGTGAGGGCTTTGGGTGAAATACCCGGCCCAGAATCAACAACTCGTATGCAGATCTGGTCACCAGTTGCATCTTGTGTCGTCGATGGTTCATAGTTGATATGAAGCTCGATTCGGCCTTGCGTTGTGTGTTGAATCGCGTTGTCGAGCACCTTGCTGACAACCCGGTTGAGTTCAGTCGGGTCAGTTGTGATTGAAGATGGGAGTTGATCATCGAGTTGTGGTATGAACTTGAGATCTTGCTCTGTGATGATCGGACGATACTGATCGATGAGGGTTGAGAAGAACTCTGCTGGGTTTATGGGAATCGGATCAAGCTTAATGCTCCCAGTAAATGATTTGGAAAGCGTTTCTAAATCTTGAGTCATGGTTAGCAACGCACTTGCGGTGCTGGCAATGGAATCTGGATCTGGTTGATCAGCACTGCTCGTCTTTTGAGCAACCGCTCCGATTTCTTGGAGCGGGGCTGAGAGGGATTGGCTGATCGAGGTGATGTCGCGCCAGTGGTTTGAGTGTTCTTCATTGGATTGATCAAGATCATCATGAAGCTGACGGATGTCGCACTCCGCGTTCCAGATCTTGGGAGCAAATCCAATGATGATGGTCAGCGTAAAGGCAGCAAGGCTTAGCAGATTCCAGAATCGGACCTTGGCAACACCAGCAGCACTTTCCTGAGCAGCATGCTCAGAAACCGCACGGTTGATCAGGTTCATAATTGAATCAAAATCAGGTGTATTATTGGTGATTGTGCTTGAAGCGTTGTCGATGCGGGACATCGTGAGAGCATCGATGTAGGGTGCTCTTCGGATCACGCTTTGTGTCAGTGAGATTAGCTCGGATGAAGCATCGTCGATCTTTCGTCGTTGATACTCGATTCGATCAAAGAGCTCGGTGATCGTCTCGATTTCATCTTGTTGAGTTGGGACGGGAGCCCGGATCGATTGATGATGCAGAGCATTGACTCTAAGACTGTCGTGATTACTTGCCCATTGCGCTCGCTCTCTTGCAAGCTCAGCGTGGATCGGTGCGAGTTCATCCCAGTCCTCGCTCAAGATTGCGAGCTTGATCGAGATCGCTTTGCTGTTGATCGATTCGGTCAACTGGAGATGATCATGAGTATCACCAACAAAGGCTGTGAGTTTTTTATGCTCAATCGAACGCGTCGAAATCAGCGAACCTGCGGTAATGATCATAAACAACACGATGCACACACTCGGGATGAATCCCAAGAACGCACTCGTTCTTTTGAGTGTGAGCACAACCGTGTTTACGATGGACTTTGAGTTCATGTGTGATTAGGCAGCGATCGATTTAATTGCTTTGCACATCGATGCGATCTCCATGAGGTCGGACTGGTGTTCCTTGATTGAACCCTCGGGTTCGGTTTTGATCGTGAGTGAATCGATGCTGGATTTCATCGAGCCAAGACCAAGCAGCGGGGCGAGCATCCGGATGCGTTTGCAAGAGTTATGAACCTCCGGCTGATTATCTGTCCTGACCTGCTGATCAAGCGTCACTCCAAGCTTTGCAATCTCCATACTCAGCACTTCCCGGGCTTCTGGAGACAAACAGGATCGAATATTCTCGAGTGAATCTGCAGACCAATCGTTGAAGATATATTCGCCAATCGAACAAAGCAAAGTCTGCTCATCCGATGGCCAAGGGATCACCATGTCAGCGCCGCAGACTCCCGCGACATGCATGTCGATCGGGTTCTTGGGAACTCCTACAAGCAGAATCGGGTTCTTAAAGCCCTTGTCCCGGAATGTTCTGATGAGCTCGGGAACCTTCATAGTTCCTTCATCAATCCTGCAAAGGATCATCTCCTGATCCTCGAACTTCTCGAGCGCTTCCTCTTCGCTCTTTGCAAAGGTGTAACACAGATTCGTAGGCATCAATGCTTGCCGAAGTAATGGTGTGAAATCTTCATCAAACGCGACTACCATCAGCTTGATGTTCATTTCTTCGGGGTTGATACGCTCGCGTGCGTGCAAGAGTTGCTCGTTTTGGCTAAGGAACTCTCGGAGATGTATCTCTTCATCGAACTTGATCCCCACTTCATGGACTCTTCCGCCTCTGTGCTCACAGCGAGTAACGACGCCGTGCCGAGATACGATTTCTCCTTCTAGATCAATGAGATCAACTTTTAGGAGTGTTCCGTTGTACATGAAGCTTGAGTGCAGAATCGAAATCCCGCCTTGGGACAGATTTCTAGACGCGACCATGAGCTCTCGGGAGTTATGGCCTTCTGACTTGATATGGATGCGCAAGTTCGCATGGGCGTATCCAAGTCGTCTGAACACGCGTTTGGTGCTTTTCTCTCCACCAGCAAGGGTTTCATCAAGCTTCTGCAGCAACCGCTCATAGAGCGCCCCGTCAACGGAAAGCGTGTTTCGAGATGTGGAGACTGCTTTTGGTTTGGTCATGAAATCTTCGGGCATTGGTGATCTCTCTGTAGAAGCAAATGTTCAATAAAAATAAGTCTGCTACGCTTTTTACGCAGCTTTGTGTGGTGGTGCTTTCACCCTTCGACACGCAATTATGAGCTGGCGGATGTTTGCCGATGCATCACGGGTTCCGCTGTCTTGGGTTAACGCTCGCTCTGCATTGGCAGCAAAATCAGCGACCGGTGAAAAACCGAGCGGGCCTGCGGTTGTCGATAGAGAGCTGCAAATCGCTCGGCAGGTGTCATAATCAGAATCACGAATCGACTTTTCGAGCGAGAGCGTGATGCGAGGAATATCAGAAAGGAACTTGCTGAGCAGCTCGTACATCGGGTTGGATTCACTCAGTGTCGAGTACAGCGGTCCTGTGTCGCCGTCGCTGAGGATGAACTCCGCCATTGCTTGCATGAGTCGAGTAGAAGAAAAAGGCTTGGTAAGCATACCGGAAGCGCCCGACATACGCATCTCATCACGCAGTTCAGAGCTCGGATCAGAAGTCAGCACAACCACCGGAGCGTCAATGCCCGCAGCACGAAGCTTCATCAAAACCTGCGGAGCAGTTTCAGCTCCTAACGATTGATCCGTTAAGATCAAATCGCACCCCTTCTGTGCGCGCGAGAGCGCCGATTCGGAATCCTCAGCAACCAAGATGTTCAGACTTGTGTCTTCCAGCAACTTCATGAATACCTGCTGATCAAACTCAGATTGAGTGACAATGAGAACAGATCCTCGCAGTGCAGACGGATGAATCCGCTCGAGCGAATAGGCTTCTTGCATTGGATCCAGCCCAAGCAGATCTTTGGTCGAGATCTCCTCATTGAACTGAATGCCGATCTCGTGGACTTTGCCACCCAGATGGCTGCAGCGAGTTACCTTGGCAGGTACATCAAGGATTTGGCTGCTTTCCAGCTGTACATACACATGACAATGTGAACCTGGATAGACATATGAAGAATGCAGTGCTGCGAGCCCGCCTCTAGAAATATTCCTGGTCGCGACGGCAAGCTCGACCTTCGAGCCTGTTGAGTGTTCGATCGTGAGCATTACCCGCTCAACACGGAAGCTCCAACGCTTAAACTCTCGATCGGGATTTTCAAAGGTTGTATTCACGTCGTCGATCTTGTCAAGTAGGGCATTGAGCTCGCGTAACCCGAGCCTGAGTGTGTTGGTTTCGTGTTCGGTCATCGAAGATCTCCACAGTAGTTGGTGGTGATTTTCGTGTGAGGTGGTCGAGTGGCCTTTGTTTGGGATACCGCTGGTGCTATCGAATAGTCATATGGTTTGGTTTGGTTTAGTGCGGTACAGGTGTTGTGAAAAACGGGTCTTGGTATGACTGGACGGTTGTACCATTCATCGGAATCCAGATGCGGCGAGATCAGCACAAGCTGACTTGATGCGGGAAGAGATCGATAGACGCGCCGATAACCACGCCGCTTTGGATCGAGCATGCGGGTGATGATGATTATCCAGCAATGACAACCTACGCACAAAAACGGGTGTCCATTGAGTACGCACCCATTGGTGTAGACCGGGTCAGCTTTGGCAAAACGGTGGTTAGATCTGAAAGTCCAGTAACGATAACTGCCAAGAGATCACAAAGAAGTTGGAAATCGAGGAGGCTAGATTAGATGTCCAAGTTCTTGACTTCCAGCGCGTGGTCCTCGATGTACTTTCGGCGTGGTTCAACCTGCTCGCCCATCAACAACGAGAAGAGCATGCTTGCTTCCTCAGATGCATGTTCCCACTGAACGCGGAACAGTGTCCGTTTGGTATCGTCCATCGTCGTGACCCAAAGCTGCTCTGCGTCCATCTCACCCAGCCCCTTGAATCGTTTGATCTCCATGCCTCTGCGGCCAATTTGGTGCAGCGCTTCGACAATCGACGGGATGTTCTGAGCTTCGATAACCTTGGATTGTGTTGTCGGTGTGTCCGGATCATCGCTGGGCTTGGCTGATGCCGTTTTTTCAGTTACCCATGCAAAGCGAGCTGGGATGTTCTCGCCCGTGACTGATTCTTCTTGGACAAGGCCGTAGTCATTGATATCAAGACCGAGCTCTAACAGGTTCTGGAAGATCGAATCAAGCTCGCGATTCTCGTGCAACTCGCGAAGGCTCGCGACGGGAGAGTTATCAGCTTTGAACTGTGCAGCGTATTCGGGTGAATCCGGATCAAGTTCGCTCGGTTCTTGAGATCCAGCTTGAGACCCAGCTTGAGATCCAGAATCGCTTTCACTGTCTTCTTCGTCTTGATTGACAAAGTCTTCCGTGAGCCGCCAGCCTTTGGATTCAAGGAGTTTGAGTGCTTCATCCTCTGACCAAGCGTACACATCCTCAACCTGGGACGAGAGTTTGTGTGTCGGGAGTACATTGTCTTTGCGAGCTGCGAGCAGATCGATGAACTTCACGCCCCGGCGTTCGGCGATTTCTACAAGATCACCCAGGCGGGTAAGCAGCTGGATCGCTCTGCGCGCGTCTTGTCCAGAAATCGAAGTGATGACCTTGGGTTCAGCGCCAGGCTGCGCCGATTCGATATCACGGACCTGCAGGACTGAACCGTCAAGACCAAGATCAGTCAGCGCGTTATCAAGCGTGCGTTCGTTCAGAACATACTGCGATTTCTTGTTCCGCGTAATTTGGTAGAGCGGGGGCTGGGCAATGTAGACATGGCCGCGCCGAATGAGTTCGGGCATCTGACGAAAGAAGAAGGTCAGCAAGAGTGTGCGGATGTGCGATCCGTCAACATCCGCATCGGTCATGATGATGACTTTGCCATACCGGAGTTTGGAGATATCGAAATCAGCACCGATCCCGCATTTGAGTGCTGCGATCAGTGTACGAATTTCTTCGAATCCAAGAACTTTATCGATGCGTGCCCGCTCGACATTGAGAATCTTACCCTTGAGGGGCAGGATCGCTTGGGTATCAACATCGCGCCCTTGGGTTGCTGAACCTCCCGCAGAATCACCTTCGACAATGAAGATCTCAGAACGATCCATATCCTTGGTCTTGCAGTCACGCAGCTTGTGAGGCATCGAGCCCGAATCAAGCGCGGACTTGCGCCGTGTGAGTTCGCGTGCTTTGCGTGCCGCTTCACGCGCTTGCGCTGCGACGATTCCTTTGAGACAAAGCTTCTTGGCTTCAGTCGGGTGCTCTTCGAGCCAGTTGTTGAGCGCCTCTTGAAGTGCAGAAGAGACAAAGCTCTCAATCTCGGGGTTGAGTAGTTTTTCTTTGGGCTGATTGTTGAACTGCGGGTCAGGGAGCTTTACCGAAACGATCGCCATCAATCCTTCGCGCAGATCATCCCCGGTCGGGTTCGGGTCTTTTTCTTTGAGGATTCCCGAACGCTTTGCGTATCCGTTGAGCGTGCGAGTGAGCGCGGTTTTGAATCCTTGCCCGTGCGTACCCCCATCAACATTGTTGATGTTGTTGGCAAATGTCAGCAGCGTTTCGTTGTACCCGTCATGGTACTGGAGGGCAACCTCGCAGATCATCGAGTCTTCTTCGATCTCTTTGCGGAGGTAGACTGGTGACGAGACCGCGTTCTTGCCCTTCATCAGATAGGTCACATACTCAAGCAGCCCATTCTCGGCTTTAAATGTGTCATTCTTGATTTTGCCATCGGGTCCGACGCGTTCATCGGTGAGCTTGATGGTCACACCCGGATTCAGGTACGCGAGCTCTCGGAGCCTGACCGACAGTGTTTGGTATACAAAGTTTGTATCATCGAAGATTTCTGTGTCAGGCATGAAGGTGACGATCGTCCCCGCTTTCCGATCGGAGTTTGCTGGGATCGGGCCGATGTCATGGAGTGGTTTGGTGACCACGCCTCGTTCAAACACAATGCCCTTGATGTGCCCATCGCGCCAGACCTCGACTTCCATGAGTGAGGAGAGCGCATTGACACAGGAAACGCCCACGCCGTGGAGTCCGCCTGAGACCTTGTACGCTGAGCCTTCTTGCTGAAACTTACCACCAGCATGCAGCTTGGTCAGCACTACCTCGACCGCAGGTTTCCCATCGACTGTGGGATCGTCATTTTTAACCGGGTCAGTCGGGATCCCGCGACCATCGTCAAAGACCTTGATCGAGCCGTCGGGTTGGATGACTACCGACACATAGGATGCAAACCCAGCCATTGCTTCGTCGATTGAGTTGTCGACAACTTCGTAGACGAGATGGTGCAGCGCGCCGACCCCGGTACCTCCGATGTACATACCCGGGCGCTTACGGACCGCTTCGAGACCTTCAAGCACCTTAATCTGGTCAGAGGAATATGCATTGGTCTTTGGCGCTGTGGATGGCGTGTTTTGATCGGTCATGGTGGTGGGTCGGTATCGGTGGGTCTGTCTGTGATCGGATTCTCAACCGCTTTTTGCGATCTCTGTGTGCGATCTCAGACAGTCGCTGGTGTGTGTGGATGTAGACCCTGAAGATAGAAGCTGGAGCTCATCTTTTGGGATAATTATTGTAGGTCGACATGGGTAAAAAATCCTCCAAAAGAGGGTTCTGGAGAGCCTGATTTGAAGACTCCCAAGAGCTTGTTTTTGATGGGTTTAGCAGAGTGTTCGTCTGAACTGATTATGGCCTGATCTCGACAACCGATGCCCGCTCGACCAAGAGTTCATACACCAGAGCAATGTCATCATCCGCAAGACGGACGCAGCCCATCGATTGATCATCCCCGATAGATTCCGGATCAACAGTGCCATGGATGCCGTACCCATCAAGGGTCGCGTACTGACCGACTCCGTCGAGCCCGAGCCAGTATTCACCGATCGGGTTTGCTGGATCATCCGGTGCATACCGCTCGGACGCATCTCGCGGGTTCACCCATCCCGGGTTCTGGAGTTTGTTGCTTGATACCGTGAAGGTCCCAACCGGGGTCCCGTTGTCGGCGCCGAGTCCGACATTGAGGGAGGTGATGTAGATCCAGCCAGATGGGTCGTTTGGGGAGCCGTGGAAGATGTCCATGCGGTGGTCTCGTTTGTGCACGATCGCGTGGAATGGGCCCCTGACGAGCTTGAGGTTCTGTCCTAACCGAATCCGCGCTGGGTTCGAGATTTTATTGATCCGTTGAATCAGTTTCCAGTGTGTTGCCAGTTCTTGACGCGCAGCGATTCTCGATAACGAGTCACCAGACTTGATGGTGTACTCTTCGCACATCGGATCATTGGGCGCAACGACCGGCCCAAACACCAAGACTTGGTTGATATCTTGGAGATCATTGCGGAGACGCTGAGCATCGTTGACCGACAAGTTCGGTGCGTTCAGGGTTTGGGAGAGCAGCTGACGGGCAGCGACGAGATCGTTTTGAGCAACCATTCTTCGCGCTGTATCGAGTTGGAGACGCACGCGATCGTTGGGGTTTGCTTGGACCGATTGAGTAGATGTCTGTGTGCTCTGGGGATCAAGAGCGGGCTGATCACGATTCTGGTTTTGAGGGGTATTCTGATTCCGGGTCGCATCAAGCAAAGAGCTGCCCGCTGGGGAACTGTTACGAGGATTGGTGGGGGTGGTGCGGGAAGTCTCCGCAGCGAGCGTGTTGCTCACCTCTTGACCAGGATCGTTGGGGAGCCCCGATCCTGGGAGGGCTCGGTCCGGGGTTGAGTTACTGATCTGGACTGGATTGCTTTCAGGAATACTGGTTTGATTCGCAGCATTGATCGGTTGGTTGGTGGGGGTTGAGCCGTTGGTGTTGGCTGCTTGGAGATCTTGCGACGCATCGGTGGTGGCGGGTCTCCGCAGCGCGTACCAAAGAATCACGACGAGCGCGATCACAACGAGAAGAGCTGGGAGGAGCTTCTTTGCGGGCGAATAAGATTTGCGCCGGTAGTTGCCGCCAGAGGATCGGGCGCTGGTGCGTGCTGATTGGCTTGGGAGACTCATCCGTGTGTTCTCTTTTGTAAATGCATCCGCGGGTCGGAAGCATGGTGTTTCGGTCATCTCTTTGCTGGCGGCACTTCTGCAAGTTACCGCGTGTACTGAGTCGTTGGTGTGACGACTTGATCCATTTGTTGATCGTGCTCGTCAGTTGGGACGAGGTCAACGATCTGTTGATCAAAGCAGACACCCATGACGGTGATGGGGCAGTCCTTGCTTTTTCCTAGCGTATCTTGGGCAAGATCTCGCCTGCTTTGGATCCATCGATCATAGAACCCCGCACCGCGTCCGAGTCGGTGTCCATCGCGGTCAAAGCCCAAACCGGGAATAAGCGCGAGGGTGATTTTTGCATTAGGAAGCGGGGGTAGGTGCTCGGGTGGTGCTCTAAGACCGTATCGGATTTTTTCAAGATCTTCATCCAGATTGCGAATTTGCACCATCTCCATCGTCTTTGAACCCCAGCTCATGCGAGGCACACACACCGTCTTGGACTGGTTGACCCCTTCAACTATCAAAGTATCAAGCGAGACTTCCTCCGGGAGCGATGCATAGACCAAGATCGTCCGCGCCTGCTTAAACAGGTCCGAACTCGTTATTTGATGACATAGCTCAGAAGACAACCTTGCCCGGCTCTCCATGCACATGGATTCAAGTGATGACTTGAGTGCTTCGCGCATCCTTAATTTATTATCATGCACATCCACACTTAAGTCCTTGATGTCCGAGTGTGCTTGCGGGCGCGGGCTTGATCAAGATGTTTTTTGAGAATCGATTCTGCGCCGATGTCCTTCGGTTCGTAATAGCGTTTCTCAACCCCGAGATAGTCTTGTCCCGAGAGCTGGTCCTCGCTGTTATGTGAGTATTCATACCTTTCGGATTCAACATCGCGGACTCGATCACCAGAGCCATTCTCACGCGCGACGGGTGAAGTGTTTGGATCACGCAGATGCATCGGGACCGGAAGCACACGGTCCTTACGCACATCATCAAGCGCCGCATCTATCCCAACATACGCAGCATTTGATTTCGGTGAGCACGCAAGATAGGTCGCGCACTGCGCAATCGTAATCCGTGCTTCGGGCATCCCGATGCGTTCAACCAGATCCCAGCATGACTGCGCGATCACAACCGCACGAGGATCCGCATTTCCGATGTCCTCGCTCGCAAGAATCGCCAGTCTTCTGGCGATATATCGGGGATCTTCCCCAGCATCAAGCATCCGAGCAATCCAGTACAGCGCTGCATCTGGGTCAGATCCGCGTACAGATTTAATCATCGCAGAGATCGCGTCGTAATGACCATCATCACCATAACTCGCTACCTTTTGCTGAATGGAATCCTCAGCGATGTCTCGATCAATTGTGATAGCTGAGTGGGGATCAGATGAAAGCACCGCGACTTCCAGCGCGGTGAGTGCCCGCCGTGCATCTCCCTCTGATTTGATTGCCCAGACATGGAGCGCTTCATCGGTGATCGTGATGGATCGATCGGGAAACGCGCGTGGGTTCTTGAGTGCGTTGTTGATCAGCTCTTTGGTTTGATCTTCAGTAAGTGATTCCAACCGGAAAAGCGTTGAGCGCGAAATCAGCGCGGAGTTGACCGCAAACAGCGGATTCTCTGTTGTTGCTCCGATCAGCGTGATGAGTCCACGCTCAACATCCGCGAGCAGCACATCTTGCTGGGACTTTGAGAACCGGTGGATCTCATCGAGGAACAAAATGGTCCGCTTTGACGACTCACCAAGCACACGCTGCGCATCGTCGATGATCTCCCGGATTCTTTTCACACCAACTGACGCAGCGTTCTCGCGGACAAATCTGCGAGAGGTCGCTCGCGCGATCACTTCCGCAAGTGTTGTTTTCCCGGTCCCGGGCGGGCCGTGCAGAATGACTGATGTGAGCGCGTCGGCATCAATCATCCGTCGCAAAAGCTTCCCCGGCGACAAGAGATGTTTCTGGCCCACAACTTGGGCAAGTGATTGCGGGCGAACGCGAGCCGCCAGCGGTTCGACCGCTTTGATCGCTCCATCGCGGTTCGCTTTCCAGAGATCGTTCATACGGGAAGTGTACGGTGTCGCGTGTGGTCAAAGTGCGATCAGTGCGCCCTGAATCTGGTGATTTTTATCAATTCCATTGACTTGTAAGGATCACTAGCTTTGCATTTGCTAACATAGAGGAAGATGTCGATCCTCTCCATCATTCTGATTTTGCTCGTTTGCGCTGTGGTTGTCGTTTTGATAGCCTCCGCAGAATGCGGGCGCCGCCGGATACCGCAAGTCGATGTTGTTGATGGGTTTATATATCTTGCTGGATCGCTGTATGTCCGTTTGACACACCGTCTCAAGGTCGAGATTCAAGAGGATGCGCTTGAAGATCTGGATGGACCGATCATCGTGGTGTGTAACCACACCGCTGGGGTTGATCCGATTCTGGTGTCCTCAGTGATTCCAAGACAAGTCCGCTGGTTGATGGCTGAAGACATGCGAATCCCTTGGCTCTCCTGGTTCTGGAAACGAGGGGGCATCATTTTCGTCGCTCGCAATCGAAGCGGTCGATCAGGAATGAGAATCGCGCGCACACATCTCCAAGAAGAAGGCATGATCGGGATCTTCCCAGAAGGAAAGATCGGTCGGCCTCATGGGAACTTGCTCCCCTTCGCACCTGGAGTCGGAGTTCTGGTCAAACGGACCGGAGCACGGGTATTACCAGTCATTATCGATGGAACCCCAGACGCGTCGACCGCGTGGGAATCGCTATGGACGCCTTCACATTCTCGTGTGCGTGTGATGAAACCGATTGATTACACCGCCCTTGATTTAGGGAACGCGGAGATCGCAAAGGACCTCGAAGACCGGTTCATTCAATGGACAGGCTGGGAAAGAGGACAACGCGAGTCTCGCGATGAAACCAGCGAGAAGGATTCAAAGAATCCATCCCCAAACAACTCAACAAACAAGAACTCAGCAAACAACATTCCAGCAAGCAACAACTCAGCAAATAATCTGGCTAACGAAATCGCGGATCACTTCGGGAATGGTTCGTCTGAGTGCTCGCGTCAAATTGCGTGATGCTGAGTTTGCTTCCAGTTCATTATTCAATATTTCAATAACGCAAACGGATAACTATCGACGAGTCAGTTCGAGCCGTCACGCATGGATTGCAGCGCTTCGAGTCTGCGATTGTGGATCGCTCGATCGGGTTCGATGCGTGTGAGCGCGGTCAAATGATGCTCTGCGGTATCAAGATCATTTCGTAAGAGCGCGATCCGTGCTGCTTGCTCGCGTGGGCGCGGGTTAAACGGATCGATCTGTGTTGTGCGGATTGCTTTGGTCTGCGCGTACTCCAGTTCACCATTCTGCGCGTAGAGCTCCACAAGCTGATCCGCGTAGGCGGTGGTGTGCACTTCGCGATTGTCCAGAAACTCTAGATGAGGAATCGCCCTCGCGCGATCCTCCAGCGATTCGGTCGAAAGGTAGTACCGCGCCAATCGTTTGTGGGGCATCTCATCGACTGGTCTGACAACGATCGCTTGTTGGAGCAGGCTGATTTGTTCTTGGTTCAGTTGCTCGCCTTGTTTGGCAAGCGCCATTCCTAGCCTGAGATTCAAGAGGTCGGGGTGGTCTGGATACTGATCGAGGAGTTCGTCGAGCTTGGAGATCGCAGGGAGACCTTGCTGAGGTGCGTTTGCGCCTGGATTTCCAAGGAGTTCTTCGAGCGAGGGCAGTTCTTGGGGCAACAGCAGACCTCGCGAACGCAGATCCTGGCCCGCCCATTCTTTGAATGCGCTGATGAACTCGGATTGATCCAAATCGAGCACTTGCTGGAATGCTTGTGGTGCGGTGCGCCCGGTGGTCGACGCATCCATGATGTCCCGGGGAGCTTGCGGACCAAACCGCTCAACAATAAACTCAAACATCCACGCGCCCTGCGCGTATGCGAGCGATCGATCGGTTGGTTTTTTGGGGCGGACAAACGCGGTGTTGATTTCATCCAGATCAAACAGCGTCCCAGAGTTGTACGCGCCGGTCAGCAGTGACCATTGCGATTGATCACGAGGAGCGTCTTCGTTGAATACCGCGTTGGCCTCGGTCATCCAGTGGATGACGCGGTTGCGAGTGCGTGAAAGATTGACAGTGTGCGTGTATTCGTGCTGAAGCACGCGAGGCCAGTCGTACGGACCCACCTTGGATTTCGGTCCGTCACGCGGAGACTCAAACGCAATGACCGGACCGGTCGACGCCGCCATCGTGTGGATCGAGGGCATCCCACCTATGCGAACCGCGAACCATTCATGATTGGGCATCAGTTCGATGATGGTCTTTTGATCAGGCTCATGCGCCATCCCTCCCGGGATATCCGCGCACACCCGCTCGTGAATCTGCTCCAAGATTTCGGGCATCTCTTGCGCAAGGATTTCATCGGGTCCTGCTTTGTACCGGATGATGAAATGCTCGGTCTCAATGATCTCGTAGGTCGCGAGCTCAGTCAGGAGCTTGAGTGAGTTCTGGGCGCGGATATTGAATGGGTCAAGTTTCATCGCGTCGTTGAGTGCTTGACGCGCTTGCTGGTCTTTACCCGCCTGCACAAGCATCAAACCGAGTTGAAGCCGAGGCTCGCCCCAGTGGGGCGACAGATCGATCGCGTCTTGAAGGAACTCTGCTGCTTCCTCGTATTGACGAGCGTCAGAAAGCGTCCGCCCGACCCAGAGTGACCCAAGCGATGAGTTCGGGAAGCGATCATCAAAGCGTTCGAGGAGCCGGTTAGTTGATGAGATCCGGTATCCCGCAGCAGCTGCTGACGCCTGGAGCGCCAAGAGAGTTGGATGATTCGGATACCGCGCCAGCGCCGGGTCCAGTGCTTGCTCAGCGCCAAGCGGGTCACGGCGGCGCAGCGCGATCCGGGCGCGAATAATCGCCCCCCCAGGACTGACCGCGGGATCAATATCCACAGCGTTGCGCTCGTCAGCGTCGTTGTTTTCTTCTTGAGTTGTGTCGGTAGTCAGCGCCGATCCGAGCTGATCGATACCAAGAGCAATCTTCTCTGCGTTGTCAAAATCAAATCCATCCACCGCGATGTGTCCGAGCAACAGCATCGGCTCGATCGCGCGAGGGTTCAAGCGGATTGCTTCAAGGGCCGCGGTGTACGCATCGGCAAGGTTGTGATGCTCGTACAGGAGCTTGGCTTCGACGCTTCGGATGCGCCAGTTCAAGCGGTCAACACGGTCGCGTGCGTATGAGATCAACTCATTGATCGCATCGTAATCGGCGCGCGCACTGACTGCAGGGCTCCGCAGCTGAGTAAGTTTGATCAGTGCTTCAGATCCATACGCCAGATCATTGATGTCTGTGAGTTGACTTTGGGTGAGCTTGGTCTCGATGGATTCAAGCTCTCTGATCGCTCCCTCAAATTGGCCAGCGAGTTCAAGTAATGATGCTTTGAGATACTGGCTTTCGATCGTCTGCTCTTGGATCTCTTCTATCAGTTCCAGCGCCGACTCGTAGTTCCCTCGGCCAAAGTGCGCCCATGCTCGTTTGATGACCAGGGTTTCCTCATTGTCAAAGAGCGGATTGTTGAGATCACCGAGATCAAGGGCGATGTCCGGCGCGTGCGCCGATACGAACTCCGGGTTTGCAAGGTCCTGGGGGGTCCATTGACCATGGATCACACGGAGCTGATCGCGTTCTTGCTGGGTCAGGAAGGATGCATTGATCCGGTCCAGAACCGCCTGGGCGAGTTGCTGGGTGTGTTGTTCTGGAGGAGCTTGGAGTTTGATCGCTCGCTCTTGAGGCTCAACAGGTTCGATTGGCTGAGCGCCGGTGATGCTTGACATCGTCCCAGCAACCAACACCAGTAGAGATCCAAAGCATGGGTACGAACGCGCATTCATTTTCATGGGGTGACTTCTTGGTACAGTGCATCTTCGATCGGCGCGGTATCGATTGGGCCCGCTTGAGCTTCGCCCCTCCATCGCGTGACCTGCGCATTCCATCCAGATTCGGGTGGCGGGGTCGTGGTGTCAAAGAGCGATGGATCAAGATCCGTGTTGGTCTTGACTCCCAAGAGCTGAACAATCTGGAGATCCCCAGTAAAATCCGCTTTGACATACAGCATCGGGAGCTTGGTCTCAGAATCAAACCAGATACGCACCCAGTCCCAGTCGTCTTCGAACCCTGAACCCTGTTTGGGAGTAAGCAAGAGCTGCTGAGCGCCAACAACGGTTTCAATCAAGAACTTGAGCTCAGGGAAGTCGTTGTTGTCCGCGAGACCGACCTTGTGATCCAAGAGCTGAACTCGATATGAATCAAAGACACGATTGGTGTTCTGACCAAGCGATACCCAGAACGGGGCTTCGCGCATGAGCTCCATCGGGTCAAGCCTCTGGTCCGCAGCAACAAGTTCTCGCTTATTAAACTGCTTCTCGTCCGGGAGACGCTCAACAAACCAGCGGCCATCGAAGATGTAATGCTCGCGGATATCTTCCTGACGGTCATCAATCTCAAGAATGTTGAACCGGACCGCATACGCGCGTTCATCCTGATCATGATCCGTATTCAGGTACAGGGTTCCGATCCGCCTTTGCAGATCAGATTCCAGCGCCTGAATAATGGTGTACTGGATATCGGAAGTCATCGAGTCAATATTGGAATCCGCCTCTGCGAGTGATTCCATGAACGCGTATGCAGGATTGATGACCGGTGCTTGCTGACCATTCTCTTGTGCAGGCTGATCCGTAAGAGCAGATGAAGCAGTCAAAGCGGTCGTGATCGAGAGGGACATGATGATTGTGTGGAGCACGGGCATTCCTCGTTGGGGTGTGCAAGAGCAGAATCATATTCAGCACTCATGGTATTCAACGGGAATACCGCTGAAATGTTGCACGAATGACCGCTCAATATGGATGCGCAGAAAGATTCACCTTGGATTGATGATCTGCAGAGCGGATTGCGGATCAGAAAGGTACAGCTCAGCTATCTGGGCAGCCGCGATCGCATCTCGACGCTTTTTCTTTTGTTTGTGTGTCAGCCCGGTCTGGGACATCCGCGCATCAGCAGCGACCGAGGTGCGGCGCTCATCAACCATCACGACCGGTCGATTGATCACATTAGCTAGCCTCTGAGCAAAGTCGGTCGCGATTTTGGCGCGTGGACCGATCGTCCCGTCCATATTGATAGGTATCCCCATAAGAACCTCGAAGGGCGTCGGGAGCGGGGGGATCTGCTGGCTGATCGCATCGAGGAGTTTGTTCCCGTCATCGTGATCGATCGGAACTTCGATCAATCCTGCAGGTGATGCGATGTTGGTGATCCGATCTGCGAGCGCGAGCCCTGTCCGCTGGTCACCAAGATCGATCGCGAGTATGCGCATGGAGGATTCTATGCGAAACTCTTTTCGTGTTCTTATTTCAGATCAGCTGGGAGGTCTTGATGAAGATTTTTGATGTCCTGCGCGCGGGACTTTGGAATGATCAGCGTTGCACGCGCCGTTCGCACAACAACAAGATCATCACATCCGACGAGGGCGATGGTGTGATCCGCGTCGTTGGCGCCTTCTCCAATAACTATATTACCCTTGGAATCATGGGTCTGCAGATTGATACCCGCTGCTCTGTTCTCATCTGAATCTGGGGTAATCGTCTCCGCATATGCAGGCCACGACCCGACATCGAGCCAGGTGATGTCCATCTTGACTCCGACGATGGTGACATCGCTGGCGCTGTTGGCTGGTTCCATGATCCCGAAGTCGACCGAAGTCTTTTCGAGTCTGGGATAGATGTCATCGAGCACTTGCTGTTGATGATCAGTGCCCCATGCTTCTGCGAGCGCATCGATGTGCTCTGCGTTGGTAGGCATGAAGCGTTTGTACAGATCAAGGAAGGTACGCGCATGGAAGACAAACATCCCCGCGTTCCAGTCGTACCGACCGGAGTTCAGGTATGCCTCTGCTTTTTCGAGTGGTGGTTTCTCGATGAATCGGGAGACTTCGAATGCTTGGCCATCGGTGCCTTCGATTTTTTTGCCCTGCTCGATGTAGCCGTATCCGGTTGCGGGATGGTCTGGTTTGATCCCGAAAGTCACCAGACGAGAATGATCATCCTCCACAAGCGAGTATCCAAGATTCATCGCGTTGTTAAAGACATCCGCAGGTTCGATGAGCTGATCGGCAGTCAGCACACTAAACACCGCTTCGGGGTCATTCTTTGCAAAGACCGCAGCAGCAAATGCCACCGCGTTGACCGTATCACGCGGTTGAGGCTCGCCCAGAATGCGGTCGGTAGTAAACGATGGTAACGATTCAAGGATCTGGTCACGGTAGCGCTCGCCGGTACAGATGAACTGCTTGTTCTGAGGAACAAGATCGTTCAGACGATCCGCAGCGAGCTTGAGGAGCGAGGCGCGAGACCCATCGGGTTGATGGATGAAATCGATAAGCTGCTTTGGTTGTCCATCGCGGGACATCGGCCAGAGTCGCGTGCCCGAACCGCCGGCCATGATCATTGCGTATCGCATTGTGGGTTCCTCTTGCTATTCCGAAAGAGTTCTATAAGACAGACTCTCGTTCAAAGCGTGCTCACTGATTAGCCGCCCGCAAAGACGGCTTGGACAATAGTGTCGGTATCGGCATCTGGACCGATGCGGGATAGCACGATCTCGACCTTTCTTGAAGCATCCGGCCTCGTCTCCCCAAGAGACATCAGCGCCGAGACCGCTTCAGCAGCAGGTCCAGACGCAAAGGTGGGCTCAATGACCGTCGTTGATTGAGTGAATCCCGACATGATCGCGTCCCCTGCGAACTGTTCGATCTTCCCAGTCAGTTCCGCGATGATGGTCTCAGCGGTGCGTTTGCCGATTTCAGGGAGTTTGGTGAGGGCTTTCGCGTCCTTTGCGATGATCATGGACGCGATGGTGCTTGGTTCCTCGATCAGAGCGCGGAGAGCTTTCCTCGTCCCGACCCCCTTGACAGAGGTGAAGGTTTCAAAGAACGCGCGTTCTTGAGCAGATCCGAACCCGATGATTCTGGGGATGAAGCTGGTCCCTTGCCCTTGTCCTTCTAGGAGGGTGCGAGTGTGGAGGGTGATGGGGGTGTTGAGCTTTGGTTCCAGTGCGTCCGCGAGATAGACCGGGATCAGTGCTTCTAGTGCAATGCTTGGTGCAGGAAGGAGCGTCGCGATGGGGATCGTCCCTCGAGTGATGGATTCTAAAGTTGCGGATAATCGGGTGATCATGGGGTGAGCATACCCCGAACTGAGGCGCATTGTTGATCAAGACTGCGGATTCTGGCGTGCAGATCGTGGTTTTTGGTGGTTGAGCACGATTGGGTTGGTCGATACAGGTTCCATGACTACCCCAAGCTCTGTGCAAAGTGCTGTTGATACCTCAGCCAGGACCCTGATCGTTGGAACACCTGAGAGCGTTGATGTGTTGTCGCGTCAGGTCTCGATGGTCGCTGCTCCCCCGAATCTAGTCGGTGCTGTCCTCCTCGAAACACGACCAAAGATCACCGAAATCAACGCGCTTCCAGTGCTCGGAGGCATCGAAAATCTTGCAGAAATCTGCACCAGCGCCGGCGCGGTCCAAGCAATCGTCACGCTCCCCGCTTCTCAGCGCGATCGATGGACGCAGATCAACGCCAACCTGGACCGTTCCGGTGTGATCGGGAGGTTTGTCACCCCGATGGACGAGCTGCTTAACAGCGCCCCGAACCTCACAACATCCATTGAATCAAGCAACGCCAGTGTTCAGCTCCCATCCACACACATTGATCTTGGCAAGCTCGTCGGGCGCCAGGCGCACGAGATTGACCGCGAGCTTGTTGCAGAAAACATCGCTGATAAGTGTGTGCTTGTGACAGGAGCGGGTGGTTCGATTGGGTCTGAGCTCGTCCGTCAGATCGCGAGCTTTGGTCCAAGCAGGATCGTGCTTATGGAGCGATCAGAAAACGCATTGTTTGGTGTGGATCGTTGGCTCAAGGAAATCCATCCAGATATTGAGCGCGTTGCCATCCTGCATGATGTCGTCGATGCCCGCGCCACCATGTCGCATCTTGAACGCTGGAAACCCTCGATGGTTCTGCACGCTGCGGCCCACAAGCATGTCCCACTCATGGAAGACCACCCCGCCCACGCGGTCACCAACAATGTCTTTGGGACCAAAGCAATCGCTGATGCAGCAGTCGCAACAGGGGTCGAGCGTTTCGTGCTCATTTCATCGGACAAAGCAGTCAACCCCGTCAATGTCATGGGCGCAACCAAACGAATCGCAGAAATGTACACCCAGTCCCTCGCTCAGCAGGTTCAAAGCATGAGCGGCGCCAGCACCAAACTCAGCATGGTCCGGTTCGGGAATGTCCTTGGATCTGCATGCAGCGTCCTGGAAATCTGGGCAGATCAGATCAGCGCAGGAAGGCCCATCACCGTCACCGACGAGCGCATGACCCGGTATTTCATGACTATTCCCGAAGCTGCAACACTGGTACTGCAAGCAGGGTCAATGAGCGGGACAGAAGATCAATCAACGACGCATCACGGATCGGGCGAGGTCTTTGTGCTCGATATGTCAGCGCCGATTAATATTTTCACGCTCGCTCAGCGATTCGTTCGCGCCTGCGGATACACCCCCGTCATCGGACACCCAAGCAGCAGCCAAGGGGCTGATCAAGTACCCATCATCCTGACCGGTTCGCGTCCGGGTGAAAAGCTCCATGAAGAACTCAGCTATGACGCAGAAGAACTGACTCCAACAAGCCATCCCGGGATCGCACGGTTCCAGGAAGATTCAGCGTGGTTCATTGAGTCAATGGATGAACTCATCGCAAAGCTGGATTACGCGAGGGCATCGACTTCTCGGCACGAAGTGATCAGCGCCATTGCATCGATGATCCCGACCATGAAAGAAAATTCGGTCCGCACATTTGTTGCTGCCTGACTTATGAAAGCTACAGGGTCATCGTGCCCGTAATGGAGTTGGGTCTAGCATAAATATGGCTACTGATATATTTGATCAACTCAACTCCTTGTTCAAAGTAGATCGAACTTTTGACGAGTACATGTCTTCCTTTGCGGCAGTATTAGAATCCGAAGAGTTGAAGGCTTTGGTATGCTCGCTGGGATCTAAGGAAGAGTTTCGTGCTCTAATAAACGACGGGCCTGAAGAGTTACATTCCGATTGTGAAGAAGCTTTAGTTTTTCTTGCGGTTTGCTCTAGAGATCAGGACCAGTCTTTCGCAAGTAAATTGGATCTATTCTTGGATTCATTTATGTGCGCGTATGTTCATTTTCGATCAGGAGGCCGGTCAGACTTATGCTCTTTGTATTTTGCCGAGATAGTAACAAATACCAACTGGTCATTTTCGGCGTTTTACCCTGCTTGGGTATTTGTGTTTGAAAGCATTTACTGTGGTGATCTCCTAGCTTAATTCGCAGCAGGGGGGTAGAGCGCTTTGAAATCAGTATCTGGAGCTGTGAAGGATAAAGTAAGGCTATTATATACCAAACAAACCTGTTGACAGTGCGGTGAATGTTTGGTAGCATCTGGGCATGATCCCCAAAGTACACAGCTTCATTCTCTCCGGTATTGACGCAGCCTTGTGCGAGATCGAGATCGATCTTGACGACACTCAGCTTCAGAAAGAGACCGTGGTGGGTCTTCCTGATGCTGCGGTTCGTGAATCACTTGAGCGCGTGCGCAGCGCGATGGGAAACTCGGGGTACCCAATGCCTCGCGGGAGAACCCTGATCAACCTGGCGCCCGCAAATGTCCGCAAAGAAGGACCCGCGTATGACCTTCCAATCGCAGTGGGGGTGCTCATCGCACAAGTCGTCATTCAACAGCGACAGCCTGATGGTGCTGGTTCTGGTTCTGGTTCTGGGTTGAATACCACCAATAGCGAAGCTTGGTTAGGTGGTGCGGGTGAATCAACTGAGGAGCTCTTCGGTCTAGATCCCCGCTCAGTGTTGATCGCAGGTGAGCTTGCCCTTGATGGTCGTGTGCGCCCGATCCGAGGCGTGATCGCGATGACGGCGCTTGCGAAATCTTTGGGATTCGACGCAGTTATTGTGCCTGATGTGAATGCGCACGAAGCTGCGGTTGTTGATGGCGTGCGCGTGTTTGGGGTATCATCGCTCGCGCAGGTGGTGGGTTTGTTCAACGGCGGACTCGAACTCGAACCGGTACCCCCAATCAATGTTTCTGCGATGCTTGAGTCATCGAGCGCCACGGTCGATTTCGGTGAGATTAAAGGGCAGGAATCGGTCAAGCGGGCGCTGGTGATCGCAGCTGCGGGTCAGCACAACATCGTGATGCTTGGTCCTGCAGGTACGGGCAAGACCATGATGGCCAAAGCCCTTCCCGGGATTTTGCCTCCATTGACCCCAGAGGAAGCGATCGAGGTGACCCGGATCTATTCATCTGCAGGCCAGCTTGAAGCAGGGTCAGGATTAGTCAAAAGCAGACCGGTCCGGATGCCTCACCACACCGCGAGCAGCCCTGCGATTGTGGGTGGTGGGATTGTCCCTCGCGCCGGTGAAATTTCACTAGCGCATCATGGCGTGCTGTTCCTCGATGAACTTCCCGAGTTTCCAAGATCTGTTCTTGAAACCATGCGTCAACCACTTGAAGATCGAGTGGTCACGATCGCGCGGGCGCAGGGAACGGTCCAGTTCCCCGCGTCTTTCATGTTGGTCGCTGCGATGAACCCAACACCTCGAGGGGATGTAGCGCCGGGTGAAGTTGGTCAGCGAGAGATGGATCGGTATCTATCGAAAATATCTGGTCCATTGATGGACCGTATCGACCTGCATGTTGAAGCCCCAGCGGTTTCTTGGTCTGAGCTGAGCAAAAAAGCGACAGGCACAACAACAGCGCAAATGGCTCAGCAGGTCCTCGACGCTCGCTCAATGATGCATGCACGACAAGGAACAACGGTCAATGCGGTGCTTCGCGGGAAAGAGCTCGACGAGATGATGTCCCTGAGTGAGCCCGCAAGGATGCTCCTTGAGCAAGCAATGACCCAGCTCGGACTCAGCGCCCGAGGCTACGACAAAGTGCGGAGAGTCTCGCGGACAATCGCGGATATTTCAGGATGCGAGCAGGTGCTTCCGGAACACATCGGAGAAGCAGTGCAATATCGCTTGCTTGATCGACGAATGTGATCCCAATATGGTTCATGAATCAAGGTTGTGCGCATCGAACTGTTGTAGACGCTATTGTGTGATGTTGCCGGCTCAGTTCTGATGCCGGATCGGCTGAGTCTTAGCGCGAGTAGATGCTGGGAGAGTGCCGTCGAGAATGTATACATATATACGCATGGTCGAGGGGGCGATCATGCGAATCAAGGAGAGCGTTGATGGCTTTGTCAGCAATTGTACATCAAGTGAGTCGGGTTGCGATCTGTGCGGTTCTTGTGGTGAGCATCGGCTGCTCAGGAACGACCACGCGCACCGATTCAGCACGAAGCATCGTCAACTCCGATTCCGTCGGCGCGATCGATGAACGCTTCCGGAGAAGTGGAGGGCAGTCTGGTGAAAACATCTTCCGCCCGCTCGATCTCCCGACCCCAAACGCCCAGCGGCTCGGATCGGGCAAGCCCGGGCCAGACTACTGGCAGCAAGAAACAGACTATGTGATTGATGCGGTTTTGGATGCGGAAAACGACGCGGTCAATGCATCGATGACCATCCGGTACACCAACAACTCCCCTCACACGCTTGAATACATCTGGTTGGGTCTTGAACAAAATCTCTTCCGTCTCGATTCGACCGGTTCGCAATCACGAACCCCAGGCTCAGTGATGGCGATGCTCGAATACGATTTCGACGGTGGATACACCATCACCAATCTCCAGTCAAACGGTCAAGAACTGGCCATGAATGTATACGACACGCTCGGGCGGGTAGAGATTCCTAATGACATCGCGCCGGGTCAGGTGTTTGAGTTCTCGATGGATTTTTCATTCCCTGTGCCACCTGATTTGCGCCGAATGGGAATGGAAACTGTTGAGGATGGAAAGATCTATGAGCTCGCGCAGTGGTTCCCGCATGTGTGTAAATACGACGATGTTAATGGATGGAATACGCTCCCATACATGGGGTCAGGTGAGTTCTATACCGACTTTGGATCGTTCGATGTCTCGATCACGGTTCCGCGTAACTACCTGGTATCTGGATCAGGAATGCTGATGAATCCAGAACAGGTTCTGACGCGCGAGCAGCAAAATCGTCTTGCGCAAGCGGATCAGAGCGATGAACCGGTCTGGATTGTGACCAAAGAAGAAATCGGTCAAGATGACATCCGTCCCGGAAATGCAGACACTTTCACATGGGATTTTTACATCGAGGATGCACGAACATTCGCATGGGCAGCATCTGATGCATTTATGTGGGATGCATGCAAAGCAACCATCGAGGAGCTTGATGGATCCATGCGCAATGTACGCTGTCAATCGTTCTACCCAATCGAAGCAAAGGTCTGGGGTCCAGATCACAAAGACGGCGGATCGACACGCTACATCAAACACTCCATTGAGTTCTACTCAGATTGGCTCTACCCGTACCCGTACGCTGCGATGAGCAATATCAACGGTCCAGAAGGGGGCATGGAATACCCCGGGATCATCTTCTGCGGAGCTCGAAACAACCCAGAAGGATTATTCGGGGTCACCGACCACGAAGTCGGTCACAACTGGTTCCCCATGATGGTCAACTCCGATGAACGCCGGTACATGTGGCAAGACGAAGGATTCAACACCTTCATTAATATCTATTCAAAAGCAGCGTGGTACGGGAGAACCCCCGACATCAAACGGCACATGGAACAAACCATCGACATGTGCACCGCGCAGCATCAACAACCCATCATCACCCAGCCCGATCGGGCTTGGCCCCGCTGGGTCGGACGGTTGATGTACCGCAAAACCGGGTATGGCTTGTATCTCCTCCGCGAGTTTATCCTCGGCAAGGAACGCTTTGATACCGCCTTTGCGCAGTACATCGAATGGTGGGTCTTTAAGAACCCGCAACCAAGTGACTTCTTCCGCACCATCGAGGATGCATCCGGTTCAGATCTCGCATGGTTCTGGAGAGGCTGGTTCGCAGAACCCGCGAATCTTGATCTTGCGGTCGTGAAGGTCGATCAGGACGGCGATGGGAACGCGATCATCGTGCTTGATTCGCTGGGTTCGATGGTGATGCCTGTCCCGATGAGGATTGTGTACACCGATGCGTCGACCGAGATGCGCACGCTCCCGGTTCAGGTCTGGAACACAACTTCGCGGTGGAATCTCGGGGTGGATACCAAGGGACGCCGGATCGATTCGGTGACGATTGATCCTGATGAGTTCCTTCCGGATGTTGATCGCTCGAACAACCGGTGGGAATGATCGATTGTTTGTTGGAGTGGTGGATAATCTGGCCGGACCATCCGCAGCACGCTGAAGCCGAGTGCTGATGAGTGCTGATGGGTATGTATATGTGATCGATGCGCATCCATCGCAGATGGAATCGGCTACACTGCTCTCGTGTACCAAGCGCTGCTCACCAAAAAATACCTCACCAGCAAGCTCATGCCGATCTTGGCGATGCTCGCTGTCATGCTTTCTGTCGCGACCATCCTGATCACCTGGTCGGTGATGGGAGGGTTTCTCAAGACACTGGTCAACTCCGGACGCTCCTTGATCGGGGATGTGACTGTTTCGTGGCCAAATGTTGGCTTTGCGCACTACGAAGAGCTGATCGCAATGCTCGAAGAGGATGAGTTGGTCTTTGGCGCGACCCCGATCATCGAGACTTTTGGGCTCATACAACTCCCCGATGACCGCATCGAGCTGGTGACCATCAAAGGGATTGATCCTCTCAGTTACGACTCGGTTACTAACTACAGCGACACGATCTGGTGGAAACCCATCACCGAACCGACCCCCAAGGACAAAGGTGCAACCGATGTCAGACTCAATCCCCAGTTCTCAATCGCGATGGAGAACTTTGAATCCAGCGCGATGTCGCTGACGAGGTTCAATCCAGAGTCAGGAATCCAAGAGCGAGCAGGCGTGCTTGGGGTCGAAGTCACCGGACTGAACCAACGCACCCAAGCAGGGATCTATGAACCGACCCAGTTCGGGTTCCGCGCCCTCCCCAACGGCGGGGTCGAACGCGTCGCGGGGTTCATGCCCTCAACTGGAACGGTGGGGCTCACGGTGCTCTCGCTGGATTCAACCGGGAAACCGGTGGATCCGATCACCAGAACGATCCCGATTGCCAACGAGTTCCAGTCTGGGATCTATGAGATCGACACTTCGACGATCTTCGTGCCTCTTGATCTTTTGCAAGAAATGCTCCGTCTCGATGAGGCTCGCAAGGTCGAGCTTGTCGAGAACCCATTTGCAACCGTGGTCGATCCGATCACCGGCCAGCGCAAACCCAAGGTCAGCGAAGTCATCGGTGTAGATCCCGCGCGGGTCACCACCGTCCTGGTCAAAGCGGTCGAAGGGGCGACGCTTGCTGATGTGCGCACAAGGACGATCGAAATTTATGAGCGTTTCCACGCGATGCATGAGGGTGATGTTCCTACGCCGTATTCCATGGAGAATCAGATCCGGACCTGGGAGCAGCTCAACGCGACGATGATCAATGCGGTCAAGAAAGAGACCGGGTTGGTGTTGTTTATCTTCGGGATCGTGTCGTTTACTTCGGTGTTCTTGGTGCTAGCGATTTTCTGGTCGATGGTTTCTGAGAAGACCAAAGACATCGGTATTCTCCGGGCGCTGGGCGCATCAACTCCAGGCGTTGCATGGCTCTGGATCCGGTACGGGACAGTGATCGGACTCATCGGCGCTATTCTCGGAACCGCAGCGGGCTACGCGGTGGTGGTCAACATCAATGCGATCCACGATTGGCTGGGGAGCACATTCAATCTCGTCATCTGGGACCCGCGCACCTACTACTTCATCGAGATCCCGAAAGAAGTTGATCCGGTCAAAGCGATTATTGTGTTTGTTGTTGGGGTGTTGACCTGTGTGCTTGGATCATTGATCCCTGCGTTTCACAGCGCCAAGATGGATCCGGTCAAAGCATTGAGGTTCGAGTAATGGGTGATGCTCAATCAGAATCCAAAAGCACGCATCCGCTCCTCAAGGTTGCCAATGTGCACAAGACCTACAAGCTCGGACGCGTCAAAGTCCCGGTCCTCCACGGGGTAGACCTCACGGTCCATCACAAAGAATGGATCACGATTCTTGGAGCATCTGGTTCTGGAAAGAGCACGCTCATGCACCTGATCGGTGGGCTGGATCGTCCGGACAAAAACCAAGGCACCAAAGCATCCATCATCTACGGCGACCGCGTCATCACCGACCTTGGATCCCAAGCTCTGGATAAATACCGCACCACCGAAGTCGGATTCGTGTTCCAGTTCTATCACTTGCTCCCTGAGCTTGATGTGCTCCAGAATGTATGTATCGGCGCGATGATCCGGCACGGGCGATTCGGGTACAGCTCGCACAAGAAAGCCGTCCAAACACGCGCCAAGGAACTCCTTGATCGATTTGGTCTCAGTGAGCGATTTGGGCATCGGCCATCCGAGCTTTCGGGTGGAGAGCGCCAGCGTGTTGCCATCGCCCGGGCGCTGATCAATGAACCGGCGCTGCTTCTTGCTGACGAGCCGACCGGGAATCTTGATCTCAAGACCGGGGAGTCCATCCTGGAAGTGCTCGCAGAGCTTCAATCAGGAAGCGGATTGACGATGGTCATGGTGACCCACGATGAACGGATCGCAGCAAGGGCTGACCGGATTATCCGGTTGATCGATGGTCGAGTCGTCGAGTCGGATCACGCAATGCAAAGCTGACTCCATTTTTGATTGATCTGGATGGATTCCAGACGCTGTCTTTGAATCCAAATGAACTGAGATCAGGTGATCAGTCGTGTCTGAGAATCGCAATATTGGACATGATCTGGATGAGGACAGCTCCTTGGGGTCTTTGGCCCATAGATTTGGTTGGGATTTACTTGCAGCCCTTGGCATTTGTGGGTGCGGGTTCTACGATTAAACTCAAAGCAAGTGTTTCCTAACAAAGCGTGTAAGCAGGTTAGCGCACTCATCGTGCTGACATTCAAACAGTTTCTATTTCTCCTATTGCGAGCGACTCCTTGAGCACCACCCACGCAAACTCATCAGGTTCAGTGCCGAGCCCGGAGATGACTAAATCCACCATCTCTCTCAACGGGATGAGCGGCAAGCAGATCATCGCTGATATCGTCGAGTGCGGTCAGGGGACGCCGGTTGTTTTCTTGCACGGTTTGGTTGGTCTCAATGAACACTGGGAGCATGTGGTCCGCGCGATCAGCTGCCGGGCCCGGTGCGTGACTCTTGAGATGCCCTTGCTATCACTCCGTAAATCAGATTGCAGCATCCAAGCGGTCTCCGCGATGACCATGCAGTTCTTGGACCGGTATTTTGATGAGCCAGTTGTACTTGTTGGGAACTCCTTTGGCGGGCATGTCGCGTTGCGGGTATCCCATGAACGCCCCGAGCTGGTTCGCTCGCTTGTCCTTGCGGGATCGAGCGGTCTGATCGAACGCACAGTGGTCAAGGGAGCGCCGGTTCGCCCGACGCGAGAATGGCTCATCGAAAAGATCGGCGAGTTGTTTTACGACAAATCGTTCATGGATCCAGGAGATGTGGATCGCGCATACGCCCTCCTCAACGAGCGAGGCGGAGCGCGGGCAATGGTCAAGCTCTCCAAAAGCGCCCGGCGAGACAACATGGCGGACGATCTAGAAGAGATCGAGCATCCGACCCTCTTGATCTGGGGCAAAGAAGATGTGGTCACTCCCCCAAGTGCTGGTCAGGGGTTTACAGAGCTCATGCCCAACGCGGAGTTGTACTGGATCGATGATTGCGGACACGCGCCGATGATCGAAGCTCCGGGTCCATTTGCCTCTGCAATGCACGAGTTCTTCACCAAGCAAGGGTATCCAGAATCACCCAGCTCAAAGTGATCGGTTTCTGATTCGTAGATACCCAGAGCTTCACCACATCTACCTACAATCCGGACAATGCAAACCACACAAGTTCAGTCCGCGCCGACCCCGAATGCAGGGTATTCCATCACCAGTCTGGTTGGCGCTGCGCTCCGCGCCCGCGTTGAGCTTCGCAGGCGCAAACTCAATAATCTTGAGTACTGGAAGTCGTCGACCCATTCAATCCAGAGCGCTCAGCTCCGCAAAAATCTGCGAGTCAGCTCCCAGACCGTGTTCGGAAAGAGCAACGGATTCGGCGCTATCGCGCAGATTACAGACGACGACGAGATGATCCAAGCATACCGCAATGCTGTCCCGATCAGCGACTGGTACGCTTTCAAGGATCACATCCAAGCAATGAGAGAACGCGGAGAGTCCGATGTCCTCTGGCCTGGGCGCGTCGGTCACTTTGCGCAGACTTCCGGGACGACTGCTGGGGACAAGTTCATCCCGGTCAGTGAAGAAATGTTCCGGTCAAACTTCCTTGCATCGCTCGATATCTTCGCGCACCTGATTAATCGAGGGGTTGCGCCCGAACGAATGATGGGGGGGCGGTGCTTGTTTTTAGGTGGTTCTACAGATCTTGAGTACAACGATGCCGGGATCGCGACCGGTGACTTGTCTGGTCTGGTGACGCCTTTGATTAAGTGGCCATTATCGACGATCTATTCACCAGGCCCTGAAGTCGCGCTGATGAGTCATTGGCCCGACAAAATCGAAGCGATGGCGCAGCTAGCAATTGATCAAGACATCCGATTCATATCGGGTATGCCTTCGTGGGCGCTTGTGCTTATCGATCGGGTGATTGAGCTCGCGCGTGAACGGGGCATCGACGCAAAGTGCGCCCGCGATGTGTGGCCAAACCTTGAAGTCTTCGTTCACGGCGGTGTGAAGTACAGCCCGTTTGTCGAGCGCATGTCCGCTGCGTTCTCAGGTGATCCGCAAACAGACTACCCATGCAGACACGAGCTGTATCCCGCGTCCGAAGGGTTCATCGCGATGCAGGATCGTGAAGACGATCTAGGTATGCGTTTGCTTGTGGACAACGGGACTTATTACGAGTTTGTTCCGCGCGATCAGATTGATGATGAGAATCCGGATGTGCTTTCCTGCTGGGAAGTTGAAAAGGGTCAGCAATATGTCGTGGTCATGAGCACCAACGCAGGACTCTGGCGCTACATCATCGGTGATGTCGTCGAGTTTGATACCATCCCTGATGGACCCAACGGGGCAACCGGTGACGGTCCAGCCCGGATCCGGATCGTTGGTCGGCACCGACATTTCATCAATGCGTTCGGGGAGAACTTGATCGGTGAGCATATCGAAGAAGGCGTGAGCGCTGCAGCGCGAGAATCGGGCTTAAGAATCGGCGAGTTCACCGCAGCACCTGTCTATCCGAGTCAAACCCAACGCGCGGGTCTTGAGATCGCTGTGGAGTTTGAATCTCGTCCAGAGCAAGACAAGCTCGCACGGTTTGGGACAGTCCTAGACGCAACGATCCGTTCGATCAATGTTGACTACAACACCAAACGATCCGACTCTCTTGGGATGGCTGAGCCAACAATTACCGCACTCCCCGATGGAACATTTCATCGCTGGCTCGATCAAAAAGGGAAGCTGGGTGGTCAGCACAAATGCCCAAGATGCGCGAATCACCGCGAAATTCTAGGTGAAATCCTCCAGGCTGCGAACCTCTAACAACACTCCCGTCATCACTTGCGACATCAGTTTTGTTTTTGGATTGATACAGAGTAGGGGCTTTTCTATAGTATAATGTTTCGTTTTTAGCTATTCAACGGGAGTTTGAAGATGTCGGTGCTCAATGTGGTGCATTCAGCGGATGCAATTTTAGAACAACTTGCTGGGTATATTGACCTCGTAAACGACGAGCAATTTTGCCGGGCATCGGCGCTCTTTCCTGGTGGGACCGTCGGTAAGCACATCCGTCATACCCTTGATCACTTCCGAGCATCCATCAACACTCCTTGCATTGAAGTGATCGATTATGATCATCGCTCACGCGGGGTTGATGTGGAAACCAGTAAAGCCGCAGCTCTTGACGCGATCACTCAGCTTCGAACCTGTCTGGGTTCATTCAGTGAGGATGATCTGGGTGAAGCGGTGGTCACCAAGGTCATGTGCTCAGGCGATGGCCAGTGCGCCGAGCTTGGATCAACACGCGGGAGGGAGATCTTCTTTGCGCTCCATCACGCGATCCATCACAACGCGATTCTCAAAGCGATCGGGTCAGAGCTCGGGCTTGAGCTTGAACCAGGATTTGGCACCGCTCCATCGACCATCAACTTTGAATCCGGATTGGCGTCGTAGATTTATGTGTACACTCAGCATTATTCAGACCCCTGATTCCAGTGGAAAAAGCGGGTACAGGCTTGTCCACAGCAGAGACGAGCAGCGCTCACGAGGACGGGCATATCCACCCGCGTGGAGAACACTCGAAGATGGCTCACGCGTCATCTACCCAACAGATTCTGACGCGGGTGGGACCTGGGTCGTTGGATCAGAAACCGGTGTCACTGCTGGGGTCCTTAACTTCCAGATGAACGGGAAATCGAATCCCCACGCGAGCCAATCCAGAGGGGATATCCCGCTCGCATTGATCGAGCAGCCCAATCTTTCCTCCATGCTTGAGCTGCTCAAAGAGATGGATCTCTCTGTCTTTGCATGCTTTACAGCATTCGGTGTTCTGCCAACTCCCAATGGTGTCCGGGTCATGATCGCACAGTGGGACGGGCACGCGTTGTTCGTGGTCCGCGATGGGACTGAAGAGTTTGAGCCTGTGGTCATCGCGTCTTCTGGGCTCGGTGATGAGCATGTGCAGATTCGGGTTCCTTTGTTCGGAGAGCTGGTCACCAATATTCCCGTCGGTCCAGAGCAAGCTTCTGCTCAGGATGCCTTTACAAACCATCAATGGGCAGATTGCTTCGAGTTCTCAGTCCTGATGTCTCGAAAGGACGCACGGACCGTCAGCATCACCACCGTTGAGGTCGAAGAGGGCGGGCTCGAAATGTCCTATCAAGAGCTTGCTGAGAATGATCCCGCACACGACCCGGTCGGGGCTGGGATGCTACAGTAGAGGCAACATGAACGACTTCCTGACAGATCTCATCGATGGGCAGTTTCTCGTCTCGGCATTGGTCCTCGCAATCGGGGCGCATGTCGTCTTGGGATTGGGTGGTCTCTCTGTCTGGATCGAACGCAAACTCAGTGCATACATCCAAGACCGCATCGGTCCCAACCGAGCGGGCTTTGACTTCGGTCTCCCGTTCTTAAGCTTCCTCAAAGGAATGCTCGGACTCGGTCAGGCGCTCGCAGACGGCATCAAGTTCTTCACCAAAGAAGACTACATGCCCACCAATGTCGACAAGGTGCTCTTCACGCTCGCGCCAGTCATGGCGGTCGTCCCCGCACTGCTCGGATTTGTCATCCTCCCTTGGGGTGGATACTGGGCGATGCCTGAGTTCACTATCCCGTTCATTGATCTGACTGTCGGAGGCGAGAATGTCACCATCGCAGGCGCGGATGTCTCGGTAGGTGTGATCTACATCCTGACCGTCGCATCAGTCGGCGCATACGGAATCACCATCGGTGGATGGGCATCGAACAACAAATACTCGATGCTCGGCGGCCTCCGCGCAACCGCACAGATGATTTCCTATGAAATCCCGATGGGTCTAGCGCTGCTGTGTGCACTGCTCATTGCTGGGTCATTTATGCCCAACGAGATCATCATGCATCAACGCGAGCATGGTTGGTTGATCTGGTCACTCCCGCTTCCTGCGATCCTATTTTACATCTGCTTGCTTGCAGAAGCGAACCGCGCCCCGTTTGACAACGCTGAGGCGGAGCAAGAACTGGTCGGCGGGTACCACACCGAATATTCATCCATGCGGTACGCTCTCTACCCGCTCGCAGAATACGCGCACCTTGTCACAGGCAGTGCATTCTTCGCTCTCCTTTTCCTTGGTGGGTATGACCTCCCATTGGTCGGGGCGCTGAGCGCCGAGGCGACCGGACCGATCGCGGTACTACTCAAAATCGGTGTGTTCCTCAGTAAGACGATGCTGCTCGTGTGCTTTGCGATGGTGATCCGGTGGACGATCCCTCGTGTCCGCTACGACCAGGTCATGATGCTCGGATGGGGCGCGATGATCCCTGCAGGGCTTCTCATGATTGTGGTGACTTCGATTATGGTGCACATGGGCTGGACAAGTGTTCTCCCGATGATGGGGGCTAATGCGTTCATGCTTGTCGTGATCATGATCGGACGCAAGGTCCTTGAGGGCTGGTTCGGTCGTTCGGTCGTGAACCACAAGATCCCGTTGTACGGATCGCGGTACTCGCCGGTTGAGGGATCTTTGGTTGAAACCGCACCTCAGAATCCGATCGCGCTCCAAGACAGCCCCGGTTGAACGAACAAGGATCTGCTCGATTCAGCATAGATATATACGAACACAAGGCCTGATTAGATCAGGCCTTGTGTTTCTAGTCGGTTATTTGATGGGGCAGTTGCTGGCGTTGAATCACTGCCAAGGTTTAATGTCGGTTGTGCGTAGCCTCTGATAGAAGGTCGGCAGCAGATACCCTCGGTTGTTGTGCACATACACTCGGCCAGAAACCACAAATCGTGCACTATCACCAAACTGAAGCGCTTGATTTTCCATGGTCATCAAGAGCGAGCTGGGCAAGATAGTCAGCTCGATCCCGATCGGCGCGTTTGGGTCATCGTTGTCGAAGATCGCTTGCCAAGCGCCGTCGCTTGACCGGTCAAGACGGGCGGGTCTACGGATCAAGAGCGTGCCTTCACGGAGTCCCGGCGCCAATGTTGGGGGAGCGACTTGGAGCTGGTTCGATGACCGGTTGGTGGGTGTGGTAAACGAGTCAGACTGTCCGCTATTGAGTTGCTCGTTTGTCCGATCATCAATGGTTGATTGGCCAACAGTTTCTGCATCAAGCTCGCGCAGGAGGTCCATCACATCTGGGTCTTCATCGAGACCTTGCGGTGCTTGGTCTGGTTGTTCCCCAGGAGTGTTGATCTGGGGGTCTTCACCGGTACCTGTGGTGGGAGCGGTTTCTGCTGGTGGTGTAGATAAATGTGGGGTTGATGGGGGGGTAGTTGATGGGGAGGGCGTGAGCATACCCAGCGCGTATTCTGAGATGAGTAGGTGGTTTCTGCCGTGGTAGGTCAAGATTTCACCCGAAAGTATGACCGGTTGGTTCGCCCAAATATTTTCGAGTCGTTCAAGCGTCGCGCACGGGAGCAACAACACGGGGCCTTCTCCAGGGAGGCGTTGATCCGGCGCGGGCACAAAGATGATTCGGTCGTTGGGAGCAGGGACAAGACGGCCAGACCGCGCGAGGATAAACGATCCCTCAGCCAGCGCAGAAGGCTTTGAAACTTCGCTGATCGAGTTGTTGACAACCTGCATCCAGTCCTGGCCCTCAGTGAGTCCGGTTTGGCTGGGCGAGGATGTCCCGGTCGTCGTAGGCTCTATCGGGGTCTCGTTGGTTCCCATCGTGGGGAGGTTCTGGGATGAGGGGTCAATGATCTTGATGCGCTGGTGCTTTGGTTCATTGTCAGCAGAGGGATCCGCTTCTTGAGCACTGGCAACTGATCCAGCAACCAATACAAGTATTCCAGCCAGCACTCCGCGCGAACGCGTCATGGTGCTGAGGTGGCGTGCTGAGGATTCAGGGATGGAGAATTGATTGGTCATCTTGGTATCCTATCGTCGTTTGAGGGGCAAGATGTTGACCTTTGACGGGGGGTGTTCTAGCGTCACTCCTGATCTTCGATCTGTCCGGAGTCCATATGTGCAGGATTCGGGAGATGAGGAGTTGATGGCCGTGTGCCCGAGTGGACTAAGGGGACGGATTGCAAATCCGTTGTGCGAAAGCCAATCGTGGGTTCGAATCCCACTGCGGCCTCTTAAATCACCGATCCAGCGTTGCTGGGTCGGTTTTTTTCCGGGCTTTTTGGATCATGATCTTCTACCATCGTGTCCATGAGTGATCAGCCAATCCAATCCAGCCCGTCCCAA
>JBGCDI010000019.1:0-7805 GCA_045105315.1 Phycisphaerales bacterium | reverse complement strand
CGCCCTTTGTGATTGGCTCTGAATTATCGATGTCTTCGAACTCATCAGGGTCCATTTCATATTTGGCCATACCCAAACCATACACTATATTGAATTTTTGCATCTTTATGCTCCATATATTTGTGTTAATAAAACAGATATCCAGGTGGAGGCCAAGAAAGCTGCTGCCACTATAGGGTACTTAAAAGCGTGCTTCAGCTTTAGTGCACGAAGTTCATTTTCATCTTGGTATATTTCAGAAGCCTCAGAGAACAGGCGTTCGAGAGCGCCCAACGCATTCTCGACACGCTCCTCAGTACTCTCTCCATTTTTCAATCGCTTAACCACATCATTTACTCTATTCTTTGGGTAACTAGTTCGTGGCAAAACGCCCTTGACAATGTAGAAAACACTAACAACCACAGATGACAATGTAAATAAAGACAAAACAAGCAATACATCCCTAGCGAACGAGACTTCAGACGAGCCAAGTCGCTCTGGAGTAGCAACTGTTGATAATGCAGCGACAATTGCAATCAATACAGTAAGCAAAATACCTGCTTGAGTATACAAGGCGGCTACAGCTTGCCTCTCAGCTAAATAGAGTTGAATGACAGTGTCGATAAGTCTTTGCTTGCTCATAATGCCGCCCATCATCTTTAAACGATGGACGACTTTTATTTAGTAATCGAAGTCTTCGCCCGAGTGGCCTGCGCCTACGGGTTTGTCTTTGATTTCTACGATTGCGGCTTCGGTGGTCAGGAGGAGGCCTGCGATTGAGGCTGCGTTTTGGAGGGCGACGCGTTCGACCTTGGTGGGGACGATGACGCCCATTTTGACGAGGTCGCCGTACTCGTGGGTGAGGGCGTTGTATCCGAAGGTGTTGTCGTCGGATTCTTCGACCTTGGATGCGATGACGGAGCCGTCGAGGCCGCAGTTTTTGGCGATCTGCTTGACGGGTGCGGAGACGGCACGGTGGACGATGTCGATCCCGATGCGTTCGTCGCCGGATGCTTTCTTGCGGATCGCGGTGAGTGCGCGGCGGGCTCTCAATACGGCGGTGCCGCCGCCTGGGAGGATGCCTTCTTCGACGGCTGCGCGGCAGGCGTGGAGGGCGTCTTCGACGCGTGCTTTCTTCTCGGTCATTTCGACTTCGGTTGCTGCGCCGACATTGACCTGTGCTACGCCTCCGGCGAGTTTGGCGAGGCGCTCTTCGAGCTTCTCGCGGTCGTAGTCGGAGGAGGATGCTTCGATCTGAGCGCGGATCATGTCGATGCGGCTCTTGATGTCTGCACTTGTTCCCGCACCTTCGACGACGATGGTGTTGTCTTTGGAGACGGTGATCTTTTTGGCGCGTCCGAGGTCACTGAGTTCGAGTTTCTCGATGTCGATTCCGAGTTGTTCCATGATCGCGGTGCCTCCGGTGAGGGTTGCGATGTCTTGGAGCATTTCGGCGCGGCGGTCGCCGAACCCTGGGGCTTTGACGGCGGTGACCTTGAGGGTGCCGCGGAGTTTGTTGACGACGAGGGTTGCGAGTGCTTCGGAGTCGATGTCCTCGGCGATGATCAGGAGTTGGGAGCCACTTTCAGCGACCTTACCCAGGATTGGGAGGATGTCCTTGGCATTGGAGATCTTCTTTTCGTGGATGAGGATGTATGGTTTGTCGAGGACGGCTTCCATGGTTGCGGTGTCGGTGACGAAGTGCGGGGAGAGGTATCCCTTGTCGAACTGCATGCCTTCGACGAGTTCGACTTCGGTTTCGAGTGACTTGCCTTCTTCGACGGTGATGACGCCGTCTTTGCCGACCTTGTCCATCGCGGTGGCGATGATTTTGCCGATGTCTGCGTCTTGGTTTGCGGAGCAGGTGCCTACTTGTGCGATTTCTTTGGAGTTGACGATTGGCTTGGACATGTTGTGGAGTTCACCGATGAGTGCGGTGATGGCCATGTCGATGCCGTTCTTGATTTGGTTTGGGTTTGCACCGCTTGTGATGTTCTTGAGTCCTTCTGAGAAGATGGACTCTGCGTAGATGGTTGCGGTGGTTGTGCCGTCGCCTGCTTCCTTGGAAGCTTTGCTTGCGACTTCTTTGACCATTTGAGCGCCCATGTTTTCGTATGGGTCGTCGAGGGTGATTTCCTTAGCGACTGAGACGCCGTCTTTGGTGACGGTTGGTGAGCCGAAGGATTTTTCGAGGATGACTACGCGGCCTGATGGGCCGAGGGTGACTTTGACTGCTGATGCGAGTTTTTGTACACCTTTGAGGATGCGTTCGCGTGCGTCGGTGTTGAATGCGATTTGTTTCGCTGCCATTTTCTATCTCCTTGCATCACTGGGATGCGATTTGTTATTTGCTTTAAAGGCCGATGCGGATGTATGCGATCCGCTCGGCTTCGATGATGTACACTGATTGCCCGTCGGTGACTTTGACGAGTTTGTCTGTTTCTTCTGGGATGAGCATTGCCTTGGCGATGGTGAGGACGGACGCGGCTTCGTGCATACCCGTGAGGGCGAAGTGGGCGTTGCGTTCACCGTTGAGTTCGTTGAGGGCTTGGCGGAGTTGGGATTGATTCACACTTGGCCACCCTTAGTTTTGGAAACATGTTTCAAAATGATCTGGCATCTGTTGTACATCCTTGTTTCGATCCGCTCTTTTTGCAATTGCTGCTTCTGGTTTCGCGGTTTGTAGGCCCTGACTTTAAAGAGCATTGATTCCAGTTCTTTGAGTACTTCATCTGAAGCGATCATGTTTCGATCGAGAACTGTGAATGCTTTATCCAGCCGTTTGAGTCGAAGAGACTCGATGTTTGGATAGAGCCATCCCATCGCATGCTCCATTAGTCGACGATTGCGAGGACATCGCTGCTGTTGATGATGAGGTACTCTTCGCCGTCGAGCTTCAACTCAGTCCCGCCCCACTTGGAGAGGATGATGCGGTCACCGACAGAAACATCGAGGGGGATGCGGGTGCCGGAGTCTGACATGGTGCCGTTGCCTACTGCGAGGACGGTGGCGAACTGGGGCTTCTCGCTCGCGGATTCTGGGAGGTAGATGCCTGCGGAGGTTTGGGTTTCGGCGGCGTCGCGCTCGACGAGGATCTTGTCGTGGAGGGGGCGGACGGCGACTTTGGATTTGGTTTTGGTTGCCATAGCTGTGTGTTCCTTTTGATTACTCTCTGAGTCTGCGACCTGCGTCGCAGAGGGGTTTCCTATTTGGATCCGCGTTGGTGCGGGGTTATGAACGATTGATTTATGCTCCGGGCCAGCGGCCTTCGTAGTGGCGGGTGAGGCAGCGACGGAGGACTTCGAGGAGGGATTCGAGGTCACGCTGAGCGTTTGGGCGATCGACGACGGCGAAGGCTCCGGCTCTGAGAGCTGCCGAAAGCTCGCGCATGTCGTCGCGGGCGGTTCGATTGCGCTTGATGACCACGATTGGAGGCGGCGCGGGCATCCGGGTGAGGAGACCCAGCAGTCTGGGTCCTGATTCTTCAGAGGGTGATTGGCTGCTTGCATCAAGCGGGAGCGCGAGGTCGACGACCGCGATGTGGATCTGGTTGGTGTCAATGACGCGCTGAGCAGCGTCGGCGCAATGGGCGATGTGAGACTGGATTCCCATTGGTTCGAGCATTCTGGGGAGACGATCAACCCACGGGTCTGGCTGCCAACCCGCTCTGGAGAGCAGGAGATGGAGTCTCCCTCCTGGAGCGCCCTTGGGGGTGCCTTGTTGAGCGGAGGGGTCGGGATGGGTGTGATCGCGCACCATGGTGATGATGTATATGGCAAAGGGCGTGCCGGTTTTGTGACTCATAGGATGTTGAATTCAGAGTGAATATGCTCAATTTTGAATGCGATTCTCGAGTTTTTGGGCAGACTAGAGGGGGCAAGTGCCAACTTGGCAGTGTTGTTGGCCTTGGTAGGAAATCTGGAGAACGAGTCGCGTTTGGTGATTTTTTGTAACCATATATGTCAGCGGGGATGCTTGTGGAAGTTTAGAAAATATTGACCGATTGTGCATCGGTTGATTTCGTAGTTTCGATTACGGGTCCATCGCCGTTTGGCGGTTCCTCGTGGTGTACAAGAGATTGAGATTGAGAGCTCTTATTTTTACACCGCTCCTAAGTCGCTGACGTAGCGCTGAGCACAACTGGAGGAATAGATATGAAGACTTTCACATGTATTGGATTTGCAGGAGTTCTCGCATTGGCAGCTGGTTCAGCACACGCACAGGAGTTTCAAGTAACTGGTGGCCAAACCAATGTCCTGCTTGATGTTGCGACACTTTCCGCAGCTGCGAGCTTGAATCTTTCATCAGTATCCGCTGATGTGATCGCACCAGGCGGTCTCGGCGAAGGAAGCGTTGCGTTTGGTATCAACTCAACCAGTGCATCTTCACTCCCAACCACATTCGCATATGACTCAGGTTTAACAGGGTTTGCTGGGACCATTGAGCACACAGGATCGGTATTCTTTAATGACAACACGGTGGAGGTCGGTAACTTCACCATCGGATTCGACGCCGGGCGGGTAGGAGACAACCGGAGCGGATTCTTTGTAGAAAGCACGACCGGGATTGCAGCAATCTTGTTTGATGTGCAGGCACCATCTGCAGTGATTGCTGACAGCTCCCAGCTGAGCATCGAAGCGAACCTGCTCGTGTCCAGTGAGTTTGCATCATTCTTGTCGAGCAACGGACTCGCATCATCTGACCTGACTGGTGCAGATGTGGGCGATGCACTCGTGAGTGCAGTCCCAGCTCCGGGTAGCGTGGCGCTGCTTGGTGCGTGCGGACTTCTTGCTTCACGCAGACGACGCTGAGCGAGCCGATAGGTACACACAACTCAAATCCCCACTGGACGGACAGCATTTGCGTGTTGTCCGTTCGTTTTTGTATGTTGATTCATACAGACCGCTCATGAAACGGATACCTGATATACTCCTGACATGGAAACTGCTTTGGTTATTGTTGGGCTGATCGCTTTGGGACTTGGATTCGCTGTATTCCTGCTATATAAGGGCGTTTCGAGCGAACGATCTCGTTCGGGTACGCTTGGTGAGGAGCTTGCTGGGATCAGCGCTCGGCTTGATGGAGTTCTCGCTGAGCGCGATCGATTGACCGATGAGCTCAAGAACTCACATGGAGAGATTGAAGGTCTTGAATCCGAGATTGATTTGCAGACTGGTCGGATTACCGAGCTGAGTATTTTGAATGCTGAGTTTGGGGAGCGGCTCGAAGCTGCGGAGCGATCACGACAAGAACTCATCAAGAATGAAGCGCAGCTCAAGGAAGCATTCGAAGCGATCGGGTCGCGGACGCTTAAGTCGAATCAGGAAGCGTTGACGAAGTTGTTGTCTGAGCAGCTTGGCCAGGCGGGGAAAGCTTCGCAGGCGGAGCTTGATCAGCGGAAGCAGGCGATCGAAGCGATGGTCAAACCCATCAGCGAGACGCTTGGCAAGACGCGCGAGCAGTTGACGCAGCTTGATGAGCGGGTGAAGGCGTCGGGGGATTCGAATGAATCACTCAAGGAAGAAACGGCTCGACTCACGCGGGCGCTGTCGCGTCCTGAGATTCGGGGGCGGTATGGTGAGATTCAGCTTCGGCGGGTTGCGGAGCTTGCGGGGATGACTTCGTATTGTGATTTTTCGGAGCAGACTTCTGAGCGGGATGGGGATGGGAATCTGCTTCGGCCTGACATGGTGGTGACGTTGCCAAATAATCGGATGATTGTGGTGGATGCGAAGGCGAATATCAATGCGTACATCGAGGCGGTCAATGAACCCGATGAAGAAGCACGCGAGGCGCACATGGTGCGGTTTGCGAGGCATACTTCTGAGCAGGTGAAGAAGCTTGCGGATAAGAAGTACTGGGCGTTGTTTGATCGGTCACCTGAGTTTGTGGTGATGTTTGTGCCTGGGGATCACTTTATTGATGCGGCGTTGTCGCGGAATCCGGGGCTGCTTGATGATGCGGCTCAGCACGGGGTGATTTTGGCTTCGCCGAGTACATTGATCGGGCTGCTGCGAGCGGTTGCGGTTGGTTGGAGGGAGCAAGCGCTGACGGAACAAGCGGCGGCGCTGTTTGAGCTTGGAAAGGAGTTGCATGATCGCGCGGCGACGGCGTTTGAGCATGCGGGGAAGCTTGGGGATTCGATCCGGATGTCGGTGGATCGTTACAACAAGTTGGTGGGGTCGATTGATACGCGGATGATGCCGACGCTGAGACGGTTTGAGGATGCGGGGGCGAAGAGTACGAAATCACTCGTTGAACCAAAGACGGTTCATAGCGAGCTTCGAGAGCTTGCTGCTGGCACTGGGGAACTCTTCGAGGATTAGTGCTGGGGAAAGATCTCTTCGAGTTTTTTGAATCGGTATTCGAAGATGTTTCTCACATCGCGCTGGACGAAGAACTTGTTGATGATTGGGGCGAGGATCCAGCCTTTGGGTTTGTAGAGGACGGTGTCGGTGCAGAGGGTGGCGTTGCCTTCGTTTGCGGGGGTGAAGGAGTGGGTGTGGTGCCAGAGGGTGTAGGGGCCTTTGTCTTGGTTGTCGACGAAGGAGTGCGGCGGGTTCCAGTCTTGGATGGTGGTTTTCCAGCCGATGGGGATGTGGTGGATTTTGAGTTTGTAGTTGATGACGGTGCCTGACTTGAGGTCGATGGGCTTTGGGGTCAGGACTTTGAATCCCAGGAAGCTTGGGGTGAGCTTTTCGAGGTTGAAGGCGTCTGAGAAGAATGGGAAGATTTCATCGACTGGGCGCGGGAGGGTTTGGGTGGCGGTGATCTTCCAGATCTTGCCGTGCTTGGGGTGGGTTGCGGGGGTGATGTTGATCGCGGATGGAGGCGGGGTGGTGGTCATTGATTGGTTCCTGTACTGGTGGAGCGGTGATTTCGGTGCACGATCCAACTCGGATGCATTTTTGAACCGGTAAGCGGATTCAGAAAGAGCCGTGAGGGTCTATCGAAAGGATGACAAAAACGGTGTGTTCAACAATGGTTTCGGCTAACGAGACCAAAATGAAACAGTTACGGTCAATGAACGCAATTTGGCGGATTGAAATAGTATCGGTGCCGTGCTTATCGGAGGATATCTGAATATCATTCCGATACACCTTTTTGGATGCATTGTTGAATGCAAGGGTTCTCTCTCGCGTGCTGTTTCGAGCGTGTTCAATGCGATTGAGAGAATCCGTATTGGAGATCACTATGACAACTACCGCTTGTATGAGCTCACTTGAGCCTCTGATTGATGCTGTGAATCCTGGGCCTCTGTATCGGTCAGCGATCGAGGAAGTTGCGGAGTCGATTGCCCCCGTAATTGAGGGGAATAAGAAATACCAAGACGCGCGCGTGTTTGAGCGTTTGCTCATCCCTGATCGCGTGATCCGGTTCCGCGTGGAATGGGTCAATGATCAGGGCGGGGTTGAAGTGAACTTCGGATGGCGCATCGAGCACACCAATGTGCTTGGTCCATACAAAGGCGGATTGCGGTTCCACCCATCGGTAACTGAGGACACGCTCCACTTCCTTGCGTACGAGCAGTGCTTTAAGAACGCGCTGACCGGTCAACCCATCGGCGGCGGTAAGGGCGGCAGTAACTTTAATCCAAAGGGCAAGAGCGACAACGAAGTGATGCGTTTCTGTCAAGCGTTTATGCGTGAGTTGTACCGTCATATTGGCCCAAGTGTTGATGTCCCTGCGGGTGACATCGGTGTGGGCGGACGCGAGATCGGGTTCTTGTACGGACAGTACATGAAGATCACCAAGCAACGCGATGGCGTGCTGACCGGGAAGCCTTTGGGGCTTGGCGGTTTGCTCGGGCGCACCGAAGCGACCGG
>JBGCDI010000018.1:0-85891 GCA_045105315.1 Phycisphaerales bacterium | reverse complement strand
TTTGATCCCGGTACGCTGTCAGCGGTGTCCGAAGTGTTTCTATGACCTATCAGCCAGAATCAGAAACGAGGAGACATGTCCAGAATGCGGGGTGTATGCCCCGCGCCGCGAATGTGTCCGCCTTTGGTGCAAGCTCCTCCGATCAAGAATTTGATTTTGTGTATTATAAGCTATGCCAAAGTTTGGTTTGAAACATAAGCGACCCAAGCCATGGAGCCGGCGGGCGAAGTCAGACGGGAGTTGCCTCCCAAAGCTCAAACGGGTAAAGCTTGACCGAATTATCCCGTTCAACGTGTGGGCAAAGTGGATAGCGGTTCTGCTCTTCTTTATGTTTATTTTCGTAGGGGTTGTGCAGTGGGTCTTGCTCTGGATTCTACAGCATGGTTTGAGCGGATTATTTCGGATTCCATATTCGATTAACTCGGTCATGTATATTGTGCTCGGCTATGCATTTCTGAGTTTGATCTTTCACTTTTGGCTGCTTGTTCATATGATGCTAATGTGTTGGTTTAAACGACCTCTAAAAAAGCGAGCCATCGCGGCCCGATGCTGTTTGTGTCCGCGTTGTGGATTTGATCTGTATTCTCGTATCAATGATGCGCAGCCATGCCCAGAGTGTGGGCAACAGATCTCTCGCCGAGAGTGCGTCCGTCTTTGGTGCAGACTTCTGCGTTGACGAATCTAATCAAGGTCCGCTTTTGAGTTCTCAGCTCCCATAAAACTCCAACCTCCCCTCAAGTCCCATATCAATGGTTCCGATATTCCTTATGAAGCCCTATAAGGCGTTCAGAAGGAATCACATGAGCGTGCACATCGCGACAACTCAGACGACCAAACGATCACCGGTCGAGTTCGAGTCCAACCAAGGACTCCGCAGCGATTCGCTCATCCTTCGCCCGCTCGGATTTGCAGATGAATCCGCGTTCATCCAAGCGATTGAGCGCTCTCGCGAGCCGCTCCGTCGGTGGATCCCGCTTGAATCACAAGACGAATCCACGAGTGCGTATTTCCATCGTCAGGTCAAGAAAGCGGTGGAGGGCGATCGCTCCAAAACCGCGTGCCGGCGGGCGATTTTCCTTGGTGACAACACCTTTGTTGGGATGGTCAACATCATCAAGATCGAGCGCGGGATGGAATGGGCTGCGGAAGCAAACTGGTGGATCGATTCGTCGCATGCAGGCAAGGGTCTTGCAAGTCAAGCGATCGAAGCTCTGATGGATCATGCGTTTGCAGAAATGCCATTAGGGCTTGGTTTACACAAAGTCCGTGCGATGATCTGTCTGGACAATCCAGCATCCGTGCGCGTCGCACAGAAGCAAGGATTCAAGAACAGCCAGCAGACAGATCTGCTCGAAGTGAACGACGCGATGGTGATGCATCACGAGTTCGTTCGCACGCTTTAACAAATCACATTCAAACCAGAGCGTTGTCGATCAATAGGCGCCTCCAGAAATTTTCGATTTTTTGGAGCTGAAGATGCTGTAATTCAGCACTGCATTGCTTGCGTGATCTTGAACATCGAATTCAATGAATTTAGCCCAAAATGGATGAATTTATAGGGGGTTCATGATCTGCATGACCATCGCCCGCTTGGATATTAGGGTGATGGAAGGGTGTCTTGGTTTGCCTTTTGAAGTGATCTGCATACGGTCTATGTTCGAATTGAATACCACTTTTTTGACCGATCAGGAATGTGGATCAGGATTCCCAGAACACCCAAATGCAGTGCAGCCCATGAGTTGCCCGCATTGGAACTGATCTGAATCCAGCTCCCACTTGTCAAAACATGAATGATCAGTCTAAGAGATCGGTCTAAGACAGAAGCACTTTATCAGGAGCGTTCCCCATGCCATCGGCAAACTTCGATTCCCGTACCCTCTCTATTGATGCTAAACGAATTTGGATCGTCTCCGGATCCATGCACTTTCAGCGAATCCCTTCAGAACTCTGGGATGACCGCATCCGCGCTGCCAAAGCTGCGGGAGTTAACACGATCGAAACTCCGATCTTCTGGAATCTGATTGAGCCTCGTCCGGGTTCGTATGACTTTACCGGCAACAACGACATCAAGCACTTCCTGACCCTTCTGGCAAAGCACAACATGTACGCGATCTTGCGTCCCGGTCCGTTTATTGGCGCGGGATGGGATCTGGGTGGTCTCCCTGCATGGCTCTTGAACATCGCGGATGTTAAGCTCCGCTCCCCGAACCAACCGTTCCTCGAAGCGGTGGGGCGATATTTCAACGCGCTGGCAAAGCAGATCAAAACCATGCAAGCATCGACGACCGTCGGTGGCCCGATCATCATGATCCAGAACGAATCGCAGTGGGATTGCGATGATCAACTCGCTGCGACCAAATACCTCGGTGAGCTCGCACGCTACCTCCGCGAAGCTGGATTCACAGTCCCCAAGATCAACGCCAACAACCTATGGCAGGGCGTCGAAGGGGAAATCGATGGCTGGACCGGGGAAGGCGATATGTTCGCGATCATGCGCCAGCTCAAAGCGGTGCGTCCAGAGCAACCCACAGTTGTCATTGACTATGGCCCGCTCCGCAGACCGATTTTCGGCCAGCACCTCGAAGAATCAGTGGATGGATACACACTCCAGCGTCAGCTCGGTGAGATCATGTCCGCAGGCGGGCAGTTCAATATTGCCAACTTCATGTCAGGGACTTCATTCGGATTCTGGGCTGGCCAATCAAGCGTTGGTGAGCCGTGTTCATACGCACCGACTTACGACGCGGGCGCATTGATTGACGAGCATGGACGCATGACCAAAGCAATGGGTCCTGTCCGCAGACTCTTGACCTTTGGGTCCTCCTTCTCGCGCGTGCTTGCACATACCGAGAACGCAGCGCCCCCTGTTGTGATTGATCCGGTCGTCGATGAAGACGCGATTCAGGGTCATATTGTCAACCAGATGAACGGTTCGCAAGGGAACATCATCTTTATCTTCTCGCCTCCACGCGCTCGTGCTGGGACGATCAATCTGTTGCTTAGTGATGGTTCATCATTGCCAGTTCGTCTCGGGACCCAGCGCGTGCATTGGTGCTTGACGGATGTCAATCTCTCGCCCAAGCACACACTCGATTACACCTCGCTCTGTGCGCTTTCTTCGACCGAAGATACGCTCGTTCTCTTCGGACCTGGCGGCGCGATCGGAGAGGTATCGATCAACTCTTCCCCATTGGTTGTTGAGGTTCCAAAGGGACGCAAGCCATTCTCGATCATGCACGAGGGGATTTGCGTGGTTGTCGTTTCCGAGGATGTGGTAGATGAAACCCACATGCTTGGATCAGATGTCTTTGTCGGTGTCCACGGCCTGAGTGTAGAGGGTGAACCAATGCCCTCACCGAACGGAAAAACCCACACCCATGTCACCCCCGACGGGAAATCAAAGACAACGACAACCAAGCACCTTGACCGCGAGGCACCTGAAAAACTACCAAAGATCGCTCTCGGAAACTGGGAATGTGCACAAACCGACGAGCATGTCGATGGTTCAAGCCCGCGCTACGCCGTGATTCCAGGACCGGCAGATCTCTCTGAACTCGGGACCCCATACGGATACGGCTGGTACAAGATTGATCTCAAATCAGCACCCAACGGAAAGGTCAAAGTAGCTGCGCCCCAGTCAGCAGATCGTGTGCAGTTCTTCCTCGATGGTGAATCTGTTGGCATCATCGGTTCAGGTCCCGCAGCACAAAAGACCATCCCCATGAATCTCAAATCAGATTCAAAGAGCCTTGTCGCGCTAGCGGATAACACCGGGCGTATTTCCGGTGGTTCGGTTATGGACGAAAACAAGGGATTGTTTGGTCACATCATCGAGGACACACCTTATAAAATCGGCAAGCACTCGATCATCACGGGGGAGCCTATCGATGTTCTTGAATATGTGACTCCGGTCTTTGGAGTCCGTCAAGGAGAGACCACTCACCACAAGCGCATCCAGTGGTCATTTAAGCACCTCAAGAAATCATCGATCCATATCGAGATCCCTCCAATCAATGCGCGCGTAATCGTTGTGCTCAATGATGAACCGATCAAGCTGGTGGGCGCGATGCGCCGCACGCGAATTGAGCTTGACAATGAAACCACTAAACGCGGGAACAATGTGCTCGAGTTTGCGCTGCATCTCGATGCTCCGAGTCATGAACTCGCCGATGAGCTTGCAGATCAGATTCTCGAAACGATGACCAAAGATGTCACCTTCACCGAAGGCGCCAATGTCATCTCAGAAAAATGCGAATGGTCCTTTGCCAAATGGGAAGCTCCGAGCGAGATTGACTTTGATACGGTCACTAAATCCAAACTCGGTTCAGTCAGCGGCCCATGCTGGTGGAAGACTTCATTCAAAGCACCACGCATGGACCTCGCAATATCGCTTGACACCACCGGACTCACAAAGGGGCAAGCGTACATCAATGGCAACGCGCTGGGTCGGTTCTTCTCCTCCACAAGCGATGGCAAAGCGATCGAACCACACCAAGAGCTTGCGATCCCCTCATCTTGGATTAACGAAGATGCGGACAATGAGCTGTTGATCTTTGATGAGCACGGCGCATCACCAGCGAAAATCAAACTGATCGTTGAGCGACTCTAGTCTGAACGCTTGTAGCCGTGGGTGACATTCAAGAAACTCATTATGGCTGATCGATTTCGGTGCTCAGTGTTTCAAACTCAGCAAGCTGAGCTTCGAGTTCGCGCTCAATCCTCTGTAGTTTCGCGCTGACCTTGCTCATATCGATCTTGAGCTGCTGAGTGTCAATCGCATTTTGCGGTGATCCTGCACCAACTTGTTCGAGCGCGTCGAGCTGATTCTGCGCGAGCTGACGAGCGGTGCGCGAATCATTGATCTCGGTGGAAAGCTCGATCCTGCGAGCTTTGCGGATCGCTTCAGTCGCGCTCCCCGGATTTTTCCAAGGCTGAATCCGTCCTCTGGTGATGATCCCAGTCCCAACAAATGCATCGTCCCCAGATCCCCCATTGATTATGCGAGGAGAGCGCCTCGAAGATGGTGCGAGCAATGAATCCGCGGGCATTTGCCCATCTGGATATCCTGCATCGACCCAATCTTGCGTGGTTATCGATTGACCCATCTGGATCTTGATGGGCATACTAAAGCCCTTTCGTGCCCATCGTATCTGGATCGCTTGATCAGCAACCCACCGATTAATCGGTGCTGCGCCGCGTAGTGAGCTATACGATCCTAGAGGGACATCGAGATCAAGGACTTGATCGCCGCGCTGAACCAATAAGCTCATCCTTTCTCCTGGCGCATGACTCAGGATGGTTGCTCGAAGATCCTCAGATGTGGTCAGCGCCGCGCCATCAGCACCGATGATGAGATCGCCGGGTATAAGCATTGCAGCTGCGGGGAAACCGACGATGTCATCGACGACGGTGCCAATCTCGACTCCTCCATTGCGCATAGCGCCAAAGCCGACACCAAGCCCTGCTTTGGTCGCTTGTGTGAAGAGTTCACGCGCCGCGGATTGGAGCCGGAGTCTGGTTTCACCGGGTAAATCGGGTCGTTCCAGAATCTCAGCAAGCATGTCGAGCTCAAAGCCTTCATTCGGATTGCCAAGCATCCGGGTAGATTGTTCCCGCACCATCCATGATTCATGATCCAGGCCCGCAATCAGCCGTGCAACACGGTCAGCACGCAAGTTCCCAGAGTCTGTTTGGAGCTCCGGTTGAGCTCGTTGTGCATCAGCAGGTAGTTCAGGAGCATCCTGAGCAGCACACACCGAGGGTATTAAAAGCAAGATTGCTCCAGCTCCTAAGATCCATGTCTTCAATGGGAGATGCCCTTTGGATGCGCACACTGGTCGGTTCATACAAGAAGCATACAAGAATCTGCTCGGTTTGTATAGACTCATCGTTGCTCCAATGATCGGATAATTTCCGGGTTGTGCTCGTCGAGCCAGATTGATTTCTTGATGGCTGCCTGCACAAGCGGGTTGGGTTGAATGTGACCTGCACTGCCCTCTCCAGTTCCGGAACCAGCTCCAGTTCCGGCGCTGGCAAACGCTTCATCAAGAAGCACCGCAGGCATCAACGCACCGATCAGTTTAGGATTCGGATGAGTCCCTGATTGAGCGCAGTACCCGTCCCAGACCGCGAGCAGATGATCCATGCTTGCTTCGTTTGGGATTGGATTTCCTGGTGCTGGTCGTTTCATAGATAGATAGACCAATGCCTGTGCGAGTTCGCGATCGCGAGACCCGATCCTGCAGTTGTCAAAGTCACAGATCGCGATGATTTCTGGACCAGAGAAGATCATGTTGCCGGGATGCCAATCCCCGTGCACGATCGCATTGGGTCGCGCGTTGGCGCGGTGAGCATCAAGCCCATACTCGAGAACTCGTCGAATACGATCAGTTTCAGCATCAGAGAACTCAAATCCATCAACACGCTGGGGATTCACAACGACTGATTCGGTCGTGGGTTCAAAGGTTGTGGTTATCGAGTCCATGCATCTGTGCAACTCACCAAGCAGCATGCCTGATTGGCGCGCGTGCTCAATAGATTGATCAAACACAGCTCCATCAATGAAGACAAAGAGCTCATACGTCTGGTCCACCATCTGGCACATCGAGTTATTCCCCGCGGTTGTTCCGATCAGTGGAGGCACGCACACCCCTTGTTCGAGACATCCCAGGATCACTTCGTGTGCAAACCCGACAAGCACCGCATGCTCAAGACCCCGCGCTCTGCGTTTGAGCAAGAGCTTCCCGCGTTCACATTCCACGACGACCTTGGGCGCTTCGGAAGATCCCGCGATCATCTCGCGAACACTATGGACAGCACCGGTAGAGTACTGATCGAGCACGCGCATGATCTCATCACGAGCAAAGCTGGCTCGCATGGATGCTGAGGGTGTGGGTGGTGTTTGATGTGTTGTTGTTTCTGTCAAACGCGTTACTCCGCGTTTTGGACCTGCTCTTTGATCCGGTCAATCGCGCCCTTGATCTCGACGATCAATCGGCTCATCGCAGCATCAGGACTCTTGGACGCGATCGTGTTGGCTTCGCGCAGAAGTTCCTGAGATAAGAAGTCCATCGTCCGGCCAATCGGGCGATCGTCCTCGTTCTCTAAAAGTTCGCCAAAGTGGACAATATGTTCCCCGAGACGTGCGATTTCTTCCGCGATATCGGTCTTTTCTGCGTAGACCGCGACCTCGCGGACAATCTCAACCTGGTCCGCCTGCACATCAAACTCGCTCATCAGCGCCACCATGCGGCTCTTAAGACGGTTCTCAAAGTCCACAGCTACACGAGGGGCGATCTCCTCGATCTTCTTGAGGCGCTCACCGATAAAGTCCAAATGAAGGGCCAGATCGCTCTTGAGAGCCATGCCCTCTCGCGTCCGCATCGCAACGAGGTGATCGAGGGCTACTCCGACCAATGGTTCGAGTGCTTTGCGTGATTTTTCAAGCCGGTTCTCTTCGTCGCCGGGACTCTGGAGCACACCCGGCAGGTTCATGAGCTGCTCAATGTTGATATCATCGACCGCGCAACCCTTTGCCTGGGCAACCTGATCTGCGTATGAGCGGAGAGCGGGTTGGTTGACCGTGTATGCTGCCTTCTCGTTTTGCTCTGAGCAACTGATGGTAATGACCACAGAACCACGAGAAATCCGTGCGCGGATCTTCTGTTCGAGTTCTGGTTCGAGCGTCTGCAAACGCTCAGGAACCCGGACGGTGGTCTTGAGGTATTTGTTGTTAACGCTTCGCACTTCGACGCTGTACAAAGAGCCCTCGTGGGTACCCGATGCGTCACCAAAACCTGTCATGCTGCGGATCAAAGTCATACTCCTGTGCGAGAATGTGGGGAGCGGATATTGGTAGGGATCAACGCGAGTTAATCGTCGATTTGGTTAGTGGCTGGGAGCGCTGATGCGGGATCATCCAGGATCTCTTGTCCTTGTTCCAAAGCATCATCGATGATGTCTTCAGCAGTGTCAGCTGCATCATCGATGGACTCATTCACAGCATCAGCACCGTCCTGGATCTCAGACTCGATCCCATCTTGAAGATCATCGATCAGATCGCTTTCACCCAGTTCGGGAGCTTCGGTGGTAACCGGTGAGCTCGCAGTCGGTTGAGCAGATGGTGCTTCTGGTGGTCTGGTCACAAAGTTGAGAATAACCGCGAAGGTCAGGAACAAGATGAAGATCGCGATGGTGCCGCCGGTGAGGACATCGCCTGTTTTGGTACCGAAAGCGGTTTGGCCTGCGCCACCTCCGCCGCCTGCGCCTCCGCCTCCTCCAGCGCCGAATGCACCGCCGAGTCCACCGCCTTGTGGGCGCTGGATCAGGACGATCAGGATCATGACGATCGAGATGAGCAGGAACGCGCCTACAAGAAGGTTGATCACGATCGGATTGACTTGTGAAAGCACAATCGAGGTGCTGGCAAGTGTTTGGATAGACATATCTATTGACATAATTGTCGTGATCTCCTGATCAGCAAAATCCGGGCAGTTCTGCAGGCATCGAGCTTGAAGATGCTGTCCCGAGCATGGTCACAACTTTAGGCCTGCACAAGGACTAAGCGGTCATTTGGGGGTCGGCAAATCGGTCTCTAAGCGATCGAAAGTTGATTTACGAGCTCTGGGCAGCGCTCAAAATACCGCAAAAATCGTCCGCATTCAGGCTCGCCCCCCCGATCAGTCCGCCGTCAATGTCAGGCATCGCCATCAGTTCCACAGCATTGCCCGGTTTCATTGAGCCGCCATAGATAATCCGCATGGATCCCGCAGCAGCATCCGAGTACATCGATGCGATCAAGCTCCGGATATTGGCGTGCGCCTCCTGAGCATCTCCTGGAGTGGCAGTCTTGCCCGTTCCAATCGCCCACACAGGTTCGTACGCGATCACGATATGCCCAAGTTTGGATTCATCAACACCTTCGAGACCTGCTCGGATCTGCTGTTCATTGACCGCATCAGTCTGACCCGCTTCGCGTTCGTGGATCTGCTCACCGATACAGAGAACGACGGTCATTCCTCCATCAAGTCCTCTGTGTGTCTTTTGGTTTACCAGCTCATCGGATTCCCCGATCACATGACGGCGCTCGGAATGACCGGTAAGTACTGCGGTGACGCCGCAATCATTGAGCATCGCAGTCGAGACCTCTCCGGTATACGCGCCGTTGTCAGTGGTCCAGAGATCTTGTGCACCCAGCTTAATCGGGGAGTTGCCGATCTGGTTGTTGAGTTCTCGGAGATACACAAAGGGCGGGAACACCGCAACATCGATCCCGGTTTCGAGGGAAGAAGATTTCATCTGCGAAGCAAGCGCATCAATGAGGGCTTTGCCTTCATCCGCGTTGGTGTTCATTTTCCAGTTGCCGCCGACGAATGGGGTTCTGTGTGGACTCATATGAATCGTTCTTTCGTTCTCAAATGCTGGTGCCAGCATATTTTAATGGGAAGGTACTTGTAAAAAAACGCGCTCGGGTGCTGAAGCTTTTGACTAAATTTTTTTAGACATCATTTTCAGACATCACTCTCAGACATTTGTGCTTCGAGCTGAGATCTGCGAGCAACTTTCATCGCATACACCCAGATGTAGAACAGTGCGATCAGGACCAGAGCATAAATAAATCGTGCTTGGAACTTACTAAGCATCACACCAAGCACGCAGAAGACAACACCAATCCCATACAACGCGAACACCGCGCCCTTGACTCCAAGCGCACGCTTGAGCATGTGGTGGAGGTGTTCCGCATCGGGATCAGACATTTTCTTGCCCGCGAGTTTTCGGCGAATGATCGCGAGCATGGTGTCCAAGATGGGGATCGAGTAAATGATCACCCCTGCAAAGACCAAGCTGGTTTGTCCGGTATCACCCAGTGAGAGGATCATCAATGCTGAGCAGTACCCAAGCAGCAACGAACCGGTATCCCCGAGGAAGATCACCGCAGGATTAAAGTTGTGTGGCAAGAATCCCAAACACGCGCCCAAGATCGAAAGGCCAATGATTATCCGGGGACCATCGAACAATCCGGTATCAAGCATTGCCATGCTGCCCGCGATGAACAAGAACCCGATCATCGCAATTGAGGTTACGCCGGTAAGCAATCCATCAAGACCATCAATGAAGTTTGAAGCATTGGTCGCGCCGAGCACAAACACCGCGATCACAACGGTTCCTGACCAGTAGATCAGATCCAGTTCAAGCGATGAGCCGTATCCAGGAATTTCAAATGGAAGCGGTATTTGGTACACAAGATCAGGGTTGTGAAGCAATCGTCCCAGTGTCGGTTTGAGAACACCCTCAGCAACATTGACCCCGACATCACCGATTGCGAGGGCTGCGGATGCCATGAGCTGGCCCCCGAGTTTGACCCTCGCAGAGATCCCGCTGATGTCGTCAATCAAACCAACGATCACAATGATCGTCATCCCCATCGCGATCCAAGGCGGAACCTGCGGAGTAAACACCCCATCCACCATCGTGTCGCTGGACATATCGTGGTACACGATCATTCCGGGGACCGCTTCTGCGAAGTAGGAATACATAATCCCCGCCATAATCCCGAGATAAACCGCAATGCCTCCCAGATAGGCAATCGGAAGTTTGTGCTGTTTCCGGGCTTCATCCGGGCGATCCATAATCCCATTAGCAATAGCGAGTCTGCGGACCAGCGGGGTGATCAGTACCGTTACAAGAAATGCAGCTACAAAAACACCGATGTATCCTTGGAGAATTTCGAGTACCGGACTGTTCATGAGACCCGAAAAAGTCTCCTGCACTTTGTTGGGAGCCTCGTCTATCACCGGTTCAGTCAAGAAAGTGAGGCTCACAGCACACCACCATTGATAGAGTCGTGCTTAGTAATCTCCGATGCGATGTCCTGAATCGTGTTGTCGAGCGAATACTCAAACTCAAAATCAACCACCGACCGAATCCTGGTCAGATCCGGCTTGCGATGACGCAGATCTTCAAACCCTGATGGATATGCATCTGAATACTCAATCTTCTCGATCGTGGATTCAGATCCCAAGACCGTAATCACTCGTTCGGCAAGCTCGAGGATTGATATGGATCGATCAGATCCAATATTCATAACCATCCCGTGGGCATCTGGAGTGTCGAGCAGCTTAGGAAGGACGCGAACCACATCGCGGACATCACAAAAGCAGCGGGATTGCAATCCATCACCAAATACGCGAAGCGGAGAGTTTGTCAGTGCTGACTGAACAAATCTTGGGAGCACCATCCCGTAGTTTCCGACTTGGCGCGGTCCAACCGTGTTGAAGAATCGCGCAACGACGACCGGGAGATCGTGTTGTGATCCGTAAGCCATCGCAAGATATTCATCAATCGCTTTGGTATGGGCGTATGACCATCGGGTAATGGAAGTGGGGCCGTAGACGGAGTCGTCTTCTTCTGAAAACACACTCGCGCCGGGCTTGCCATACACCTCAGAAGACGATGCGATGAAGGTGGGGGGCGAGCCATGATCCAGAGCAAACTCAAGTAAGCCATCGGTCTGCATGATATTGGTTCGTATCGAACCGATCGGATCTTGGAGCACCAGATCAACACCGACCGCGGCAGCAAGATGATAGATTAGATCAAATGATGACTCGTCATCACGAAGCTCGGCTAGACCAGCAGCCAGATCGCCTTCAATGAACTGAACGCGTTGAGCCGATTCAGTAGCTTTGAGATGCGAGTGTATATTGCTCGCTCGACCTGTCGAGCAGTTGTCGATAATCACCGCGTGATCACCCATTGAGAGATGATGATCAAGCAGGTGTGAGCCGATAAATCCAGCCCCGCCGGTGATCAAGACCCTTTTGGGGTGCGTATGTCTATCGATGGATTGTGCTGACACTCGATTCCTTCCATAGACCACTATGCCGAGCATACTGATTCTGATCATGCGAAGCAAAGGCAGTTCGCCACACTCCGCTCACCAATATCAGCAAGAGCACTGAGTTTATGCAGCATTCTCATTGGGAGCTTTGGAAGCCTTCTTTTCACGCTTCTCTGTGTTTTGGTAGTCGAATGATGTGCGGATATTCTTACGCATGTATCCACCCGCTGCACTCCGTACCGCGTTGACGACGACTCCCATGAACTCTGCTTTGCTATCACCAAGCTCCCTGCATACACGAGAGACCTGCCCACGCTTCTCGCTCATCGCACGAACCACGAGCATCGACGCATCGGTAATATTTGCGAGGATCGCAGAATCACCCGCAACAACCGATGGTGCGACATCCAGTAGAATCAGATCGTAGTTTGCTTTTTGTTCGTCCAGGAGATTCTTCATGCCTCGTCCGCTGAGTCGTTCAACTTGACGGTTTTCCTTAGTGCCGATTCTCAGAACATCGGGGCCTTGATCGATATTCACGATTGCATCCTGGAAGCTGGAGCTGCCCGCGAGCACATCGCCCAATCCTGGTCCATCACCAAGACCGAGTGATTTATGGATCGATGGTCTGCGGAAGTTGGCATCAATCACCAAGGTGCTGAGTCCTGATGCGACACTTGCTTGTCCGAGATTCGTCACCACAGAACTTGCACCGGATTCGGGCATAGCCCCAACCACAACAAGCGAACGATGGCCATGTTTGGACATGCTTGTAAGCACAGCGGTTCTGAGTTGTCTGAAATGTTCTGCAAAGACTGATCCAGGAGCATCAGCAAACGCTGTACTGACTGATTCAGTTGCGGCGGGATCTTCGCATGTATCCATGATGACACCAAGCGAGCGGGTCCGTGGGATTGAGCGAATATCCGCAGCACTCTTGATGCGCTGATCAAGAAGTTCGAACAGTAAAATGATGCCCGAGGTCAGACCAACAATCAAGAAGAGCGTTGCTGGAACGACTACATAGATGACGGGGAATGTGGGGCTGTCTGGAATCGTTGCAGATTCAACAACGGTTACACGCTGAGCACTGGAAAGGTTTGATTGAGCCTCAAGATCCGACAACTGCTTTTCTTGCTCACCCAGGAGCGCGATCTTGCCTTCGATCTGGCGATCAATATCAGCGATTTCTTGGCTGATCCGTGTCAACTCTGTGAGTTCCTCAGCAAGGTCAGTCTTTTGTGTGAGCATTTCAGATTCTTGAGCGCGGAGCTGCTGAAGAGAGGTCGCTGTGTTTTGAACACGAGCTTCAAAGGATTCCCGAAGAAGTTCTTCGCGTGTGTCTTCGATCTTGCGCTGGTGTGCATTAATTTGGTTGACAACCTGTTTGTACTGACGGTGATCAGGTTGAATACCGTCTGCTTGGAGTGAAACCAGCAGGGTCTGGAGTCTTTTGAGTTCCTGCTTAAATGTCAGAATCATTGGTGAAATGTTCACCGTTTCCCGGAGTGAAGAGTCATACTCGATCCCGGTGTCGCGTTGGAGCTGAGCCTCGTCGTTTACACGGATGACTGTGAGTGCTTCAAGCGATTGCTGAATACCAACAAGCTCCGCATTGATCAAGCGAAGTCGTTCTGATGATGTAGAACGCGCGGAGTCAATTGAATCGATACGCTGATCCCGCACTAGACGAGCTTTGCGGGAGGTCAGGTCGCCAATCGCGTCATTCGTAGTCTGAATAGAGTCACGGATAGATTCCTGACGCGAACGGACATCTCTCTTGTAGCGTGAGCTGAGTTCATTGAGATAAGCATCTTGGACCATGGTCACTAGACCAGCAGCATCATTTTTGTCACCCGCGCTTACAGAGAGGCGGATCAGGAATGTTTTGGGAACGGCGCTCGCGCTGACCATTCCTTCAAAGTCTTTGAAGGCTTCAACGATATCGATATTGCCGCCACGGATATATTGCTTGCTCCAGTTCGGAGCGAGGTCTTGGAGCCTCGGGTCAGCAATGACCTTAGTCAAAACGAGTTGGGACTTCATCGTGGCGACTTGTGTACCCATAAACCGATCCATTTCGGTTTCATCGACCGTCGGTGTATTCACAATTTCTACATCTTGCTCCGCGGGGTTACATTTCCAAGTGATGTTGGCGGTGAACTTTGGAGCGAACCTTGAGAGAAGAATATGAGCGCCTACACCCAGTACCATCCCAATCATGACTGATGCCGCGAGTACATACTTGTACTTGTGGAGAAGCTTGACGGGATCGATCGCGATTCCTGCCCCCATGCTTGGAGCAGGAGGTGGCGCGGATTTGCCCGGCATGGGCTGTGAAGGGCTATTCATGACGAGGCTCCGTCGTTCTTTGCAGCATCGATCAATGGATCGATTAAGGTATTCTTATCACTATTCATGTCTATCGACAAAATTAGTTATCCGTCTGAGTTGATCTTCTCTTCAATAGCATCGATATCCGCTTCTAATCCAACATCACGGGTTGGCATTGCTCGGACTAGCGCCCTGATATCGACCAGCTTGGATCGTGCTTCGTCACGCTCGTCTCGAGCAAGATCAAGGTTGATCTGAGCGAGCACCATCGTCACGCGAGAACGGGCCGATAACGCATACTTCAGACCCTCAACCAGATACTTCTCCGCTTCGTCATACTGACCAAGCGCGATGTAAATATTTCCAAGAGTGTCATACGGCTCAGAGCGATTCGAGTTCGCTTGGACCGCGAACTGAGCCAGCTCCAGACCCTCTTCGTGCTTGCCAAGCTCAGCGGAAAGCACATACGCGAGGTTGTTGCTCATCTCCCAATCTTCGGGGAAGAGTTCCACGCCCTCGGCCCAGATTTCTGCAGCACGCTCGAAGTTCCCTTGGGTAAACATCGTGGTGCCGTAGCTCTGGTGAGAAATACGCTGGATTTCAGGTTGTATTGCTGTTGCCATTAGACGCTCATACACACCGATTGCGGATTCAAGCTGCGAACCTACCGAGATCAACCGTTGGGCAATGAACAGATCAAGCCAGTTTGAGACTTCTGTGTTGGTGTTCCGGCGCTTGAGCGACTGAAGATAATCAATCTGCTCCTGCATCGGCTGGTCTTCAAAGAAGCGGGAGATGTTCCCAGACCACTGAATCAGGGTTTGATCCGAGTTGAGCGAAAGGTCAAATGCCTTGGTTAACTGGAGTACCGCAAGCTCATCGCGTCCGCGTGATTGGAGCACCAATGCTTGGGCAGCAAGCAAACCAGGGCTCTGGTTGATGTCACCCGCGATATCAGTCAGGTCATTGATAATGGAGTTGGCAAGGGCCGTGTCAGGGTTGCGAGTGCGGACAATTGAATCGATCAGCACAGCACCAGCGGTAGGTGATCGCTGGATCTCCCAGACTCTCTTGAAGTACTCTGTAGCGCGCTCCCAGTCATCTCGGGATGAGAAGAGCTGGCCAAGCGAGTTCATGAGAGATGCATCGCGTGCTCTGCTCTCAACAATCTCGTTGGCAAACTCGAACGCTTCGCCGTTGCGACCATCAATCATAAGTTCGTTAATAATCCCGAACAACGCTTGATCAAGAGCAGGGTTCAGACGCACAGCACGCTGAAGATCGCGAAGCGCATCAGACCGTTCGTCGACAGCAAAGTATGCCGCTGCTCGGATTCTGTATGCGCGCCAATCATTGGAGTTGATACGGAGTGCTGCATCGATGTCCGCAAGCAGGTCATTGAGTGATTCTCGGTCGCCAGCAAGGAACTCTGCTCGCTTGATGTACACCAGTGGGTCATCAGAGAATGTAGAAACAGCTTGATCCAAAAGAGATGCAGCTGCAGCTGAGTTGCCAAGACCCTCTTCGATTTCTGAGTGCTGCAGAAGGGCGATCTTTGTGTTTGCTCGTTCAGTATCGAGCTTTGCAAACTCAGTGTTCGCTTGCTCATACTGACGGGTACGGATGTACATATCAATCAGGCGCATCCGGTACACATTGTCGACATCAGCGCCAGCATCCACAATCTCACGGAAAGAATCCGCAGCATTCGTGTACTGATTCAGCATCATGAACAAATCGCCAACGAGCTTTGTACCATCCATGGTTTCAGGATCTTGGCGTTCAACCGCTGCATTAGCTGCTTGAATTGCAATCTCGGGAACCCCACGGTCGAGCATAAACCGTGCCAATGCGATGAATGGTTCAGCTGATGTGTCTTCAGGATGACGATCGATATAGTCAAGGTAGATCTGACGAGCAGCACCAAGACCGTTGACATTACCAATGCGTCCTTGGTTGGCGTACCAGCGTGCTTCGAGCTCTGCGACCCGTAGAGAGTCGTCATCGGTCTTGAGCGAATCAATCAACACGCGTGCTTCGTCCCAACGATCGTTTTCAACATACAAACTTGCAAGCGCGAAGTTGTTGTTCATGTCATCAGGATCAAGCTCAAAGAACTTCTCCCGTTGACGGATCGCAAACTCTTGTCCTTCTGTCCCGCCAAACCCAGCTTCGAGGGTGAGCCACACGGATAAGAAGTCTTGATTATCGATCGAGAATTTCTGGAACCTGCGTGCTGCATCAAGCGCTTCTGGATACTTCCTGAATGCGATAAGTGTGTCGATGTACCCTTGGATACTTTGCTGATCATCAGGTCTGATACTCAAAGCTCTTTCGAATGCTTCGATTGATGGATCAACTTGGCCAGCTTGACGATGAGCGATTGCAAGCATGCGGAAGACGGAGGAGTCCGCGACGCCCCCTGATGTTGCTTGTTCAAGAATCTGAATCGCGCGAGGGTAATCTTCTTGGAACTGTGCGAGCCGTGCTTGGTAGGTCACGCCGTTCATGCGATCGGTGTTGTTTTTGATCGCGAGTTCAACAATTTCCTTGGCGCGTGTCTCATCACCATCGGTCAGCGCTTGGACGAACGCAAAGTCGATCACACGCGAGTCTTCTGGTGCGATTTCCTGAAGCTGAGCAACGGTAGATGAGAAAATGTCTGTGCGGTTTCGCGCAAACGCGATACCTGCAATAGATACAAGCTGTTCAAGAGCAGGAGTATCCGACTGTTGAACCATGGCAATCAAGATATCAACCTCGTCGTCAAGTTGAAGGGCGGTTTCCATTTGTGCGAGTGATTCATCATCTGGATGGAGTTCTCTCGCTTGGGCGACCAGTGCGCGCCCGCCTTGGACATCGCCTTGGTCAAGCAAGAGTGATACGAGCTCAACAGTTGCTTGTGGCGCGTAGTCCACGCTTTCCAATCCATCTGAAAGGATCGTGATGGCCTCTGATATATCACCAGGCTTGCCGTCTTTCCCTCTCCGGACCTGGCGAGCAGTGATCACCAGCTTCGTCACAGGATCATCAATAAGTTCTGGATTGTCCATTGCCCGGATCTGCTGGATTGCAGTCTTCGCAGTTTCATTATTGGGATCAGTAACAAGAACACGCTGATAACGCTCAAGAGCGGAGCGTGTATCACGGAGTCGTGTTTCAACATCACCCAGCACGAGCAGAGCTCGCACATCGTGCTTCTTTAAGATCAACAGGTTCTGGAGTGACAGTCGCGCGGTTCCGAGTTGATTGAGGTTGCGGGCAGCTAATGCTTCGAACCAAAGCCCATCCGCATTCTGGTTCTCGGTCTGGCGGTTGTATGCTGCAAGCAGGCGCAGGGATTCTTCAAACTCGCCGTTGATAAACGCAACGCGACCATTGATCAACATCAGGTTTGGATCGTCTTCAGTCACGCGAGATGCGTATTTGTCGCGTGCTTCGATCGCGCCAGCGAGATATGCATCCAGAGCGTCCTTGTCAGCCTCTGGATTCACAATCTCCCGTGAATAGGAATCAAGCTTCACCGCAGCAATCGTCAGAAGAGCTGCACGCTTTTGTGAAAACAGGATCGCCCCATCAATCGAAATTGGAGGCTGAGGCATATCCACAATGCGCTGATACAACTCGGTCGCAATATCAGTTTCACCCCGAAGAGCATGGAGGCCTGCGTTTGCAACCAACAGTTCCAATGAATCAGGAGCCGCCTGGAGTTGTCTTTCCAGCAGAGCCTTTGTTCTTGAAAGTTGACTCTCAGAATCAACACGGACTTCAATTTCGCTAAAGCGGTTAATGACTGGCATGCTGATTTTCGAGACGGGGTACTCGATGATTGTCTCAAACAATGCATCAAGATCGTTGCTCATGCCTTCCCAAGTCGAAAGAATAGCCCGGGTCCGCTCAACATCATCTTCATTGATTCCATAGAACGCCGCTGCGCCTTTGGACTCGACTTGAATTCCAAACAGTGTCACTTCTACCAAAGGTGATTCTGGGAACTGCGCAAGGTGCTCTTCGCCAATTGCGATTGCTTCGATTCGAGCCTCGTTCACTGGGCGCAAATCCTCTTCGCTTGATCTCTTTGATCCGGTATAAATGATCCAGCGCATCAGCCCCATTCGGCTCATTTCATTCGACGGATCTGCTTGGATTGCTGACTCGAAATCTTCACGAATCACTTCGTACTGCTCTTCGTCAATAACGCCATCTTTATTGGCAATCGCAAGCCAAGCTAAACCGCGATAGCGAGCAAGCACTGGCCAGTTCGGATCAACCCCAGAAACCCCATCAAAGTTTCCGAGTGCTTCAGTTGTTCGTGTAATGACACTATCAGCTTGGCTCCGGGAGTATTCTCTTCGCAGAAGCTCGTAGTACAATCCCAGTTCACGCTCATACGCTTCAATATTGGTGCGCTGAACGATTGACGCTTGTCTGAATGAGCCCATGAGATCGCTGCGGAACGCATCGTAGTACGCGGGTTCAGTCTCAGGGACTACACGCTCAATCGCGCTGATCCATTTGTCAAGATGCTTGACAATGGTTGGGTCTTTGTTGACGGCACTGCCGTACAATCTTCGGGCAAGGTCATAGTCGCCCGCTTCCATCGCTTGATCGCCCTTGCGCGCAAGGTCTTCCGGTGTCTTTGACACGATGGTATACGCTGCAAACAGAAGCCCAAGCATTGCGATTACCGCAACGATCAAGATCACAACGAACTTTGTATTCATCCGACCAGCCATATCTACCAACCTCTTTCAGTTCTCGACCCGCATTACACGCGGCCCGGAATGTAGTGTCTTCATCTTGATGATCCAGATTCGCCCAGATCAATGTATCTTCATGATGCTCGCGCCGAAACAGTCGGCACCCCATCCAAAATCAGTTTGTTTCCACTGGGTACAGCCCCTGCTGAACCTTGACCCAGTCTGGTGTACACCTCATCAACTCACCAAGCTGATCATTGATAATCGAGCTTGCATATTCGACAAACTCATCCATCGTGTTCGCTGTCATGCAGTTGACTTGCACCTTCAGGTAGTACGCATAATCATCAGAGAGATTAAATGCGAGCGAGCGTACATCATTGGCATTCGCTTTGGTCCCGCCGTTGGCAATGAAGAAATAGCCAGCATAAATACGCTGGCCTTCACCAAGTAAAAACTCAGAGCATCGCATCTGAATCGGTTTCTCTGGAGTCACATCACGAGGCAGCCGAACCCGGATCCCCGGAGCATCTGTCCAATCACGATTGTTGCTCAAACGGACCGTGTACAGTTCCCCCGCCAATCCTGCAAACTGCTCGGGGACACTGGCGTCTACTCGCCAAGAATCGGTGTTCAAATCCAGATCAATATTCCGTGAGGATTCACTCTGTTGCAATCCGCCCCCCACAAAGCACCGTTCAGGCACATGGGGAACCGTGTCAATCATCCCGGTGTAATACGCAGCATGCAGCTCAACACGCACCGGACGATTGTTGTCTTGCGTGCTTTTGAGAATGTAATCACGCGATACATAGTTTTCAGTGCCGAGCGTCTCGACGATTTCAGACGATGAGATATGGTCAGCCCCGATCCGAATCCAGTTCTCGGTTTCTGTGGGGATCGCAGAGACCTGTCTGTTGTTTTCAGGGTAGATCGGGATCTTCTGCATGTGCAGGTCAGCAAACTTGATGTACGCTCCGATTCCTAATGTCGAACCAAGCATAATCAAGCCTGCAATGACGGGAGCGATGATCGTTCCTCGTGAAGATTGAGCTTTCACCGTATCACGCTTCATGCTGGAGCTCCTTCGGAGGTCTCGGGGGTTCCGACGATCCTGTTGAGCATCCAAACCACTCCCATAAACAACGCGAGTGAGGGGACCAACAAAATCGTACCGATGATGGTGTGCGCATCGCCCGCCGCGAGCTCAGGGTCCACCATAGTCAATAACCCAAGCACCGTAACGCGAACCATATTCATAAGGATTGCGACAGGACCCGCGATTAAGACCAACGCGATCCGCTGCCACCACTGGGTGCATCCAAGCAGGGCCACCGCACACGCAAGCGCATAGAACGCGACAACCATTCGCATACCCGAACACGCTTCAGCAACATTCAGCGGATGTAGCTCGCCGCTGCTTGTTAAGATATCAAGACGGTTACCAATGAGCTCAACAGAGAACCAGTTGAACGACTCTCCGATCAAACTCAACATCAACCAAGATCCTTGCGAAGCAAGAAGCTGAAGTTTGAATGTAATCTTGAGCATGATCGAGTCGGAAATCGTCACCATCAAAAGCATGTACAAGATCGGGAGAAATATGTACCGAAGCATCGCGGTGCCAGTGCACAACAAGATCAACGATCCCAGACACAGCACCATCGAAAAACCCTGTAGCATCGGGTTGCTGATGAAAAATAAGTTATATGAATACGCGTAGATACCCACTAAGAACGGGAGAAGTGCGGGCCAGAAAACACTGATCGGAGTCTGGCTGATCTGCTTGCGAGATTGCCAAACCAAATACCCCGAGATAAACGGGATCACCAGTGCATGCCCCCAGTCTTCCTTGTTCTCCCAGCTCACCTTCACTTGGTACAAGAACCACTGATGAAACATAATCACAAACAAAGTACCAAGCACAGCCGAGATTACAACGCCGCGCCGGGTCAAAAAACCGAGCACGAGATCATCCTCAACCTCGGGAGATTGAGCGGCAAGTTTCTTAGGTTGAGTGGTTTGTGAAGTCATGTTCTGGTGGGTACACAATCGGCTTGGTTCACCTCGATCTTTGGTTCAGTTGGTGGGTCGGGAATGATTGGCGCACAAACCGCCAAACAAGTGCGCAAACACCGGTTTCAGGTACGAAAACCGCGCCTACTTCACACTCCTACGACTTGCAGTCCTCGATGTTCGGTTCTTGCGACCACAAAGCGCAATCAATGCACGATTCTTGAGATGATCACTCAAAAGCAATCAACCGAGAAACCGCTCAACTCTCAATGGAGTTGAAGTAATCAAGAGCTTAAATGAGGACCAGAAGGGGTGCTTATTAGTTGAAGTTGTTGTTCGGAGGTGGTCCAAACACATCATTCCCGAAGTTCCGGTCAAGCAAGAACCCAAACCCATAACTGGTCCGGAATCCGGATCGAACAACCGCAAGTGGGGTCGCCCAGAAGTTCGTGCCCACATTGATCCGGTCGTCAGGCTTGATGTACACATCAGGCTGAGTGCCTTCCTGGATCGCTCTGTAGTTAAGCATAATGGTCGCTTGCTCGTTTTGACCCACAATACGGGTCAAATCGACGCGTTCAGGAACAGCAAGCCCGCCCAGTCCACCGGCGCTGGTAATCGCGCGGGTCAAGGTCAGTCGCCCCGTCACCGGAAGGTTGTAGACACCAGGCCCGTTGACCTGTCCATCTATATATACATTCCCAATCGGTGATGGAGGGACACTAATAATGTCACCGGCGCGAAGCACCACATTGTAACGAGCATCACCCGCAAGCAAAGGTTCAACAGGAACGCGGATCACGCGTTGGGTAAACAGCTGACCTCGAGAATCGACCGGGGTCATGGAGTGCTCACCCGCGATTTCGCGTCTTGCTGCGACCGGAACCGCTTGACGGACCCAACGACCATCGACGAATCGCCAGCGAGGGCTAAGCATCTCAGATCGAGCCATAGCGTTGAAATCGTCATTATTTTGACTGTTTTGGGTATTTTGTGCAGTGGATGGGCGTGTTTCAGGTTCAATCAGATCGATCAGTGGATCGTTTCCTGGTTGCATCGCATTACCCGTCATCGGCGCGATCAGCCCGTTCCCGTTCCCAGAAAGCATCCCAGGAGCGGATAGATCATCAATCACATCAAGCAAGTCCTCGCCGGTCTGTTCGTCCGACGGATCGATCTGCTGGCTCGGACGATCCGCTTCTGGGAGCATCTGGAAAGAATCATCCAAAGGCACCTGACGGATCAGGAAGATTTCTTTGACGAACTGGGGGATTCCGCCCGCGCCCACGAGTCCTTGGAGGATGCGGAAGTCCGAGCTTGGAACGACATATGGGCCTGGGTTGTTGACATTGCCCATCAGAAAGAAGGTCTGATCGCGTCGTTGCTCAACGACTACCGATACCAATGGATCAGCAACGAGCGCGAGCATGGTCTCTGCAATTCGCTCAGCGACCTCTTTTTCGGTCAATCCAACAACAAAGATCCGTCCAAGCTGAGGCACTTCCAGATACCCGTTGGGGTCGACTTGCCGGGGAAGTGTTTCCGCTTGATTCGGGACAATCAGATCCCAAATAGTCAGTGTTAAGAAGTCGCCTGACCCAACGCGATAGACGGAGTTCTGCGGGATGAGGTCTTCGTTGGTGATTTCTGAGATCTCGACCCATTCATCGTCTGGAGTTTCGATAGCTGCGAGATGCTCAAGGATCGGGACGCGCGTCGGGGTGTGTTCCCAGCGTCCGGTAATACTTGGGTTCAGGTAGCTGTCCTGATTCATGCAGCCTGTCATCGACACAAGCATCGCCCCCACAGGGAGAGAAATGCAGGTCATCCGTGGCAATGAGTTCTTCAAAAGATTGGACACAAGTTCGCTCCTAAGCACTTCAGCACGCATGTTCATTCATATCAGCCAGTTTCCAGGCTGGGTTGATCAGTTTCAAACCTGCTCTGGTCACAAATACTGCGATTCAAGCAAGGTTGGTAAGTGTAGCACCCATCCCCCAAAATCAATCAGGTTTGACCGCTTCACCATCGTCCAACATCGACCACCAGAACCCCTCAAGTTGATTCCGAGACCCAAAAACCGATGGTTTTCGGTCCTTGAAGCTTCAATGCAGACCACTCCAGAGCAACCAGCCCCGTCAACGCGCAACATTTGTCCTCTGCATTACGACCGAAACATCACGATCGTTCTCGAATCATGCAAAAGACCGACATAAACTTTCATAATGACCCAGACCCCCTCCAGACCATCAGCTCCAGACGCCAAACCAAGCGACACCGGTATCTCCCGAACCCTCGCTCGTCACCCGAGACCGCTCGGCGGAGATCCGATCCGCACATTGCGCCCCGCGGTCTCGCTGAGTTCAATGATCCTCAACAACGAAGACGACGCGATCCATCACCTGAACCAGAAGAAAAAACCGAGCTGGCTCAAAGCAAAGCTCCCAGGTGGTGAAAGCTTCCGCGCTACCAAAGCCAACATCGACGCGCACAAACTGCACACAGTCTGCGAAGAAGCAGCATGCCCAAACATGGGAGAGTGCTGGGCGCGAGGGATCGCGACCATCATGATCCTCGGCGACACCTGCACCCGCGCTTGCGGATTCTGTAATGTCAAAACCGGCAAGCCCGCAGCGATCGACAAAGACGAACCAAGACGCGTCGCAGAATCACTCCGCGGCGCGGGTCTCAAACACATTGTGATCACATCCGTTGATCGTGATGATGTCCCCGATGGTGGGGCGGGTATCTGGGCTGAGACTATTTTGCGAACCAGAGAAGCGTGCCCGGACATGTCCATCGAGGTACTGATCGGCGACTTTAAAGGCGACGAAGCGGCGCTGCAGATGGTCATCGATGCCAAACCAAACATTTTGGCGCACAACCTGGAAACGGTCCGTCGCTGTCATCCCGCGGTCCGCCCGAGCGCTCGCTATGAACGCACAATGGAGCTCCTCCGCAGAGTCAAAGCTCAAGGGGGCGTTGCGAAAACCGGGATCATGGTCGGGATCGGTGAGCGCAAGGAAGAAGTGTTTGAGCTCTTTGATGATCTTGTTGCGATGACCGCAGATCATGATGGGCCGCGTGATCAGAAGAACCCAGAGCAAGGCGATGCGTGCGACATTATCACCATCGGTCAGTATCTTCAGCCCACCCGTAACCATCTGCCATTGGACCGTTGGGTGCATCCCGACGAGTTCGATGAGTACAAAGAAGTCGGGGAAGCGAAAGGTATCAAGCTCGTAGTCAGTGGTCCGCTTGTTCGGTCAAGCTACCTTGCGGACAAGCAAGCGGACATGTTCTCGATGCTGTCGTAAAACCAGTCTTGCGAACATAACAAGGGGCTGCACTGAAGATGAACCCAGAGATAGTCCAAGACCTCTTGAATCAAATCGAGCGTAAGGATCTTTCGACCGCTGCCCATACATGGCGCGTGGTTCTGTATACGCGTGCGATGCTCGAAGCGTTTGATATGGATCGTCAAACCATTGCAGCGGCAACCCAGGGGGCGGCGCTGCACGATATTGGTAAGATCGATCTTCCCGATGAAATTCTACAAAAGCCGGGCAAGCTCACCGATCAAGAGTTTGAGGTCATCAAGTACCATCCGGTTTCTGGGTACGCGCGGATGATTGATATGGATGTCGACGATGAGTCTATTTTGGATCTGGTCCGTTACCACCATGAGAGGTGGGACGGTCACGGATATCCGTTCCAGCTCAAGGGCGAAGCGATCCCATTGGTTGCTCGAATCTTTGCGGTCATTGATTCATTCGACGCGATGACTTCGGTCCGTCCGTATCGTGATACGGTTGGTGATCGCGCTGCAGAGGGCGCGATCATCGAACTCCAAGCGGGGATGGGCACGCGGTATTGGCCTCATGCGGTCGAAGCATTTGTGCATCTGTACCATTCAGGATCGATAGATTACATCCTACATTATTTTAACGATGTTGTGCCATTGCCTGCGTTTGAGCTGGCGCGTGATGAAGAGTTTGAAGCGATCCGCGCGAGACAATCCAACATTGATCTCAATCCAGACCGCACAGCTTCCTGATGAGCTTGTCGAGGTTCGGGGGGACGGGCATCGCGCTGAGTCTTGACAGGCGCACAAGATCAAAGTCATCAAACCGCTCGTCTTCTTTGATGTCTTTCAGCGTTAGTAGCTTCGCGCTGGGTTTGATCGGTTTGAGATCAAAGAGTGGGCCTTTGAGATCGCCCTTTCCTGTGAGTCCAGGGTTTTCAGGGTCTTCATACACATCGGTGATAATTTTGGCCAGCCCCGCAATTCGTCGCTCTTTCCCGGTGTGGTAGATGTACGCTTCGTCGCCCTTTTTCGCACTCCGCATATGCATGAGGGCGGTCGGATTTTTAACCCCGTCCCAGTGCGTGCGCTTATCGCGCACAAGATCGTCATAGCTGTAGCATTCGGGTTCGGTTTTGAGCAGGAATGTGGTCATGAAGAATTATACGCCTTGCTTAAGACCTGTAAATGAAAGCGTCATGGTTGTTCTCAATGCTTCACCCGGAGCAAGGACACGAACACCCGTATCAGAGTGACCCTGCTTCATGCGATTAAACCCATCATTGACCATGGTCACTGGTTCAACGCACACCCAGCCCAGCGGCGGGGCAGTCTGCTGATCATGAGCGGTGGATTCCCTGGGAGTGTAGATCACGAGGTGTCCAAATGCATCAGAGCAAGACATGGTGCAAGTAACCCCGCTCGCGTCCCAGCTCAACTTCGCGTCACCAGAAAAACCTCCGAAGACATCATCCAGATCCGGATTCCCGATCGGTGCGCCCTTCCGAAGCGAATCACAGACATCATCGTTCTTCATATCGTCAACAGGAATCTGTGCATCGCATGGATACCGTCCCTGAACATCCGCCCTCACACTCAGCTCATCATCATTGTTCCAGAGTGAACGCATGAAATACGGGTGGTGCCCAATCCCGCAAGGCATCGATCGATCACCAAGATTCTCGACATCGAGCTCGATCTCAATCTGAGTATCGTGTCCTTGTTCATGTATTTCGATCCTGAGAACCGCGCCAAACGGATATGGCCAGTTGGTCTTCTCCATCGTTCGAGAATCAAAGCTCATCCGAGCAGAGTATGGAGACCGGTCCAGGATTTGCCATTGATGATCTCGACCAGTGCCATGAATCGCTGTGCCGTCAGAATGATTTGAAGTGAGTTGATGGTCACCGCCTTCAAACTCAAAGCGTGCATCTTGAATCCGGTTCGTCCAAGGCAGCATCAGGAAACTCCCAGGGATCTGATCCGCGGGACTCCCAAGCACGCGAGTCCATATCCCAGCTGGACTGCGGAGTTCGAGTGTGTTGAGCTGGCACCCATCTGTTGGGTCGATAACTACTCTGATCGTTGAGTTCTCAAGAACGATTGTGGACATGATTGACTCTAGCACCGCAGCAGGATCAAACTCGATGAGGCGGGGATCAAACCCAATCGATCTCAAGGAGCGTTAAAATTCTTTTGAATGATCGGACCATGCAATGTGGTCTTATGACCGCAAAGTCTCGCCTATACGGAACAGACCGCTCAGCCCGTGAGAAGAAGCATGAGATCTTGGCGCATTGCTCGACAACATATACGACATTGAATCTAGCTGCCCGATGCATACTCAAGCATCGCTGCTCTATTGCCGGAGGATACCGGCTCTCGGACTTTGGGACGCAAGATCCGTGAACAGATTGCACAGCTGCATGCTGACTGGTAGTCGGACAGGGAGGATTCACTATGAACAACAACGATCAACACTCCACTCGGAACACTGGGCGCCAAACCTCCCGAAAGTCCGGATCAAACTCCCCAAACCAGCACAACCCCGAGCTCAAGCCCTCAAAGGACTCTGATGAAGTTCTTGGTGCAATTGAAGGCGTAGAAAAGCAGCTCGAAGCGCTCCGCGGCGCCCATGAGGAGCATCGCAAGATCAATGCAGAGCTCGCCGCGCGTCGTGAGCAGATCGAGGAAGCATCCGAACAGGTTGAGGTCCGAGAATCAGAACTGTCTTCGCGGGAAGTCGAACTCGCGGAGATGCGCCAAGAACTCGAAGATCGGGAAGCTGAAATTGTCCAACGCGCATCTGGTCTAGAGCAACGCGAGTCGCAGATGGCTCAGCACGCAGAAAGCATCGAAGAGCTCGAAGCGGTTGTTGATACCAAATCCAAGCAGATCGATGAACGCGTCGCAGAACTCGACAAACAGCTTGAAGGGATCTCGATACGCAAAGAAGAGCTCGTCAAGCTCGAGCAGAAAGCCAAAGAACGCATCGAGCAAGACGATCTGCTACAAGTAAAAATCGATCAGATTTCCAAAGAGCTTGCACAGACAAAGGCAACGCTCGGTGGTCGTGAAGTCGAGCTCAAAGAACGAGCACGCGCGGTCGAAGAGCTCGCAATCCAGACCGGCCTCCTGGAAACACAGCTCGAAGAGATGGCAGCCAAAGCCAAAGCAGAGGAAGACGAATCACTCAAGCTGATCGATGAGATGCAATCGAAACTCGATGAAACTCAGCTTAAACTCGAGTCCCATGACGAGGCAATGCAGCGTGCACTCAATCGCATCGACGATATCGAGTCGGTTTCAAAGACCCGTGAGCAAGAGCTCATAAAGGCTAAAGAGACCATTGCCAAACTCAGCAGTCTTGAGCAAGAACACGCTGATTCATCGCAGCGCATCGAGCAGCTCGAAGCAAAGCTCGCAGATACGCAGTCCAAATACGATCAAGCCGTCAAATCACTCGATGGTGCGCCATCAACTGATGATCTGCAATCAATGCAGTCAAAGCTGGATCAGACGACCGAACAGCTCAATACTGCCCGCGCCGCTGCGGAAGAACTCCAGGCGCAGATCAAGTCGATTGGAACCGACGCAAGCGAAGAGCTTGAGTCTGCCAACGCAAAGATTCAAACCCTAACCACTGAGTTGCAAACTACCCAATCAAAGCTGGACGAAACGATCGCTGATCGTGACCAATCAAAGTCTGAGCTCGAATCCAAGCTTCAAAAAGCACTCGAATCAGGACAAAATCTCAAGGACGCGAGCGGCTCCACGCAGGCAGAGCTTCAGAAGCTGCAGGACGAGCTTGATAGCAGAGAGAAGCAGATCCAGACTATCCGCGACAAGTATGATGAGATTTCAAACGAGCTCTCTGCGCAGCAGAAGAGTTCCGAAGAAACCGAATCACAGATCAAGCGTCTTGGTGAGCTGCTTGATGCATCGGCAGCCAAAGAGCAATCACTCACTGAGCAGGTCAATGAGCTCACCGAGCACATCGTGACCCTGGAGTCTTCAGGCCCCGAAGTTGTAGTTGTGTCATCAGACGATTGGACCAAGTCGCGCAAAGAGCGGCTTGATCGGGTCAAGTCAATCCTGCGCCAGCAATCAGACAAAGTGCGCCGGGCAACCGAAGCGCTCCGCGATCGATACGATCAGTGCGAGAAGGTTCTGCTCAAACGATCAGAACTGGTCGAAGCATACCAAGCGGTTGCTGACGCACAAGCAAAGCTCGCAAAGCGCGAAGCGCGGTCTGGAACCTTGCTGGGTCTTTCGGGACTGGGATTGGTACTCATGATGATCGCTGGGGTGAGCTGGTTTGTTGCTGGTCAGGTAGCGCCTGGTGAGTACGCATCGCGCGTGACCTTGGTCGCTCAAGCCGGGGAGCGCACCCTTTCTCCAGAAGACATCCAGTCATGGCAAGGCTATATCGAGTCGATGATTTCCGATCCTCAGTTTGTCGAGCAAGCTGCGTCGCGCATGAAGCGTCGCGGGATTCAAGAGCTTGCAATTGCGGGGACTTTGGGGGCTCATATGGATCAGTCATTGGATTTGATCAGCGCGGAGCCTGGCAAGGTGGAGATTGAATATCGCGGTCAGGGACCAGCAAAGACTCAGCGTGTCCTCGATACCATCGCGCTGACGATCACCAGCCAAGCCAATGGATCCCGCGCTCGTCGCATCGACGGTGCGTTGACCTCCATGAGTGAGCAAGCAAGTGTGGGCGAGTCGCCGCTAGACACTGTACGAGTAGAAACCGCGGGCATGATCTTTGGCGGTTCAAGCTTTGCAACCCTCGCGTTTGGTGGTATCTTCTGGCGGAGAATGGCCAAGCTCAAAGCAAACTTTGAACGCGATTCACGAGTCGAGCCGCTCTTCGATGAAGACTCTTGGGAAGTCGAAGGCAAAGACGCATAATCGCAGTCAGCGTTTCTAGTGAATCATTTCGCCAAAACAAATGAGTCCAAAAGAGACAAGACCGCACCAGTGATACTGATGCGGTCTTGTTCTTGAGTGGTGTTCTAGATCGCAATATGTCCTGTGTGCAGCCGAGAGAGGCCGGGGTGATGTGTGCATGACTGGATCATGCTTCCATCAGGATCTTGCAGTATTCAAAGATCTGAATCGATACTAGTCAGCATCGGGGTCTCACCAGTGATTGCTTCATCCATGCTCTGGTAGATCGCGAGTTTGCGGTCTTGTTTGAAATCGATCTTGATCTCAAAGTTGTCGAGTTCGCCTTGGGATGCAAAGGTAGCGATTTCTTCGATGATTTCACCATCAGGTCCGAGGACCACGACTCTGCAAGGATTCGCTTCGGTCGCGCTGATGTTCTTGACAAACAACCGAGCGGTGTCCCAGGATTCGTTGTGCCAGACCGAAGCCATAGCTTTGGATTCTGAGTCCATCGAAACGAGCGATACACGCTCGGTTCCGGGATCAAAGAGGGTTGCTTCGAGATAGTCGGCGCCAAAGCTGTTGTAGAGCTGGGAAAGAATCGCGTCAGGAGTTTGCTGACCGAAGGTCTGGTTGTTGTTGGTCCAGACGACGCTGAGCGCGATGGTCGCTGCAGCAAACCCGATGGTCGATGCACGCCAGAGTCTGTGGACGCGTGGTGTGGTTGAGATCTTAGGTTGAGCTCGGCGCGATGCCTGCTCTGCAATCTGCGGATCGATCCGGCCAGCGACTCCACTTGTAAACCCAGCTGTTGCAGCGCCAGCAGCACTGCTCATCAGTGCAGGCTCGCTTGCAATGCGTTGGTCATTTTCTTGCTCACGCATCGCAGCACGGACCGCAGACACAACGAGTTCACGCAGTGCAGGATCTGGCTCAACACTTGGCATCAAGTCGCCAAAGTCAGCCATCCGGACTGCTTCTTCTCGAACCAGTTGTTGAACAGACTCAGGGGCTGCACTAAACGCAGCTTCATACGCAGCGATCTCCTGGTCCTCGAGCAAGCCGAGAGTATGGAGCATGGTGCTTTCGATGAGTTGTTGGGTATTCATAATCATGAGGGTACTTCTTCTTCGTTTCGCTCTCGGAGCCGCACGAGTGCCCGGCTCAGAGCTGATTTGATCGTCCCCAGCGGGGTATCAAGTTCTTCACTAATCTGTCTGAGGGTCTGGCCCCCAAGGTATGCTCGCACAACAACGGTGCGTTGGAGTTCGGGTAGTTTGTCGACCCGAATCATGAGTGATCTGAAATTCTCGTCTTTTTCCATCCGGGCAGAGATGTCTTTGGTCGCTGGTGTTGTGCGGCCATTGCCCTGAGCTCCTGTGCTTCCGTCATCAAACAGTGATGTCTTGATGCGAGCACGCTTTCTTCTGAGTTTGTCCACAAGGTGACGACGAGTCAGAAGCATGACCCAGGTCACGAGCGCCGCCTTTCGGGGGTCGTACCGATCCGCCGTCTTCCATAGACGGACAAAGATCTCTTGGACCGCGTCGTCAGCTTCGTCTCTGGTAGGAAGCGATTGGATGGCCATACGAAACACCAGCGACCCGAAACGGTCGTAGAGTTCGCCGACACCGGCTTCCTGATTCGCTGCTACGCGTTGCATTAACTCGAAATCGATCCTGCCTTGACCCGAAAAATCGCTCGCCTTCGGTGGGAGAGACTCAGAGCCTCCATCGGTAGGGGGCTGATTCTGTTCGGGTTGTTCCGATTGTGTATTCATATATACCGGGTCCACGACTGTGCCCGGTGCCTGCGTAACGACCACAGGACACCTAGACATACGCTACAGCCTACACGCGGATGCTTGCAAGTGTTGAATATTAGTAAATTTCTGAAAATCAACCTCAGAGGGTCCGCAATAAAGTTAGGGCTGTGTTTGCATGAGGGGAGAATCAATACAAAACTCTACCCAATTCTGCTTGCATAAAAAGACCAAACCCACTATCTTGTGTGTGCGTCGTGGCGGAAAATTACAGCGATCGAGCACGCTCGGTCCGGTCCGAATAAAGTATTCTTGGAGATGGTTGATCCAGAAGCGGAGAACCGTCGATCCCAATAGAGAGGGAAGTCTTGATGATGATCAACTCATCACCATCACAAACCTTGAACTAGGGAACCCAGAATCATCGGACAAATGAAAGTGGTCCAACTCGTGAGACACAGCTCTCTACAACCAAGTTCAAAGACTCTACAGCACAACCGTGCTGCAGGTTTCACTCTGATCGATGTCTTGGTCTCGATTGCCGTTATTGGTTTACTCATCAGCATTATGCTGCCGAGCATTTCAATGGTCCGTGAATCAGCACGCAAGGTGATCTGCTCATCTGATATGCGCCAGATCGGACTCGGGATGAGTCTGTATGCTGAAGACAACAAATCCATGCTCCCATCGAGCGTGTTTCTGGATAACTCCGAAGCACGCACAACCGTTCCGAACTTCCCGCATCTGATGGACACCATCCGCACGGATGCCAACGAGTTTGCGGATCGTGAATGGGACCAATGGGACGGTCTTGGATTGTTGTTCTACAAAGGCTATGTCAGCGCCCCGGGAGTCTTTTACTGCCCGAGCCACAAGGGTGAGCATTCCCAAGAACGCTATGAATCCCAGTGGAACTTTGAGACCAATGACCAGATCGTCGCGAACTACCAGTTCCGCGGAGTTGGTCCAAACGGTGAACGCTACACCTATGCAATGCTCTCCACCGATGCGATGGTCACCGATTCCCTTCGTTCTATCCAAGATCTGAACCACAAGAATGGGGTCAATGTCCTCTCAGCTGGTCTGTCTGTCAACTGGTATGACGACATCGATAGCGAAATCCTCCTCGCAGTGATGGCCAGGACAGAAGAATCTATCGTCGACGACACCGTTCAAGCGTGGCAACTCTTCGACGGTGGTCCTCGTCCAACCGACTGATTGATCCACTACTCCGCCAGATCCTCTACTCCGACGAAATCCACTGCTCCGACCAAATCCTAAGCGATATAGGCTTTTGGCATCGACCCGCTACTCGATCAGCACACTGATCTCGATTTTTGACTTATCCACATCCCTCAACATCAAGCGTCTGGATACTTCCCCCGCACTTCATTACGCATATCCTGTACGCATGCACGCACCCAAGACACCCAACGCACTCCTCGTCTGTGTACTTCTCGTTCTCATCGCCTCCTCAGCATGCGCTCAGCTCATGCCCGAGCGGTTGTATTACGGGGTCGGCCAGCGTGTACCCATCCAAATCCAAATCCCTGATAACTATTTCGGAGAGATCACACTCCGTGTGTATAACCCATCGACTCAGGAATGGACGCACGAAGTTCCCGCAGCTGCGGGCCGAGTGGATCTCACGAGCTTGCTCCCGCACCTTTGGGAAGATAAACCAACCACTGTCAGTTACGCTCAGCTCGAACTCGGAGGAGTCCCCACGGGAGCGCCGCTTGTGCTTCAGCCGCTGGTAACCCCAAACCGCGCCAAGGTCGTTGATCCGACCACCATGGAACCATCGCAGGATCCCAACGCTGCGGTGGTCTTTGAAGACAAGCGACTCGCAGCACTCAACAACCTTGGCAAAAGTGAATCAGCACTCCGCGAGGTTACATTCTCAGGTCTCCGCATCTATGTCGATCAAGAAGTGGTCATGACCACATCCGAAGGCGACATCGTGTACCGGATGCGACCAGACGCAGCACCAAACACCGCGTTCAACTACCTGCACCTTGTGCAAGGCGGGTTCTATACAAACATCATCTTCCATCGCATCGTCGCGACTCTTCCCAACGGGAATCCGTTCGTGATCCAGGTCGGTGATCTTTCAGGGACCGGTTCGGGCGGACCCGGATACATGGTCGATCTCGAAGACTCAAACTTGCCCCATGACTTTGGTGTGCTCTCCATGGCGCGTGATTCAGATCCCGACACCAATGGATCACAAGTCTTTGTCGCGCTCTCAAGAGACGGGACAAGCTTTCTTGATGGAAGGTACACCGCATTTGCAGAAGCGGTGGAAGGCGCGGATGTGATTCAGCGGATCGCTGCTGTCCCAGTGGGCGCTCAAGATCGACCGCTGGATCCACCGATGCTCTTGAGCAGCGCCGTGCGCGATGCGCCACCGATCCAAAACAGACTCCCAGCACTCTCCAAAGTTGAGCAGCTGCCCTCACCAGTACCCGAATCTGGGGATCAGTCTGGGATTGAGTCTGGATTTGAATCTGACCGCTAAATCATCGTCAAGCACATCTCAAATGCAGCGCTGCGTATCAGAACCGGATCTTGAGTCCAAAGGATGCAAAGAGTGTCGGGTCGATATCATCATCGACCACCAGATTCCCCGATGAGTTCAGGATCTCCATACTTCCCGCGACCACAACACCCACCTCAGCAAACAGCGAAAGATTCGGGGAGCTTCGTTCGCTCCCGCTGAGCCGGTAATCGAGGTAGTAGGTCAGTGGGACGCCTTGAACTTCGACCGCGCCGTCTGGGACCAATGTGTTATCTGAGTCGATCCTAAAGCTCTTGTTGTTGAACTTGGCCATGACTCCCATCGACAAGTCATCCGCCCATTCGTATTGGAGCTTGATACCAGGCCCCTCGCTCCTGAGTGACCATCGCTCGTCGATCGTCCACCGGATCTGTGGGAGCGGGATGATTTGTACATCATCCTCAATCTGTGAGAACACGCCGATCCCGCCACCGATCTGCAGGTTCTTGTTGATCTGGTAGGTCACCCCGCCCAGCACTCTCCACACGAGCGCATCATCTGCATCGCCCTCACGAGCGACCCCGATCCCGCCACCTACAAAGAACGAGGTGGTGTCATTGATTGAGCGGAAGTACATCCCGTCAGCGCCCCACTCAGCGACAGAATCAAACTGTGTACCAACGGTTGCTGCGTTGGTTCCAACCACACCTGGTTCAACCTTGATGTCGTAATCCGTAATCTGTCCGCCAAAGCTCAGCGTCATTCTCGCGCGGTCATCGATTGGGACCAAGATCCCAAGATCAACCCCTGCGGTCAACGATTCAATCGAACCAACACCCGAATCAAAATCGGTCTCCGTGTTGAACCCTGCATTAAAATCCAGAGAAAAGGAGATCCCGTCTGGACCCCGGCGAGCAACCTCTTGAGCTCCCTCCGCGTCACCTAAATTGGCTGGGATGGATTCAGATTGTTCGCTCATTTGATTATCGGGCTGAATTTTGGATCCTTCATCAAGTTGCTCACCCCACGCGACCCCAGAAGTCCCTGAGAGCGCCATGAGCGATAGACAAGTACCGGAAACCCAAGGACGACTGGAAAAGACTGCTGAATAGGTCATGAACTGCTCCTGTGATGAAGTTCTGAGATGCATTCCCTGCGCCAGCTTTGGTTCAGCTCTGTCAGGGATATTGATGGTATCAAGAAAGTTGGAAAGATTCTGTATCCATATGGATCGTCGAAAGTGAAATTGTGGGCTACACTCATGCCCTGCTTGTGCCGATCTATGTTTTGATCGTCATGAAACGGTAGCCCTGGGGGGCTAACTCAATTGGTAGAGTGCCAGCTTTGCAAGCTGGAAGTTAGGGGTTCAAGTCCCCTGCCCTCCACTTCGAAAGAACGCTCCGCATTGATGCGGAGCGTTGTCTTTTTTGGAGTGAACTTGAGTATTGATATCTTGCGTGCTGCGAACTCTGCGCCAATGCCTGCTTTAGAGATTTTAACCGATTCACGCATTCACTGATTCACGCATTCTCAAGGATCGGGCATTCCAGCGTGAGACACGCAGGGGTTGCGGGGTATTCGAGTTCGCTTCGGTATCCCTTAAATGATGAGATCGGATCCCACTTCGCTCGTTCGAGTGACGACTCAAGCATCTGCGAATACTCTCGGATCTTCCTGCACATCGTCATTGGTGCGCCGCCCCCAGCGTTGAGCCGGGCTGCGGGTTCAGGGTCAAACATCGGCGCGTTGTGTGATTTGCCTCGACCAGCACCAGGACGATCCTCAAGCAGACCGTAAATAGTGCGTTCAAAATCACCGAAATGACTCAGCGATTCATGCACATACATATCAAAGACCACCGATTCGACCGGTGTGCGAAGCATCAGTTCATACCGGCCGATCGTGTTCTCTGGAGACCACGCGATCGGGAGCGCTCCGTGGTAAAGTTCCCCAGAAACGCAGGTCAAAGCGCCGTGCTTCCCGACTGGACCCGGCGCGATCTCGTCGTAGAGCACGCCGTCGGCGCCCTCGAACTGATGGATCTCTGGGATTGGATCGCTGCAGAACTGAGGCATCATCGGGAGAGCGTTGGTGCCTGATAATTGGGGGTACAAAGCTTCACGCTTGAAACTGGATTGGCTGTTGGAGTCGGATACCGTGTCGGAAGTCCAGAGTCTTCTTATGATCCAAGGCACATCACTGCGAAGCCTTTCAAAATCAATGAAACCACTGAGCTGAAGCACATCAATCCGGTCAGGTTGAGTCCTGGATGGACACAAGCAGAGCGTCAAGAACTGAACACGAGCGCGCACTCCCCAGATCGCGGAACCTGATCGGTAGTACGCTCGTCGTTCTTCCATCTCGATTTTTTCGTCGCGCCCACCTGCTGAGAGCATTGCTTCAAACGATCGACGATCTCCGGAGTGCTGTCTGACGAATGTCCGGAATGCTTGGTCCGCATCGCGAGCAGCATTGATTTGGTCTTCGTGGACACCGTTAGCGCGGGCTGCGTTGAGCACGATCTCGACCCCGCTTGGGCCTGGAATGTGCTTGACCGCTTTGAGCAGGTCCGTGGTATCAGAGAATCTGGAGACCTTCCATGCGAGTGTTTTGTCCAGCCCCAGTATCCGTCCAACCTCTGTAGGACGGGCTCCGTCGAGACCGGCGCCGGTAAGGAGATCAGCAAACGCTTCCTGAGCATGGCGCACGCAGATGACTGCATCGCGTGAAAAGCCGGATTTTGCGGTTTCTGCCTGTTCCATACCCTCAGTATAGTTGGATTGGGCGTGATTGCACGGGACTTTTCAAAATCTCTAGATATTCTCTAAAAATTTCTCTAAAGAATATTGACACGCGTTTCATTCTCCAGTATCTTGGGTTCATGGACGCTGATGCGCCCATCTGTGTGTACATGCACCAGTACATCTGCGTGAGCACTTGTGTCAAAAACTCAACCGTGAATCCATGGCTTGCCCACGACTCAAGCCGACGGATGAATCACCCAAACCCTGATCAAAGAACTTGATCAGAGACCCTGGTGTAAGAACCAGATCAATGACCTGATCACAAACCCCAATCAATAAACAGGAGAGAACCGTCATGAAGTATCGAATCGCACTCTTGGCCCTCGCATCAGTAGGGGCAGTCGCCCACGCTGGTATGGAAAGCCAGGTCGTTTCATTCAACGCTGGTTTCGATGGAGACCAGATCAATTTTGATCGCTTTGACACCATGGGAGGCACCCGCGAACTCACCGGGCTCTCGCTCTCTTATGACCAAACCATCACGCTCGATCTCACGGTTGAGAGCAATGGGTACACCGCTCTCCAGTCAGGAGACTGGTTGATTGATACCGGGTTCATCGCACTCCACCAGTTCGGTCTCAATGACGGTCGAGGCGGAGAAGGGGGTGAAGGTGCTCCCTTCATCGGACCGGGTGCGGTCTTTGACCAACTGACCGGTGACCTAGGAATCTCAGATGGATACAACGGGACTGGTCCAGACGCGTTGCAGTTCCAGATCACCGACAGCTTTGTCTTTGATGCGTCCTATGACACCACCACCGACTTCGGCCAACGCATGATTGATACCTTCACAGGTGAAGCACAGCTTGAAACATTCCTTGGTGGATTCTCTGAACTCTTCTTCCAGTGGATCAACGACCCGAACTGGATCGTGGATCCAAACAATCCACCAGACGGCCCATTCGACGGCCCATTCATCGATCCGTTCTATGGAATCTTTGTGAACTTTGATGCGTTCTCACACGCTGGCGACATCACGGTCAACTACGAGTACCGCAATGTTCCAACTCCAGCAGGACTGAGCTTGCTCGCAGGTGCTGGGTTGATGGCATCACGCAGGCGCCGATCATAATCAATCATCCGCGCCGCTTGCGCGATGAATATCAATAGACCCCCACGACGAGAGAGGGCACCCGTGTATGTGGGTGCCCTCTTTCTTTGGATCTTTGCAAGGAGTCACTTTTTGATTTTTTCGTATGCTGCGAGCGCGGTGTCGCGTGCGGCTTTGTGATCAACGATCGGGAGCGGATAGTCCTCACCAAGCGTGATCCCCGCAGCTTGGAGTTCAAGCGGCGCTGCTTCCCACGGGCTATGGATGACCTTGGTGTTGAGCTCAGCAATTTCAGGAACCCATGTGCGGACATAGCTTCCATCGGGATCAAACTTCTGTCCTTGCGTGATTGGGTTGAAGATCCGGAAGTAGGGAGCTGCATCGGCGCCGCATCCCGCGGTCCACTGCCAGCCCAGCGTGTTGTTTCCGAGATCGGCATCAACAAGCGTGTCCCAGAACCAGTTGGCGCCATCTTGCCAAGGTATAAGCAGATGTTTGCAGAGGAAGGATGCGACGATCATGCGTCCACGATTGGGCATCCAGCCTTCGTGATACAGATGCCGCATGCATGCATCAACGACAGGGTACCCCGTTTGCCCTTTTTTCCAAGCATCAAAGTGTGCGGGGTCGTGATTCCAAGGGAACGCATCGAACTGATCTCTGAGCGGCTCAGTCGGAGTATCAGGAAAGAAGGTCAGTAGGTGCTGAGCGAACTCGCGCCATGCGAGCTGTTTCATGTATTCGCTTACCGAGTTGCGGTTTTTGAAATCTGCGTGATCGATGAGCGTGTGCCACATCCTGCGGACTGAGATTTCTCCGAACTTCATATGTGGAGAGAGTGCTGACCAACCCGCGCCGTCATCTGCAAAACGCAGATCCAACCAGTTGCGTCCTTCTTTGTACCCGTTGATTTTACTTGATGCGAATGCATCAAAGATCGTGTGTGCACTGGATGATCCAGGAGTCCAGCGCTTGCGAAAGCCACCATCCCAATCGATCGACGGAAGCAGCCCGAGCTCATCGATGTCCAAGGTTCTGACCGATTCAGCAGGTGCAATGAGCGCAGCTGGCGCTTCAATCGGTTGGTGCACTTCGAGTTGACCAAGACCTGCTTTGAAAAAAGGTGAATAGACCTGATAGGGCCGGCCTTCCTTGGTGCGCACCGCGCCGATCTCCCAAAGGGTATCGGTTGGGCATATTTCGAGCTCGATCCCTGCATCATTGAGTGCGTGCTCGATTTCTTCATCGCGTTCTCGTTGAGCGGGGTCAAGGGATCCGATGGTCATCACCCGGTCAGCGCTGGCTTGTCGTGCCAGATCGATCAGTTCTTGAGCGGGGTTCCCTTGACGGATAATGAGTGGACTACCCAGATCGGTGAGTTCTGCGTGAAGTGACTGGAGTGAGTGATGGAGCCACCATTTACACGCGCCGCCCATTTTCCAGGGATCGTTTTGGGTGTTGTGGGCATCCCAGATGAAGACCGGCGCGACCGCTCCTCGATCACTGGCTGCTGACAGGGCAGGGTGGTCATCGGTTCTGAGCTCGGTGCGGAACCAGACGATGGTGTTGGGGGGAGCTTTGGTTGAGTCGGTCATGATATTTGAGTCCGGTAAGGGTGTGTTTGGTGATGGCTTCGACCTTTGTGAGTGGTTCGATGCACCGTGCATTCCTATCGTTCTTGAGCAGATGCCTTGCATAGATTTGCAGAGAAACGAATATGTCCACAGATGACCATAGCAATCAAATGCAGCAGACGGTGCACCACAAAGAGCGGTACGAGATCGCTGCGTTTTATCGTTTCACTGAGATGAAGGATTGCGAACGCTTTGCGCCGGTACTCAAGCAGCATATGCTCGACCGTGATGTCATGGGAACGATCTTGCTCGCAAGCGAAGGGATCAACGGGACGATCTCAGCAAAGCCCGCGGCGCTCTTAGAAATCATCGAGATCATCCGCGAGCATCCGGGACTGCAAGATCTGGAATACAAATCAAGCTTTGCGACAGTCCATGTGTTTAATCGCGCAAAGGTCAAGGTCAAGCCCTCGTTGATCAGCATCGGTGATGAAGTCGATCCCAATGAACTGGTCGGGGAATATGTGAAACCCCAAGACTGGAACTCGCTGATCTCTGATCCAGAAGTCGTGCTGATCGATGCACGCAATGACTACGAGTATTATGCGGGAACCTTTGAGGGGGCGGTCGATCCCAAGATCACCCGGTTCCGAGAACTCCCGGAGTTCATCAATGAGAACTACGACCCAAAGATCCACAAAAAAGTCGCGATGTTCTGTACCGGGGGGATTCGATGCGAAAAATCCACCGCATGGATGCTCAAGCAAGGGTACGAAGAAGTCTACCACCTTCAAGGCGGGATCTTGAAGTACCTCGAAGAGGTCCCCAAGCACGAGAGCATGTGGAAGGGCGATTGTTATGTCTTTGACGAACGGGTCGGAGTCAATCACGAGCTCGACCCATCGGAGGACGCGAAGTTCTGTCCAGGATGCGGGCACGCGCTGACCACCAAACTCCGGTGCGCTCCGGAATACATCGCGGGTACGCAATGCTCATTTTGTCCAGCGGTTCTTGGCAGTTGACGCTGAGTTCACATCAACATCGTGCTAAAACGCAAGTATTCACGGCTTGCTGATACTACAATACGGATCACCGATCTGCACTTGACGGAGAATCGATTATCAGCATCACCAGCACCCCAACTATTGATCCTCAAGGAACGCCCGAGTTTGATCTCTGCGTGCTGATCCCTGCTTATAACGAAGAGTCCCGAGTTCGCTCGACGCTTCTTGACATCATTGAAACCCTCAAGAGCTGGGGGTGCAGCTCCGAGATTTTGATTGCTGACGACGGATCAACAGACCAGACCGCCAGTGTGTGCAGATCTATCTTTGCAGAACACCGGATTGATTGTAAAGATCGTGTTCTTTCGTTGCCCAGGAATATGGGCAAGGGTGCTGCGGTTGCTCACGGGCTCAAGAATACCCGCGCCCGCTGGACGATAATGCTCGACGCTGATAATTCGGCGCGCATGAACCAGCTCCCGAAGCTCGCGGCGCACACTCAATCAAATCAAACCCATCTGGTTATTGGTTCGCGCCGAATGGAATCATCTGAGGTGCAAGCGGACTTTACCCGTGTGCTCGTCGGGAGTATTTATGGGTTAACCCTCCGCTCGCTTGGAATCAAACTCGCAAGCGATACCCAGTGCGGATTTAAGCTCTACTCGCACCACGCAGCCCAGCTGATCACGGCGCACACCAATGAGAACGGATTCTCGTTTGATATCGAGCATCTGCTCATCGCGCAGCACGCAGGACTGAAGGTTCCCGAGGTGGGCATCCTCTGGGATCATGTCGAGGGCTCGAAGGTCAATCCGATCATTGACGGTCTTAAAATGCTCGTTCAGATCATCAAAATGCGCCGGCCGATCCGGAAGAGTGTTTCACGGATCGATCTTCCTCAAGTGTCTGCTCTGGTGCTTGGTGCTGATTCATCAACAGTTGATGCGCAGATCGAGAGTAAACCACAGACCGAGTTTGTTGGTTCGTAACGCCGAGTTTCATCCCATAGTTATGCTGGAGTCTCCACCATGATGTCATCTGACACCGCTCCTACGCATCAATCCAAAGCTCATACGGGAATCCTTTCTCTTCTGGCTTTTGCGTGTATTGCGGTGCTTGGGTACTGCACTGTCGTCGGGGTGACCCATACTGGAAACGGCGATTATCCGCACTTTTATAACTCCGGGATTGCTCTTGAAGTGGGCGATTCACTGTATCTCGGGGGTGCTGATCAGCCGGTCCCGCCGTATGTTCCTGAGGGTGGAGGGTACATTTATCCTCCGATGCTTGCGATTGTTTTTCGTCCATTTGTGGAGCTTCCGTTTGAGCAGTCAAGAGATCTCTGGATCATCTTAAACATGATCTTGCTTGGCGGATGTACATATCTACTTGCGTCTCGTCACGCGTCGCTGTACATCGATCATGTATCTAATCATGTGTCTAAAAAACAAACGATGCTCACTTCGCTCGCGATCTCTGGTCTTGCATGTTTCTTCTTGTACGACACCATCATTGCCCAAGCAAAGCTCGCGCAGACGGATGTGTTTTTGATCTTCTGGATGACCGCAGCATACCTCGCGTATCCCAAGCGTCCGCTGCTTGCGGGGTTGATGATTTCTGTTCCCATCGCGATCAAGTATGTCACGGTGGTCTTCTTGCTCTACTTCATTCTTCGCAAAGAGTACCGCGCCACAGCTGGAGTGGTCATCGGAGTCTTGTTCGGATTCTTCGCACCCGCGCTGTATATCGGATGGGAGCACAACCTGACCGAACTCCAAGCAGCCCTCTCAGGGATGCTCAACATGCTTGGAATAGGAGAGACCAAAGCGGCGGCCAACATCCATGAGCTGACCTGGGAGCGATCCGTTTCGATCCCGTCCGGGTTCGCTCGATTCGCAGAGTTTGCAGGATTGGGTTTCTCTGCGACGCTTGCAATGACCGCAGCTACCGCAGCGGGGTGTCTCGGGATTGGCTGGTTGCTGTATAAAAAAATGGGCTCGGCACTGCTCATCCGCAAGGATCGGGTTCAAGGAGTCATCGATGCCCAGACTATGCGCCTTGTATCACTTGAGTGGTCGCTCTTGTGCATCACTTTTTTGATCTTCTCGCCCCAAACAACCAAGAGGCACATGATCATGCTCTTGCTTCCGATGATCCTGACCAGCACGCTCCTGCTGGTTCCCAAAGCAAAGCAATCCATCACCCGGTACCCGCTGCTCATCGGTGTGTTTCTGGTCATGATTGGGAGTGTCATGCCCCCAGCAAGCGCCGAGAACGCCCTCGCAATCTGGCGATCGATCTCCGGGCTTTCTATGTGTGTAGCGATCTTCACCGTCGCGCTCATCTGGACGACTCTGAAGATCAATGATCGTGAACGTACACCGACTGCGCCGGTTCAATAATCCCTCGGCATTCACCGAACCCGATGCGGCGGTACCCTTCGCGTTCGCAGTATGCTTTCATGATAATCTCATCCCCGTCTGCGATGAACTTGCGTTCTTCGCCTGTTGGGAGCACGATGGGTGTGCGCTGCGTTCCCGGAGCTGAGATCGGTGGATTGGCAAAGGGGTCGCCGTCCCATGTGAGTTCGAGCATGGAGCCTCGCGAATCGCGTGTGGTTCCTGAGATGGTCCCTGAACCGAGCAGGTCTCCTGGTTGAAGGTTGCATCCATTGACGGTGTGATGCGTGACCATCTGCGCGATTGTCCAGTACATGTCTTTCATGTTCCCGGTTGATAGGTGGACTGGTTCCATCCCTTGCTCGCGCATCTTTGCGGACGCGAGATGGACTTCGACCTTGATATCAAATCCACCCGATGCTCGGTTCTCGCTTGAGTCCATGTATGGGAGCGGCTGAGGATCAGACGCATCGCGTTCCATCGCGCCGCAGCGGAACGGTGCGAGCGCTTCCATAGTCACAATGTAAGGCGAGATTGTGCTTGCAAAGTTCTTTGCGAGGAACGGCCCAAGCGGGACATATTCCCACTTCTGCAGATCCCTCGCAGACCAGTCATTGAGGATGCACAGCCCGAGCACATGGTCCTCAGCATCCTTGATATCAACAGGCTCGCCGAGCTCGTTGGCGCGACCGATGATCGCGCCCATCTCCATTTCGTAATCCAGCAGCTTGCATGGACCGAATCCAGGGGATCCGCCTTCTTCAGTGGGAGCTTGCTGACCGACTGGACGCTTGATTGCGGTTCCTGAAGGGATGATGGAGGATGCTCTGCCGTGGTAACCGATGGGGATGTGCTTGTAGTTGGGGAGCAGCGGATTATCTGGACGGAACATCGAACCGACATTCGTCGCGTGGTTGAGTGATGCGTAGAAATCCGTGTAGTCACCGATCGGATCAATCATCGGAAGCGACATCATGGAATCATCGCGAGGAAATACAATCTGATCGCGAGCGGGATGATTCTGAAGTGCATCATTGTCCTTGCGGAGCAGCGATTGAACCTTCTTGCGCAGACCAGCCCATTTACCCTCTGCGATGATTTGATCGACCGCGACAAAGTCCCAGTCCTCGTCGTCTTCTGGCGCCAGTTCGGTCATCGAGAGACGATTGAGATCCAGAAGCATGTCACCGATCGCAACGACCGCGGAGAGTGTGAACTCGTCCCCGGTTTGGCTGTCTTCAACCGGACGGATGACGGTCGCGAGCGGGAGGTTCTGGATTGGGAAGTCGGTGGTGGGGTTGTTCGCGCTTTGTACCCAGGATTCGAGTTTGGGATCATGCGTTTCATCAATCGCGTAGGACATCAAATAGCCTTTCTATTCTGGCATCTATTGATGGAGCTTTAGAGCTCCACCTCGTGCATATCCACTGGATCAGGATCCGGATTCAGATCTCGATCGACTGGTGGATTCGGTCTCTTGAGCATAGCAGTCAACACAATCAACGGCACGCACCACACCGCAAACGCGATCAGGACCGGTCCGAAATCATCGCCCGCAAGTTCGTACCACTTGCCGGCAAGGTATGGCGCCAGACCTGTCGCTGCGACCCCGAAACTGGTCATGAACCCCCGGATCGCGCCGTGGTGAGTGCGTCCGAAGAACCGAGCAACCGCGGGAGATCCCACCGCGACGGAGATCGCCATCCCGATCCCGTAGACCAGCATCCCAATCTTCATAGTGGATGCAACATCGTCAGTTCGACCCGTCGCGCCGTACCAGCAAATCAGCGATCCGATGAGCATGAATACCGGCGCTATTGGGAGCAAGACTCTGGGTTTGAACTTGTCAGCCAGCCAACCTGTGCACAGCATCCCAAGACCGAAGCTGATTGCCCACATCTGATTCGCGCTCGCGGTCTGGGCAACGGTCCCCTCGCCTCCCCCAGCGATGATCATCTCCTGCATGTGAAACAACAACGCGGTCCCGATGCATCCGGATGTACACGAAAGGGTGAGCAAGATCCAAAAGGAAAAGGTGGCACGCGCTTGGGGAGCGGTGAATGCGGGGTCTCCAGTGGGTGCGGGTCCGCCGTGCGTGACATCGTGAGTTGAGTGTTCGCTTGAATCTCCGTCCAAGAACTGTCCAATGTCTTCTGGTTTGTTGCGAAAGACGAACACAAGAATTGGGAGTATGACCGCTGCGACACCAAGCCCCAGGAACAGGAGTGTTTTGCCCGGTCCGTAGTTCTCAATCATCCACGCGACAGGTTTGGGGAGAATCGCAGACCCCAGCGCGAATCCACCAACCGCCAGCACTGAATGGGCCATACCTAGTCGGCGCTCAAACCACATCGCGATGGTGTGCCCGCTGAGCATTCCCAGTGATCCCTGACCAAGGAATCGGATGAAGAAGAAGCCAATACCCAGCGTGACAATCCCGATTGCCCAGTTGAGCGCCATGAGCGCTATTGCATAGAGAATAACAATGGTGATGGCCACCACACGGATGCCGTATCGGTCTGCCATCCTGCCAACCCACGACAATGGGAACGCAGCACAGATTGTTCCGATGGTGTAGGCAAGGGAGAGCTGAGATACGCTGAGTCCGAGCTTTTCACGGAAGGAAACATTGAAGAGTGACACGATCACCGTCTGCGAGGGCATCGTGGCCATCGCCATGAGTACTGCGACAGAGAGCATCACCCAGCCGTAGAAGAACTTTCTCGGCTTACTTGTGTTTTGAGTTGTTAATTGATTCAAAGCAGTCCCATCGCCTTCAGGTCGTTGATCGGTTCATCAACAGAACAACTCCCATAGCTTGTTGCAAATCCTTCACGGGTTTGGGCGAGTTCATCTGAAGAGATTTGGACCGCGCCGTGTTTGATGCCGTGTTCACTAAACGCGAAAGCGTTTGGCTTGGTTTCTTCGAGCATACCCATCAGCGTATCAAGCTTCGGGTTCTTCGCGGAGCGCACATAGGCCGCTGCGAAGTACACATTGATAAATCCGTGCATCACACCCCTGGGCGAATCATCCTCGTAGGTCAGGTTCTGTTCTGAGCGGATCGGGTGGTGCAGACCCGCGGTGCACTTGAAGGGGACCTTCGCGTTTTTGCATGCAAGCATGAACTGTGCGATATTCTCGCAGGTTGGGAACATGGATGGTTCAACACCGCCGCATCGGATTTTGGCCATCACGCCAGACCCTGAAAGCGATGCGATGAGTCCGCGTGGGTCACCGGTCATGATGATATCTTGAGGGATTTCAAACGCAGCATCGATCATTTCTGGGATCAGTTCGAGGGCTTCATCAATTTCATCGGAGCTGCTCACACGCATTTCGATTGCATCGACGAGCGCCAGTCCGTGGGCTTCGTCGTCGTGATGCTCATTGAACTCGTAGATCGCGTTGAGGTTTTCTTTGAGATCACCAACAATGATCCCGGAAATCTGCCAAGGTTCAAGCACTCCAAGATGCTCTGGGTATCCGCTGGTCGCGTGCGTGCCGGGCATCAGCATCGCGCCTTCTTTGGTCAGCTCACCCAGCTTGGGGACAGGACAAATGAAGCGGCCAACAAAGTCCGCATGCTCAGCCCGGAGATACTTTGCATAGTTTTCTGTTGCTCGCCCCATCGGGAGTTTGCTGGGTGGAAAAAGACCGGCGTAGTCGATGAGTCCGCCCATCAGGGTCTCGACACTCGACATCAATGTGGTATCTGAATCACTCATGCAAGATCGTAGGTGATTGCGGGCACCGGTTCAGTCTGCTGATGATTCAATCGCTGTCAAGATTCATCCTCGATTCCCATTTGCCCATCGACTCGATCGGGTTTATGGATGGATCAAAGAACTCGTTGAGTGTCTTTCCAAAGACCGCGATGCGTCTGGTATTGTTGGTATCCCCGTGACGATGCCCGTAGGGGACACAGAACCGCCATTTGAGACCAGGATCTGCATCAATCGCGTTGTAGACCGCTGCTGCTGATGGAGCGGGGGCAACTTCATCACGCCCGGCAAGCATCGCAAGTGTCGGTATGCGGACTTTGCGTCCATGGATCACCGCGTCCATCAATCGGAGACGATCGATCAACAGTTCGTGCCGTTCAGGGTGGGCGTCGATCACCTTTCCAAACCGAGCGCTGAGTCCCGAGCCCGAGTTGTGGAGTCTCCAGCGCCAAGCGCCGAGTGAGGGCACTTCAAGAGCGAGCCGATCGACGATGGGTCGTCCGAGCATTCGTCCAGAGAGCTGAGCAGCTGCGATGGTTGCCAGACCACCACCGAGTGAGCGTCCGTGCAAATACACATCCGGATGACGGGGCTCCCCTTGCATCCAAGGCTCAAGATCCCGCGCGTCCCTCCCAAGCAATGCGTTCCGCATGACACGCACAGCATTGCACACATCCGCAAGCGCATGGGGAAGTACCCAGTCCTTGGGTTCATACTCCGCGAACCCTTCGGTGATCCACATCTTGTCTTCGCTGTTGAGATCGAGTGTCTTTCCGCTGACATCGGTTCGGGAGCCGGGATATCCGCGCAGCCTGATCGCCAGCACCGCAACCCCTCGGCTTGCGATGTTTGACCATCTTCGGTCTTCATCTGCGAGGGTTCCGGTCGAGGTGTAGCCGTGTACTGTGACGAGGGATGCTTTGACCGGGGTGTCTTTGGGTGGGGTGATGAGCCTGCATCCGATGCGCACGCCGTGGGAGGAGATGAAATCATGAGTTGCTGATGGGTCCGAATCATCAGCGCGTTCTCTGGCTCGGAGCACTGGTTGCTCTTGACCAAGGCGCTCGAACCATGCATTCCAAAAAACCGAGTGCTCAGAACCAGGCGCGGGATCGCCTACATGTGCATAGGTCCGCACAGCATCAAGCCCAAAATCGTTCGGCACCGGATCCATAGATCAGATGTCCCCCATGTTCTCGTTCAATTATGGAGTGTAGTTCTCGAATGCATCCATCGTGTTTTGGTCAATCATCTCATCGCGAAGCTTCTGGTAGGCGCGGTCGATCCTTTCAAGATCGATATCCGCAACCCAAAGCTGAGAGCTTGGTCGATCGGTGCCCTTCATGAGTTTCCCGCGCTGCGCGGTCCACATCATTGTTTTGCCATCAGGTGAGAATACAGGCAAGCCGTCGAATCCGCGAGCGTTGGTGATCCGCATGCGTGGGGTTTCGTTGTGCGGGTATTCACCGGTCGCGTCTACGCAGAAGATTTCGTAGTTCCCGTGAGAGACTTCGCTGGTTGCATAGAACAGGTACTTCCCGTCGGTGGTGTAGAACGGGCACCAGTTGACATGCTCATTGTCGGTAATCTGGATCTCTTCTTTGATCCCGGTCACTTTGCCATTGCTATCAAACGCGAGGGGCGCGACATAGACCTGAAGCAGTTTGTCTCCGCGACGATCTGAGCGGTAGCAGATGGACTTTCCATCTGGGGAGAAGAACGGTCCGCCATCGTATCCGATTTCTGCGACGATTTGGGTGTGCGAATCATCGGTGCTGTCGTACATCCAGAGGTCACCGTCGTTGCCGCCTGGGGTGAGTCTGGTGTAGAGGATGAAGCGTCCGTCGGGTGACCATGATCCTTCCGCGTCGTATCCATCTCGCTCCCAGATCGGCGCGGGGTCACTTAATCCCATTTCTGAGCAGCAACCACCCTCCGCTGGCGAGAGGGTCATTTCTACGATTTCCATTTCTGTTGGGAACTGCCAAGAGTATTTGGAGGTGTCCCGCTGAAACCCTGCGACATCTTCGCCCGCTGGTGGTTTGAGTGTTGATCCGAATAGGATTTTCGCCGAATCATTCGGATGGAACCACCCACATGTATTTGATGATCCCCAGCTTGAGACCGCGGTGATGTGTTCGATGCCTGTGATAGCTTCTTGGTCATCACGAACAACATCACAGACATACATCATGTAGTGCTCAAGAGCGGTCCCACCCTTTGGAGGGGTTGGGATCCCTTGGAAGATGATGCGTTTGCCGTCATGGGAGAAGTATGACTCACCCGCTTTGATGAACCGGTCGGTGTCGGTGAGCTGGCGGTGGTTGGTCAAGAACCCCGACTCGTTGGTTTGCCACGCGTTGTCCCATTCAGGATTCGGGTTGGCTGCGCTTGCCGATGAGCAGGCTAATGAGCAACTCAATGCAACACAGGACAAAGCAGCCATCATTCGGGCACGATCAGTCAGTACGGATACACTTGTGTTCATGGGAGATACTAGGTCAACACGAGCAAAATATCGGAAAGCTGAGACGATCGACGAATCACTGATCCGTCGCGTTCAGCGAGGGCCTATCCCGATGTTCACATATAGCCCACCAACAGGTCCGGTCCCCGTTATCCATCACGATCCCGCCTTTGTGGTCATCAACAAACCTGCTGGGTTGCTTTCGGTTCCAGGGATCTCCGAGGACAAGCAGGACTGCGTGCGCTCGCGCGTGCTTGAGCAGTTCCCAGATGCAACGGGTCCACTGACCTGCCATCGTCTTGATCTATCGACCTCAGGACTCATGATCCTGGCGCTGGATCCAAAGACCCACAAGAATCTATCGAAGCAGTTCGAAGACCGGGTTATATCCAAACGCTACCTCGCGCTTGTTGAGGGACACCTCCATATATCCGAAGCCTCAACAATCAATGCTCCAATACGCAAAGACATGGATGTGCGCCCGCTCATGTGCGTCGATTATCTCTACGGCAAACCCTCTGTCACCCACTATACGATTTTGAGTACTGAACAACTCAACGGACGACCCGTCACGCGCATGGAACTGATTCCCCACACCGGACGCACCCATCAACTCAGGGTTCACTGCGCCCATCCGTTTGTCACAACGGTGGGGGAGCAGGCCGATCAAGAAACCGCAGGACTCGGTGCGCCTATCGTTGGAGATGAGCTGTACGGTCAAGACATCAGTAACCCAACAGCGCCTCGTTTAATGCTCCACGCATCAACACTCAGCATGCACCACCCAATCACGGGCAAGCAACTGAGCTTCAAAGCTGAGGACCCGTTTTGAGATCATTCCGATTAGATAATCCGAAGTGCCCTCAGTGCGGAGGAAAAACAAAGCTCAGGAAGACTCCTTGGAACTTTGCTTTACTTGTCATTGAGCTTGTCTGGATTGGTATATTGGGAGGAATGTTAATTCCGCTCAGTTGGCAATGCACAAGCTGTGGCAAACATTCATCAGAATCGATTGATGCCTAACTAGTAGGTCAGCGCATCAAGATGCGGGCGGGGCCATGAAAGACCGGTTGCATCCATGATTTTGCGGAGCTCGTACAAATCCGCTTCACTGAACGCATCGCGATCGCGTGAATCCAGATCAAGCACACCCCAGCAGTCACCATCATTGTCAAACAACGGGATCACAAGCTCCGACTTATCACGAGGATCGCACGCGATGTATTCAGGTCCAAGATTGGCCACATCAGCGATCAAGAGCGGACGCTTGGTGCGCCAGGATTTGCCGCACGCGCCGTGCATCTCGATCGGTGAGCACGCGGGAGTATTGCGCGATGGACCAAGGGTCATGCTCTCGTTGCCCTCATCGATCGTGTAGAACCCGACCCATGACACGCCCTCGTGACGGAAGAAGCGCCATAGGGTGTCGGCGACCTCGCGCATCCGTCTGTCCCGGTTCCCCGCGACATGGTTGAGCGCCAGTGCGACTGGTTCGTATTCTCGATCGTATACAGCCATACGCAAGTCTATCCGATCAGTGCAACCTTGGAAGAAACCATATAAAAAACGGCTGGTGATCCAGCCGCTCTGTGTATTCTCTTAAGGAGATAGTCGATTCCGTTCAATGCGATCAGAGGGTCGCGTTGGTGAACGGGAGCAGACCCATGTGGCGTGCTCGCTTGATCGCTTGAGCAACCATGCGCTGCTGACGAGCATTGGTACCCAGACGCTTACGGCCATAGATTTTACCATTGGGGGTCATCATGCGACGAAGGTTCTCGATGTCCTTGTAGTCGACATATTCGATGCCTTTGCCGGAGGTTACGGTTGCTTTGGGTGGGGCTGTGAAAGATCGTTGTTGCATTCGGCTCATATCTGTTTTCCGTCCTGGTCGTTGAGGCTCAAGACTGTGACCAACGCGGCCAGCACCCCGAGCGACGGATGTGTATTGCGAAGAGGAGTTTAGCCCTCAGAATCGGGTATGTCGAGCATTCAGTCCGAGGCTCAATCAAGCTTTGTCGACCGTCCATTCAGGATCAGAACTGCTCTTTTTTGAGTTCCAGATGCGATCGAGAGCCAGAATTCCGCCCTGTCGCCACACGAGATAGGTTGTGGGCACAAGGAAAACCAGATTCCGGATCACCTGACACCACCCGACGCCGGGTGGGCACACGAAATCGATCTTGCCAAAGCATGAACAATCCGCGCTGATTGATTCGTCAAGAATGACATGCATGAGTCCCGCGATGAATGTGATCAGGAGCACCCCAATCACCGCAGCACTCGCGCGGGTCCAGAATCCAAGAACCAGCAAGACACCCGCGATCATTTCTACCCAAGGCATGGTGTATGCAGCGGTGATGATCAGGTGCCCGTGCTTGTCAGCATCGATGATCTGAAACCCTTTGATGGAGTTGGCAAAGGACTGGGTTGTCCCGATCTTGTTGTAAGCTGCGAACGCGAACAGTCCACCGACGAACAATCTCAACGGGAGCTGGAGCAAGATCGATTCAACCCAGACTCCCGCGCCTTTCTTTGTGTCTGTTTGTGAACTCATGGGGACACCTCGTTATCTTGGAATCCTGCTGCGGTCGGGAATCCTGCATTAACCCAGTCGCTGTATCCCGCGCCCATGATTCTTAGGTCGCTGTACCCGAGTTGTTCGAGCATAGCGGCGGTGTTCTTTGATGCGTCGCACTCTCCGCCCACGCAGTAGAGCACGATGGTGAAATCTGGCGGGATCTGATCGGTGGTCGCCAGGGCGCGGGGGCTGTCGGTGTCAAATAAGCTCGCGGGCAAGAAGAACGCATATTCGATGTGTCCAGCTTCAAACTCGTAATCATGACGCGCATCAATGAAATACGCGCCCTCTTCCCAGAGCTGATACGACTCACGGAGTGTGAGTGTGCCTTCTGGAACCGGCGCATCGAGCAGCGGGTCCAGCTGATCAACAGCGGGATCGGCATCTTGATCAGCAGTTGGTGTTGGTTCGCGTTCTTGCGGTGCGGTCTCTGGCGATGCGGACTCTGGTAGTTCTTCAGGAATGGTTGAACTGGTTGAGCTTTTGGATCTCCGATTCGGATCACCTTTGACATCTTCGACCCCGGATTTGAGGTTCTTGGCGCCGAGTGTGATTGGGTCGCTGAAAATCGCTTGGCCCGTTCCGATCAGGAACGCACCACCAACGATCGCAAGCATGTACGCAACAGTTTTCATTGATCATACCTCTGGACATCAAACCCGGTGTGCGGGTATTGACATGAATCATACCTAATAAAAAAGCCCACTCAGCATATGTATGCTGTGGGCTTACGGGAAATGCTCCCGGGGTCAGTTACGGTGCTTTGGGTTGGAGCTGGCCGTACATTTGAACGGTCAACTCTTCTTCGTCAGCAACATCGGTAAGCACGGTCAGTTGTGCGTTGAAGCGTTGTGCTGGGTGAAGCACAGAGCCCTTGACACTGATGGTCCACTCGTTGCGTTTCTGAGCATCAACCGGTGTTGCGGTGTACGCAGCATCAAGCACAACATTGCTTGAGCTGACGGATTTGATTTCGAATGCTTCGCCGCTCTTTGAACGGAGGGTGATTTCGCGGGTGAACTCGTCACCGACGACCAAGCGTCCCATGGTCATGCGGACCGGGGTCAGCTCAAGATCACCAATCACGCGACCGACAACTGCGAGCGAGAAGATGGGCTTGTGCTCATCATTGGTGCGGACAGTGATTTCGGTTCTGTGGTTGTCTGGACGAGCGCTCTCAAGCACGGTCACACGGATGGTGTGCATGTAAAGAGTTTCGCCGTCTTTCTCGACCGGTCCACCCTTGATGACTTCGATGCCAAAGACATCGGTGTCTGGAGTCGTAGCGCGGGAGACTTTGAACTCTGGGAACCGGCCGTACACTTTGATATCTTTGGTAGCGGTCTGTCCTTTTTGGGTCAGATCGAATGCGAGAATGTTTGGTTCGGTAACAACTGCAGGTTTAACAAATGACTGCAGGTAGATCGAGTGGACAGGCTTGGTCTTTGAGTTGGTGTAGATCGTGATGACGCGAGAGATCGGGCCCTTTTTACCACTTGGATCGAAGGTGACTTTCATGGTCCCTGATTCACCCGGTGCGTAGACCTTTTGTTCCATGTCAGGAACGGTGCATCCGCATGATGGTTTGACAAGCTGGATTTCGAGTGCTTCAGAACCAGTGTTCTTAAACTCGAACTCGACTGGTACGGATTCGATATCAAGAATCTCACCGGTGCTGACTGTGGTTTCTTTGAATACAAGAATCGATCGTGCATTTGGACCAGCAACATCTGGTTGTGTGCCGGGACGGACTGGGATTGGTTGGAGCTCTGCTGGGGTTCCGTGTTGACCAGGTGCGTGGTTATGACCTTCGTGTCCTGGCTGAGCCGATGCGCCAGCGGCGCACAGGGCAAATGCTGAGAATGAAATCGCGCACATCCGTTGCATGAATCTATTGCTTGTCATCATTGTGAATCCTCTCGTGCATGGGTCTCAAGTGCCCGATGCGTTGGTTGTATACAAGTGGGTCTATGAAACTTGTGTGTATGAACAAGTCTCACTCAAACTCACTGCCTTTCAAGCGAGAAACTACGAAAAGTTCGCTGCTTGATTCTAGGTCAATCCCTTGATCCAGAGACGAAAAATAGTCTCTAGACCAGGCCCATTCTTACCAAAGACCCAGGCTTGTCAAAAGCTCGTCAAAGTCCGATTTTGAATCCATACCAGAACCTGATAGGAAACCAAATACCAGACCGGCACATCGGCGTTTGCATACACCAACACCAACACACCCAAATCCTTACTCTAAATCAACGACTTGCAAACCGGGCTATTGCACAAAACAAGTCCGAAAAATGAGGATTTTGAGATTCGTGATTCAAAAGAGCCCCTGAGTTGTATTCAGGGGCTCAGTGAATGGTCCTGATAACAGTGAGTATGTGTTGATCTGATTCTTGTTCAGCAGGTCTTTATGGACATCCTGCTCCGTATAGGCCGAGGAACGCGCTGACATCCAGGAAGTTCAATGATCCGTCATCGACGAAGTCGACCTGGAGATCACCTTGCCCGTAGAGAGTCAAGAACTGGCTGACATCGAGGAAGTTTAGTGATCCGTCTGCAACTAGGTCTGCGTCACAGTTTGACGCAGCCGCGATGGTGTAGGTTCGTGATTCGGTCATGAAGTTGTCACGGATGTTTTCATTCCGGACCCAGTTGATCTCATCGATCACTTCAACGCGGATTTCATGTGCGTCATTATCAAGATCCAGCGATGAGATGTCGATCGCGGTCTGTCCGAAGAGATCGATCTGGAACTGATCATCAACATACCAGTACACAGAGAGTGTGTGGTTCAATGGTTGCATCGGAGTGATCGAGATCACATCGTTCCGATCGAATGCTGTTCCATTGGCAGGTCCGTCATCAATCGGATTCACCTCGCGATAGATCTGGCGGATCAAGCGTTCGGCGCTCACCAGGTTAAACGGGCGACCGAGTGATCGCATCATTGAGTTGTTGGACGGACGGTAGACTCCGAACTCTGAATAGTTCCCGCCCTCAAAGGCGCTGACTGGACCGTCGAAGCCGCTCAGGTTTGCGTCCATCCAGTAGTGCCATTTGCGTTCTTGGTCGATTTGTTCTTGTCTGTTGTAGATCGAAACATCGACCGGAGTGAGCTCTCCACCTGTGTAGGTGGTGGGACCGCCGTAGGTGTATTCGTCTGCGAGATCACCGAGCGAGTGCCCGAGTTCGTGGATCGCGATATCAGCTGCAGCACCGTTCTGGCCTGCCGACGTTCCGAGGTTGTTCGATGGATACCCCGCGCCGCCGTACTTGCTTGAGTTTGAAACCGCGACGACCTGATCGATGTCAGGAGCAGCAGCTGCAGCGGTGTACGCTTTGCCGACACTCACGCAGAGCAACCGCTCGATGTTGCTGCACCAGTAGGTCATGTCCAGCGCGGTGTCACGCATGATCCCTTGGGATGGATCATTGTCGACTCCCGATTCATTGGAAATCACCTCGACTGCAGTCACGCGGAAGTAGGATTGGTAGCTGGTGAATGGTTCGTACTGGTAAAGCGAGTCGACAATCCCATCGACATCGGTCTGGAACTGAGCTTGCTCGCTTGCGGTGTATCCATCACCGACAAAGACGAGGTCGACTCTGTTATCAACCACGCCTTGGTTAGCTTGGTTCATTGCTTCGATGAACTCAAGAACCTCTGCGTCCATCGGGATATCGAAGATTCCACCTGAGAGGTGGCCGTGCTCATCGCCCCAGCAGCCATGAACTTGGGTGGTGTCGTGACCGTGGTGCTTCTCAACATCAACCGGACCGGCATTCGCAGCCCCAGCAAGACCTGCGAGAATAACTGATAACGATGCTCCAATGCGCATGGGTGATCTCCAGCAAAAAGTTCGGGATGTGTTTAGTCAAAAATCAACGCACGAGTGTGCGATGTCACCCTATTCGACACAAAATCACTCTTGGTTCCCGAATTATCAACTTCCAACTGATTCAATCGGATGAAAAGATCTTGGACTTGGGTATGAGAATGGGGCTAGTTGAACACCGGATCTTTCTTGAATCGTTCATCCGTGATCCGCTTCTTCGAATGATGCTTGCGGGAAGTTGTATCGGGGTCCCACGCAAGGCCGCAACTCACGCACACAAGCATCCCATCAAACGGATGCGGATCAACACTGATGGTGAGATTACCTGCCCTGTCGTCGCAGTGCGGACACACGCGATCATCTATGAGATCCCGGACGAGCCGTCGCATCTGCCTTGAACGGATTCCGCTGTTTGCAATTTTGATTCCATACAGAGCAAGCCCGGTAAGAAAGAGCATGGATACCCAAATCCAGATCTTTACACCGCTCAATACTTGTGGAGAAGAGGTCAGTCTGAACCCACCAGAGATACCGCTGATCGAGATTAGAAAAAGGAGAGATACAGCTAAGCTCTCTCCGAGCGCCAATCGGCGCGGACGAGAACTGATCGCTTCGGTGCGTGATTCATCGGTCCAGTTCATGAGCACCTGATAGATCTGCCTTCGTCCGTCAAGGAGGCAGGTTCTTCTTCGGTGCCGCTTTTTCACATGTTTGAGTGCTCCTTCTCGATCGGTCTGTAAAAAATCAATCCAGAGCCCGCGATTCCAACGTGCGCCGCATTCTGGACACAGGATAAATCCGTCATCGTCATCCTCGAATTTAACAATCGAATATCCACACGCGCCGCATTGATTCATTTGATCCACAGCAAAGAACATAACGCTCAGATCATCATGGTTCCGTTTGCCCTGACGGGCGCGCATGTCGCGTCTCGCATTATTGAGCCGGGCGGTCAGTAATGAAATACCAAAGACCACACACAGCACCGCAACCGAACCCGCAATGTTTCCAAGCACTCCTGGTACATTGAAAAAATGGTGACCAATCCAGCCCCCAGCGCGCCATCCCAGAGCGGCGCACCACAAGAAGAAGATCGCACTGATAATGACCAATCCAACTGATACGATATTGTCCCACCAGATTTTGTAGCGGTGAGCTTGCTCATCTCCATGTTGGTTTGATTCATCCAAATCTTCATCGGTCACAAAATGATGATCAGGAATCATCTCGCTGCTTGGTTTTGTGTCGATCACCTTCCCGCAATCGTCAAGGACCCCGCTGCGTCCTTGCGCGTATGAAACAAGCAGCATCCAGATCATGAGCATTCACCAACCGCGTGCGTCTGATCGCGCCATGATTCAATCGCATAGAGCACTTCTTCGACCGTTTTAGACTTACGGACGCCTTCTTTTAAATCCCGGCAGTGCCCATCGTTGATGGTTCGTCCAAGCCAGCTGATTTTTTGACGGATCACATGGAGCGCGTGTTTCTCGTCACGGTACTCGATCATGCGTAGGAAATAGTTCCGCACGAGTTCGAGTTTCTCATCTTCGCTTGGAGCGAGGTCAGACAGATCGATCGCTGCGATGGTTTCGTGATCATCGAGTTCGATGCCTTGTGTTTCTATGCGTTGTTGGAGCGCCCAGCCGAGCCGGAAGATCCAGGGATTCCCGAATGCGCCTCTTCCGATCATGACCCCGGCGCACCCTGTATTGCGACGCATGGTGATGACATCGAGCGCGGATTTAACATCACCGTTGCCCAGTACTGGGATTCCTCCTGATTCGGTACCGTTGTATTGACCAGTTGCGCTGCGGACTGCATCAACGACTTTTTTGATGCCATCGTGGTCGCATGATCCTTTGAATTTTTGTTCGGTGGTTCGTCCATGAACGGTGATGCATGCTGCGCCTCGTTCGCACAATCCGACCGCAAGCTCACACGCAACGCCGTCTTCGTACGCTTCTTGATCCCACCCGAGTCGCATCTTTGCGGTCAGGGGGATGGTATTTGGGAGCGCCTCGCGGACCGCTTCAAAGATTTCGTATGTGCTTGCTAGATCGCACATGAGTTTGGATCCGCCATTTTTTTTGCAGATCTTGTCTACCGGACATCCCATGTTGATATCGACCACGCTCGCGCCGTGCTGAGCGCACCAGCGAGCGCCCGCTGCGAGATGTTCCGGGTCGGCGCCGTAGAGCTGCATCCCGATGGGACGGTCGAGTTCGTTGGTTCGCGCAAGATCGCGTGAGGCGCCTTCGTCACAAAGGAGGCCTTGGGAGTTTAATAGATCGGTGCACGCGAGTCCCACCCCGCCTGTTGGCCCGTTGAGCTGTCGCACGCTAACGCGCCACGCAAGCTCGCACCACCCCGCGATCGGGGCCAACATTAAATTCGTCTCAAGACTTACCAGCCCACCCGGCGTCTTCAAATTCAGGGGCAGCGCGAACATAAGTATATTCTATTCCTGCAATTGAATCAACACAAAATACGAATGGTGGGGGTCTACGGTTCAAATCACCCTGTTTGGGGCCTTTGTTCTGCTTAACCAAACAGGTATATACCCCAGATGATCAATCCCGCCATGAATCCAGCGATCCAGTCATCGAGAAGGATTCCCCAGCCCCCGCGAATATTTTGCATCGCGCCCGCTGGCCAAGGCTTAAGAATATCAAACGCTCGGAAGAGCAAAAAAGCTCCAAGAATCGTCAAAAACGCTGATAATGGGGAGGTGAGCATCACCGATGGGATCATAATGAGCGTGACGCATTGGCCTGCGGTTTCGTCCGCGACGACCTGACCGGGGTCTTTTTTCCATCGTGCTTCTGCATCAGTGCCCCAGATTACGCAGGCGGCGCTGAAAATCACAAATGTCAGGATCATGAAGACATCATAAACACTTCGCAAACCGGGGGTTGTGATCCCAGATGCAGCTAGTGCCCCAGCTACCAAAACTGGAGGCATCGACCCCCAGGTTCCAGATGCAGGCTTCAAATGCCCCAATCCAAATGTGGTTAGTAGCCTTTCGGCGGTGGGAGATATCGTGTTCATGGCATCCTCTTTCTGGTGCCATCATACCGCACCCCGACTGCACCCAGACCGTATCCATTTCAACCCAGAACTCTCGATGCTGACCGTGGTTGGTCTGTATCTTGGAAAGCAATGAGAGCGGGTATGGATCTATCGGCGCTTCTTGCTTTGGCCGCCTGTTTTGTTCTTTGGGCGTTGTTTGGCACCGGGGACATTGGTTGATTTTGTAGGTTTTCTGGCCTTTTTGCCCCGCATCACTTCGAGCATCCGCGCGTTCTCATCGATCGTGTGCTGGAGTGCTTTGGCAATATAAGGGAACGCTGACAGGATCGTCACGATCACAGTCGCCCATACCAAAATGACAATAATCGTGCGTTCGCCGGTTTCTGGACCTGGTGATCCCAGAGCAATCAACAGCAAGATCACCGGGATGGTGATGGACTGGAGCACCATCTTTGCTTTGCCCATGGACCCTGCGGAGAAATCGACGCCTTCTGCTTCGTACATGCCTCGGATGGAGGTGACCAGGAGCTCGCGAGCGATCATCGCGATGACCATCCATCCCGCGACTGCTGAGAGCTGGATCGAACCACCTGAAATCAATGGGCTTACGAAGTTTGGTCCTGCGAGCATCACGAAACCGCCCAAGATCAGGAACTTATCAGCGAATGGATCCATGATCCGTCCGAACTTGGACTCTGCTTTCCATTTGCGAGCGAGATGACCATCGAGAGCATCGGTGAGGGCAGCGATGATGAAAATCGCAGCAGCGATGATCAGGATGGTTGTTGAACCTGAGGATAACTCCCCTATGCGTTCACCAAGCGTTGGATCGGCGCTGAGGGTGCGGGTCGAAATGCTCGAGAGGAGGGCGACGAAAATGATCGCGAGACCAACGCGTGCCATCGTGAGGAGATTGGGGATATGTACTTTGCGGTCAGCTTGCGCCGATTGCATCATTGTCTGCATTTGTGCCATAGCCCGATCGTATGGACGCTGACATGCGCAAAGCGACCCGTTGAATGTCCGCTGTTGAAGATTGGTGATCAATCCGATCAAAGACACCTCCAATCGCCCTTTGTGGTTGATGAAGCCCTTATATGGATCTATCGTCAAGGTCTCAGCGCAGGGGATCAGTGATCGCTTGTAAAGAGGATGGGATGCCCGGACCGGCGCGCTTCCTGTTCGCCTCGTGGCTTGGATCCTGACCGGCGCTTTGTATCGAGGAAAAACGCGGTGGACACCATCATCAGCCCGATCGCCCTCTACCTCATTTGCGCGCTTGGTGCAGTGGGGCTTGCTGCGGCGCTTCCCCGGCGCAACAAAGCATTCGAGATCACTGGAGCGCTGCTACTTGCAGTCACCGTTGGTCTCGCTGTCTTGGTTCTGGGGCTTGGCACCACAGAATCGAATCAGCCGCTCCCCAACTTCTTCTTCTACCCATTTGCGATTCTTGCACTTGGTGCCAGCGCACGGATGATCACCCATCCTCGTCCGGTCTATTCCGCGCTCTACTTCATCTTGACCATCATCGCGTCGTGCGGGCTGTACCTTCTGCTCTCTGCAGAGTTCATGGCTTTCGCGCTCGTCATCATTTATGCAGGCGCGATCCTCATCACCTACCTGTTTGTGATTATGCTCGCGACGCAGGCGCCGTCATCTGCAGCCGACGCGTTCATTGATGAAACCGATGCGGTTTCTCGTGAACCGATCTTGGCGTGCACGATTGGTTTCGTGCTTCTTGCGATTCTTACGACCGCGATGTTCCGAGGGATCAGTGATCTCCCAGAACCTGCGGATCAAACGCTTGCTCAGGATTCAGTGCTTTTGAATCTTCCTGCTAAGGTCGAGCGGATTGTTGATCGTGCGGGGCTGCTTGGAGCTGGAGACACTGTCGTTCGCAATGAGGATGGAACCGCTGCGATTGATGTGGTCAACAAAACGATTGTTATTGAGAATGCAGAGCTTGGGACTACACGAACACTCGGTCCTGATCAATGGCCTGAGACCTTGGCGGCGGGGAACCTTGACCGTCTCGGGTACAACCTGATGCATGATCACCCGATGACCATCGAGATCGCGGGCATCATCTTGCTCATGGCGATGCTCGGCGCGACCGTGCTTGCCCGCAAGCACATCGAGCTTGAGGATGATCTCAAAGCTGCCCAGGCGCGCAAGCTTGGTGAAAGCATGAATGAATCCCTCCCCAATGCACAGAGCGGAGGCAACGCGTAATGGATATCACGAACTCATTGCAGCTCGCTCAGCTCGCATTCCCAGAAGCGGTCCCCTCCATCACCATGGCGCACTATTTGTTTGTGTCTGCTGCGATGTTTGTGATGGGGCTCGTCGGATTCCTGACACGCAAGAACATGATCATTATGTTCCTGTGCACCGAGCTCATGTTCCAAGGAGCAGGGCTCGCGCTGATCGCGTTTGGTCGTCACCACCTTGGTGCGGATGGCCAGACCTTTGTGATCTTTGTTCTCTGTGTCGCTGCTGCTGAAGCAGCGATGGCGCTCGCACTGGTCGTGCTCTTGTTTAGATACCGAGAGACCCTCTCGTCCCAGGCCTGGAAGGAACTCAACGGGTGATCAACACAACGCTCCTTTCAAATCTGATTGCATTAGCACCAGATACGCATTCTGATGCAGCATCACACGCTGCGGGTCACGCGATGGCTGAGGTCGGTTCCGGTCCAAGCTTGGTCCTGCTCATCATCGGACTCCCGTTGTTCTCATCCATCCTCTGCGGCATCTACGCAATGCTTGGGATCAAATCCAAGCTCCCCGCATCAAGCACCATCATCGCATGTGGAATCGCATTCCTCTGCACCGTTGCGATGTACATCAACTTTGATGGCACCGCGTACACCGTGCACGCGTTTGACTGGATTCAGGTGCACTTTGGCGAGAAGTCGATGATCGCGAACTTCTCGTTCTACATCGACACGCTGACTATTTACTGGATGCTGTTCGTGACGGGTCTGGCGACCTTGATCGCGTTGTATGCATCTGAATACATGTCCCACGATTTGGGTACGAGCTACTGCCGGTTCTTCGGCGCGTTTGGTTTGTTCGTATTTTCCATGGCGTGTCTGGTCATGGGTGACAACTTCTTGATGCTGTACCTCGGGTGGGAAGGTGTTGGCCTCTGTTCATACCTGTTGATTGGCTACTTCTACAAGAAGCCCGAAGCGGTTGCCGCTGCAAAGAAGGCGTTTATCGTCAACCGCATCGGTGACCTCGGACTCGCGCTGGGTATCTATCTGATCTTCGTCCACTTTGGAACACTTGAATACAAAGTCTTGTTCTCTGACCCGACGCTTCTGAGCTATGTTGAGTCAGCGAAGGTTGGTGACTTTGCTGCGATCCCATCGATCGCGCAGTGGATCCCGCTCCTGCTCATGATCGGTGCGTTCGGGAAGTCCGCACAGTTCCCGTTGTATGTCTGGCTCCCCGACGCGATGGAAGGCCCGACCCCGGTCTCGGCGCTTATCCACGCTGCGACGATGGTCACTGCTGGTGTGTACTTGATTGCCCGCACCTACCCATTGTTCCTTGCATCCGAACACGCACTCCCGATCGTTGCTTGGGTCGGTACCATCACCGCGCTCCTCGCCGCCACCATCGGCATGGCCCAGTTCGATATCAAACGCATCATGGCGTACTCGACCGTGTCCCAGCTTGGGTACATGTTCGCGGGACTTGGTGTGCTCACTCCGACGGGCGGCGCGTACCATGTGCTCACCCACGCATTCTTCAAAGCGCTGTTGTTCCTCTGCTGTGGTGCCGTCATGCACGGGTTTGCGGGTCAACTCGATCTCCGCAAACTCTCTGGGCTCCGCAAAGTCAAAGGCTGGGGCATCGTCTCGATCGGTATGTTCATCGGATGTATCAATCTAGCAGGAGTCCCGTTCACTGCGGGATATTTCTCAAAGGACACGATCCTTGCTGAAGCATTCGTTACGCCCGGATACTCGATGATTGGTTGGATTCTGCTTTTGACCGCAGGACTGACCGCGTACTACACCTTCCGCGTCTTCTTCCGTGTCTTTATGGGTCCAGTTGAGTTCCATCCGGGTGATGAGCATCACGACGACGACCATGCAGATGATCACGCGCATGATGGCCATAATGATGATCATGATGGTGGATTCCATCCGCACGCACCGGGTTGGGCGATCAATACTGTGTTGATCACCCTCACGGTCTGTTCCATCCTTGCGAGCGGCCTCTACTTCGTTGGTAGCTCGGACGCGAAGCACACCAAGCACTACGCCGACACCATGGTGTCTGATTCAACCGCTTCCTACCACTCCAACTACGGTAAGCACGCATTCGAATACTACGAAAAAGATCCCGAGCACTACCCGGTCGCGGGTGTTGGTCCGCGCGGGACAATCAACAAAGCACTTGAAATGCCCATCACCGGCGGCGACCCGCACAAAATGATGTACTACATCTCTGGGGTGATCGGTATCGTTGGTATCGGGCTTGCATGGTTCTTCCACCTGTTTGGTCGCACAACCGCAGCTGAGTGCAAGATGGACAAGGTTGCCAAACTGTTTGGACCAATACCGAAGTGGGCTGAGAACAAGTGGTATGTCGATGAGATCTACTGGATGATTTTGGTCATGCCATTAAGGATCGGCTCTCATGTTCTGCACTGGATCGACAAGCTCCTTGTTGATGGGATTGTGAACTTCTTCGGATTCCTCCCAAGACTCCTCGCATGGATCCTCAAACCGAGCCAGTCCGGCGTCCTTCAGGGATACGCGGTCTCGATGGCTGGTGGTGTAGCGATTCTGCTGATTGTTGTTGTGGTCATTGTCATGCAAGGAGGTGCTCTGTGAGCCCTATCTGGACACTCCTTCTGATTCTCATTCCGCTCATTGGCGCCTTGCTTGTTGCGTTTGATACTGAAGAGGGCTCGTACGCATCTGCGATGCGCACGATGCTCTTCACGCTGATCCCCGGCGCGTTCATGCTCTGGAACTTTGACTACTCGCGTGGTTCAGATTTTCAGGGTGCTGCGAGCGTGAACTGGATTTCTGATCTTGGGCTCAAGCTCTCGATCGGGACCGATGCGATCGCTCTTCTGCTCATTGCTCTTTCTGTGTTGCTTGGACCGATCGTGGTTGCTGCGAGTAAAACCGCGATCACGCACGATCGACGCAAGTATTACGCGTGGCTGCTTGTGCTCCAAGCGGCGATGGTCGGGGTCTTTGCTGCCCGCGACCTCATGCTGTTTTACATCTGCTTTGAGTTCACGCTTTTGCCAATGTTCGTTCTCATCCGCGTCTACGGCTCAACCAACCGGGTCGCAGCGTCCACCAAGTTCTTCCTCTATACCTTCACCGGTTCAATGATGACCCTCGCGGGTCTGATGTATGTTGTGTACTTCGTTGCTCAGCAGACCGGTACCTGGACTCTCGACATCGCGACCATCACCGCGATCGCGCCGTCGATGCCTGTTGAGCATCAAGCATGGGTCTTGTTTGCGATGCTCGCGGGGTTTGCGGTCAAGGTCCCGCTTTTCCCGGTGCATACCTGGTTGCCACTGGCGCATACCGAAGCACCGACCGCTGGGTCAGTTATCCTCGCGGGTGTCCTCCTCAAACTCGGTACCTACGGCATCCTGCGGTTTGCAATCCCGGTGACTCCTGCTGCGTTCATTGAATACGCACCATTCATCGGGACGCTTTCGGTGATCGGAATCATCTACGCGGGACTCATCTGCTGGGTGCAAGAAGACATCAAGAAGCTTGTTGCGTATTCCTCGGTTTCTCACCTTGGTTTCTGTGTGCTTGGATTGGCTGCGGTCAATGTTTCTGGACTCTCTGGGTCCGTGCTCTACATGCTCTCCCACGGTTTATCAACCGGCGGGCTCTTCCTCATGATCGGATACATGTACGAACGATACCACACGCGCGACATGCGACAAGTGGGGGGGCTTGCATCCAAGATGCCGGTCTGGGCATTCTTTATGGTCTTCTTCGCGATGGCCTCCGTCGGGCTTCCGGGTCTCAATGGATTCCCATCAGAAGTTCTTTGTTTGATCGCGGCTTTCCAGTCTGACGAATCATTCGCATCGACCCAGCAAGTCGGCGCCTGGGGTTCAACCTTGGGTGTCTGGTTCGCGGTCTTTGCTGGAACCGGGATGGTTATCGCAGCGATGTACCTGCTGTACATGGTCGGCAAGATCTGCTTCGGTCCACTCCGCGAGCCATCGGATCATCATGCACATGAATCACTACCTGCAGACCTCAACGCACGCGAGATTTCAACTCTGATCCCGCTTGCTGCTGGTTGCTTGTTCTTTGGTCTTCAGCCAACTTTGCTCCTGGATGCGGTTTCAGATCCGATCAACGACACAGTCAACGCTGCGATGAGCTCGCACCAATACCAGCACCCAGATCATCATGGTGAAGACGAGAACCACGCGATGACGAATGCTATTTTCAATCAAACACCGTCGACGCAGATCTTGATGGAGGCCACGCCGTGACCGAAAAGCTTGCCCTCATCATTCCTGAACTGATCCTTTTCATTGCGACCTGTCTCGTGATGATCACCGGTCAGTGGCCAATCCGCGCGATCCGCAACCTGACCCCCTGGATCGCAGGCATCGCTCTGCTGGCAGCTGGATTGGTCGCGACCACGACCCAGGTCGATCCAAACGCACTCTTCCCGAACTTGATCCCGTACGCAAAGTTCATCATTGCTGCGGTTGCGATTCTCTTACTGATTAACCTGACGGGAGTCGTTGATCGTGACCTTGAAGAAGATGTCGATCAAGGAAAGCCGTTCCTACCGATCCGATCCAATGCGGGTGAGTTCTACGCGTTCTTCCTGTTCTCCATCACCGGACTGATGCTGACTGCATCTGCAGACGATCTGATCTGGTTGTTCCTCGCTCTTGAGCTCACTTCGCTTCCGACCTACATCATGGTTGCTATTTCAAGCAACAAGAACGCATCGCGCGAAGCAGCGGTTAAGTACTTCTTTCTTGGCGCGATGGGTGCAGCGATCTTCTTGTATGGATTTGCCTTGATTTATGGTGCTGCGGGTTCAACAAACCTTACCGATATTGCTCAGCACTTTGCTACCAACGGACTTGGGACGATTGGTCTTGCGGGTGTGCTTGTTGCGCTTCTTGGATTGAGTTTCAAGATTGCAGCGATCCCAATGCACTTCTACACACCCGATGTCTACCAAGGAGCAGCATCACCGGTCAGTGCGATGCTTGCATTTGTTCCCAAGACTGCTGGGTTCATCGCGATCATCATGATCGCAGCAACAGTCGGATGGAACGAAGCTGGACGACTCCCAGTGACCGTCGAATCCATGCTCTGGATCATCGCTGCCCTCACTATGTTTGTCGGTAACACGCTCGCGCTGCTCCAGACTTCTGTCAAACGCATCCTTGCGTACTCATCAATCGCCCACTCCGGATACATGCTTGTGGGCATCCTCGCAGGTCCCGGACCCGACGGGTCGCCTTTCTACCGCAATGGCATCGCAGCGGTGCTGTTCTATCTCTTGGTCTACGGCGTGATGACCATTGGTGTGTTTGCGGTGCTTGCATCAATCGACAAGAAAGATGCTGACGGAGACCGCGTGGAAGCGGATGATATTGAAGATCTTCGGGGACTCTGTAAATCACACCCTATTCTTGGTTGGACTGTGGTGCTCTCGACACTCTCGATGCTCGGATTCCCTCCGCTGCTCGGATTTGTCGGTAAGCTCGGGTTGTTTGCTTCGGGTGTGAGCGCCGGGCAGATCCCCATTGTGATTATCCTCGGGATCAACTCCGCGATCGCAGCGGTGTACTACCTCAGGCTGGTCGCGGTGGTGTATCTGGATAAATCAGATAAGCCGGCACAGATTATTTCCCTGAGCCCATACATGTCGCGTCGTCTTGCGGGCGCGTGTTCTGCGATTGGTGTTGTCTTGCTCTTGGTCATTGCTCAGCCGCTTGTTGGCGCTGCCAATACCGCTGGGCAGTTCAATGCACCTGGGCATATGGATCATTCCGCTTCACCTGCAGACTCCACAGATCACGGCTCGGATCACAGCCTTCAGCACGACACACACAACAACTCCACCTTCGAATCCACACACTCAGTGGATGGTTCAAGCCTCAACCCTTCAGAGCTCAGTGGTTCAGAAAATATTGAAGTCCAGACCATTCTTGCGGGTCATCAAACCCCGTAACTCGCTGGTTGGTTTGATTGGTTCAACCTCTTTTGAAGTCAGCTTGGTACCTATGGAACAGCTCTATTCGATTTGCTCGACGTTAAGGCCCGCGATCACCCTTGCTTCAGATGCAGTGAGCGCGTCGGCGAGTCTTGAACCGGTCGCCTATTTCTCAGTCGCTGGGCTCATGGCGTTGTTCACACTTACGATTCTCGAGATCGTGCTTGGGATTGACAATGTAGTCTTCATCGCGATTCTTGCTGATAAGCTCCCCAAAGAGAAGCAAGCTCGTATTCGATCGATTGGATTGATGCTTGCAATGGTGATGAGGCTCATCTTGCTCGGGCTGGCGTTCTGGATCGTCAAGCTCACCGAGCCCCTCTTTACCGTCTTTGGTCGTGATATATCAGGAAAATCACTGCTACTCATTGGTGGCGGACTCTTTCTGATTTTCAAAGCGGTTCTCGAACTCCATCATTTAATAGACGAGAATGGTGGGTCTTCACAAGATCCGCATTCCCGTCCCGGACTCAAAGAAGCGGGCACAACAGTCGCGAAGGTCCTGACGCAGATCTTGATGCTTGATTTGGTGTTCTCGCTGGATTCAGTCATCACAGCGGTCGGTATGACTTCCAACTACTGGATCATGGCCACCGCTGTGATCATTTCGATTATGGTCATGCTCGCGTTCGCTTCACCGATCGCCAACTTTGTGAATACGCACCCAACGATGAAGACCCTCGCTCTTTCATTCTTGGTGTTGATCGGAGTTCTGCTCTTTGCTGAGGGTATCGGTGAGCATTTCAATCGAGGTTATATTTACTTCGCGATTGTCTTTGCGTTTGTTCTCGAGATGATCAATATGAAGGCGGGGCATCGACGAGCTAAGAAGAGAGCATTGGCCTCCGATGTTCCGTCCAGTGCTTCAGATGAGTAACTGACCAGGAATCACGCAGAGTACTCATAAGGATGGTGGATGGATGGTCATCACTTTGTGAGGGCCGATCCCGGGGATATCGAACTCATCACCGATAAGCTCGAACCCGAATCGCTCATAAAATCCGTACGCTACGCGCCGTGCATTGCACCAAATCGTCTCATGTTTTATGGACCACGCGTGCTTGATTCCAAACTTGAGTACCACGCCGGCGCTGCCCTTGCCTCGCATTTCGGGTGATGAAGCCATCCCTCGGATGCGCCATGCCCCGCTTTCGGATCCTGGGAGAGGATCACGCATGACGGTCATGATGGCGACCACTTCGTCGATTCCTGTGTGGTCTACGCACACTTTGGCGCCAACATGGAAGGTTGATGGAAGGACATCATGTTCCATAGCGACTTCATGAACAGTCAGATACGGACGAAGCACCCGCTGGCGCAGAGTATGGGTTTCGGCTGGATCAATAAGTCCTACAGTGAACGCATGCGCCTTATCCATCATCGCAGAGCGCCTCTAAGAATACATCGCCAAATGAATCCAGTTTCGCTTGTCCGATGCCTTTGACGCGCAGCATCTCGTTGCGGGTGGTGGGGCGGTCTTTGACCAGCGCCCGAAGGGTCGCATCCGAGAACACCACATAAGGAGGGACCTCGCGTTCCTGCGCGATCCGTGTCCGAAGTCCACGCAAGCGATCGAAGATCATTCGCTCATCGATATCAAGCACCACCGCTTCGCGCCCCTGCTTGCGCCCGCGAGTGCGCTCGGCGCTGGCTGATCCGGTCCCGATCGGATTACTCAGCACGACTTCCCCGAGCCCCTTCATCACCGATACACCCAGGTCCCCGAACTTGAGCGTCTCAAACCGATCCTCGACGACTCGTTCAAGAGCGCCGATAGAGATCAGTTGGTCAAGATACATCGAGAGCTGAGCCTTTGAATACGCGCCGAGCATCCCGTGCACACTGAGTTCATCATGACCCCTGCTCAGTACTTTCTCGCCTTTGCTTCCGCGCACCACATCACAGACATGGGCAGCCCCATACCGCTGACCGGTCCGGGCGACCGCTGATAAGAGTACCTGTGCTACTTTAGATGATTCCCGGTCGATCTCGGTTTCCCCCAAACAGACATCACACGCGCCGCACCCGTCTTCTCCAATATCGAGTTTTTGTCCGAAGTGTTCACTGAGTGCTCGGTGTCTGCAGTCCATCGCAGCGATCAACGATCGCATCTCTCTGATCAACTGGAGTTGTCCTGCAGGATCAGCGCCAGATTCTTCTGCTCCGAACCCGATCAAGCGTTCCCACCTACCCGCATCACTCGGTGAATACAGCAGTAAACACTCCGCGGGCTCCCCGTCGCGTCCCGCTCGTCCGGTCTCTTGTTGATACGCTTCGATGCTTTTAGGCATCGTCGCATGAACAACTAAACGGACATTGCTCCGGTCGATACCCATCCCAAACGCAACAGTCGCCACCACGACATCGAGCGTTTCGTTGAGAAACGCGTTCTCGACCTGCATGCGTTTTTTCTCGCTGAGTCCCGCGTGGTATGCATCAGCATCAAGATTGTGCTCGACGAGTTCTTGTGCGAGCGCTTCAGTGTCTTTCCTGCTCAAGCAGTAGACGATAGTCCCGCCGCTGTCCCCAACGCTGCGGTGTCTTCGGATCGCTTCTGCGATCTGATCAGCAGACTTGTTCCGCGCCTGCACGCGGTAGCACAAGTTCGGGCGATCGAACTTCCCGATTAGAATTTCAGGATCACTCAGCCCGAGCTGCTCAACAATATCTTCTTGCACGCGCGGGGTTGCTGTTGCGGTAAAGGCCTGCATCCCGATCCCGGGCGCGACTCCCCGGAGCTCTTTCATTCTGCGGAACTCGGGTCTGAAATCATGACCCCACTGAGATATACAGTGCGCCTCGTCAATTGCAATCGCGCCGAGCCGATCCGCATCGTGGAGCGACGCGAGGATCGTCTTAAATCCTGTTGTCACGAGTCGTTCAGGTGCTGCGAAGATGACATTGATGGAACCGTCAAAGGCTCTGGTAATAATTTCGCGTGCTTCTTCTGGTTCGACTCCCGAGTGCAGCGCTGCGGCGCCGTATCCATTGAGCTCAAGCCCTCGCACCTGATCGCGCATCAATGCGATCAACGGCGATGCAATGACCGTCACCTTTCCGGTCACCAGCGCAGGAACTTGATAGCACAAGCTCTTGCCTCCGCCTGTCGGGAGAACGGTCAGGCAATCCCTACCATCAATACCCGCAGCAATGGCTTTTTCCTGCATTGGGCGCAGCGTATCAAACCCCCAGACCGAGCGTACCGCATCGGCAATCCGAGAATCTTCCACAACTACAGACGCCTCATTCTCCATCCAAACAGTATACAAATCCACGAGGGCACAATCCGTTGTATGAGCGTGTATTGCGGTATTTTCACGAGCAGATGGGACAAATGAAGAGTGTTCGCGCGGACAATTTCCTGAACCCACTTCACTCAACAACGGAGTCTGCATAGAGTAGAATCATTCTAAAGGAGAGTCAGTATGGCCGATAATAACGAACCAAAGTGTCCTTTCATGACCACCGCTGAGGGTAATCCCATTGGTGATCAAAACTCACTCACCGCCGGCCCTCGTGGTCCGCTTCTGATGCAAGATGTCGCGCTCCTCGAGCAGATGCAACACTTCAACCGCGAGCGCATCCCCGAACGCGTCGTTCACGCGAAAGGCTCGGGTGCCTTTGGTACCTTCACCGTCACCCACGACATCTCTAAATATACCAAAGCTGATTTTCTGAGTGAGATCGGGAAGAAGACCGAAACGCTCATGCGTTTCTCAACGGTTGCTGGTGAAAAAGGAGCTGCGGATGCTGAGCGCGATGTCCGCGGTTTCTCGGTCAAGTTCTACACCGAGCAAGGTAACTGGGACATGGTGGGCAACAACACCCCCGTCTTCTTTGTGCGTGATCCGTACAAGTTTGCCAACTTCATCCACACCCAGAAGCGGGACCCGAAGACCAACCTCCGCGACAACGACATGCAGTGGGACTTCTGGTCATTGTGTCCAGAATCACTCCACCAAGTGACGATCCTGTTCTCGGATCGCGGACGCCCTGTTGGGTATCGCAATGTGAACGGATACGGTTCGCACACCTACTCCTTCATCAACAGCGAGAACGAACGCGTCTGGTGCAAGTTCCACTTCAAAACCAACCAAGGCATCAAGAACTACATGGATGACGAGGGCGATTCAGTGATCGCGTCTGACCGTGAATCGTCTCAGCGTGATCTCTTTAACGCGATCGAAGAGGGTGACTTCCCGAGCTGGACCATGCATGTTCAGATCATGACCCAGACCGAGGCAGACAAGTTCGAAAAAGACACCGGATGGAACCCGTTTGATCTGACCAAGGTTTGGCCACACGCAGAGTTCCCGCTCCACGAAGTCGGTCAGCTCGAACTCAACCGCAACCCGGACAACTACCACGCACAGATGGAGCAAGCGAGCTTCAGCCCAAGCGCGTTTGTGCCTGGGATCAATGCGAGCCCGGACAAGATGCTCCAAGCACGCTTGATGTCCTACGCAGATGCACACCGTCACCGCGTGGGCAACAACTACCAACAGCTCGAAGTGAACCGCCCGAAGTGTCCCGTGTTCAACTCACAGCGCGACGGCCAAATGGCGAGCGCGCAGGATTACGGTTCACGCGCCAACTACTGGCCATCAAGCCGCGAGGGCATGCCTGATGTCGCTCCGGAATTCAAAGATCCTGCATGGGACCTTGGTCAGACAATCGTTGACCGTTTCGACTCCACCGTTGATCACGATGACTACACGCAAGCGGGTAACCTGTTCCGGATGTTCGACGAAGACCATCGCGATCGTCTCGCGACCCGTATCGCGGGGGCGCTTGGTGATGCAACCGAAGAAATCCAGATGCGTCAGCTCTGTCATTTCTTCCGCGCTGATCCTGACTATGGCGCCCGCGTTGCCAAAAAGCTCGGGATACAGATCCCGGCTGAGATGATGCAGCACGCGTAATCAATTTCGCTCCGAATCACAAAGCCGCGGCTCTACAGTCGCGGCTTTGTTATGCGCACATCTATACAGGCAATTTCTATACAGGCAATTAATATGCACCGGTTCAGTATTCTGATTACGAACTAACCACCGCATCACACTCGATCTCAATCAAGAACTCTGGAGAAATCAGTGCTGATACTTCAACCATGGTCAAGCATGGGCGCAGATCCAAACCGCTTTGGTCAAAGAAATCTTTATGAGCTCGCCCGAACTCATCGCTGCGAGAAATATCAGTGACATACATCCTGCTACGGACTAGATCCGCTTTGGACCCACCAAGCTCAACGACCGCCCGTTCAATAATCTCAAAGCACCGCAAAGCTTGGGCGTACCCATCATCGGGAACATGCGGGGTTCCATCCGCATTCATGGATACCGTGCCTGTAAGAAAGATTAGATTGCCGCGTCGGACACCTCGCGAATACCCGTACCTTTTCTCCCACTCATTGCCTGTCGATATGCGCTGATCAATGGTCATGTAGCACTATAAGCCCTTGGGATCACCGAGCAAGATGCGAAAATCAAAACCTCAGATAGACCTTGAGATCTAACTCAGAATCAACACTTCTGTTCCACAGCTTTTGTTGATATCATTGAGTACAGGTTCACGATGTGGGCCAGGCGCATCATACTTTGAAGGAGAACAAACCATGAACTTCACTCCAGCAATTCTCGCAGCTGCAGCACTCGCTGTGGGGACAACTACCAACTCAACCCAAGCAGAGATCGTCCAAGTTGATGTCGTCGGCTCAGTCGATTTTGGTTCCATCCCATTTGCAACAAGCTGGGGCGCATTCGGATCAGGTGATCCTGTCGTCATGAGCTTTCAGCTCGACTCCGAGAACTTTGTTGACTCGGGCACTTTCCCCGTTCGCGGATATGAAGTCATCCAGCCATCATTCTCACTCTCCATCAACGGCAACTCGGTCGGACTCGCGGGATCACAACCATTCGGTGGAACCCCATATTTTATCCTCCGCAACGACGATCCCGCCGTTGACGGATTCTTCCTCGGATCCAACATCGACGGTTTCCCCAACGGAATCGCGACCGATGAAGCAGGCGGGATCGCGGATAACTTTGATGCCCTCTTCTCGGTGACCTATGAAGGTAGCCGATTAGATTCACTGGATATTCTCGGAGCTGTGGGGACCTATGACTTTTCTGGTCTCTCAGTATTCAACTGGGGCCTGGAAGACGGCCCGGTCCAACCAGTCGGATTCATCTTTGACGAGTGGAGCATCTCGGTCGTTCCTTCGCCCTCAGCACTGGCACTCCTCGGCTTTGTTGGTTTGGGAAGTACCCGCCGTAGACGGTAAGATTGTGTTGTTAAATCAATGTACTAAACGCCCGATCAGTCTGGGCGTTTTTAGTTTTTGAGGAGTTGAACCTTCGATTGGAGTTTCTCTATTCCAGCGATCACTTGCAAACGATTCTTCTTACTGGAAATCCATTTAGGTATTCGACTGTTTAAACAGGAATTTACATAGTCAGGGGCATTCCGGATCCTCAAATCCGCTTGGACATATCCTTCGAGCCAATCGAGGTGTTGTGTATTCAGTGCCCAAAGGCGCTCGCCGCAACAACGGACTTGTAGCCAAAGCTGCGATTTCGAATAATGTTCACGACCATACAGCACTTCATCTCTCTAACTCCAGCCATTCATGTCATCATATGTTTTCGCATGCCCACAGTGCCCGCAGGTAAGCCGAGCGGCTTTAGGGTCATATGGAGTAACATGTGCACAGCTATTGCATCGAGGGCATTCAACAAGAACGCCCATTCGATACAAGTTGTAAATGTTCTCATAGCTATGTTCTTCAAATCGTATTTTCGACATAGGGCCGCTTCCTTCACAAAATCATAGCATAAAAAAACGAGCAACCAATGGCTGCTCGTTGTATGGATTGCTTGTTTAGGAGTTCACGCCAGCTGCATACTCTCATTGAGTTTCTTGCGGATCACAGTATGCAGAATCCCGCCGTTGCGGAAATACTCGATCTCCACCGGAGTGTCCACTCTGCACATCGTCACAAACTCAAAGCTCGTCCCGTCGGCGCGCGTCACACGTACCGGAACATCACAGCGAGGGCTCAGCTCCTCAGGCATCAACACATCAAAGGTCTCATCGCCCTTGATACCAAGGCTTTCTGCGGTATCACCCTTCTTGAACACAACCGGAAGCACTCCCATAAACACAAGATTGCTCCGGTGGATGCGTTCAAAGCTCTCTGCGATCACCGCTTTGACACCAAGCAGGAGGGTGCCCTTTGCTGCCCAGTCGCGCGAGGAGCCCATGCCGTAGTCTTTACCCGCAACGACCACGAGGGTGGTGCCGGATTTTTTGTAATCCATCGCTGCGTCGTAGATGTATTCAACTGGAGCGGATGCAAGATCATCGCCCTTGGTGAAGTTGCGTGTCCATCCGCCTTCGGGTTGATCCCCGGAGACGACATCGGCAGCAATACGGTTTTTAACGCGAACATTGGCAAAGGTGCCTCGAGTCATGACGCGGTCATTCCCGCGCCGTGAACCGAATGAGTTGAAGTCGCTCACTGAAACCCCCTGCGCGATCAGGTACTGTCCCGCTGGTGTCTCAGGCTCAATGCGTCCCGCAGGTGAAATGTGATCCGTGGTCACCGAATCACCAAGCAAGCAGAGCATCCGTGCATCGGTGATCGCACCAAACCCAGGAGCCTCTTCGGTCATTCCCTCAAAGAATGGCGGGTTCTGGATGTAGGTTGATTTGTCATCCCACGGGAAGAGATCACTCTGGCTGACGGGCACCGCGTTCCATGTTTCGTTTTCGCTGTAGACCGCGCTGTACTTTTCTTTGAACTGCTCGGTTGTTACGCATGCATTCTTGGTTGATTCGATCTCGTCATTGGTGGGCCAAATGTCTTTGAGGTAGACATCTTTGCCATCAGCGGTCTGGCAGAGCGGCTCGTTGTAGACATCAATATCAATGCGTCCCGCAAGAGCAAACGCAACAACGAGCGGCGGGGAGGCAAGGAAGTTGGCTTTGATCTCAGGGTGGATGCGCCCCTCAAAGTTGCGGTTCCCCGATAAGATGGACGCGACTGCCAATCCACCTTCCTGAATGCCATCTTCGATCTCAGCAGGGAGCGGCCCCGAGTTCCCGATACATGTCGTGCATCCATATCCGACAGTCTGGAATCCAATCGAATCCAGATCATCACTCAGGTTTGCTTTGTCAAGGTATTCTGTAACAACCTTTGATCCCGGCGCAAGCGATGTCTTGACCCAAGGCTTGCGATTCAAACCAAGCGCCCGAGCTTTGCGAGCAACCAAACCCGCAGCGATCAGCACATCAGGATTCGAGGTGTTGGTACAACTGGTAATCGCAGCGATCACGATCGAGCCGTGCGTGAGTCCGGACTTCATCCCGATCTCGAGTGGGCGCGATTCTGCGGTATGCACGATTTCTACTGTGGTGTCAGTTGCCGATGCATCGATCCCCAGACCTTGCGGTCCCATCGGACGAACCAGCATCTCGTTGAACGCGGTTTTGAGTGTGTCGAGTTCGATGCGATCTTGCGGACGCTTTGGTCCTGCAACACAAGGCTTCACCGATGATAGATCAAGCTCAAGCGTTGCCCCAAACTCTGGAACCGGTGCATCTGGAGTCCAGAAGAAACCGCTCGCCTTTGCCCATGCTTCGGTCAATGCACATTCTTCTTCGGTCTTTCCGGTAAACCGGAAGAACTCGATCGTCTTTTGGTCAATCGGGAAGAATCCGCAGGTCGCGCCGTATTCTGGTGCCATGTTCGCGATGGTTGCGCGATCGGGGATGGAGAGTTGCTCCATGCCCTCACCGAAGAACTCGACAAATTTTTCGACTACGCCATGCTCGCGGAGCATTTGTGTGACGGTCAAAACAAGATCGGTCGCGGTCGCTCCTTCTGGGAGTTCACCTTTGAGCTTGAACCCTACAACTTCCGGGGTCAGCATGTAGACAGGCTGGCCGCACATCACCGCTTCCGCTTCAATTCCGCCGACACCCCAACCAAGCACACCAACACCATTGATCATGGTGGTGTGCGAGTCGGTGCCCACAAGTGAATCTGGGTATGCCCACTGCAAACCTTCTGCATTCTTAGTCAAGCATCCACGCGCTAGGTACTCCAGGTTTACTTGGTGCACGATCCCGGTTGCTGGTGGGACTGCGCGGAAGTTGTCAAGCGACTCCTGTCCCCACTTGAGGAATGTGTACCGCTCGTTGTTCCGGGAGAACTCTTTGTCCGCGTTGATGCTCAGCGCGACAAAGCTCGCAAAGTCATCCACCTGCACCGAGTGATCAATCACAAGGTCGCACGCAACTGCGGGGTTAATCTGCGATGCTTGACCACCGAGATTCTTCATCGCGTCCCGCATCGCTGCAAGATCAACCACACAAGGCACACCCGTAAAGTCCTGCAACACCACACGCCCTGGCATGAAAGGCATCTCGACAGAGTTCACGCTCCCCGCGTTGTACGCGCACAAACCAGTGATGTCATCTTGGGTCACGATGAACTCATCATGATTCCGAACCATCGCTTCTAGCAATACCCGGATCGAATACGGCATCTTCCCTATATCCCCCAGCCCCGCTTCCTGCAGAGCCGCCAATCGAACATAGGAATAGGTCTCGCCATTGACATCAAGAGTTTCGGTCGCGTTAAACGGATCAGTCGTCATTTCAAGGCTCCTTCATTGGTGATCTGTATACAGTATCGACGCATCAAAGCCATGAATCAAATCAATCGTATTTACAAGGTTAATAGAAAATAATTATGATCCATTCGGATACGCGATCAAGGCCGATACACCACAAACTGGAATGTTCTATCCCGAAACTCCTCATCCAGACTGAAATAGACCGAAATTTCAAAGTGCCCGGTGACGTTATCCCTGCGTCCACTAGAGAGGTAGAAGAGCGAATCAGTTGATACAAACCAAATATCGCTGTTAGAGATACCGCCCTCGATAACGATTTGATATTGACCCTCTGAAATCCGAGATGTGCTCACGATGTTGGACGACCCATTAAAGAGTGTGCCGTTTGGATTCACCTTCCCATACGCATGAGCCGGATGGATCCGGTGCTCACCCATCGCAACCTCGCCGCCCTCAAAGTTCAAAAACAACCCCGCAGGCTCACCGTTGTTCCGCGCCATGATCTCGTTGCGATCCATCGTCAGATTCGCGCCCGCTTCACTGCCAATCAAAACAATCCCTCCGCCGCTCAGCGAGAGATCGTTCGCCCCTGATGCCCACAACACAGGACCAGACCCAGTATTGCTTGCAAGAATCGTCGGCAAGACCGAGTTGCTCGACGCCGCATCAATCGCAAAGGCCGAGCCTAAGTTCGGGATTGTCAGCTGAGCAAACAGCGAAGTGGCATTCCCAAACACAAGCTTCTCTTGCATTCGTACATTCCCCTCATCATCAATCCGCATCGCTTCACTCAAAAAATCACTGTTCCCAGAAGTAGAGAAGACCAACGCAGTCGCCGAGTTCACCTCACCACTGGTCGTCCGGACCGCATCAATCGCAGCGCCATTCCGCGAATCACTCTGGTACGGCACCTTAAACAAAATCCCGCTCCCAGAACCATTCTGCAAATCAAACATATTTGGATCATCATGCGAATCTAGAATCAACATCCGATCCGGGAAGTTTGCCGATGGGGTCTGCTTCTTCACATGAAGCAACGAAGAAGGCGATTGAGTCCCAATTCCAACCCGATTCTGATCATTCACAAAGATCCCCCGAGTCTGCACCGAATACGGCGAACTCGTGATCCGTGTCCGCGGCGAGAGGGTCACCCCATTGACGCTTATCTCAAGCCATCGATTCCCCGTACCAAGCGCACCAGCGCCGAAATCAAGCTCAACATCAAAGAGCCCATCAGCCACTGGGTGATTCGAAGCAATAACGGATCCGCCAAACTGAGTGCCCCCCGCAACAGCATCCCAGAGTGTGAATGTCAGGTTATATGATCCATCCGCAGCTCCTCCGCCGTCTCGGAGCGAGCCTTGATAAGTGAACGAGCTATCCGATTGCGCCAACGCAATCGAAGAAAAGAAAAACACAAAGGCGATGATTCGTTTGAACTGAAGTGTCATAGCTATTCATCCTGTTTCAAAGAGTGTTCCGAACTTGGTAATCTAGTTTAACTGATCGCCTCATAATTGAGCAAACAGATTCTCAAACACCCATCGAATACTCCCTGAACGGCTCTAGACGCGACTCAAACTCAAGAATCTGATGTAAAGCTGCTTCTATTTGAAACTCCGTACCTGCTTTCTACAAAACAGCTCACCGATTTGTACATAGACTCTTTGAACTTATCTGAGTCAATTTTGTCATCAAAAATGCGAATCAAACCAATGAAAACCGCCATTCAACTATCCGTCTTTGTTGCTGTCTCAATCACGCTGTCCGTATTTGGACAACCCACACTTGCATCCGAGCATTCTTCAAATTCACCAATTCAGCAAGCCCAATCTGACCTCATCGATGGTCAGGTGTATGCGATCTGCTATTCCGGATTCCGCAAAGGCCAGCACCCAGATCGAGGGGCGGGCGCGAACAACCCCACGGATGCCCAGATCCTTGAGGATCTTCAGATTCTTGAGCGCGATACCCCGTTTCGGTTGCTCCGCTTGTACGACAGCAGAGAAAACTCTGAAACGGTTCTCAAACTCATCAAAGAACACGACCTCCCGTTCACCGTCATGCTTGGCGCCTGGCTCAGCGCTGAAGTGAACAACCCCGATTGTCCTTGGAAACCCGAACCCTTCACAGGCGAAGAACTCGCCCAAAACAAACGAGGCAATGCGACCGAGATCGGCAACGCGATCAGGCTCGCGAATCAATACCCAGCCATCGTCACCTCTGTCGCTGTGGGCAACGAAGCACTTGTCATCTGGAACGATCACATGGTCCCCGTCGAGTCCGTCATTCAGTATGTCCATACGGTCAAAGCCGCGATCGCCCAGCCCGTCACCGTCGCCGACAACTATGACTGGTGGGCCACCCAAGGCGCGGAGCTTGCGTCGCATCTCGACTTCGTCTCCGTCCACATCTACCCAGTCTGGGAACAAAGAGACATCGACGAAGGACTCTCCTACTCCATCGCCAACATGCAGCGAGTCCGCGATGCGCTCCCAGATGCTCAGCTCGTCATCACCGAAGCGGGGTGGGCAACCACCGCCTCCGAGTTCGGCGCCCGCGCTTCGCAATCCAAGCAAACCCGCTATTTCAAAGAGTTCTACGAGTGGGCTCAGGAAATGAACATCACGACCTTTTTCTTCGAAGCGTTCGATGAAAGCTGGAAGGGCGATCCAAACAATCCCTACGGCGCTGAAAAGCACTGGGGCCTCTACTTCGAAGACCGCACCCCCAAAGCGATCATCGAGACCCTCAAGGATTAAAAAAGCAGGCATTTTCCGGCTCTTTCATTGATATTTTATGATGTGCAGGCTGAATCAATCCTTCGCATTGTCTGCGGTATCAGCGAGCGCATCACCCGCGGATTCGATATCGCGCCCAACACCAGAGACGGTGTTGCATGCGGCGAGTGTGAGTCCGAGGAAACCGGCGATCCCGAGTGTGTACAGGATCATCAGGAAACGGTTCTTGCGTTCAGTGTTCTTCATGGTCATTCCTTTGTGTGTGATGGCATGTGTCCAGCCGGTAATATGATCTGTGTTAATTCAAAGTCTATTCCACTTTCGTCAACAACGCCCGCTCAAACGCCCCCGCCGCATGACTCAAGAACCTGTCCCGTCTCCGCACAACACCAAGCGTTCGTGTTAGTCCGCCGTCCTTGCACCGGATTCCTGCTCCGTCTGGAATCCCATACCGAGAAACAAACCCGACCCCGATCCCCGCGCGGACCATCTGCACAATCGCTTCGATCGACCTCAGCTCCATCACCACTGACAAACTGACCCCATGCGAGCTTGAAGCAGCGTCCAGAATGCCTCGGACCGCTGACCCCGCTTCAAACGCAATGACGGGTTCGCCCTCAAGATCACCCCACCGGAAAGTTCGTCGATCGTCAAGTCGATGCCCCGCTGGGACAATCAGCATGAGTTCATCCTCAAACTCATGGATGACCATCAACTCCTCCCGGCGAGCATCATCGATGGGAAGCGTCACGATTCCCAGGTCCAGCTCTCCTGAGAGCACCCCATCGACAACCTGTCCACTCCCCGCTTCGCGGATAGAAAACCACAATCCCGGATGCGATTTCCGCACCATCTGGATCGCGCGAGGAAGCAGATACCCTGTTGCAGTCGCGCCGGCGCCAATCCGAACAGATCCGGTCTCAAGTCCAACCATTTCACGCACCGAATCCCCAGCCCGCTCGCTTGCGCGGATCGCATCTCGCGCATGTTCTAGAAAGACTTTGCCCTCTTCGGTCAGATCCACCCCGACCCCGGTCCGGTGAAACAGAGCGGTCCCGAGTTCTTCCTCAAGCTTGCGAACCGCTGCTGAGAGCGCGGGCTGGGTGACACCCAAAGCCTGCGCAGCACGGGTCATATGACCATGCTCAGCGATCGCGACCATCTGCTTTAAGCTTCGAAGCTCCATACCCGTATCCTACCCGATCCCGCTCCTCGACAACTCCACCAAACAATCCCCATTTCAGCTCCATTGACTGAGCACACAGATCCTCCCCAGCATCGTTTTCCACGCTATCCTTGCATCGTGCACACCAATACACGAAAACTCGCCGTCCTGATCTCCGTATTCGGTTTCATTGCGATCTCGAGCGCACAGTCGGTCCAGACCGATCCCGTGCTTGACGGGGACTGGCAAACCACTCCCGCTCCAGAACCAGGTACTGATGCTGCGTTGATGGCAGAAGCTCAGCTGTTGATCGCAGAAGGGAATCCCGGACGAGCATCGTCCAAGCTCACAAGCTGGATCGAAAAGAACAAACGCTCCCGCTCCAGATTCATCCCCGAAGCGTACTACCTCCGCGGGATTGCCCGCTTTGCCAATGACAGAGAATACAAAGCGCTCTTCGATTTTGAGATCGTCATCCGTGACTATCCAGATTCAGAGTTCTACACAAAAGCAGTTCAGCGAGAATACGAAATTGCCCTGCTCTATATCGGTGGTCTTAACCGTCGATTCCTCGGATTCCGTTTTGAGAACGCGCGTCCGATCGGTGAGGAGCTCCTGATCCGCACGCAAGAGCGGCTCCCCGGTTCACAAATCGCTGAGCAGGCAGCATTGGACCTCGCGAACCATTATTACAAAAGACGCGAGCTCAAACTCGCTGCGGAGATGTACGATATTTTCCGCATCAACCATCCCAAATCCCGCAACACCCGCTTTGCGATGCTGCGCCAAATCGAATGCAACATCGCTCGTTTTAAAGGCCCTCGGTACGACGGTTCGGGTTTGCTTGATGCCAAACTGTTGATCGAGCAGTACCGCAGACAGTACCCCGCAGAGTCCATCCGCTCGGGGATCACCGAGGGGCTCGACGCATGGATCGATGAATCCGCTGCCCAGCAAGCGCTCGATACCGCGGAATGGTACATCAAGGTCGATGATCTTCCGAGCGCGAAGTTTGTGCTTGCCCGATTGCTCCGCAGACATCCCGCGACCATCGCTGCGGATCAAGCGCTTGATATCATGCTCAAGTATAAATGGCTGACATTTGATACAGATGACCAATCTGAACCCTCAGCTCAGCAGCAGGATTCATGATGCGAGTGAGTACACGAATCGTTTATATGGTCTTGACCGCCTCCACCCTGATGCTCCTGCAAAGCTGTGCATCTCAGGGGAAGGGGTACACTTTCGGATCAAACTTTGACACCAGCATCCGTTCGATCGCGATCCCCATCTTCGCAAACGAGACATTCGAACGCGGGATTGAGCTCCAGTTCACCGAATCCTTAAACAAACAAATCCGTGCCCGCACCCCTTGGGCGCTGGTGAACTCTGATCGAGCAGACACCACATTGGTCGGGGTGATCACCAATACAGGCCTCTCCGAAGTCTCCCGCGCCCCTCGGACTGGTCTGGTCCAGGAGCAAGCGGTCCGGGTGACCGTTCGTTTCGAATGGCGCGACAACAGAACTGGCGAAATCTTGGTCGCTCGATCAAACTTCTCCGCAACTTCGACTTTTGTCCCCCAGAGGGGCATCGCAGAGCGATACGAGCATGGTCAGCGAGAAGCAATCGAAGAGCTTGCAACCGATCTGATCAGTCAGCTCCGCGAGAACTGGTAAACACAACCCCCTCTAAACGCGTACCTACAATGGAGTAGACCCCTCATTGCGGGTCTGGAATGCTCAAATTTGGATTCTGTGAAATACCAGTGCCACAGTTGCCGATTACATCCATATACACATCAGTGTGAATAAAAAACGATTGTCCGGCGCAGCAAGACCCCATTCCCGCTCGCGTCCAGACAAACCCAAACACCGAATACACGACCATATGACCGACAAAAAAAACAACAAACAGCCAAAAGACACGGATCCCAAGAAAGATCCAAAGAAGGGTGATCCAACCAAGGGAACGCCCCAGCCTCCACAGCGGAGCCGAGGAGCCTTTGGGTTCATCGTGGTTATGCTCATGGTCTTCATGCTCGCGATGTTCTTGACCAGTTCCCAGCAGGGACGCCAAATCACCTTCCAGCAGTTCGAGCAGTACTACTCCAACAAGCAAGTTAAAATCGACAGCGTCTCGATGTCCGACACCGCGCTGACCGCTCAGCTCGTTGATGCCCAAGCGCAGGATGGACAATCCACCGCGATCCGCGTTCCGATCACCGCGATCTCCCGCGAGGTCATCGCGCAGCGAGTGTATGAACTTACAGACGGCCGAGTGATCGAAAAACCAACCTCAGGTTTGGTCCTCTTCCTCTACTCCGTTGGACCAATCATCTTGATCCTTGCGATCATCTGGTTCCTCCTCTCTCGCTCCATGCGCGGCGCCGCAGGAGGCGGAGGCATGCTCGGTTCCTTCGGGAAGTCCAAGCACCGCGCAATGACCAAAGAAATGACCGGCGTCACCTTCAAAGATGTTGCAGGCATCGAAGAAGCCAAAGACGAAGTCGGTGAAATCATCGAGTTCCTCAAAACACCAAAGAAGTTCACCAAACTTGGCGGACGCATCCCGCGCGGAGTCCTTCTCGCAGGTTCGCCAGGCTGCGGCAAAACACTACTCGCCAAAGCAATCGCGGGAGAAGCCGATGTCCCGTTCTTCTCCATCTCAGGCTCTGACTTCGTTGAAATGTTTGTCGGTGTCGGCGCAAGCCGGGTCCGTGACCTCTTCAAGCAAGCCAAAGAAGCTTCCCCTTGTATCATCTTCCTCGACGAAATCGACGCCGTCGGTCGCCGTCGCGGTGGGGGATTCACCACAGGCGGACACGACGAACGCGAGCAAACACTCAACGCAATCCTCGTCGAAATGGATGGCTTCGAATCCGGCGACGGCGTTATCGTCATCGCTGCCACCAACCGCCCCGATGTCCTCGATCCCGCACTCATCCGCCCGGGCCGTTTCGATCGCCAGATCACCGTCCCCCTCCCCGATGTCAAAGGCCGACTCGAAATCCTCAAAGTCCACTGCAAAAAGGTCAAGCTCGGCCCCAATGTCGACCTCTCCAAACTCGCCCGAGGCACTCCAATGTTCTCCGGCGCCGACCTCGCAGCGATCATCAACGAAGCCGCCATCGGCGCGACCATGCAGAACAAAGACTTCATCGAGCACGAAGACCTCGAAGAAGCCCGCGACAAGGTCAAGTTCGGCCGCGCCAAGAAGAGCCGCGTCCGCGAGAAGGACGAAAACCAACTCGTCGCGTACCACGAAGCCGGCCACGCTGTGCTCCAAGCAATGCTCAAAGACGCCGATCCGCTCCACAAAGTCACCATCATCCCGCGCGGCGCCAGCGGGGGAGCAACATTCTCGCTCCCCGAAAAAGACCGCATGGGCTACTCACTCAAATGGCTCCAAGCCACCATGCGCGTCATCTGCGGCGGACGCATTGCTGAAGCCAAAGCAATGGACGATGTTTCATCCGGCGCATCAAGCGATATCCAACAAGTCACCCGCCTCGCCCGCGCCATGATCCTCGAATGGGGCATGTCCCCGCGCCTCGGATTTGTAAGCTACACCGGACAAGACGACGCCCAAGGCTATATCCCCGACAAAGACTACTCCGACGAAACCGCACGCATCATCGACGAAGAAACCAAGCGAATCGTCGACGACGCTTACGCACAGGCTGAATCAATGCTCACCGAGAACTGGGACAAGGTCGAAGCCGTCGCCCAGGCCCTCCTCAAATACGAGAACCTCACCGCCGACGAGGTCCACTCCATCATGCGAGGCGAACCCATCGGTCGATCAACAGTCGCCGAACTCCTCGCCGCCGAACCGCCCGCACCATCATCAAGCGGCAATGGTTCAGGACCCAAAAAAGAAGAGTCAACGGACACCGACACCCCCCCAGACACACTTCCAAGCCCGGCTTAAGAGAACCGTCTATGGATGATCGATTACAAAGATTATCCCGCCGCTGGGATACGGTCATCAAGCCGGCCTGTTCATGCACTAGAGACGATTGCAACAGAGTATTCGAAGGGCTTCTGTGCGCGTACGAATCGCCACCAAGAGCGTATCACAACATCAACCACATCAATGACTGTCTCAACCTCCTGGATCAAGTAAACGACAATCACACCATTACCCTCGAAATGGCGATCTGGTATCACGATGCAATCTACGAGCCACTGTCTTCAACCAACGAGCATGACTCCGCAGTCCTCATGGCTCAAGATGCAAGCAAGCTGGGAATAGACCCTGCAGTCATTTCAAATGCCCGTCGGCTAATCATGGTTACCGCAGATCACAAGAAAGCAACAAAAGAAGATGAACAACTAATTGCGGATATCGATTGTGCAGTTCTGGCATCCGAACCAGCAAAGTATGACCAATACGCTCAGGCAATCAGATTCGAATACGCCCAAGTCACTGAAAAAAACTACCAAATGGGCAGGCGATCATTCCTATATGGCTTGCTGTCACAAGACCACATCTTTCATACAAACTGGGCTCACAATCGTGGCTACGAAAATCGTGCTCAAACAAATCTCAAGCGAGAAGTGAAGCATATTGAATCACAAGTCCGCTAGTACATAAACACGCCGTCCTGAGTTAGCAACGAAACATATTTTCGATTATGATCACTCTATGAACGATCATTCCCACATCGCATGCGCCGAGTGCAACTACAACCTCATGGGCATTGACCTCGCCGGCCTCTGCCCCGAATGCGGCACCAAAATCATCAACAACTGCTTCCGCTGTGATTACGACCTCAACGGCCTCGATCCCAAAGAACTTTGCCCAGAATGTGGTCTGCCCATCGAGCACTCCATCGGCCGGGGGGCGATTGCCATCGCGGACGATGACTATCTCAAAAAACTACACACCGGCGTATTCCTCGTACAAACCGCGATCATCATCATCGTCGCCCAAGCAATCTTCGGAGGCCTCTTCGGCTACCTCGCCGCAACCACCGCGACCTTCTCAGGTCTCGAATTAGTTTTTGACATCGCTGCACAAGTGGTATCACTCGGAGCATCTCTGATGTATCTAGTAGGCTGGTACAAGTTCTCAACCCCATGCCCACTCCAGGGAATGTTCTACACAGGAAGCAAAGCACGCAAACTTGTTCGAGTAACGGTTGTGATAGCATTCTGCTTTGCGTTGTTGCAGTTAATTGCACAGTTCAGTGTGGCTTATGCACCAAATATTCAGACCGCCTTCGTTTTCATATATATTGTATTGATCGGATCTTATCTAGTCATCTTTGTGCGTTTCATAGCTGAAATCATGTATGTCCGCTGGATGGCCCCGCTCCTCAAGAACAAACGCGTTCATAAAAGAGCAACCGTCCTGCTCTGGATGGGGCCAATCATCATCGGCGCGGGGCTTGTCGCTGGAATTATGACCATCTTCGCTGGAATTATGACCATCTTCATCGGATTCTTTACAGGAATCCTGCTGTTGGGTGTAGCCCTCGCCGCGCTTGTTGCACTCATCATGTACTGGAACATGCTCGACTGGATCCGCAAAGACCTCAAATCAATCCGCCAATCCAACCTAGCCCGAGTAGCATAAAAAAAGAACCCCGCACAAACGGGGCTCAATGATTCAAGAATCTATGAATAGTCGTCAATGAAGATCAGACACCCATCGCAATAATCGCATCCGCGAGTTTCACGAACCCGCCGCGATCTGCTCCTACGCCGTAATCGACAACGCCGTTGTTCATCGGACCATGCTCCAAGCACTGCTCATGGATATCAAGCATGACTCCGGTCAGTTTGTCGATCGTGCGGTCTTTGGCCCATGTGCTGTGTGTTGCGTTCTGGTCCATCTCAAAGCACGATGTCGCGACCCCGCCCGCGTTGGCCGCTTTGCCAGGTCCGAACATGACACCCTTCTCGTGGAAGATGTTGCGTGCATCATTGGTACAAGGCATGTTCGCGCCCTCTGCAACACATTTGACTCCGCGGTCAACCAATGCTGCTGCGTCATCTTTTTCGACTTCGTGCTGAGTCGCACATGGAAGAGCGACATCCGCATCAACCAGCGACCATGGGCGAGCTTCTGGATGGAAGTTCACACCATCACCCGACCAGTCTTTGAGTCGACCGCGCTGGACTTCCTTGTAATCGATCAGTTCTTCAAGCTGAGCACTGGTCATGCCCTTGCTAAAGCTGATCGAACCTCCTGAGTCTGAAAGAGTGACGACTTTCGCGCCCTTTGCAATCGCAAGTTCCGCAGCATACA
>JBGCDI010000017.1:0-65000 GCA_045105315.1 Phycisphaerales bacterium | reverse complement strand
TTCCGGGGGTTCAGGGCGCGACGATGTCGGTGATGGTGGGGCGCGAGGACAATGCGCCGCACTTTGCGTTGCGTTCGATTGAGGTTGAGCCGGGTGGGAATACGCCGCATCATGCGCATGATTATGAGCATGAGGTGTATGTGGTTTCGGGGTCGGGGCATGTGCTGCTTGAGGGGAAGCGTCACGAGATTAAAGCCGGTGATGTGGTTTTCGTTCCTGCAAATGAGGAGCATGAGTTCACGGCTGCAGAAGGTGCCGATGAGCCTTTGAAGTTCTTGTGTGTGGTCCCAGTCGAGCAGAACTGCGGCGGGGATGTCCCTGGGTCTTGATCAGGATTTTGGTTGATCAGCTTGAAGACTTGATGCTTCTGTAGTTTGAGGGGCGGGTTGTCTCCATGTGAATACCAGCAAGAGTCCGATCCCGATGAGTAGGTAGAGGTCGGCGATGTTGGAGACATAGGGCCAGACTTCGTCGCTGCCGCCCTTGGGCCATGTGATGCCGAAGGGGAGTTTCATTCCTGGGAGCGGGTGGATGAAATCTCTTACGCATGCGAAGAGCACACGGTCGTAGAGGTTACCGAGTCCGCCTGAAATAATCAGACCGAAGCCCATGTGGGCGTACCAGTCTCGGGGTTTGGTCCATTTGATGAAGAGCGAGAACGCGACTGAGATCGCGATGAGTGTGAAGATGACGAAGAACCATCGCTGTCCGGCGCCGATGCCAAAGACGGCGCCGGGGTTGAGCACGAGTGTGAAATCGAGCAGTTTGGGGATCACGACGACTGATTCGTGGTATGGGATGAGGTTGCCGAGATTGGGCTCGGTCATGACGCGCGTGCGGTCGATGTGCACTTGCGTTCCCGCGACATGTGTGAACGCGAGTGACTTTGAGAGGAGATCGGTGATGATCCCGAAGATGATTGTGCCCATAAACCAGAACCATGCTCGCTTTGAGCGGATGGTTTTGGCCGGGATTCTGGGGTCGGCATCTGAAGTTTGTGATTGTTGTTCGGGCATCAGCGTGGGTAGCGTTGATCCATTTTACGGGCAGCTTCGATGGAGTACTTTGCCCAAGGGAGTTCTGCGAGCCGTTCTTTTTTGATCGGCTGATGTGTTTCTAGGCAGAGGCCAAAGGTCCGGTCACTGATTCGCGTGAGTGCTTCATCGATTTCGTTGATGAGTTGACGATCAGCAGCTGCGAGATCGAGGTTGAGTCCTTGCTCGAAGCTTTCGGTCCCGAACTCAGCAGCGTTGCTCGCGGTCTGGGTTTCACCGGAGTTTGAGCGGAGCGCTTCATCTTCGAGGTTCTCTACATCACCGACAAGTTCTGCACGCTTTTGGAGGAGTGTGAGTTTGTACTCATCGAGTTGCTTGGGTGTGAATGGGGTCTTTGTACGCTTGGAGACTTTCTCTGCTTCTTTGACCTTTTTCGGACGCTTGCTTGAGGTGATCAGTGGGCCACCAGCGAGGAGTGATCCTGGACCGAGGAGGAGTGGGCGCGGGGGCGGAGCGTAGTCTGCGGGTGATTTTTTCTTGCTGCGTGAGCGGAACTTTTTAGCAGCGGGTTTGGCGTCTGTAGAGGGAGTTGCTGCTGTTCCCTTTGTTGTTTTGTCGTCGGTTGATTTTGCGGTTTCTGCTGCTGTCTTTTTGGAATCAGTTGCAGGGGCTTTTTTGGTGGTCTTCTTGGCGGTTGGTTTTTTTGTAGCTGCTGTTTTTTTGGTTGTTTTTTTAGCCGTTGATTTTGTGGTTTTTTTCACAGCTTTGGAAGCGGCTGCTTTCTTGACTGTTTTCTTTTTTGCTGCAGGTTTTTTAGTTGTTTTTTTAGTGGTCACTTTTTTTGTTGCTGCTTTCTTCGTCGTGGTTTTTTTAGATACTGATTTAGACGAAGCTTTTTTGGTTGTCTTTTTGGCGGCGGGTTTCTTGATGGTTTTTTTGGTGACTTTCTTGGTCACTTTTTTAGTCGCTTTTTTGGATACTTTTTTAGTCGTTTTCTTCGCGACTTTTTTAGAACCAGCTTTTGCTGAGGGCTTTGATTTTTTTGTGATCTTCTTTGCCACGCTCCACCGTCCTTTTGGCATACCAAGTATTGAGGATTCAATATGTTTGGCTGATTGGTGGCAAGGGTAGACACTCTGGGCATGTATGTCAAAATAGATAGGCACAATTGCCTATCAAATATCGAACAGGTGGTGGGATTTTGTATCTTTGTGCTTTGTGCACGAAGCTGAGTTTAGCTTGTGAGGGGTTCGGGGGCGGTGCTTAGGGCTTGCTCTTGGTAGTCACCGAGCTTGCGGAAGCGTTGGTACCGGCTTTCGAGGAGTTCTTCGTGCGGTTGTTCACAGAGTTCATCGAGTTGGGATTCGATCCATGACTGCAACAGATTCGCGGCTTCTTGCGGGCTGCGGTGGGCAGCTCCGAGGGGTTCGTTGATGATCGAGTCAACGATCCCGTTTTTGAGATTGTCGCGTGCGGTGAGATTGAGAGCGATCGCAGCAGCGTTGTTGGTTTGTTCGTTTGCTTGTTTCCAAAGGATCGCGGCGCATCCTTCTGGTGAGATGACTGAGTACCAGGAGTATTCGAGCATTCCGACTCGGTCTGCGACCGCGATTCCCAGGGCGCCTCCTGAGCCTCCTTCTCCGATGACGACGCTGACGATGGGTGTTTTGAGTCTGCTCATTTCGCGGAGGTTGACTGCGATCGCTTCTGCTTGGCCTCGTTCTTCGGCGCCGAGTCCTGGGTAGGCGCCTGGTGTGTCGACAAAGGTGACGATGGGGAGTCCGAATTTTTCAGCTTTGCGCATCTTTGCGAGTGCTTTTCGGTATCCCTCGGGGTGGGCGCATCCGAAGTGGCAAGCGAGCTTTTCTTGGGTGGAGTTGCCTTTTTGGTGACCGATGATGAGGCATTTGCGGTTTCCGATGCGTCCGAATCCGGTGATGATTGCGGGGTCGTCTGCGAAGGCGCGGTCGCCGTGGAGTTCGCAGAAATCTCTGCACATGAGATTGATGTAGTCTTTGGTTTGTGGGCGTTTGGGGTGTCTTGCTACGCGCACGGTGTTCCAGGGGGATAGATCGGTGTAGACATCTTTGAGCATCTGGGTGCGTCGTGCGTCGAGCGTCGCGAGGTCTTGGACAGAGGGTTGGGTGTCTTGTGGTTCGATCCCGCCGAGTGCGGGGATTTCGATTCCGGGAGACTCGATTGCATTGCGGGTGAGCTCGATCTCGTTTTCGATAGCGAGGACTGGTTTTTCGAACTCGAGTTGATAGAAAGTGGACATGCATTATTCCTTGTGGTGCTTTATCAATTGTAGTAGCAAATTGTACCAGAAACTGTCGAGCGGGTACGCTTTGGTATGCAGACTCTTGAGAAACCAGTGTTATTTATCGGTGGCGGCAATATGGCTCATGCAATCCTGAAGGGTGCGGTGGATGCTGGGGTGCTTCGATCGGGATTGGTTGGGGTGCTTGATCCATCAGCTGAGCGGAGATCGTTGTTTGAGAACTCGTTTGATGATCCTCGCGCTTCTTTAGATTGGTTGCAGAGCTTTGGTGCTCAAGACGGTGTGGTTGTAGTTGCGGTCAAACCTCAGATGCTTGGCGCGGTGGGGGAGGCATTCGCGCCGATTATGGATGGGCTTGGTTGGAAGCCGCTTGTGGTTTCGATCCTTGCGGGTATTCCTAGGCGCGCAGTGCTGGGTACTTTTTTTGGGGATGATCGAGCAGGCAGGGCGGTGCGGGTGATGCCTAACACGCCTGCTCAGGTCGGGATGGGGATGACAGCGATTGCTTCATCTGGTGATCTACTGGAGGCGGATCTGGTGACTGTTGAATCGATCTTTCGCGCGGTCGGGGAGACGGTTCGTCTTGATGAATCCTTGATGGATGCTTTTACTGCGGTTGCGGGCTCAGGTCCAGCGTATGTTTTTTATCTTGTTGAAGCGATGAGTCGGGCTGCGGAGAAGCTGGGCTTTGGACCGGAGGATGCACGGAAGATTGTTGAGCAGACGGTGACTGGCTCATCAGCACTGCTTGCGGCTTCTGAACATGATGCATCATCGCTTCGTCAAATGGTGACCTCCAAGAACGGGACAACCTATGCAGCGACAACCACGCTTGATCAGCGTGGTGTCATGGATGCATTTGGTGCGGCATTGACTGCAGCTCGTGACCGGGGGATGGAGCTTGGGGCGGGGTAGCTTGGTCGGGGTAGTTTGGTCTTGAACCATCCGCGGGTTAAAAATCTCGTCTAATGAAGATGATGCTACTGAGGGCGAGTAAGAAGAATTGGAATGCGAATGATGTCCCGAGGATCCAGGTGGTTGTTCGCGCTCGCATGATTTCTTCTACGCGCTGGCCAACGCGTGGGTCTGCAAAGGCGGGAGCGTTGTCATCGTTTTGCTCAGCGGCCATCCGCTCAGCTTGGCGTTCGCTCATACCCATCAATATAGCAAGCTCTTCACGATCGATGAGGGTCCGACTCAGGAGGGCGATGGTTTCTTGAGTTTTGGGCAGAATGGTTTTGGCAGTGATGATACGACCGGCCCATGCTTTCCATGTTTCGGCGCTTTCTTGAGCATCGATGAGATTCGACCGGGATTGACTGAGTGCGGGGTTGACCGCTTCGAGTTGGTCCGCGTATCCGTCGGGGAGGGGTTCGTCGCCTTCTCCTGGGACTGGTTTGTCTTGCTCGCGGAGTTGCGCGATTCGTTTGTTTGAGAAAGAGATCTGGCTTTCAACGATCTTTTGTTGATCTTCAATTTCGAGGATGGAGCCTTCGCGCTGCGCGATCATCATGCTGTCTGTGGTGTTGACTAACCAGAGTGCGAACCAGAAGATGATGGTGAGCAGGAGAGCAGCGATTGTTGAGCGTGTTATGAGTCCTACAAACGCGCAGAATGCGTAGAGGTAGCTGAACATCGCGAGGACAATGGGGACCGCGAGCAGGAGCTTGAACTCCCATGCGCCGGCGCGGAATCCCATGACCAAGATGCACCCAACTGAAAAAACCATGACCTGGAGCGCGACAAAGAGCAAACCGGTGAGGTATTTGGTGAGGAATAGGCGGAGGCGTCCGATCGGTTTGGAGAGGACGGGTTCGATTGTTCCCCCTGAAACCAGATCGGGGATGATCCCTGCGGTGGAGATGAGGGCGAGGATGATGGCGACCCAGCTTAACCAGAGCGGGACGCCCCATTCTGTGAACTGTATTTTGTAGAAGAGTTCTGGAGAGATTGAATCTGAGTTGAGGAAGTTGTTGTTGAATGTCCAATGGAAGAAGTTGACGCCCTTGGAGTTGATGCTGAGCGCCGCGAAGAGCACAACGACTAATAGGTTCAGTGCGAGGGTGAGCCAGAAGAGTTTCTTGGCGTTGAGTTCTCTGTACGCATCAAGGAAGATTGCGTAGGTTTGGGTCAGAATCATGAGTTGGCTCCTGACTGGTTAGTTGATTGGTTGTTCGGCTGATTGGTCGATTGGTTTGATTTGCTTCCAGAGATCGCGCCGGGGCGAGCGCCGTCGTTGGCGTCGACCACTTGCATGAACAGATCTTCGAGTGATGGGCGTTTGAACCCAGCGGATTCGATGACGATGTTGTGTTTGCGGAGCGTGTCGATCGCGGGCTGAACAGCTGTAGCGTTCTCTGCTTTCATCGACAGGAGTTCATCGGATGTGGCGTCTGAGATTTCAGGGATATTGGGGATCGACCGGATTTCGTTAAGAACGGCATCCGGGATCGCGGTGTGTGCTTTGATGACATATCCGCTTTGTGATGAGGTGAGTTCGTTGATGGTTCCTTGCTGACGGACGAGGCCGTGGACCATGATGGCGACGCGGTCGCAGACCATTTCGAGTTCTGAGAGGAGGTGTGAGTTGAGGAAGACGGTGCGTCCTTCGTCTTTGAGGTGGGTAAGGATGTTGCGGATGTCTCTTCGTCCGCTTGGATCAACGCCGTCTGTTGGTTCATCGAGGACGACGAGCTTTGGGTCGTTCATGAGGGCTTGAGCGAGTCCTACGCGTTGGCGCATGCCCTTTGAGTAGGAACCGAGTTTGTCTTTGTGCCAGTTGGCCATTCCGACGAGCTCAAGGAGTTCGCTTGCTCGCGCTTTGCGCTGAGCTCTGCGGATCCCGGACATGGCGCCGTAGTGTTCGAGGACTTGCCTTCCTGTGAGGTAGGGGGGGAAGCGGTGGTGCTCTGGGAGGTAACCGATTTGTCTGAGTGCGTTTTTGTCACCGACCTTTGAACCCAGGACGGTGCCTGTGCACTTTGATGGGCTGATGACGGTCATCATGATTTTGACGAGCGTGGATTTGCCCGCGCCGTTTGGTCCGAGGAGTCCGTAGATCTCGCCTTCACCGACCTGGAGGTTGACGCCTCGGAGTGCTTTGATTCTTCGTTTATAGGTTTTTTCAACCCCTGAGATATCGATCACGGCTGTCATCTGTTCCCCTTGCGATGTCCTGTGTAGGCAGGATACGGATTTGTGGACGGTTCAGTGTAGCTTGCGGGCGACGACATGGAAGACATGCCAGTGTTTGTGGGCTTGGTTGGGTTGTTCACTCGGGCGATCTTCTTCGGTGAAGGACTCAAGGATATATTGGTCAAACAGGCTGATTGTTTTCGCGCGGGTGAGGTGGGTGCGGTCTTCGAGGATTGCCCAGTCATCGCGGTCTCCGAAGAACTGGCCGCAGAAACGACCTCCGGGCTGGATCGAGTCGTTGATGCTTTCCCAGAGTTGGTCGAATGCTGCGGGGGGGCAGAACGGGAGCGAGAAGCTTGCATTGACGAGTGAGGCATTTGGGATGGCGAGGTCTTGAAAGTCAGCTTGGATGAGTTGTGCTTTGCTTTGATCGATTGCTTGTTGGATCGGCTTTCGGGCGCGGGATCTTTGGAGTCCGTCTTGGCTCGAGTCTTGCGCCCAGACTTTGTAGCCGTGCTCAAGGAGGATGAGGGTGTCTCTTCCTGAACCGCATCCGAGATCGACAGCGAGTGGTGGCGATTCGGTGCTGACCTCCCCTGCATTGGCCAGCGCGGTCAGCAGTGTTTGTCGTGGAGGCTTGCCCTCAATTCGATCAAAGTATGCGGGCCAGTCTCTTCGTGCTGCGGCTTCGTGGACTGGTGGTGATGAAGGAGGAGTGGGGGGAGGATTGCTCATTCGCGTGTCTCTGGATGCGAGTATGTACCCTTGGAAGGGTGGTGGTCATACGCTAGTGTATGTATCGAGACTTGTCATCCTTTGTGCGTGCGATTGAAGATTCGGGGGATCTGATCCGGATTACGCAGCCCGTGGATCCGGTGCTTGAAATCACGGAGCTTGCACAGCGGCAATCAACCAACACAAACGCTCAGTTGGGGTCTGCAGATTCTCAGCGAACTGACCCTGAGTTTGCAAGCATGGGGGGCAAAGCGCTGCTTATTGAGAACCCGGTCGGGTCTGGGTTTTCGGTGCTTATTAATGCGTATGGTTCGTATAAGCGTGTCGAGATGGCGATCGGGGATCGGGCGCTGGAAGCGACGGGGAGGGTGATTGGCGAGCTTACCAAACCCGAACCGCCGAGGTCGTTTGGGGAAGCGATTGCGAAAGCTCGGCAGTTCATGCCGCTACTGAAAATTGGTCCCAAGCGCTCGAAGGGCATCGGGGCGTGTCAGCAGGTGGTGATGACGGGGGATGATGTTGATTTGACGACGCTCCCGATATTGCGGTGCTGGGAGGATGATGGGGACTTTGCAAAGTTCGGATATCCAGCGGATCTCAACGATGGGATCGAGGGGCTTGGGCATCCGGACATGACGGATGAGGAGTGGGACGCGCGGTATCGCGGGCGGTTCATTACGCTTGCTGGGATTCATACGATCCATGCGGATGATCGTGATGATCCCAAACCCAAGTCCCACAACATCGGGATGTACCGGGTTCAGCTGCATGGCAAGGATCGGCTCACAATGCACTGGCATATGCACCACGACGGTGCATCGCACTGGAGGTCGTGGAAAGCGATTGGTGAGCCGATGCCTGTTGCGGTGGCGCTGGGTGGGCCGAGCGTGCTGCCGTATGCTGCGACTTGCCCGCTTCCTCCCGGGATTTCAGAGTTGCTGATGGCCGGGTTCTTGCAAGGAAAGGGTGTGCACCTTTGCAAGTGCAGGACGGTTCCGTTGTCGGTTCCGAGTGAATCAGAGATGGTGATTGAGGGGTATGTGGATACCGATGCGGGGTATCCGGGATGGGATCCACGCGAGGAAGATTCGGGGGATCTTGGTCAGGGGGCTATTTTTGAAGGGCCTTTTGGTGATCACACGGGTTTTTATTCGATGCCCGATCGATATCCGGTGCTCAAAGTGACGGCGTTTACGCACAAGAAGGATGCGGTGTATCCGACGACGGTGGTGGGGCTTCCACCTCAGGAGGATTATTTTCTTGGGAAGGCGACTGAGCGGATTATGCTTCCGCTGCTCAAGACGATTCTGCCAGATGTGAATGATTATGATCTTCCGTTGTTTGGGTGCTTTCACAATGCAGCGAGCATCCAGATCACCAAGCACTACCCGATGCATGCGCGCAAGGTCATGCATGCGATCTGGGGCGCGGGGCAGATGGCGTGGACGAAGACGCTGTTTCTCGTTGATGACGATGTTGATGTGCATGATTTGACGAGTGTGCTCACGGCGCTGTGCAAGCACTGTAAACCATCGCGTGATATTGAGCGGGTGTACGGGGCTGTGGATATTCTGGATCACTCCGCGCCGCGGTTTGGTACATCGATGAAGCTTGGGTTTGATGCGACCAAGAAGCAATCCTCTGAAGACATCGATGGTGAACCTCTGGGAAGTGGACGCGAGATACCGACACAGCAGCACAATGCCCAGGCGAGGGATCATGCGTGTTCAATCGATGGTGTTCTTGGCGCGAGCACTCCCGAAGCGGCGCCGGGGTGGTTGTTTATCAAGGTTGATAAGGGCTTTGATGAAGAACAGAATGCGGGACTTGGAACTCGTGTACTCAATGCGTTTTGGGATGTGCCAACTCAGCTGCCGTTTGTGGTGCTGGTGGGGCGAGATGTTGATCTCGACGATCACCATGCGTTGTTGTTCCACTGGGTTGCCAATGCGGAAGCGTCGCGTGATGCGCAGTGGTTTGATGGGCACGGGGTTGATCAGATTGGATTTGATGCCACACCAAAGACTCCGGGAGATGCGAGGCTGAATCATCCGGTCAGGGCTTGGCCCCCGGTACTGACAATGCCATCGCGTGTGCAGGAGCGCTGTGATGAGATTGAGCGTGGTGCTGGGATTGTTTAGGGATTGATGAGACGGTTTGAACTAGTTTCCAAAGCCCGGATTTTGTTCGTTGAGCCAATCATCGATTTCTACGACGACATCTTGGATGAACGGTTTAGCAGCGCGTGAGCCGCTCCCTGGTTTGATGTCGTTGAGGATGACTGAGAAGGCGATGCGCCGGCCGCTAGGATGGATAAGGATTCCGCTCAGCGAGTAGACCGCGTTGAGATACCCGCTTTTTGCGTGGAGGCTTGAGGTGAGTTTGACATCGGTGAATCGGCGCTTGAGCGTGCCGTTACCGGGGGTTGCGAGGGAGTCTTGGTAGATTTGCCAGTCGTCTTGTTTGTAGAGGGCGCTGATCCAGCTTGTGAGGGTTCGTGTGGTGACTTTGTTTTGCCTGCTCATTCCTGATCCATCGGCGATGATGGTTTCTTGTGCTGCGGTGGCGCTGACATGCTGACTTAAGAGCAAGCGGACGACCGAAGCGCCGTTTTCCCAGGAGCCTGGTTCGCCTGTGATTTCGTGACCGATTCTTTTGATAAGTGATTCCGCGTAGAGGTTGTATGAATCGGTGTTGGTGCGTTTGAGGACATCGGCGATCGGGGTGGTGACGATCGCGATGGGGGTGGATTCGGTGTTGTCTTCTGGTGTGATCAGCCGGACTGAGTTGAAGATTGAGCTGTCGCCTGCGATTTGAATTCCGCGGTCACTGAGTGCGTATGCGATGACATTACCTGCGAAGGTCGGCGGGTTATGGATACTTACGGGAATTTCGGTTTTTCCTCGTACATTACCGTAGAGGGTGAACTTGTTTGCGGGCTTTGGTCGCGCGACCCAGGCGCTGTCTCTGCCCTTTGAGACTGTTTTTGCTTTGATCTGTATATCGATGTAGGGGAGATCGGGTTGCATATCCAGGAGCGGGGTGCCTCCGAGTGAGCCTGGGATTGGGTACATTTTGATGACATTTGCTTGGAAGTTGAGTCCGCCAACTTCGGCGCAGTACCAGCGGTTGAGTTGATCGATTGGCCAGCTTGGGTGGGCCCAGGTGCGGTCGAAGACTTGATCGTCGATGATCACTTCGCTGATGGAGTTGATGGAACGGTCTTTGAGCGCTTTGGCGACCGCATTAAAGAGCGAATCGTGTGTGAGGATTTGTTCTTCGTCTTCAAAGATCCCGGGATCACCGAGGGAGGGGTCTCCGGATCCTTTGATGATGAGTATGGGGTTCTCTGGGTTTGCAGAGATGTTGAATGAGGTTTGGTATTCGAACTCGCCTCCGAGCACCATGAGGGCGGCGCCCGAGCTGAGGAGTTTCATATTTGATGCGGGGATCAGGAGTTTGTTGCTCTGGTATTCACCGATCTCTCTGCCTGTGCTCAGATCGATGATGTGTACCGAGACTGTTCCTCCACCCAGACTTGCGTTCCCGACGAGTCGGTCAAGGGTGGTGTCGAGCGGGCCTGCGACGGTTGATGAGCCCACAACGCTCAGCAGCGTGATGAGGAAGAGTGCAAAACGAGCGTTGGTGTATCTGGTCATGATGACGGGTTCTCCAATCCCATTTTTCGGGTTTTGAGGTCGATTTTCTGCAGATACGGGGCGTGTATCGGATCCAAGGGAGTTGAAAAACTCGTCGGTGGGTTCTGGTGGTGGGCTGGGAGGCCGACTCTTCGGGTCATATCCCTAGTCTACAGGCTGATAGGGACCAATGATCCATGTGTTGCTTGGATATTCTGAGCTGAAAGGATTTGATCAGTATGAGCTCGACCCCACCCGTGATCGTTGATGAACAGGATCCTTCTGCTGAGATTATCCACAAGGGTGTACTGATTGTTGACGACAATGAGCAGAATCTTGAGCTGCTTCAAGCGTATCTTGATGAGCTTGATGGGCCTGTTCGTTTGGCGATTGATGGGATCCAAGCGATTGAGTCTGTGAAGAATGATCCGCCTGATATTATTCTGCTTGACATTATGATGCCCAAAATGAGCGGGTATCAGGTGTGTCAGCTTCTCAAGAAGGATCCTGCTACCAAGGACATCCCGATCATTATGGTCACGGCACTGAGTGAAGTCGGGGATGTGGAACGAGCGATCGATGTCGGGGCGGATGATTTCCTGACTAAGCCTGTAAACAAGCTTGAGCTGCTTACGCGAGTTCGTTCGCTGCTTCGTGTGCGTCAGTTGAAAAGAAACCTCGACGATGCGGTCGCCGAGGTTCGTGCTTTGCGTGATCAGTCTGGGGACTGATGTGTCTATTGCTTGCTGGTGAGAATCTTCAGGTTGCTTTTATGGGCATCCTTGTCCGAACGCGAGCAGGTAGGCGCTGACATCGAGGAAGTTGAAGTCGCCTTCACCGGTGAAGTCGGCGATGGGGTCTTGGTTTCCAAATGCGATCAGGTAGGCGCTGACATCCAGGAAGTTCAGATCGCCCTCTCCGGTCAGGTCAGCGGGGCACGGGTTGCTTACCGCTTCAGGCATGATGAAATCGATGACGACCGGACGGTGGTCAGATGCAAATCCTGAAATCGAGAGCGGGTTGATCGGGAAGGTGCGTGCTGGTTCTGGGATTCTTGAAACATTCATACCCGATCCAGTTGAGCGGAAGATGAAGCTTCTTCTTGCATCGACGATGGAGTCTTGGTAGATCAGGTAGTCGAGTTTGGAGTTGCTTCCTTGGGTGGAAGTGTCGCCTGAGATTGGTTGGGATGCGAGATCGAGGAATGAGTCGGATTGGTCTCGGTCTGTGCCGTCTGTGCCTCCGGTGAACTCAGCACGAGCGATGAACTCTGACGGCCCGTTTCCGGGTTGTTGGTTGAGATCACCACCGACGATGACGGGGGTGTTCTCGTCGAGGATTGTGCCTGTATTTGGGACGGAGATGCGGTTGTTTGGATCGCTCATTCCTGTCCCGGCGCCGTTGTAGTAGTAGTCGATGAAGTAGGCGATGTTTTCTGATGCTTTTTCTCGTTGATCAAAATCGCTTGAGCTGCCGCCTGCTTTGAGGTGTCCGTTCCCGACGACTAGGTCTCCTGCGTAGAGCTCGTCTGGGAGATCAATTTCAGCGAACTGGTATCCGCGAATGCCAGCGGTTCCTCCGGATTGATACTCATCGGGGACGAGCGCGAATGTTGAGAAGGTGGCGCCGCCTCCGTTGAGGTCTGCAAATGGGAAGCGTGAGAGGATCATGTTGCGATTGAATCCGTCGTTTGATTCACTGACATAGACATGGTTGAGGTCGTATCCGGTACCGGTGAAGAGCTGGACATATGAACCGACGGGGACATTGCCGTTGTAGATGTCGGTGCCGCCGTGGATGAGCAGGTCGGCGACATTCTCGAGTGTGGAGATGGAATCGATACCTGAGCCGGTGCCGTTGCCTGAGTTGTCGGCGCACTCTTGGAGGATGAGTACATCTGGTTGGAGGGATGCGATGATGCGGACGATTCCGTTCCAGTCACCAAAGTTGTCGAGCTTGTCGTTGGACGAGCAGATGCCGTCTTGAACATTCCAGGTCATGATTCGGACATCGGTTGAGTCAGATTTGAGCCAATCCCCGTTTTTTGGGTCCCACTGTGCGAGCGCTGAAGTCGAGGCACACGCGAGGACGGCACTCGAGAGTGAGGCAAGGATGAGTGAATGACGGTTCATGACGATCTCCCTGGAGAAGGCAAGGCGTGTGGTCGGATGCTGAACAGATCAGCAGGGCTTGATTTGTGGCGTCTGGTCAATGAGTTTGACAACGCGAACTTGATGCTGCGGATACGGATTGCATCAAGAAGAGAACACTTTGATACGCATGGGGTTGCGTACTAGTTCAAGAAACTGGTTCAAGAAATGGGTTCAAGAAACCCCCGCGCCGGTGGGCGCGGGGGTTTGGATTTGGACACTCACTGATGTGAGTTTGATTGCATGATTATGGGCAGCCTGCGCCGAATGCGGAGAGGAATGCACTGACATCAAGGAAGTTGAACTGGCCTTCACCGGTGAAGTCAGCGACTGGATCCTGAGCACCGAATGCGGTGAGGAATGCACTGACATCGAGGAAGTTGAGGTCACCTTCTCCGGTCAGATCAGCTGGACATGGGTTGACGACTTCGTCTTGGTAGTAGCCGACATAGAGGCCTACAGAGTAGGACTCGTCTGCTGGGAGTGTGTCGTCAAAGAATGCTGATGTTGGGTTGTTGTACTCACCGTCGTTGTTGGTGTCGTAGGTGATTTGGGTACCGACGATTACACCACCGTTGGTGATTGGGTCTGATGGGTCAACGCCTGAGATGTCGGTGTTGTTCCATGCGAACTCAGCAACATTGGTTGCGTAGAGGGTGCTTGGGGTGGCGCCACCGGTTGCGGTTGATGATCCAAGGAAGTCAACGCGGTAGTTGGTTCCTGAGTTGAGTCCTGGGATGACCTGTCCAACTTCGAGTACCAGTTCGAGCTGGTATGAGAATGTAGCTGGGTTGTAGATCGCGCGGATGAGTGCGCCATCGAAATCTGATTGGCCTTCTGGACCGCGATCGAAGAGTTCGATTGCGGACATGAACCAGACATTACCCGCTGCGTCGATTGCTGGTGCGGACATACCTGGGCCGAGGGGGAAGCCGCCGGTGACTGCGTCGAGGTTGACGATTTGTCCGATGGTGTCGCCGTTTTCGTCACAGATTGGCTTGCCTGCGTTTTCGGTGAACAGATTGAACTGGTCAACATAAGCAGCAAAGGTCCACTCTTCGGTTCCTGTTGTCGCGTCGTACCGGCAGACAACGATCTGGTTAGAGAAGTCGTCTGCGAAGCCGTTCTCGTTGACCATTGCAGCCATGAGTCCGTTACCAGCTTGGTCGCGACCGATTGCAACATGACCGACACCACCCCGGAAGAGTGTTGAACCGGTGTAGTTGTTTGGCTGGCTGTTTCCTGAGTAGGTCAGGATGAAGCCGGTTTCGTTGTCGGTGATTGCGGTTGTTGGGATTTCAAAGCCTTTGGTTCCTACGACTCCGCCTGCAGCGTTGACTGAGGTGACATTGAGGACACGGGTTTCCCCGCCGCCTGATTGTGCGTCCTTTGCGAGGATCGCGAGGGTGTAGTCGGCGCCGTTTCCGAGGAAGTCGTGGGTGGTTGACCCGAATGAGCCTCGGTGGTCTCCACCGATACCACCGGTGGTGTCGAGGTGGCCTGGGGTCGAGGAGAATGAACCGGTGTCGGCGACGAACATTTCACTTGTTGCCGCGAATGCGTTGGTGTTGACGCTGAGGCCTTCACCACCAGCGATGCGTGCTGGGATGTTGTTTGGTACACCAAGTACATCAGCTGAGTTAGTGATGAGGAAGTCGGTTGCGTCGGTGGTCATACCGGATGAGATCAGGTTGCTGGCCATGCAGTCGCGATCACCGAGACGGGTGCGAAGAAGGTTGTTTCCTGAGAGTGCGTTTGAGCCGGTTGAGTTGTTTGCATCGGCGCGGTAGAAGATGTTTCCGTCTGCGTCGACGGTGAGTCCGCCGAACTGTGATTCATCACCTGCGAACGCGTCAGTGGTGTTGACTGCAGCTTGGCGGCGATCAACATAGAGGCGGTTGGCGTTGGCTGGATCGTAGTTTACGAAAGCGCCGAGGATGCCATTGAAGTTCTGACCGCCGAGGGTGGTGCTGAACTCATTGAGCGCGACTGCAAAGCGTGATGCGTTACCCATTGGGGTTACGGTTGTACCCGCGGTGTTGTTTGCAGCATTGACACCAGCGCCTGGTGCGTTTTCCCAGAGGGAGAAGCTTGGCATGGAGTAGCTGACTCCGGTTGAGGTCGCTGGGCTGATGGTGCTTGATGAGTAGAGGTTGTTGAAGTTGGTCGCGTTGGTCGCGGTTGTTTTGAGGATTGGCGCGATACCAAACATGTGACCCTTTGAGGTCATGAACGGGGAGAGGTCAACAACATACGCGGAGCAGTTGTCGGTCCATGGGCTGAGGGCATCACCTGGGAGGTCACCCAGGTTTGAGCTTACGCTGTCTTGTGCGAATGCTGGTGCACAAAGGCCTGCAGCTGCGATGATTGCGGCGATTCCAATTTGCTTACGCATGTCTCGTCTCCTTGGGTTGATGATGCTCCCGCACATGCGGGTACATAGATCGTGCATGATGTTCTGTTCGCTCGTCGACGGACAAGCGAGTCCTCTACATACGAGTGCTGGCAATCACAGCGATCTTGGTTTCATGTTTGGTCTCATGAAAAGGTCCAAGATTTCAATGATTCAGCAATCGTTACTCCGCCCATATCGTAGCACATATGGGGATAAATCGCAGTTTTGAATCCCAGAGTTTCCATCAATATTGTGTCAAGGAGACCGATAAGACGGCTCTGATCGGACATATTTGAAGGAAGAATCAGATTCTTGATGCAATTTGGGCTGCCAGTTTGGTGTTTGAACGCACCAGCGCGAGGTTGGCATCCAGGGTTGCACCATTTGAAAGCGTGTGGAGCTGTCCCAGGATGGTCGGGGTCATGGCTCGGCCTTGCGCGCCTGAATCCTTCGCGTGCTCTTCAGCGGCTGCGAGCAGATCATTCCAATGGTCAGCATCAAGCTCGTCTTGATGAGGGATTGGATTGGCGACCACAATACCTCGCCTTGTTCGTTCCAGCTCAAAGTTCACAAACGAAGCAAGCTCATCGGGGTCGTCAATCCGGACATCCACTCCCGCGCTGGATTCTCTGAGATAGAACGCGGGGAATGAATCGGTTTGGTATCCGATGACGAGAATGCCCAGGGTTTCGAGTGCTTCGCGGGTCGCGGTGACATCGAGGATTGATTTGACGCCGCTGGTGACGACCGCGACCGGGAAGCGTGTGAAAGCTGCGAGATCACTTGAGATGTCGAGGTGGTTTCCGTAATCTTTGTGGACTCCACCGATGCCTCCGGTTGCAAAGACTTTGATTCCTGCGGCGGCGCTGATTTCCATAGTTGTGCTGACTGTGGTCGCGGCATCGAGCCCTTTGTGCATCGCGACACCAAGGTTGGCGGTGTTGGCTTTGAGTATTTCGTGACCATCGAGCATGTGTGTGAGTTCGTCGTTGGTCATACCAGCGGTGGGCGAACCATTGACCACACCAATCAGGCACGGGTGTGCGCCCTCGTTTTGGACGATTGAGCTTAGATTATCAGCGAGCGGGCGTGATGCTGATGTGGGGACGCCGTGGACGAGGAGGGTGGTTTCGAGCGCGACGGCGTGTGGTTTGGCTCGGTTGGTGATGTTCATTTGTGTCTTCCCGTTGTGTTCGCTCATGTGGAAGCGTTGTGCGCTCGACATGGTCAGAGAATCTGGTATGCTGTGAATCATTGGATGCAGCGAGCAACCATACCGACTCCATCAGCTCCGGGCGGGCTTTGCGATCACGATTCTGATTGTCATTTTGAGCTTTCTGCTGTATCTGCTTGCGTACCACACTTACGGGCGGTATTTAGCAAAGCGGATCTTTGGGCTTGATCCAACCAATACAACCCCAGCCAATGAGCTCAATGATGGCGTGGACTTCGTGCCCTCGCATCGGTCGTTGGTGTTTGGGCATCACTTTACTTCGATTGCGGGGACGGGCCCGATTGTGGGTCCTGCGATTGCGGTGGTGTGGGGCTGGGTGCCGGCGCTGGTGTGGGTGCTTGTGGGGTCAATTTTGATGGGGGCGGTCCATGACTTTGGATCGCTGATTATTTCGATGAGGCACAAAGGGCGGACAATCGCGGATCTATCTGGGTCGGTGATCAACGCGCGAGTTCGATTCTTGTTTATGCTTGTGTGTTTGATCGGGTTGTGGATCGTGCTTGCGATCTTTGGGCTTGTGATTGCGACGATTTTTGATTTGTATCCCCAGAGTGTGATCCCGGTCTTTGCCCAGATACCGATTGCGATCGGGCTGGGGATCTGGCTCAAGCGTGATCTTCCGATGGTGCTTGGATCGGTTGTTGCGGTTGGGTTGATGTATTGGACTATCTGGTGGGCGTCATCAAATACTCCTGTTTGGGAGTTTCCATCGTTTTTGAGTGATCATCTTTCGACGATTGGCATCTGGACGATCATCTTGATGATGTATGTTTTCATTGCTTCGGTGCTGCCGGTGAATGTATTGCTCCAGCCCAGGGATTTCATTAATTCCTGGCAGTTGTTGATTGTGATGGGGCTGCTGGTCGCTGGGGTGTTTGTTGCGCAGCCGAGCATTGTTGCCGATGCGGTTCGACTTGCACCGGAGGTTTCAGCAAGTGGTCGTGCTGCTCCGCCGATGATGCCGTTCTTGTTTATTACGATTGCATGCGGCGCGATCTCGGGGTTTCATTGCTTGGTTTCGAGCGGGTGTTCGAGCAGACAGCTCAAGACCGAAGGGGATGCTCAGTATGTGGGATACGGAGCAATGTTGACTGAGGGATTCCTTGCGGTGCTGGTGATCATCGCGTGTGTAGCTGGTGTTGGCATTGGTGTTTCTGATGGCCGGGAGGAGTGGCTGGGCTATTACAGGCAGTGGGGCGGAGACGGTGGTTTGGGTGCGAAGCTTTCACCTTTCATTGAAGGATCGGCGAAGATGCTTGGGGCGCTTGGAGTTCCGCAGTATTTTGGTATCACGCTCATGGGCGTGTTTGTAGCTAGCTTCGCTGCGACTACGCTTGATAGCGCGACGAGGCTACAGCGGTACATCATCGCAGAAGTCGCGGGCGGAGGACGATCCAGAATTATGCAAGACACTTGCGGCCAGTGCGGGTATTCGCTCAAGGGGATTGCCGTGTCGAGTGGGTGCCCTGAATGCGGTGCAGATGAAAGCATGATCAAGCATGCCAAGGTTGGGTGGATTGGTGGTTTAATGGCGAATCGGTTTGGCGGTACTCTTTTGGCAGTGATGACCGCACTGATGCTGGCGCTGAGTGATGCGTTTATGTTTACGAAACTTGCGCCTGGGAGTCGGATAGGCAGTCCTTGGCCTTGGTATGATGATGGTTCAAACGGTGTGTATGGATCAAGGGTTTGGGGTGATCTGTATGTCAAGAGCGATTTTGAATATGCTGGACTTGGAGGCCTTCAACTTTGGCCGATCTTTGGAGCGACGAATCAGTTGCTTGCCTCGCTGGCGCTGCTTGTGATTACGGTATGGTTGGTGCAGAGGAAGAGGAACGCGTTGGTGACGGGTATCCCGATGGTGTTTATGCTTGGGATAACGGGGTACGCAATCTTGTTGCTCACCAAGGGTTTTTATGATTCTCAGAACGGATTGCTCATGGTGTTGTCGGTGTTGATGCTGGTGCTTCAGGTGTGGATTCTTGTTGAAGGTGTATTCATGTTGGCGGAGAACAAGTCCGATCACGATTAATATTGGATGCCCGATAGCGTTTAGTTGCTTGAGTAAAGGTCCTATATGATTCTTGTCGCTGGATCAGGATCTGGGTTCAGTGGCGGGGCGAGGGTCAGCACGAATGAGAGTTGACTAGATCTGGCTATAAGCATGATCTGGGCTTGTATTTGGTGGGATATATAAAACAGTTAAACCATGGCGCTATCGATGTACACACGGCGCTGAGTCCAGATCTGGTCTTGTACTGGATCGCCCATTGGAGCAAGTATGCACACACAGCATCACCCGGCACTTGGTATTTTCGCTGCAGCGATCACATTGGCAGCAGTGACTGAGGGAGTGCAAGGGCAGACATCTCGGGTCATTCCGGCTCAGGCGGCTGAGGAGACGCCTGTTGTGGAATGGGTTGAGATCTCGATCCATATGCCTGATGGGCGTGTGATTGTGACGAAGGAAAAGCGGTTCCCGTCTCGATCTCAGATTTTCGCTCGAACGGGCAGGCTACCAATAATCTCGATTGCTTCATCGCAAAGTGCTGGTCCGGAGAGTGGCAATCTGACTGAAACTGCGGGAGCAAGTCAGACCGCTGTTCTTGCAGAGGGTTCTGTCGATGGCGGGGTTGAGAGTGGCGAAGAGCCCATGTCCTTTGTTGAAGCAGCACCGGCTCAGAGCTCGACTGATGGACAGTCGGGATCGGTGGCCAGTGCTGGTTCTGGATTGACTGGCATCATCCAAGATGACGAAGCGGCGGTTGCGAGTCCAGCTGCGGCGCCAGCATCGACTGGAGCGGTCAGGAGTTTCCGGAAATCGTCGTCATGACTGAGTGAGTAGCTATCGGCTTACCAGATCAGGTCATTCGGTGCAGAATTTAACAGGCCCCTTGCAGATGCAAGGGGCCTGTTGTTTTTGTACTGTTCTCAGTTGATGGTCATGAAAGCTCTGCTTGCAGAGCTTTGTATTAGACGCGATCTTTGAGTGCTTTGAGAGGGCGTACCTTCACGACATTGCGTGCTGGCTTTGCTTTGAAGACCATTTCTTCTTTGGTGAATGGGTTGACGCCCTTGCGTGCTTTGGTCGCGGGCTTGCGTTGTACGCTGACCTTCATCATGCCTGGGACATTGAAGGTGCCGCATGAGGTCTTTTTGAGGTCCTTCTCGATCATTTCGCCCATGATGTCAAAGACTTGAGCAGCTTCCTTTTTGGAGATGCCTACATGATCTGAGATTGTTGAGAGGACTTCTGACTTGGTGCGTGGTTTTTCCTTTGCAGCGGTGATCTTTGCTGGCTTCTTAGCAGCTGGTGCTTTCGCAGCTGCCTTCTTGGTGGTTGCTTTCTTTGCGGCTGGCTTGCGTGCAGCGGTTTTTTTGGCTGGTTTGCGAGCGACTTTTTTGTTTGTTTTCTTGGCCATGATGGTCTCCGTTCTCTTGCAGCTCTTCTGCAAAGTGGTGTTGATCGAGTGGCTTCCACCCACATCGAGTTTGTTTTTACCGGACTAGTATCGGCTTAACATACACTTTTCGCCCTATATTCCTAGTGTTTTTTGAATCTTTTTCTTATTATTTTACACTGCCAGCTGACGCGTCATGATGGATGTTGGATGAAATGATGGTTTTCTGATCGAATCCGTGACCTATGGTCCGTCATGAAAACCACTGAAAAACAAGTGCGAATCACTCGGACGATTCCCGGAAAGCTCGAACTACCAAGCGCTTGCGTCCGTGTTCTGGGGGATGGACTTGCGCCGCGATCAGCTCTGGGACCCTTTGTTTCAGGGGCGCATGCGATTGTCACGATGTACACCGATCCGGTGACAACCGAACTGCTTGATCATGCGGGTGAGCAGCTTCAGATTGTGAATAACTTCGCGGTCGGGACGGACAACATTGATCTTGAGGCGTGCAAAGAGCGAGGGGTAGTGGTGTGTAACACGCCTGATGCGGTGACGGAAGGGACTGCGAATATTGCTTTTTTGTTGATCTTGTCGGTGGCGCGTCGGCTGATTGAGGCGGATCAGTATGCTCGCTCAGAAGCATATCCAGCGGGTGGTCAGCTTGGGATGAGCGACTTTATGGGCAAGGATCTCTGCGGTAAGGAGCTGCTGATCGTTGGGGCGGGGCGGATCGGGTATGCGACCGCGATCCGGGCTCGATCGCTTGGGATGCGGATCGCGTATGTTGCTCGATCTCGGCATCTGGACTTTGAGATGGCGCCGCTTGCGGGAAGACGGGTGTGTCTTGAGCAGGGGCTCGCGGAGAGCGATGTGATCAGTGTACATACACCCTTGACACCTGAGACGCGTCATTTGATCGGGGCTCATGAGTTTGGGTTGATGAAGGATGATGCGATCGTGGTCAATACATCTCGGGGACCTGTGATTGATGAATCGGCGCTTGTTCAAGCACTGGAGTCTGGTCACCTTTGGGGTGCGGGGCTTGATGTCTTTGAGCGTGAACCGGTGGTTCATGAGGGGTTGGTGGGGTGTGACCGTGTAGTGTTGACGCCTCATATTGGCAGCGCGGAACAGCGATGGCGCGAAGCGATGACGCAGATGGTCCAGGAGAATATCGCGGCGGTGTTTAGCGGAGGTGAACCTGCGAATAGGGTGATTTGAGTTGTCTTCTTAGCGTTACGAGTTTCTTGAGCTGGATTTGCTGAACTCGATTTCGAGGTATCGCGCGACATAGTCGATGATTGAGTCTGCTTGCGGGATATCAGGGTTTTCGGTCGGGCCGTGGGGCTCAAAGCGCATGCCTTTGAATCGTTTGACCGCTTCTTCGACGGGGAGTCCGTACTGGAGTGCGATGGAGAATGCTCTGCAGAAAGCTTGGCACATTCCTGAGATTGCGGAGCCTTCCTTTGCGATTTTGATGAAGATTTCCCCTGGTGTGCCGTCTGCGTAGAGACCGACGGTGAGGTAACCCTCGTGGCGACCGATGACAAACTTGTGGGTCAGGGAGTTACGTGTTGGGGTGAGTGATTCTCGTGTCGCGAGCATGGATTGGTCCTTGGCAGCATTGGGTTGATGCGGTTGATTGTTCATGTGGGTGTCGCTTTGCTCGATGCGAGAGCGATGCGTCTTTCAGGGTATGTATCGGACCTTGTGCCGCGGATTCTTTGAAAGATTGGTTCATTGCTTCAGTAGAATCCTGAGGGGAAAATGCTGGCGTGGGTTCGGTCTGGGTTCAGGATTACGGATGGGAAGGAAGAATATGCGTTTGAGGGGTTTGAATATGGTTCAGAAACCGAAAATCGGTGCTTAGAAATCCGCTTGGGCTTGCTCTATGACCTCTCAATGCCGATACTTCTGATACTGATCATGATGACCACGCATCCTACAACCAATGCTCACAGTAGTCTCAGGACCACCAGTCCAACTGGTCATGGTTCACGGACAGCGGGCTGGGTAGTCGCTGCGGTTGCGGTACATCTTTTGGTCAGCTCGATTGCCTCAGCAGCGACGACTTGTTCAGAGAGTATGGAGCGTACACGGGTTACCCGGTTGTCCCACTGCGTTGCTCAGGTGATTCGTGAGCTTGTGGATCAGAATGCTGAATCTGAATGCTTTGGTATTCGGGTTGCTCTGTCTGAACCGGTGAATCGCCGAGTTCATTGTACAGAGCGAGCAGAGATTGTTGATTCCTACATTGGGCTTTGGATTCTGAACCTGCCTCCCCCAGCGGTTTGATGACAGCTGCTGACGATTTTGTTGGCGCTTCATATAGCTTTTCGTGTAGTTCAATATCCAGTACATACAACGCGATCGTCATTCTTTTTCTGCGATTGAGTCCTTGGTGCGGGTGCATATTCACCCACTATTGAGGCTCCACAAGCGAGAAGATTTGTGAGATCCAATCCCGAGATAATTCTATGGCCAGTTCAGAAATTCCAGTCATCGGTTCCGTCCTTTCCAAGCTCTTCGGTTCACGCAATGAGCGGATCGTGAAGCGGTACACAAACCGTGTTGATGCGATTGCTCAGTTAGAAGATTCGATGCGGGTGCTGACTGATGCTCAGCTTCGTGAGAAGACGGAAGAGTTCCGCACTAGGTCTGATGCGGGTGAGACAGCTGCGGATTTGTTGACCGAAGTGTTTGCAGCGGGACGCGAAGCGATGGATCGATCTGTTGGGATCCGAAACATCTTTAATCCTGAGCATAACTTCAACCCTGATTTGTTGCCAGACAGTGTTCGTGGGACTTATGACCGTCTCCGTGCGGAGATGGATTCGCTGGAACCAGCGGAGCCGATCGGTGAGTATCTTGGGTGCAATGATCCGGTGCCTGGGTATTTGCAGATTGATATTCCCAATGAGATTTATGATGCGGTTCGCGAGATCTATCCAGAATCGCGTCCGCCGTTCCGTGCTCGTCCGTTTGATGTTCAGCTCATAGGGGGCATGGTGCTCGGTCAGGGCAAGATCGCGGAAATGAAGACTGGTGAGGGCAAGACGATTGTTGCTCCGCTGGCGACCTATATGGCGGCGGTTACCAGGCAGCAGGTTCATGTGGTTACGGTCAATGATTACTTGGTTCAGCGTGACCGAGACTGGACATTCCCGTTCTTCCTCAAGCTGGGTCTGACGGTGGGGGCGATCCACCCGATGCACATGCAGCCTGAAGAAACGAAGCGGGCGATGTACCGGTGTGATGTTGTGTACGGGACGACATCTGAGTTTGGGTTTGATTATCTTCGCGACAACATGAAGCGGAATGTTGATGAGCAGGTTCAGCGGAAGCGTCAGTTTGCGATTGTGGATGAGGTTGACTCGACATTGATTGACGAAGCGCGGACGCCTTTGATTATCTCGGGTCCTGCGCATGATGATCAGCCACGGTATGAGCTTGCGACAGGTCTTGCGAAGCAGCTGGTTGAGTTGCAGAAGCCTTGGCAGGAAAAAGAAGACGAAGTTCAGGCGTGCAAAGAGCGGATCAAGGGTCTTGAAGGAGATATCCGTCAGACCAGAGATTCTGAGCATGTCCCGGCGATGCAGAAGCAGCTTGAGGAAGCGAAGAAGCTGCTCCCGGAGCTTGAGCAGCAGCGGGATCAGTATTCGCAGTATTACGAGATCGAGATGGACCGCAAGACGGCTCACTTGTCTCATGAGGGTATTGCGCATGCACAGAAACTTGCAGGGGTTGGGTCGTTCTATGTCGATGAGAACATGGATATTCCCCACCTGCTCGAGCAATCGCTTCGTGCGTATGCGGTGTACCAGCTTGATAAAGACTACATCGTGATGGATGTCCCTGATCGCATGACGGGTAAATCTGAGCCCAACATTGTGATTGTTGATACCAACACAGGGCGTCCGATGATCGGTAGGCAATGGTCGGATGGATTGCACCAAGCGATTGAGTGCAAGGAAGGCGTTCCGATCAAAGCGGAGACCCAGACGGTTGCGTCGGTGACGGTTCAGAACTTCTTTAAGATGTACAAGCAGCTCTCGGGTATGACCGGTACAGCCGATACCGAGGCGCAAGAGTTTCACGATATTTACCAGCTTGATGTGGTGTCGATCCCGACCAACAAGCCCATCGCGCGAAACGATTATGACGATCTGATGTACCTGCGCGCCAAGGATAAATGGGAAGCGATTGTTGACGAGATCAAAGCATTCCATGATGCGGGCAGACCGATTCTGGTTGGTACGACGAGTGTTGAGCGTTCGGAAATGATCTCGCAGATGCTGACCCGGAAGTATCAGATCAAGCACTCAGTGCTGAACGCGAAGCAGCACGAGCGCGAAGCGAATGTTGTTGAGGATGCTGGTCAGCTTGGTGCGGTGATGATCGCGACCAATATGGCGGGTCGTGGTACGGACATTAAGCTTGCTAAGCTCGCTCGCGAGGGGTTGATCGAGCACCTGCTCAAGCGGGGGGTCGCATCACGCGAGATTCATGCAGAGATGAGCGATCAAGAGCTCAGAGAGAATGTGTATCGAAAGATTGCATCGACAGAGCTCAAGGATGCGGGGGTTAAGAAACGCGATACGGAGACGATGGATTTCGGGGAACTCGAGTTGATGCTGCTGCGTCACTGGGCGCACCAGAGCACATGGATGGGTGAGAAGGCGATTGATTCTGCGGATGCTGATGAGCTTAGAGATGAGCTTGATAAGGGCGGCCGCTGCATCATGCACAGGATCCGCTGGTTCGGGAATATGGAAGACATGGGTGGTCTTCATGTGATTGGTACTGAGCGTCACGAGTCGCGTCGTATTGATAATCAGCTTCGCGGGCGTTCGGGTCGACAGGGTGATAATGGTTCGTCACGCTTCTTTGTTTCGCTTGAAGATGATTTGATGAAGATGTTCGCGGGTGAGACCACGATGAAACTCTTGTCGCGTCTGGGCATGAAGGAAGGGGATGCGATCGAGCATCCTTGGCTCTCAAAGAATGTAGAGCGAGCACAGAAGAAGGTCGAAGAGCGGAACTTCCAGATCCGCAAGAACATCCTCGAGTACGACGAGGTTATGGAGCATCAGCGTCAGCGATTCTACGGTTTGCGCCAGCGTGTTCTTGAAGGGCGCCAGGTTAAGAGTTTGGTGTTTGACTACATCGAGGATGTGGTTGATGATGCCATTGCGGAATATCTTGATGATGATTACGCAGCGTCATGTGCTGCGGATTACGCGAGGGAAGAGCTTGATTGTTCGATTCTTCCAGAGCGACTCAAGGGCAAAGACGCCACTGAAATGGACATCGCGATTCGTAAGCTAGCGAAGGAAGATGTAACCGCGACGATCATTATGACTCTGGGTGAATACATCCCGATCGAAGGCTCTGAGGTTTCGATTGACTTTGATTCTGCTGGTTTGCACCGGTGGGCGAAGAATCGTTTCGGCATTGAAGTCGATACCGCTTCGCTCCGCGAGGGCGGGGCTTCGGAACGACGGGCGATCCAGGAGCTTCTTGAAGAAGCAGCGTTTGATAAGATTGATCAGCATCAACTCGACAGGATCGAAGAGTTCGCGGATAAAAAATATGGCGCAGAACAGCTGTCCAAATGGATCAAAGAGAAGTTTACCGAGGACATTGATCCTGACGAAATTGTCAAAGCAAAGAAAGATGATGATCTTGAAGTACGCGATCTGATCATCCAGAAAGCACGCGACTTGTACGCGAAGCGTGAAGCGGAGTTCCCGGCAGACTTCATCATGCAGCGCACGATGATGATCGCTCGCCAGGACCCCGCAGCTGCGTTTGAGAACTTGGTCAAATGGGCGAACGATCGGATCGGGCTTGAGCTCAAGCCTGATCAGATCCGGACGACTCCTCCCAACAAGATCAAGGAGCAGATTGTTGATGCAACTCGTGAGTCGCTCAAAACCGATGATCTCTCGATCATGGTTGAGAAGGCTCTTGCGACCAGCAGTGATGACGATCTTGATGCATTGCTCATTGAGCGTTACGGTGAAGGCATCACCGAACGCATGCGGTATCTGGATGAAGCGGACCGCGAAGACGCGATCCGGGCACGCGTGGAAACACTTGCACGGCCTGAGCTGATTCAGTTTGAGCAGATGGTGTTGATCGAGACGCTTGATACTTCTTGGAAGGATCACTTGTACTCAATGGATCAGCTTCGTGATACGATCGGGTTCCGCGCGATCGCGCAGACCGATCCGAAAATTGAGTACAAGCGTGAAGGTCAGCGGATGTTCCAGGGGATGATGCGTGAGATCCGTGAGAAAGTCACAGGGTACATCTTCCGTGCTCGACTGACTCCCGCTCAGCCACCTCAACAGCGTCCTCCGGCGCGTCCTCAGCAACAACCTGTTGGGGCACCGGCTGGTGCTGGGGCTCGTCCAGCGGGTGGTGGTCAAGCACGACCCGCGGGTAACATCGTGGGCTCCTCGATCATGGGGCCTGGATTCACTGGTGGCGCAATGTATTCCCCGAAACCCAAGACTCCGCCGGCACCGCCAGCATCATCTGCTCCGGCTGATGGTAATGGTTCAGATGCTGATCCTCAATAAGATCCGCAATGGAAGACTGATGAAGCCCTTTTGGGGGTTGAAAACCGTCTTTTTGGTCCTTGGTGACTCGTGTCAGTCATCAAAGAATGGATCCAAGTGGTCAGTATCAGCGTATAGGGTCATGGACACGCTTGACGCATATCCTGTATCATGTACTGAGCATTGCTTGGTAATGCATTGATCCGGGTGCCGTCTGGGTCTCACTCCCGAACTCGCTCGCATGGAGCTCCGACGATGACACATATTTCTAGAATCTTTGACAAGCGAGCCCGAGCTGGGTTCACGCTTATTGAGGTTGTGATGGTTGTTTCGATCATTGCGCTTCTGGCAGCGATCTCGCTGAGTATTGGGTCATCGATGGTTGATTCTGGAAGACAGCGTTCGACCGAGGGTGTGCTTCAGGTTCTTGATAAGATGCTTGATCAGCACATCTCTGCGACTGGAGCGATTCCGACTTCATTGGTGCGGATTGAGCCTGGTGATCTGAATGACGAAGTCACCGCGATAGTGGGGAATGATGTTCCCGCTTATTATCCAGCGATCGATGGGATAACCGATGTCGTGATTCCGAACTTGGATCCCGATGCGCCGATCCGTCACTACCGCGTGAACTCTGTTGGATTGTTCTTGATTTCGGTAGAAGGAACGGTAGATGTTGATACGCTTTTGAGCGGGATCGATAACCGCTTTGTGACTGCCTATGAAGTTGATGGTGATCTTCAGCCTGAAATGAGAATCATGCTTGATGCTTGGGGGAACCCGATCCGGTATGTTCACCCGAAGTTTGATGGTGTGATTGAAGATTCACTGACGCAAGCAGACCGCAGACAGCTTGGAGAAGCGGGAACCTTTTTGAATGTGTTTGACACATCTCCAAACGGTCCTGGGTTCTATACCGCGGATTACCTGCCTCAAAACCTGAATCAGATCCCGTTCCAGACGGTTCGTCGGAACAAGATTTTACGAGTTGATCAAGAAGAAGCTCGCTCAATGGGGGGCGGCAACTACCCAATCGAGACAGACTCAGATGGCGGCGTTTGCCCGTCTGAGCGTCCGTACTTTTACTCAGCTGGTCCCGACGGTGATCCATCAACGACCCAAGATAATGTGTACACGACTGTCCCGGACTTTATCAATCCGCTCATCTAGCTCGCATTTTCAGCTTGTATGAGCTTCCATTTGTCTCGGGATGTACTTGTCTCAGCTTTGCATATTCAAGATTCGACCAGGCTCATGGGCGCGAACTTAGCGGTGAAGTGTCTGAGTGCTGCGGGTTCTTCGGTAATCTCGTACCCTGGTAGATTCTGAGCGATTGATTTGACTTCGAGGATGATCTCGATGACATAATCGATATGGGATTGGGTGTAGGTTCTGCGTGGTATCGCGAGTCGGACAAGTTCCATGTGGGCGTGCTCACCCATCATGACTGAACCGATTTCGCAGCTTCGGATTCCTCCGTATTCGTAGAGGGCGCAGGCGAGCGCTTGACCGGGGAAATGATTGGTCGGGATATGGGGGCAGAAATCAGCAGCATCGATGTAGATCGCGTGACCACCAGCGGGTCGTACGATCGAGATACCTGCTTCGAGTAGTTTCTCGCCAAGATATTCTGTCGAGCGGATGCGGTAGCGGAGGTAATCTTCGCAGAGGACTTCTTCGAATCCGACCGCCATTGCTTCGAGGTCACGGCCTGCGAGTCCGCCGTAGGTCATGAAGCCCTCTGTGAGGATGAGAAGATTGCTTGCTGCGGTGAAGAGTTCTTGGTCGCGGAAAAGGAGTACCCCTCCGATGTTGACCATGCCGTCTTTCTTGGCGCTGATTGTTGCGCCGTCGCAGAGTTCGAACTGTTCGCGTGCGATGTCTTCGACAGAGCGGTCAGCTTGACCGGGTTCGCGTTGTTTGATGAACCACGCGTTTTCTGCGAATCGGCACGCATCAAGGATGAACGGTTTGTTGAACTTGTCGCAGATCGCGCGGACCGCTCTGAGATTTTCGAGTGAGACTGGTTGCCCGCCAATTGAGTTGCAGGTGACTGTGACCATCACAAATGGGATATCGGCAGCGCGCTTGGTCAGCAGTTCTTCAAGCGCAACCAGATCCATATTCCCCTTGAATGGTGCATCGGATTTCGGGTCTTGGCCCTCAGCGGTCAAGAGGTCGATCGTTTCGCATCCGGAGTGTTCGATGTTGGCGCGGGTCGTATCGAAGTGGGCGTTGTTGGGGACGATCATTCCCTTGCCTGCAGTTCCATGTCCGATCATGACTTCGACGAGGAGACGCTCGCTTGCTCGTCCTTGGTGGGTGGGGAGGATGTTGTTCATCCCGGTAATTTTTTCGATGACATCACGGAATCTGAACCAACTCGGGGCGCCAGCATACGACTCATCTCCACGCATGATCCCGGCCCATTGCTCGCTGCTCATTGCGCCGGTTCCTGAATCGGTCAGGAGATCGATCATGACATCTTGAGAAGGAATCGCAAAGAGGTTGTGGTGCGCAATTGCAAGGCACGAACGACGCTGCTCGATGGTGGTCATTCGGATAGGTTCGACGGACTTGATGCGGAAGGGTTCGATGATCGTTTTCATGGATGAGTCTAGGTTCGGTATAGGTTGGAGACTCCTGATTGATGACCAATGAAAAAACCCGGATTGGTCCGGGTTTGGTGGAGGAATTGGGTGCTGTATTTGCTTAGTCCCAGGTATTGATGTCGTCAGATTCTTGGGATTCAGCGCCGCGGACTTGGTCTGGCGCGAAGTGGTTTTGTCTCCAGGATTCTGGATATTCTGGGTCATCCATTGCGATGCACGCTTTGGTTGGGTACATCGGGCGGAATGTGTCGCACATGACGGCCATTTCGTCGGTCCATTTTTTTCCGAGCGATGCTTCGACGGTGCCGGGGTGCGGGCCGTGCGCGATGCCTTGGGGGTGGACCGAGATTGATCCTGAACTGATTCCTCTGCGTGCTTTGTAGTTGCCCTCGACATAGTACATGATCTCGTCGGAGTCGATGTTGCTATGGTTGTAGGGGACCGGGATCGCGTCGGGATGGAAGTCCAAAGCGCGGGGGCAGAAGGAGCAGATCACAAAGTTGTGGGCTTCAAATGTTTGGTGGATTGGAGGTGGCATGTGGAGTTGCCCGGTGATGGGGGCGAAGTCGTGGATATTGAAGCAGTAGGGGTAGTAGCATCCGTCCCATCCGACCACTTCTAGCGGGTGGTATGGGTACATGTATGAGTGGACTGTGTCGCGAGCTTTGATGCGGACCTCAAAGTCTCCCTTGATGTCGTATGCGAGTGGGTGTTCTTCGTCTTGGAAGGGGACGCGGAGATCACGCTCGCAGTACGGGGAGTGCTCAAGGAATTGCGCGGTTTTCTTCGCGATGTATCCTGGAGGAGGCATGATGTGGCTTGCGTTGCAGGTCTCGAATGCGATGAACTTTCCGAGCGGCATGTCTTTCTTTGTGTATCCGCCGAACTCGTCGTTGTCGCTGCCGTCGTCTGGGCGTTCGTCAAAGACCATTTTGTAGATGACACCTTTGGGCATCACGATGTAGTCTTTTTTGCCAAACTTAAGTGTGCCAAACATGGTGAAGAGGGTGCCTGAACCGTAGTGGATGAAGATGCACTCGTCGCCTTGTCCGTTTTTGAAGTGGTACTGCATCTGGGATGCGGGTTGGCAGATGGACATTTCTACATCTGCGTTTCCGAAGATGACGACGCGTCCTTTGACGGGGTCTTCGTGTGCTTTGATGTCTTGTGATTTGACATGTCTCATGCGCATGGTGCTGAGTTCTACATACTCTTGTTTGGTGCTGTAGAGCGGTTTCCATCCGGTGACCTGGGTCGGCGGATGGATGTGGTACATGATGCTGCTTGGACCGACGAAACCTTCGGTGCCGAAGAGTTCTTCAGAGTAGAGGGCGCCGTCTGGCCTGCGGAACTGGGTGTGTCGTTTTTTGGGGAACTCCCCGAGTGACATGTAATAGGGCATCGAAAATCAACCTCATTCTTCCCAGTACTGCGGAAAATCGCAGATGCGGGAGGCGTTCACTGTTGCGGATAATGCACCAAGCCGGCGAATCGTCCGCGTTCAGATGGAGTATATCAGGGTTGGTGGGGGATAGTCTGGGTTTGGAGTCGTGGAGAGTTTATGGTGATGCGCTATCAGGTTGATTGATTCATACAGGTTGGAATCTGAGTTAACGGTCTGCTGACCGGGTTTTTGGGCGAAAAACTCATGAATTGGAGTGGGAGAATGAGTTGGGCCGATACCTGATTCAGCGCTTTCGAGTTTGTGAGGGCGTATAATCCTGACCTATGCGACGGCTTTGCTTGGATCCGTGGGGACCACCAAGCATTGCTCAAGAGAGCTCAGCAACTTTGTTCGATACATCATTCAACTCAAAGACCAACAGAGAGTCCGCTCAGTCGATCAAGTGCAGCCCCTTTGTATCAGTGCGTCAGCTTTCTCGTGTGCACAGCTGTGATCGAATGATCATGATTCATGAGAGCGACCGGACGAACCACCTGCTGTATCGCTTTGATCATATTAATGATCCCGTCGCACGCCGACGAGTCTTTGATCGGATCCTGTCGACTGCGTATCTCAATCATCCGCACATCTTGAAGGTTCAGAAAGTGTGGTATGACACGACTGGCCGTTTGTGTGTGATTACCGATTACCCGGGAAACCAAGAGGGGCTTGTCACTCTTGGTGATCTTCTTGAAGCTCGCGGGGGCAAGCTTGAGTTCGCCGAAGCGACACGACTCATTGGCCAGCTCCTTGAGGGATGTGTGCATGCTGCTGCTCATGGAGTGGTTCATGGTCCATTTGGTATGGATGAGCTTCTCGTCGATCGGCACGGGTGCACACTAGTTGAGCTCTTCGGGTTGCAGCAAGCGCTCAATAATCAATACTCGGTTGCTGACGCTCGATCAGAACAGACCCGCTCGATCGTGGAGATCGGGTACACGCTTGCGACTGGGATGCCTGCAGACGAAATCGCATCGTCAAGTGATGCATCTCGTCCGTCCAAGTTTGCCAAGCGGTATGGCAAACAATGGGACGCATGGTTCGCGCTTGCGAGTGATCCTGTTGACGGGTTTGTCAATGCTCAGCAAGCGATTGATACCATGCCTTTGGACGCGGCGCATGTTGCCAAACTCGCTGAGATCAAGCCTATCTTGCCCGTCAAATCGGGGCGGAATGAGAATCTGGTCCGCAACACCAGAGGATCCGCGATGTTCTCGCGTTTCCGCAGGTCTTCCGGATCACGCTGAGCGTGAGTCGATCCACATCTGAGTGTTCGAGCTGAACTTTTGTGTGGAAGAGCTACTGTGTGGAAGAGCTACTGTGTGTAGGTTATGAAGTTGCTGCGTCGTAACGCTTCTGGATTTCACTCCAGTTGACCACATTCATGAATGCTTTGAGATAATCAGCGCGTCGGTTCTGGTATGACAAGTAGTATGCGTGCTCCCACACATCGACACCCAAGAGCGGGACGGCGCCGGTGATGAGCATGTCTTGTTGATTCTGCATCTGAGCAATCATCAGGCGCTGAGCGATTGGTTCATAAATTAGCCAGCCCCATCCAGATGCTTCTACGGATTTGGAAGCTGCGAGAAACTGTGATTCGAACTTGTCGTATGAACCGAAATCCCGGTTGATTACTTTGGCGAGTGATCCGGTTGGGGTTCCTCCGCCTCCTGCGTTTGCTGGGGCCATCCCTGTCCAGAAGAGTGTGTGGTTGATGTGACCACCGGCATGGAACGCGAGTTGTCGTTGCCAGTGCTGGATGGTGCTTGCGTCGCCTTGACCGTTGCGGAGTTCTTCGAGCTTTGCGAGTGCGTTGTTGAGTCCGCGTACATATCCCGCGTGGTGCTTGGTGTGATGGATGGTCATGGTGATGACATCGATGTGGGGCGCGAGCGCGTCGTAGTCGTAGGGGAGGGGTGGGAGCTCGTATTGATTGGTCGATGGGTTGTACCCGAGGTCAGTGGTTCGCAGAGTTGCAGCGGGGGCTATTGATGAGAGTCCCGCTACGCCTGCAGCGGTTGCGGTCATCGCGGTGAGTGCTTGTCTTCTGGTGAGGTCGGTGTTCATGTGGCGCTCCGGATTTTGATGGATGAATGGCAATGGGGTATTCTAGGATTGTCTTCCTTCGATCGCTGCGATTAAGCAGGTTGCTCCGAGCAAGAGGAGTTCATCGATGTTCTCGTCGTCTTTGAGGACAGAAAGCCCCAGTCTATAGACAAAGAGGTTGAAGTGTTGGCGGACGAACGCGACTGGCTCGTCGCTGCCACTGGTGAAGAACTCGAATCGTTGGGGGAAGAATGCGGAGAGGTCGCCGCGGCGCATGAACGAGAGGAATAGGTTCTTCTCTCGCATGGTGCCGACTTCTTTGCCTTGGTCGTCGAAGAGTACCCACTCATCGCGGAGGAAGGTCGACTTGAGGCCTTTGCGTCTGAGTGAGCCGAGTTGGGACCCATCGGGGAGGGTGATGTCGTAGGTTGCTCCGAAATCAATGATTGAGCGTGCTTGGAGCGTGAGCAATGGGTCTGCCATCGATTCGTCGGTATACAGACGGATATCTTCTTTGAGCTTGAACGCCTTTTGCTTGCAGTATCCGACTACCGAGCCGTGCTCGTCATAGACATGGAACGCGGCGCCGAAGATCTTGAGTATCTTTCGGCGGATGGTGTACTGTTCTCCGGGGCGAGCGTGAATAGGCATGATGATCCAATCGAATAGGTGTTGTGTTTGGAGAGTCTATGAAAAAACCGGGTCGAGTTGACCCGGTTTGGTAAAGTTATTTTGCTAGTCATCCCTTGGATGAAATCGGTGGGGATGATTCAGCTTACTCGGCTTCGCCGACCTGCCAGCGGGTGAAGGCGCTCAGTGAGCTGCCTGATCCGACAAGATCTTTGATTTTCTTGGAGGTGTCCATGACGAAGTCTTGTTCGAGGAGTGCGACATCTTCGAAGAACTTACGCATGCCACCTTCAACGATTTTCTCTGCGATGGACTCGGGTTTGCCTGATTCCATTGCTTGCTCCAAGCGGAACTTCTTCTCTTTGTCAACCATTTCTGACGGGATGTCATCTGGGCTGAGTCCGAGAGGGCGGGGCATTGCAGCAGCGACATGCATCGCGATCTGGCGGATGGTGTCGTCTGCGAGTTCGCCTTGTGCTTGGATGAGCACGCCGGTTTTGCCATCGTGGTGGATGTACTGGCCGTAGACGGTTGAGCTTGCGTCACCTGAGAGTCGTTCGATACGACCGATGGAGATGTTTTCTCCGGTGGTGATGCGAAGATTGTCAATGATTGCACTCATTTCCGCGTTTGGTTCAACTGAACCGGCTTCGAGTGAGAGTGCGTGCTTTGCGAGCTCATCTGTTGCGTTGATGAAGTTGTCGTTCTTTGCGGTGAAGTCGGTTTCCGCTTTGATTTCGACGATTGCAGCGGAGCCATCTTCGGAGACCGCGATCCCGATGCGGCCTTCGCCTGCGATGCGGTCGGTCTTGCCTTCCATTTTGCCCTTGAGCTTTTTGCGGAGGAGGTCCTCTGCTTTATCGATGTCTCCACCGGCTTCGGTGAGGGCTTTTTTGCATTCCATCATCGCGAGCCCGGTTTTGTTACGAAGGCTCATTACTTCTTTGGCACTGATACCAGCCATGTCTGTACTCTCCGGCATGTAGCGTCAGGTTGACGCTGCCCGTTAGGGCGTGTGTTGGTGTATTTCGTTTGAATACTCAGGATTTGAAGCCTGGGTATTTGTTTAACAGTTTAATCGTTCGTTCAAGCTGAATGTTCAGGATTCAGCTGGAGCTGCTGCGGAATCAGCTGCTACTGCAGGTGCAGCAGCGGGCGCGTCATCAGCTTTGAACTGAGCTCTGCGTGAGCGCTTTGCAGCGCCTTGGTCTTGGCCTTCGTCCTTGCTGTCGCTTTTGATGACGCGTGATTGCTTGCCGTCTGCGATTGCTTTGCAGAGTTCGCGGACGACGACATCGATTGAACGCATGGAGTCGTCGTTACCTGGGATGGCGATGTCGGCCATATCTGGATCGCCATCGGTATCAATGAGACAGATGGTTGGGATTCCGAGCTTGCGTGCTTCGCGGAGCGCGGTGGTTTCACGCTTGACATCGATTGCCACGATTGCGCCTGGGAGTTTGCTCATTTTGCGAACACCACCAAGGTTTCGGCTGATCTTCTTCATCTCGCGACGGAGTTGTGATTCCATCTTCTTTGAGTAGCTCTCGAAGTTGTCATCTTGCTCGATGGTTTCGAGTTCTTCAAGACGGGAGAGGCGTGTGCGGATGGTGCGGAAGTTGGTGAGGGTGCCGCCGAGCCAGCGTTCTGTTACATAGTGCATCTCGACATCGCTGACGCGTTGGATGATGACTTCCTTTGCTTGGCGCTTGGTGCCTACGAAGCAGACATCTTTGCCACCAGCAACGATGTTGTTGATGAGCTTGCGTGCAAGGAGGAGACCCTTGACGGTTTCTTTGATATCGATGATGTGGATGCCGTTGCGCTTGCCGTAGATGTATGGACCCATTTTCGGGTTCCAACCTGAGGAGCGTTGTCCGAAGTGGATGCCTGATTCGATGAGGTCTTGGACGAGTGTGTTTGCCATGATCGCGATCCGTTCCTTTTTCAGCGACACCCGTGGTGATCGGACCACGAAAGGGCGCTTGAGTGACAGATGGGTGATCCGCGATGCGGATCGATGTACTGTGGATTGTCATAAAACCGACACCGATCTTGCCGGGTCTGAAGTATAGAGACCTGTTTGGGTTAAGTACATCGGATTTCAGGGAATCTGCACTTTGGCGACCCTAACAAATTGCTGGTAAATTTGTGTGTGCATGCGAATTTTTGGTTCGGTTTGAGCCTTGCCACTCGGATTGAGAGATTTGGTTCAGTTGGGTTCGTTCTGTGACGATGAACACAACTACCTATCGGCACATGTCAATCTCTAGAAGGGACTGAGCTAGATGACGAACTCTGGATTGATAATCAGAAAGAGCGAACGCTTTGAGATCTCGCTGCCAGCTCGTGCGCGGATTGCGTTTTCACACGCAGAGCTTGTGAAACTGAGCAAGGGTGCGAGCAGTCAGGACGGATGGGTCAATGTTCAGTTGATGGATTTGTCGGATGGCGGGTTCGGGATGGTGACGACAAACTTCTTCCCACGCGGTTCGTTGATCGAGCTTCATGTGCAGGAATCCGGTGATTTTTCAATGGAGCCAACAGTCTCATGCGAGCTTCGGGTGATGCGTATCCAGATGACAGATCGTCGTCCTGCATACCTTGCGGGCGGGGTGTTTGTCAATCTGAATGAAACAACAAAGAAACAAATCGAGGCACTCCTGGATCGTTTAGATGGTAAAGGAGACAAGTGTGCTTGAAGCTAGTGAGTTTATCCTGCAGTCTCTTGTCGAAGAAACGAAGCTTACCGATGAGGATGCTTCTGAAATCCGCGCTTTTGCATTGGAGAACGATGCGGAGCTCGATGAGAGCGCTCTTAAACTAGGAAAGATTTCAGCTCGCGATCTCGCTCTTGCGAAGGCGACTGTGTGTGAATATCCATTTGTTGATATCGATATGTTCGATATCGACATCACCAACTCACGGTTGATGCCAAAGAACATGGCAGAACGTAACGCAGCGTTTCCTTTGTTTGTGACCGGTGAAATCGCAACTGTTGCGATGCATGAGCCCTTGGATCTGCAGGCGCTGGACGAAATCCGGCAGTCACTCCGGATGCAGATTGATCCGGTCGTTGTTGATGTTCAAAAGCTCAACTCGTTGATCACCCGCGCCTATTCGCTCGACACATCTATTGAAGTGCTCAATGAAGAGACCGATGAGCTCACTGTTTCTATCGAACAGGAGCCGATTGTAGCTGCGGTGAATCAGATACTGTTTTCAGCAGCAGAAATGAATGCGTCAGACATCCATGTGAATCCTGATGAAAAGGTACTTCTGCTTCGTTACCGCGTTGATGGAGTTCTGACATCGCATCGTGGGCCTGCGATCTCGTTGCACGAAGGTATTATTCAGCGGCTCAAGGTGATGGCGCATTTAGATGTTGCCCAGACCCGGCGCCCGCAGGACGGGAAGTTCAGATTCAGTTTCAATGGTCAGCCTGTTGATGTGCGATTGAGCTTGATCCCAACCATTCATGGTGAGAATGCGGTGCTTCGTTTGTTGAGCAGTGCTGCGAAAATTGGCCAGATTAAAGATCTTGGTATGCCTGTTCAGGTTGCTGAGACATTTGAAAAGATGATTCATAAGCCTCATGGGATGGTGCTGGTCACCGGTCCCACTGGATCAGGTAAGACGACTACTTTGTATACCGCTCTGAACCAGATCAACACTTCAGAGCGCAACATTATGACCATAGAGGACCCTGTGGAAATTCGGTTACCGATGATTCGTCAGGTGCAAGCGAATGCTGCGATTGGTCTGGATTTTTCGTCGGCGCTCAGATCGATGCTTCGTCAGGACCCAGATGTGATTTTGGTTGGTGAGATTCGTGATAGCGAAACTGCAAAAATTGCTACGCAGGCAGCGCTGACTGGTCACCTTGTTTTCTCAACGCTTCATACCAATGACGCGGTCGGAGCTATTCCACGATTGCGAGAGTTCCAGGTCCCTGCGTTTGCTATCAACAATGCACTGCTGGGTGTGCTTGCTCAGCGGCTTGTACGCAAAGTGTGTGTCGATTGTGCGACGACCACCGAACCAACGGATCTTGAGCTGCGTTCACTTGGGATTGATCCCGATGTTCAGGCTGAGTTTATGACTGGTAAAGGTTGCTCGCGTTGTATGAACACTGGGTACAAGGGACGGGTAGGGGTGTATGAGTTATTCAGCGCGACCGCGGTTGTGCGCGATTTGATTGAGACAAACGCTTCGTTTGCTGAACTCGGACGGGCTGCGAGAGAGTCTGGAATGCGGACCATGCTTGAATGCGGGATTGAGAATGCCAAGCTCGGTATCACCACCATTGATGAACTCAGCAAGCTCCACGCGACAGTGGATGGTGCGATGGGTCTTGATGATGGTCCCCTGAAGCTGATTGCGTGATGGAGCTGGATCGATGAGCATGAAACGATTTACCTACAAAGCACTTGATAACTCTGGCGCGGAGATTCGAGCATCGATCAATGCTGCGAGCGAGGATATCGCATACGAAAATTTGAGCGCTAAGGGATTGACTGTTCTTGAGATCCATGCTGCGTCTAAGGGGATGGTCTTTGGCGGTGGGTCAGACAGAATAACTCAGCTTGATATTGCACTGTTGACGCGAGAAATGAACGCATTGCTCGAAGCCAATATCCCACTCGCGCGAGGATTACTTTCCATTGGTGAGCATGAAAAAAACACCAAGCTTCGAGATATGGTGATCGATATTGCTTCGATGATCGAAGCGGGTGAAAAGATTACTGTTGCATTTGCGAAGTACAAGAGTGTGTTTGGAGAGGTGTACATAGAAACACTCAAATCAGCAGAGAAATCCGGGAAGCTTGCGTCTGTGACCGCGCATCTTGCTGACATGCTGGAGCGGAATGTCGAACTCAAGCAGATGGTTCGGCGTGCAATGTCGTACCCGCTCATCGTGATTGGGTTTGTGAGTTTGGCGCTTGGTGTGATTGTCATATTTGTTGTGCCTCGATTTGCAGTGATCTTTGAATCCAATGGTGTGGATCTCCCGTTGACCACCGCGATTGTGCGTGCGATGGGGACATCAATCATGAACTATTGGTGGGGGTATCTCGGAGCTGTGATTGCGGTAGTCATCGCGGTTTCGAAGTGTTGGTCAACCAAGAGTGGGCGTTACCGCATGGAGCTGTTGATTCACAAGACTCCATATATCGGGCGTGTGATGACATCGGTGACCACAGCTCGATTCTCGAGTGTGCTTAGCATCGGGCTTGAATCGGGGATCGAAGTTATTGAGGCGATCGAGATCGCTGGGATGTCGACCGGTCGACCGGTGTTTCAACGCGAATGTAATGCGATGTGCATGGAAATGCGTAACGGGGGCGCGCTAGAAGATGTGATCAACAGTTCACGGACGCTCCCAAACTTTGCACGCAGGTTGCTTGGTTCGGGTCGAGATTCTGATGAACTGGCTAAAGCATCGAGAATCATTGCCCGTCATTACGAGCGGATGTCTGACCACCTGACCAAGAACATCAACACGATCATTGAACCCATGATCACGATCGCGATGGCGGGGATTGTGCTCCTGATTGCACTGTCTGTGTTCTTGCCGATGTGGCAAATGATCAGTATCAATAAGTAAACCCTTGATAAGCAGACAAAGGCAGATTTACGATTATGCTCCTACGCTCACTTTGCAATATTGATCTGAAAAAAATGAGAACCCATCGTTCTGCATTCACTCTTGTGGAACTGCTTGTTGTTGTCGTTATTCTTGGGATCTTGGCTGCGATGGTTGCTCCGCGATTTAGCACTGCAACTAGCGACGCGCGATCATCCGCGACCCAGAGCACACTCGCTGGTGTACGCTCAGCGATAGCGACTTTCCGCATGAACGCTGTAATTCAAGGAGACGATCCGTTTCCGAGTCTCACTCAGCTTACGGATGGAACGGTCATCAAGTTTGAACTGCCAGCGAATCCGTATAGCGGTGTCTCGGGTGTTCAAGCTGTTTCCGAAAATCAAGCGTTGCTCCGTTCAGTGGTCAGCGAGTCCTCAGCTGGTTGGAACTACTTTGTTGACAACAATGACAATCCACCAGTCGCCATTTTCTATGCGAACAGTGATGAAGCTTCGGCCGAGCAATCGGATTCGGGTGGTTTGAAGGGGGCAAACGAGCTGTGAAGCGAGTGCTTGGACAACACAGCGGATCGAGGCGTTCATGTGTTACGCATATGAGGGCGTATACCATTTTTGAGCTTTTAATCGTGGTTGTCATTTTGGGTATTGTCGGTGTCAGTGCTGTTCCGGTATTGAGTCAGAGCGCCGAGGCAACGCGTGCAGCATCCAAGGATGAGGTTGTTCGGTTTTTTGAATATGCTCGCAGCCGAGCGATGTCAGCGGGGAAACCAGTTGGTGTTCGGATTGATACAGCAGAATCATTGCTCGGAGTAGTGAGCATCGATGAGTCAGGATCCATCGAAACGATTTCAGATTTGATTAGCAGCGGGGCTATGCAGGTCAACCTTCCGAGTGAGTATGCTGGGGCGAGCGTCCAATCCTTTACCAATGGGAATGCTCAGCAAGGCAATGGGATTGTCTGGTTCGATTACCAGGGGGTTCCGCATATCCGTGATGATTCATCGGGGGCTTTTGTTTCAATGTCCAACCAGAACGCAGCACTGTTACTCTCTTCCGGTGTGTCTGTAGAGGTGCACGCTCATACGGGGTTCGTGAGGGAAGTCAGATGATTCACAAGCTGATCCAAACGAATCCGAATATCAAAGCGTTGATAGAGAAAGACCAAACGCGATCGGGCCACGCATTCACCCTAATCGAAGTGGTAATTATGGTGGTGGTGTTAGCGCTTGCGGTCCCTCCGACTCTTGAGTTGCTAATGAGTACTTCTGCATCGAGAGTCAATGTGATCAATACATCAAGAGCGACCATGCTGGCTACAAGTGTGCTTGAAGGCGTGCTCGCGGATGTTGCTTCGAGTGATGAGAATCTTGGATTTGATGCGCTTGAAGATTCTGGCTTGTATTTGAATACTGCCAATACAGGGTTCTATGACCGGATGAGTCCGGTCACTCAGCTGTACACGGACATGGGGTTGACCTATGAGGTCGTAGTTGGTGCTTTGGTGAGTTCCAACGGTTTGGTATCCGCTGAATCCAATGACAATGTTTTTAGAACTATCGAGGTTCGGGTTCAATATCCGTCTGCTGATGGGGCTTCATACATTCTCCCAGTGTCTCTATTGGTAACTGATCTATGAGCATGAAGTGTACATCTAGTCGGACTATGCAACGAGCTTGCATTTGTGGTCGTGGTTTTTCATTGCTGGAGATCATTGTTTCAATGATCATCATGTCTGTGATCGCAGCGGTCATCATGCCGATCATCATGACTGCGACCGATGCGTATACCAGCTCTCGTGAAGTTCGATCATCGACGGATCGAGTGCTATTTGCGCTTGAGCGCAGTGCTCGTTTTGTCCGCGAAGTTCCATTTAAATCTGACGAATCTGGGCTCGATATTCTCAGTGCATCAAGCACCCAGTTCATGCTCACTGATGGAACCGGTCTCCGGTTGCAAGGATCGCAGCTTGAACTTGTTGATAGCTTAGGTGCAGGGGCAGTGCTGTGTGATGGTGTGGATCGAATATCGTTCCAGTACTTTGATAAAGCAGGGAATTCGTTGGCGCTGATCCAGCCATCATTAATTCATCGTGTTTCGCTTCAGATCCAATCCGGGTCGGTTGTTCTTACGGTGTATGCGATGCCTCGTTCTTGGGTTGGGAGGGATGTCAGTTGAGTAAGACGCATACATATACAAATCGTCGAGGATCAGTGCTCGCGGTCCTGGTTGTTATTCTTGCTGTGCTTGGATTGGTGGTGGCCGGTTCGGTTCGTCCGGTTAAAGATGAGGCAACACTTGCGGGTATGCGTGTTGAAACGATGCGTGCGTTCTATGCTGCTGAGTCTGGTACAATTGTTCTTGTTAGTGCATATATGGGCGATGCGGTGATGCCACTTGAAGGATCAGAGGTAGTCTTGAACGGTCAGAGTATTGTGTTTACACAAATACCAGAGCAAGGCGGGGCCGCGATCGTTCATGGGAAGAGTGGCGATGCAACACGCAGGATCGAACTCGTTATTGACTGAGTGTGTGTTCCGATAATTACCCAGATTCATACAAGCAAAAAGTATCATTTTTTCACAGTTTAGAGTGTTGTGCCTATATCGCCCAAGTTTGTAGGAGATTATGTCGATCCGGGATCTACAGCCTCAATGGGCATTCGGAGTACATGGATGTATAAAAAACAAGATTCAATAACCATATTTCTCAATCAGGATTCCATACTAATCGCATCGGTTCGTGCTGGAGAGATCTCTCAGTGTGAACGCATCGAACTCGATCCAGAGAGCTGGAATGAGTCATGGTCAACAGGGCTTCGTTCGTTTGATCAACCTCTGCGTCAGCTTCTCGCGCGTTTTGGTGGGATGGAAAAGAAGCGCGTTGCTGATCTGTTCTACCAGAGTCCTGGATCGATATGTCGAGTTGAGATAAACGAACAGGATATGCTCACATCCGTGATGAAAATGGAGAGTAGTCTCAAGCAGACGGTCGGTCGTCAGAACCCGAGTGATGCTGTTTCGCTCTTTTCTGGTCAAGAACGATCGCTCACACTTGGGATTGCGGATGAAGAAGTGAATCTGCAAAAGATATTCGCATGGCTTGCGCGTTGTAATGTCAGCCCAAGGAAAATGATTCCATCAGATGCGGTCATCGCTATGCAAGCGATGCAGGCAGCGCAAGAGCGTGAGCCTGATTCTGCAGTGTTGTATCTTTCAGGTCGATCAAGCATGATCGCGTATTCTGAGGATGGAGTTCCAAAGCTTGCTCGGTTGGTTCAGATTGGCTACGACAAGTTTGCGGGGGTCTACTCACGCACGCTCGAGCAAGACAAGGGATCAGATGATGCAGTTCTCAAAGGCCGGGGGCGCAACGAGACTTCAGGCGTGAGCAATGGGTCTCAGAACGAGAATGGATCTCATTGTTTCCAAGGCACGAAACTTTTGTTTGAGCATGGAATTCCTATCAGCAAAGGACGAGGATCTGTGCCAACATACCCGATAGATGTATTGCCTTCTATGGCGCCGGTTCTTCAGCGAGTCTGCATTGAGATCAAGCAGACCTTCCGGTTTGCGAGTTCCCTCAAAAGCACACCCTCCCAAATAGTAATCTGTGGTCCCGGTGCATCGATACCAATGATTGGTCTGGCGATGTCACAGAATCTTGATATGCATGTTGATGTCATTGATGATTGCAAGCAGTATAAACCGGCTGAGTTACTGGGTGAAGGCACAATAGAGCGGCTCGCGATCACAAGCTTCAAGAGTGATCTTGAACTCTTACCAGTCGCAGCTCAGGATCTGCGCACTCTGAAGTCGCTCAATACATCGATCAGGGTTGGAGCAGCACTCGCATTGGCCTTCCTCGTGGGGCAGTTTGCACTCACCGATTATCAATCGACCAAAGTTACAAACGCGCTTGCAAGTCAATCTGATGTGATCGAGACCATTCAGAAGGATCAGAGCTGGCGACTACTAGTCAACGGGATGGCGGGATCCGTTTCGTCTGCAGCCGGTATGATGCATGAAGGTTCGGGAACCGAAGTCAACTGGGGATCTCTGCTGGCATCGCTCCCTGATGGATATGCTCAGCAGGTACAGCTTGATGAAATCCAAGCCAGAGTGAACTCCAACGCTCCAACAGTAATCTTGACGGGAATGTCATTGCCAACAAGCACTGAACCCGACTCCAGTGCTGTCCTTACTCGATATATCAACGAGCTGCGCATGATCGATGATGTTCAGCGATTAGAGATTGGCAGTACCAGCCGCTCGTTTATTGAAGAAGGGAAGTGGGGCACTGAGTTTGTTGTGACCTTGATGCTCAAGCCAGTCCCTAATCGGTTTGAACACTTGATGACGATTGGTCAAGCTGGAGGGGTAACGCGATGAATGGTGAGACACAGAAAAATACTATTTTAAAGGTGATTATATGTTCGGGCATTGCCTGCTTTGCTTGGTTGTTTTTAGTAAAGCCCGCAATGGTAAGTTTGCAGGATCAGGAAGGAACTCTTGGAGCACACAACGAACTTATCCAAGAGTATCAAGAGCATGGCGGACCGATCAGTACTGAAGATGCCGCGTTAGTACAGTCCCAGTTTGTTGAGGTGCTGAACTCACTTTCAGATACTGTTCATACCGGCGATACCGGTTCAACTTTGCGCACGCAGATCCATCAGATCGCTGGGAAGCATGACATATCGATCGCACGGTTTGAGTCTGTCAGTACCAACACCATGAATGAACCAGTTGATCGGTCAGATCTTATGGTCCAGGGGGTAGCGCACACTGTGCGTGTGGAGATCGAGGGCCGGTACAACTCGGTCGTCAGATTTATGAATGAACTTCAAAACGGGAGCATGCATTCCGGATTTGAGAGCTTTCGCATGACCCCGATCGGTGACCAAGCTGTACGAGTGACCGGTGATCTTAGATCAATGGTGTTGACGAAGCTTCCAGTTGAGATGGATCTTTCAGGAGTCATCAATGAATAAGAACGCACAGATTTACAGCATGCGATCACTTGCAGTCCTCGGACCAATCCTGTCATTGCTTGGGTTTCAGTTATTCACCAGTGAACCAGCAAATGCAAGTGCAGACTATGGAAGCACAGAGTTTTACACTCTGCCAGAAGTCCCAGATGTACTGGTTGATACTGTCCACACTACAGCTCTCAATGAAGTTGCCGAGTCTCCGTTTTGGTTTGAATCCAAAGAGATCGCAATGCCTTTTCTTCCTCAGGTACCCGTGACCGAGGAAGTTCAACTCGCAGAGGATCCGGTTTTCACATTGACGAGCGTGCTTCCATCTGGCAACCGCTCGCTTGCCATTGTCAATGGAAAGCCTCACCAGGAGGGTGCTGAGATCTATCCTGGCTGGGTGCTCCAGACCATTGCTGGGAAGCAGCGTTTTATCGTAGTAGAAGAGCTTTCAACGGGTCGTCGTCTTCGCATACGAATGAAATAAGAATCATCATGAGTTGATACCTTTTGAACCGTGCTTGGAATCGTTGTATGCGTGAAATGCTGAGATGATTGAATCATTGACCTACTCGATTTCTATATCACAACCAATTCCTGATTGATCAACCCCGAGTAAATCACGAGGTTGTTGCTCATCGCTACAACTCCCAGCAAGGCGTCGCTAAGATCATGGCAACCTTCTGGGAGTACAGATATGACCGTATCACCTGATATCTATGAGAAGCTTGGTGCCTTCTATTTGGGCAAAGACTACGACCTTAGCAAAGGGGAGATGGGGCCAAACCCAATTCTCTATGATTCCAAGGACCTGACCACCCACGCGGTTTGCGTAGGGATGACCGGGTCTGGGAAAACCGGGCTGTGTATCGGGCTCCTTGAAGAGGCGGCGATCGATGGAATTCCCGCGATTGTACTGGATCCAAAGGGTGATATCGCCAACTTGATGTTGACTTTTCCTAGTCTCAAGCCCAAGGACTTTGAGCCTTGGGTCGACCCGGGTGCTGCTCAGCGAAAGGGCATGGACACGAAGGAGTTCTCCCAAGCTCAAGCAAAGCTTTGGAAGAATGGGCTTGCGGATTGGGGGCAAACCGGTGAGCGTATTCAGAGCCTGCGTGATGCGGTGGACATGACTATCTATACACCCGGGAGCAGTGCTGGGGTTGGGTTGACTCCGTTACAATCCTTTGATGCTCCCGCTAGATCGGTCATTGATGATCCCGAAGCGCTCAGAGACCGGGTGAGTTCGAGTGTTTCTGGCTTGCTCTCGTTGATCGGGATTCACGCAGATCCCGTCAACAATGCGGATCATATTTTGATGAGTTCAATCCTGGAGCACTCCTGGAAACGCGGTCAGAATATCGAACTTGGTACATTGATACCGCTCATTCAGAATCCGCCATTTGACCGGGTCGGTGTATTGGATGTTGATACATTCATGCCCGCAAAGGCACGCGGGAAGCTGGCAATCAAGCTCAATAACTTGCTCGCATCACCTGAGTTTGCGAGTTGGCGAGAAGGCGAGCCTTTGGATATCCACAAACTGTTGTATACCAGTGAAGGAAAGCCGAGGGTTTCTATTTTATCGATAGCTCACCTATCTGAAAGTGAGCGTATGTTCTTTGTCACGCTCGTGCTCAGCGAGATGGTTGCATGGATGCGTTCTCAGCCCGGTACCAGTTCACTCCGAGCGCTGATGTACATGGATGAGGTTTTTGGATACTTCCCACCAAGCAAGAATCCGCCGAGTAAAAAGCCGTTACTGACAATGATGAAGCAGGCACGCGCGTATGGGGTTGGTGTGGTTTTAGCGACCCAAAATCCCGTTGATCTCGACTACAAAGGTCTCAGTAACGCAGGCACCTGGTTTTTGGGGCGTCTGCAAACCGAGCGAGACAAGAAACGCGTACTTGATGGGCTCGAGGGGGCAGCGGTCTCTCAATCATCTGCGTTCAATAAAAAATCGATGGACAAGATGCTCGCGGGACTTGGTAAGCGGGTGTTCCTTATGCACAATGTGCACGAGGATGGGCCTGTCGTATTTCATACACGCTGGGTTATGAGCTATCTCAGGGGGCCTATGACCAGAACGCAAATTGGCGTGCTCATGAAAGACAAAAAGCGTGTAGCTGCTTCAAGAGATGCGGAAGATTCGATCTCTACGCAAAGAGACAGACACAACGATTCAGCGAGAACCGAAACCTCTTCGGATCTTGGAACCAGTTTGCCCATTATTGATCCAGAGATTCAAACCCAGTTTCTTGGATTTTCGGGGAGTCTTTCTGATTCAGAGCAGTTGCACTATGTTCCTGCACTCACTGCAACGGCCTCGCTGCATTATGTCCGCGCGAGTGCCAAAGTTGATGAGTGGAAAGACATACGCATGCTCACTGTAATCGAAGACCAAGCGTCAGCGGACCCATGGAAAGATTCGATATGTATTGATTCAGATTCAGAGCTGCTTGAAGATCCTGAGGACAACGCTTCGTTTGCAGATCTTCCTTCCAAAGCGGGTAAGTCAAAGTCGTATAAGCCTTGGTCTACACGCGCGAAAGCACATCTGTATCGATCGCACGCAAAGACTTTGTATCACTGTAAAATGCTCAAGCAATACTCTGATCTTGGGGAAGAGCTTGGTCCTTTCAAAGTACGATTGAGGGAAGATCTTCGTGAAGTCCGTGATGAAAAACTCGATGGGTTGCGCAGGAAGTATGGGAAGAAAATCGATACGCTCAATACTCGAATCATGAAGGCGCAGCAGCGCGTTGAGGTACAAGAGTCACAATACAAAACTAGTCGGCTCTCGACCGCTGCGTCGTTTGGTGCAACCCTCTTGGGCGCGTTGCTTGGGCGAAAGGCAATCAGTGCTACCAATGTGCGGTCTGCTGGGACTGCTGCGTCGCGCGCGTCCAGGACAGTCAAGGAGCGGGGAGATATTGGGCGCGCTCAAGAGACACTTGAGCAGCTCATGGAGCAGAGATCCTTGCTGGAAGTTGAGTTTGAGAATGAGCTTGATGAAGTCAAATCAGAACTCCATATGGAGGAGCTCGAAGTTGGCGAGATCGTGGTGAGTCCTAGAAAAACCGAGATGGGGCCTTGTGAGGTGCATCTGGTTTGGGTTCCGGTCGCGATAGGGAAGTCAGGCAGAAGGCGAATGTTGATCCAGGAATTCTCAGGATAAGCTCTAGTCAGGGTGGTGTTTACCACCTGTATTTGCTCAGTTCATTGCGTCTGATCGTGTCCCAGCACCGAAAACATGGATCAAAGGGGTCGGGCTTCTCTCGTTGAGCACCGACGCACAGATTCATTTGGACACGGAGTCAAACGCATGCCATTCTTTACTAGAGAGAGCAATTTTCTCAACAGAACCACATCCGCAGCTGTACTGGCAGCCTGTATTGCTCTGGTTCCTACAACAACCCACGCAGCAGACATTGACTTCGCGCCAGGCGACGAAAGTTCCTGGCGGGTCGTGCTTGATGGAGTCATGGGAGGGCTCTCAAGCGGGCGAGTCCAGATCACAGACCCCGGGATTCTCAGATTCTCTGGAGAGTTGTCTCTTGAGAACAATGGCGGATTCTCACAAATCAGATCCAATGTAAAGGAAAACAGCTTCCTCGGGGCTGACGGTGTCGAAGTCCGTTTCATGGGCGATGGTCGAGAGTACCGGTTTGATATTCGATCCAACCAAGTCCGCATGATGGCGGGATCATATCAGACAGCATTCCAAACAACAAAAGGTGAATGGATGACGGTCCGGATGCCCTTTGATGGGTTCCGGTTGTACTCGTTCGGTCGGTTGATTACTCGGGCTCCGGCGCTGGATCCGGTCGCGATTGAATCTGTTGGAGTTACGCTCTCAGATAAAAAAACGGGCGCGTTTGAACTGAAAATCGATTCGATCCGTTCGTACACCAACGGCTCAGTTGCTCAACCATCGAGTTCGAACAACGCTACAAAGAGTTCGTCAACCAATGGTGATTCTTCCCTTTCTGCAGTTGCAAAGGGCGCTGGGCTGACCACACTGTTGTCGCTGGTTGATGCAGCGGATCTCAAGCTCCCGGCCAATGAGCGTGTAACTATATTTGCACCTACGAATGATGCGTTTGCTCAACTGCCCAAAGATCTCGTATCCTTCCTGACCTCTCCGGAGGGTAAAGACACCCTCAGATCCGTGCTTTCGTACCATGTGGTGATCGGTGATGTCGCGTCATCTGATCTCTTGTCACGCTCAGTTGTATCCACCGCGAACACTCAACGGCTTTCCGTGAGCACAGATAACGGGCTGAGGGTGAATGAATCCAGAATACTCGCGGTTGATGTCCCATTCGATGGTGGCACCGTCCATGTCATCGACAAGGTGTTCATCCCAGAGTTGAGTGCGATCTCTGAGCTTCTTTTAAACACAAGCGAGCTCTCGACACTCCTTGCAGCAGTCGATGCAGCGGGTCTTGCGGATCAGCTCGGTCCAGAGAATGCACCATGGACTGTATTTGCCCCGGTCAACTCAGCGTTTAGCGATCTTCCTGACGGGGTGCTCGCTTCACTGCTCGAATCAAAGAACAGGAACACGCTTATCGAGATTCTCGGTTTACATGTTGTCCCTGGAAAGATCTACTCCAATGAGCTGCTTGTTCAAGGGCGAGCACAAACGCTGTTTGGTTCAAACATCAAGTTCTCTCTTGATGGTGGTGAGCTGGTAGTCAACGGCGCGAGGATTATCACATCGGATGTCGAAGCAAGCAACGGAGTGGTTCACTTGATCGAAGAGGTGCTCTTGCCTGCACCGGAACAAGTGACGCAAGCCAAATCGGGTATTGATGTACGCGAGCGTGCCGCATCACTTTACCAGCTCGCGATCGATCGTGGCGTGCCGTTATTCAATGACGGTCAAGAAGAAGCATGTGCAGCGATCTATGAAATCACGCTCCAGTCCATGCTTATTCTGCTTCAGGACGCATCAATGGATTCAATGCAGCAACCAGTCACAGCGACTATCGAAACAGCACTTGATGAAGCATCCGATTCACGGAACTGGAGAGAGCGTGCATGGATTTACCGCAGAGCTCTTGATCGTGCGTACGCGTATTTCACTCAGCAAAGCTGATACTGTTCAATATTCAGAGTACATGCAGAAGTACAAGTTTGGTACTGAATCCCAGGGCGTTCATCGCCCTTTTACTTTGGCCATACCTCCATCAACTCCGATGGTCTGACCGGTGATCCAGCTGTTGTGAGGGTCTAGAAGGAAACGGGCTGCGCGAGCGATTTCTTGGCTCTGGCCGATGCGTCCCATGGGGTGCATCGATTCTGATGCCTTTCGAGAAGCGTCGTTGGAGGTGAGTCTTGAGGACATCGGAGTTTCAGTTAAACCCGGTGCAATGGCATTGAATCGAAGATTACAACTTGCGTAGGTGGAGGCCGCGGAACGCGTGAGACCTTCGACCGCAGCTTTAGCTGCACTGATCGCTTCGTGGTTGGTGAGGCCGATCTGCGCGGCGCAGCTAGACATCAGCACTACGCTCCCGCCTGTTTTACGCATTTTCTTGGCAGCTGCTCTGGTGACGGAGAACGCTGTGCGGATATTCTGATCCATCGTGTGCGTGTAGTCATCAAAGGAAGTAGAGTGGGACGGTTTGAGCAGGATAGACCCTGCAAGATTCACCGCTCCGCCGACCTGATCGTACTTGCTGAACACTTCATCGACCGCAGCAAAATCCTGCGCATCAACTTGTTCAATACCAGCAACCGATGATCCGATCTGAGAAGCAAGTTGTTCGAGTGGTTCACGATTCCGGCCACACAGAACGAGGTTCCAACCATCTTCTGCAAGCATCGCACTCAGGTCCGACCCAATTCCACCAGCTGCGCCGATGACAATACAAGTAGCTACTTCTGACATTCCGTCTCCTCGTCTATGTAGGTGATTCGCAATACAAGGCTGCCTTCGATGACCAGAGCACTCAAGATGCTCATCTTGGCGCCGGATTGAGGGGAAATATTCATTTCTCGGTTGGCAAGCTCATTCAGGAACATCAAACGGGTTGATTCATTTAGCATGCAAATATCTTGATGACGACTGCATCAGGGCATTATTTTCTGTACCTTGAATCTTCGTCTCATTGAGAAACGAATCCATACAATACCATTGAAGATCAACACCGGGTTGCCACTTTGTGATTTTGTGTTGCTCCAAATATAGAACATTCCACTGAGTCATGACATGTCAGACAGTACACCCCAGAACAGATCATCAATGAAATTGAAATCAGCAGATTTGGTATCGACAGATTCGGAATCAATCCCATATGACGGTGCTCAAGGGGAACACTCCCACGAACAGATTGATTGGATCCGGTGTATACCGTTTATTCTGCTCCATGTCGCATGCGGGGCTGTGATCTGGGTTGGGTGGAGTCCGATCGCTCTTCTTGTTGCGGGTGCGATGTATGTCTTTCATATGTTTGTGATTACCGCGTTCTATCACCGGTACTTTTCGCATCGAGCATTCAAGACTTCCAGGGTGTTCCAGTTTGTTGGTGCTGTTGCTGCGACATCATCTGCGCAGCGCGGCCCGCTCTGGTGGGCAGCTCACCATCGTCATCATCACAAACATTCTGATGGGCCTGAAGATGTGCATTCGCCTGGTGTGCGTGGGTTGCTTATGAGTCATGTGGGATGGTTCATGACCAAAGGGGCGTTCAAAACTCCAGAGCGTTATGTGCGTGATTGGTCCAAGTACGCGGAGCTCCGGTTCATCAACAGGTTTGATTGGCTGTCTCCGGTTCTTCTCGCGTGCGGGTTGTTCGGATTCGGCGCTCTGCTGAACATGGCAGCGCCATCTCTGGGAACCAACGGTTGGCAGATGCTTGTCTGGGGATTCGTCATCTCCACAATCGCGGTCTATCACGCGACATACACGATCAACAGCTTGTCGCATCGGTTTGGATCCAAGCGCTACGACACGGGTGACGACAGCAGAAACAATGTGTGGCTCGCATTAATCACACTTGGAGAAGGCTGGCACAACAATCACCACTTTTACCCCGCCTCGGCGCGTCAGGGATTCAAATGGTGGGAGATCGATCTGACCTACTACGGGCTCATCATCCTCTCGCGCGTAGGCCTCATTTGGGATCTTCGCGGAGTTCCCCAGCGGGTACTCAACGAAGGCGGGATACATTCGCCGGGGAACCGACAAGCAGGGAACCGACAAGCGGCTAATCGACAATCTGGAGATCATCAATCCGGAAAGCAGCAAGCCGGCCAAGATGATGCATAGTCCCGATCGATCACACAAACAACGGATCGCGATCATCGGGGGTGGGATCTCTGGACTTACATGCGCTCACCTACTCCACCGACATCATGATGTAACGGTGTATGAAGCAGGCAGCTTTCCAGGTGGCCATACCAACACGATTCAGGTCCCAACATCGAGCGGGACTGTCGCAGTTGATACTGGATTCATAGTTTTTAACGAGCAGAACTACCCAAACTTTACTGCACTGCTACGCAAGCTTGGTATTCAATCACAGACGACAAACATGAGCTTTGGGGTGACCTGTGATCGGACAGGGCTTGAATACAACGGTTCATCAATCAACCAGCTTTTAAGCAGACGAAGTAACGCGGTTTCTCCGAGATTTTATAGAATGCTTCGTGACATCATGCGATTCAACCGTCAAGCGCATTCCCGATCCGAGCTTCTTGACGAGCGTCTGACCGTTCGGGAGTTCATTCAATCCCACGGCTACTCACGCGCCTTCTACGAGCTCTACCTGCTCCCAATTGGTGCGTCGTTGTGGTCTGCGCCAGCAGGTACCTTTGAAAGCTTTCCAATCAAGTTTGTAGAAGACTTCTTGAAAAATCACGGCATGCTTCAGCTCAAAGATCGCCCCCAGTGGAGAGTGGTCAAGGGTGGATCGAATCAGTACATCGAACCCTTGGTTCAAGGCTTTCGCAAGAATCTGCACCTGAACTCTCCGGTTGAATCGGTTTCACGAACTGATGACAGCGTTTCGGTAACGCTGAAGAATGGATCCGTAAATGTTTACGATCATGTCATCTTTGCGTGTCATAGCGATCAAGCGCTTTCAATACTTGATGATCCGACATACACCGAGCAGACCGTGCTCAGTGCATTCCCATATCAGCTCAATCAGACTGTGCTTCACACAGATATTTCTATGCTCCCGCGTCGCAAGCGTGCGTGGGGAGGATGGAACTACAGGATTCGCAACGATTCAACTGATGCGGTCGCGATCACATACAACATGAATATTTTGCAGTCGCTTGATGAACCAGAGCAATACTGCGTGACGCTCAACGAAACGGACCGGATCGATCCGTCCAAGATTATCCGTACTATTGATTACCACCATCCGATCTATATCGGGGGTCGCGCGGACGCTCAGAAGCGCCACAGCGATCTGATCGGAGCGAACCGGACATCATACTGCGGCGCGTACTGGGGGTATGGATTCCATGAAGATGGCGTGCGCAGCGCCATCGAGGTAGGCAAACATTTCGGGTGCTCGTTATGACTACCCAAAGCGGTCTATACGAGGGATGGGTTCGGCATCGTAGGTATGGCCCAAAGCCTCATGATTTTCGATACAAGATGTTTCAGGTGTATCTGGATCTGGATGAGCTTGATTCTGTCTTTCGCAGGCGGCTCTTTTGGTCGACCAAGCGAGCCTCAGTTGCTTGGTTTCGTAGAAAGGATCACTTTGGTGATCCACAAGAATCAATTTCTTCGTCTATTCGTGCGCTTGTTGAGCAAGAAACCGGGACCAGACCTGTTGGCCGAATCCGTCTTTTAACTCATCTCAGATACTTTGGTGTGTGCATCAATCCGGTCAGCTTTTACTACATCTTTGATGAAACAGATCTCTATGCGGAAACAATTGTTGCTGAGGTCCACAACACACCATGGGGCGAACGCCACTGTTATGTACTTTCAGGCAGGAAACCAGATGAGAGTGCGACTCACGAGCATCAGTTCGCCAAAGCGTTCCATGTTTCCCCCTTTATGGGAATGAATCAGGAGTATCGATGGAGGTTATCTGACCCTGATCAGGAACTGGTCGTGCACATGGAGAACCACGAAAGCGATGAACTCCTGTTTGATGCGACCATGATTATGAAGCGAAGGCCCATCAATGGGGTGAATCTAGCGAAGGTGCTGATACGATACCCACTGATGACCGGGCAAGTGCTCGGAGCGATCTATATCAACGCGCTCAAGCTTTGGCTTAAGCGAGTCCCGTTTAACCCGCATCCGCGAAGGTCTAGTGCCTTTGTGAGTAAAGATTTATGACAGACCAAGAACCCTTGCAATCACAAAGTCGTCTCGTTCGTCCTGGATCAGATCAATCTGCTCATTCGGGGGGTAGCTTTTTCGGGCAAGGACTCACCAAGCTATTCCGGCAAACAGCGAAAAAAGCGGTCATCCATCGCATCGATCAGTTACGCAAGGGCGCGATCACTTTGGTGGATCAAGAATCCGAATTATTGCTTGGCAACTCGAGTGAGAAATCGCAATGGCATGCACACATTCGCGTGCTCGATTCTCGTTTTTACTCATTGTGTGTTCAGCAAGGTTCTCTTGGTTTTGCCCAGGGCTATCTCGACGGATACTGGGAGACTGATGACCTTACCAAGTTGTTGCAAATCTTTGTTCGTGATATTTCCATCACCCATACGAAGCCAACGCTGACTCAGCGGGTGTTGACTCCGCTCAAGCGCGTTGCCCATGGTCTCAAGCAAAACACCAAGATCGGGAGCCGGAAAAATATCGCGGCACATTACGATCTAGGGAATGAACTCTTTGAACTCTTCCTTGACCCGACCATGACCTACTCATGCGGTATTTTCGAGCACCAAGACTCAAGTCTCCACGAAGCTTCACTCGCCAAGCTCGACCGGATTTGCAAGAAGCTCGATCTGAATCCGAGTGATCATGTTCTCGAGATAGGAACAGGGTGGGGGAGCTTCGCGATTCATGCGGCCAAGAACTATGGGTGCCGTGTGACGACCACGACTATTTCAAAAGAGCAGCACGCTCTTGCATCAAAAAGAGTACGCGAAGCTGGGTTAGAGAATCAGATCACTCTTCTGCTGGAAGACTATCGGGATCTGGAAGGACAGTATGACAAACTCGTTTCGATCGAGATGATCGAAGCGGTGGGGCATAAGTTCCTTGATACCTATTTCGGATCGTGTTCAAATCTGCTCAAACCCGACGGCCAAATGCTCATTCAAGCCATCACGATGCCTGATCAGCGGTATCAAAAATATCTTCGGACTGTGGACTTCATTCAGCACTTCGTATTCCCTGGAAGCTGCTGTCCGTCACCAAAGGCGATCTCGGATTCAGTTGCTCGGGCCACCAACTTGCGATCGGTTCATCTAGAGGATCTGACCCCGCACTACCCGACCACACTTGGGCACTGGCGAACCAAGTTCATGGAATCCATTGATACTGTCCAAGCTCTGGGATACCCCAAACGCTTCGAGCGTTTGTGGGAGTATTACTTATGCTACTGCCAAGCGGGCTTCAATGAACGCTATATTGGGACGGTTCAGATCATGTTCAACAAACCAGAATGCAGAACGCAAAGCATCCTGCCCTCGATCCGCGAAAGCGTGCAAAAGCAAACAGCGGAGCGGGTTTCATGAAGCTTAAGATTCTGAATCTAGTTGTTTTCAATATCGCGTGGTTTGCGTGTATTCTCGGGGCAGGATCAGGCAACCCTTGGCTCGGACCGATCGCTGTGCTGATATCTGCAGTTGTTCATTTGTATCTGCTCTCATTTGCAGCGCGCGTTATTGCTTTGTACATCGCAGCTTTCATTGTCGGGTTCGCGTCTGATTGGATCGTGATGCTTCTTGGAGCAGTTGGATTCCCGGAACACGCGCGATTGCTGACTCCGGTACCTCTCTGGATGTCGTTCATGTGGATCAATTTTGCGACAACGCTTCACTTTTCGATGAGCTGGATGAATGGGCGATACTTGATTGCTGCTTTATTCGGTTTACTTGGTGGCCCCGGCGCGTACTACACGGGGATGAAGTTTGACGCGATCACGCTTGGTGAATCACTCTTCACTTCTTTGTTCATCATCGGAATCCAGTGGGCGCTCGCGATGCCTTTATTAGTCTGGCTTGCTTCATTCTTGCGGCCCGACATCAATGACCCCGGATTACCACGCGTGATGAATCGTTCGTGTAATCAACAGGAAACTACTTCATGAGCACAATCGAACTCCTTCTCTACGCGTGGGCCGCGATGGCGGTGCTGATGACATTCCTCTGGGTTATTCAGCGGATCACACACAATGCGGGGATCGTTGATGTTGCGTGGTCGTTTGGCACCGCGATCTGCGCAGTTTGGTTCGCGTTTGGCGCCCAAGGGTTTGAAGCACGCAGAGTGCTGGTTGGTGTGATGGTGGGTATATGGGGAGCGCGTTTGGGCTCGTATCTGCTTGTGCGTTTGATCGGCGCTCATGAAGATCGACGCTACAGCGCGATGCGTGAAAAATGGGGCAGCAACACTCAGCTTTACATGTTCGGGATTTTTCAGATCCAAGCATTCTGGGCGGTGCTCTTTGCCCTCCCCATGTTCCTCGCTGCATCCAACGATGAGCCCGCACTCCGTTGGTACGACTACCTTGGGGTGGCGCTGTGGTTGGTGTCCATTCTTGGAGCTTCCATTTCAGATCGTCAGCTCCATCGATTCCGCAAGATCGATTCAAATAAAGGCAAGGTTTGCAGAGCAGGTCTCTGGAATTACTCCAGACATCCGAACTACTTCTTTGAATGGATCCACTGGTGGGCGTATGTCGCGATCGGTCTTGCAGGTACTTGGGGCTGGGCAACGCTTGCCGGTCCTGCGGTCATGCTTTTCTTCCTGCTCAAACTCACCGGTATCCCCATCACTGAGCGAGCACTCGTTGCATCGCGTGGTGATGCGTACCGTGCATACCAGCGGACAACCAGCGCATTTATCCCGCTTCCACCCAAAGAGGATCCTCAGGAGAAGGAATAATCATGAGTCTTGTCAAGCTAGGTATAGAACTCGCAGAGCGTGGAAGAATTCCTGATTCAGTGATCAGATCGGGTATCCGTAAATTGTGCCGGGGGCGGATTAACGATATCCAATCCTCTGCAGGGACTTCAGGCAATGCCGTGAGCATATTTGCTGACAAGATGCGTTCGGGACCGGTTGCTCCTGTTCCAGAAGCGGCAAACGAGCAGCATTATGAAGTGCCCGAAGGTTTCTTTGGTATGTCGCTTGGACATCGCAGAAAGTACAGCGGTTGCTATTGGCCCGATGGAACAAAGAACCTCGATGAAGCAGAGGATCACGCGCTCAAAGAAACCTGCACGCGTGCCGGACTCACCGATGGAATGGATATTCTTGAACTCGGGTGCGGATGGGGCTCACTGACACTCTGGATGGGGGAGCAGTATCCAAACGCATCGATCACTGCGGTCTCAAACTCTTCGTCTCAGCGCCAATACATTCTTGATCAAGCTGCTCAGCGAGGCCTTGAGAATATCAATGTGATCACATGCGACATGAATGACTTTGATATCGATCAAAAGTTTGACCGCGTTGTTTCCGTCGAGATGTTCGAACACATGCGGAACTATGAACTGCTCCTCAGCAGGATCGCAAGTTGGCTCAATCCAGAAGGGCGTTTGTTTGTACATATCTTTGTGCATCGGTCAACGCCGTATACATTTGAAACTGATGGTGCTGCAAACTGGATGGGAAGACACTTCTTTACGGGTGGGATCATGCCCAGCCAAGATATTTTCGGTCAGTTCCAAGACCACATGGTCCTCGATCAACAGTGGGAGTGGGACGGCACGCACTACCAGCGCACCGCTGAGGGCTGGCTCAAGAATCTTGATCAGAACAAATCAAAGGTGATCAAGCTGTTTATGGAGTCCAACTCAAAAACGGAATCGATCAGGATCTACAACCGCTGGAGGATCTTCTTCCTCGCATGCGCTGAGACCTTTGGATTCAATGATGGTAAGGAATGGTTGGTCGGTCACTACCTGCTCAAGCCAAAGTCCAAACTCGAAACACCGATGCACACGACAGAAGCAGAGATCGAGCTTGGTCAACGATCACAGCCAAGTGGGGTGAATCAATGAAAGCGATGATGCTCATCGGTGTACTTTGCACGCTGGCAATGCTCGCGGCTCTCATCTACGGATTCGGGTACGGAAATGGGTGGGCGGAAGTACGCGTGCTCATGGATTACCCGTGGTTTGTGGTTTCGCTCGTAGATGTGTATGTCGGATTTATACTCTTCGCGTGCTGGATCGCATTGCGCGAGAAACCGTTGGTTGCTGTGCTTTGGATCGTGCCGCTGATGACGCTCGGGAATGTGTTTGCGGGGATCTATTTCATTCGGGCGCTGCTCCTAGCGCGTTCTGGGAAGGTTGAACTGGGTTATATCCGCACATCATCAAGTCAATAATTGCTTTCGCAGGGTTGCGGAATCGGGTATCATGCTGTCTCACTTCTGATCTGGAGAGCAAAGCATGAAGAGTTCGTTCCACCTGTCCGCGACATTTTTTCTCACCCTGATCCTGCTTGCGTTACCCGCATGCGCTGGTGATGAACTTCCTGTCGCTGATGACGCGACAAGAACGCACGATGATCAAGGGCAGTGGGTCGATCTGTTTAATGGGATCGATCTCACTGGCTGGGCATGCGAGGGCGACATCGACGCGTGGGGCGTAGTCGATGGCGAACTGGTCACCGTTAAACCAGGACAAGGCTGGTGGCTCAGAACCGACAAGATGTACCGTGACTTTGAACTCAAGCTTGATTTCTGGATGCCAGAAGATGGAAACTCCGGGGTCGGTATCCGAGGATCATCCAACGGTGACCCCGCTTTCACCGGGTTCGAAGTTCAAATACTCGATACCGCAAATCAGAAACCTGCGGATCACACCTGCGGTTCAATATACACCGCGATCACCGCCAATGCGATGGTTGTCAAACCTGCAGGTAACTGGAACTCGTACTACATTAAAGTAGTCGGAGACACTGTACGGGTGGTGCTCAATGGGATTGCGATCATTGAGAACGAGAAGCTTGACAGCCGCGGGTACTACCGCTCGCCGGATTCTCCGCTCCCGTTGAACGCTCGAGCAACAACCGGATACATCTCGCTCCAAGACCACGGGCATGCGTTCCGTTTTAAAAATATTAAGATCAAAGATCTCTCGCCAGATCCCGAGCCAGATGCGATGGTTCATCTGATCGATGAAGATTTAGACAACTGGTTTGCAGAGGACAATGCGGTATGGGCAAACGAAGGCGGTTCGTTGATCGGTCGACAAGGGCCTGGCCATCTGTTTACCAAATCGACCTACGCAGACTTTGAGATGCGTGCACTCGTCAAGGTCAATGAGCGCGGAAACTCAGGGATGTACTTTCGGGTCAAGCCAAATCCAGACATTCATAACCCTTGGCCGATCGGATACGAAGCACAAGTCGATAATCACGATCCCAAAAACTTCACAGGCGCCATCTATGACAAAGCTTGGGCAGCTCATGTCGAAGCGCCGATCACGCGCGACGATGCGTGGTTCGACTACCGGATCAGGGTTCAAGGCGATCACATCCGCACCTGGATCAACGGCAAACCGATGGTCGACACTCAGCTCTCAGAGTTTGAGAGCGGGCACCTCGCGGTCCAAGGACACCATGACGGCAATATCATCGAATACAGAGATATCAGGGTACTCAGCTTGGATTGAGTGTGCTGTCACAGGTTGAGCTTGCTAGCTTGTCCACTGGATACGGGAGTCTTTCGCAGAGCTTTCGACAGCCTTCTCAATAAAGCGTACGCCGCGAAGCCCGTCATCAATGGTGGGAAGCAGGGCTGTGAGAGGTGAGGGCGTAGCGCCCGTGGTTTGAGAGAGAATCAAATCGATCACGCTTCGGTATATATTGCTGAAACCTTCGATGTATCCTTCGGGATGACCAGCGGGGGTTCGAGTTGATTCAACCGCGTCCTCGTGAAGACCCGGACCGCCTCGAGTGTAAAGCGTGGGATTTTTATCGAGCTCGGTATACTGCAACTCATTGGGAGTTTCCTGGTTCCAGCGAATGGATCCTTTATCGCCGTAGATGCGAAGCGAGAGGTTATTGGATTCACCAATACAGATCTGCGATGCGGTGAGTAAGCCGTGCGCTCCCCCTTGATACCGGATGGATACACTGGCGTCGTCATCGAGTGGGCGTCCATCAACAAACGAGTGCAACTCCGCGCGTAGAGATTCGATCTCTAGACCACTCACGAATGACGCTAAGTTTTCTGCGTGGGATCCGATATCACCAATCGCACCCCCTAATCCCGCGCGCGATGGATCTACCCGCCAGCTCGCCTGCTTTTGCTTATTAGATTCGATCGGGGCACTCAGCCATCCTTGGTGGTATTCGACGAACACTTTTCGGATTGAGCCCAGTACCCCGTCGCGAACCATCGCTCGCGCCTGTCGAACCATCGGATACCCGGTGTAGTTGTAGGTGACGATGCACATCAGGTTGTTGGATTTAGCGATCGCTGCAAGCTCTCGTGCTTGCTCGCTTGTGTGCGTCGCTGGTTTATCAAGAACGACATGGAACCCGTGCTCAAGAGCAGCTTTGGCAATGGGAAAATGAGTATCGTTCGGAGTCACGATCGAGATAAAATCAGGTCGATCATCGCGGGCTGCCTCCTCGCGAAACAAGCTCAGATAGTCTGCGTATGAACGCTCGGGACTGATCCCAAGCTGAGCACCGCTCTGCTGAGAGCGCTCGGGAGTAGACGAGAACGCGCCGCACACCAAACGAGCACGACCATCAAGAGAAATCGCCCTGCGATGGATTTCTCCAATGAAAGCACCAGTGCCACCGCCAATCATTGCGTAGGTGAGTTGAGGGTTCATGAGTTGGATTTCCCTGAAGACTTGTCTGTCCCGTTCTGATCATCAACCGGAGTATCAAACGCAGCATCAAACGCATGCTCAGAAGATGGGAAATCAATCCCCCGTACAAAGTCCACAGCTTCACGCGCCCCATGCTCACGGTCCATCGCACTGTCCTCCCATTCCACACTCAAGGGCCCAGAATATCCAACACGGTTCAATGCGCGGATAATGCCATCGAAGTCCACCTCCCCGCGTCCAGGTGATCGGAAGTCCCAGCCCCTTCGGTGATCTCCGAATCCAAGGTGTCCGCCCAGAATCGAGTTGGTGCCATCGAGTGTGGTTGATGCGTCTTTGATGTGCACATGAAAGACCCGATCGGGGAATCGATTGATGAGCTTGACCGGATCGATCCCCTGCCAGATCAGATGAGAAGGATCGAAGTTCATCCCAAACGAAGGGTGGTGATCGAGTGCCGCTAAGCTGTGTTCAAAGGTGATGAGGTCGTATGCGATTTCGGTCGGGTGGACTTCCAGCGCAAACTTGATACCAAGTTCTTGATACACATCAAGGATCGGTTTCCACTGGTAAGCAAACGCTTCATACCCCGCATCAATATCAGCTTGGCTTGTTGGCGGAAAAAAATACAGCTTGTGCCAAATCGGAGATCCGGTGAACCCATTGACCACATCTACACCAAACATCTTGGCAGCGCGGGCAGCATCTTTCATGTCTTGACCAGCACGGCGCTGAACTCCTACCGGATCACCATCGCCCCAGATCCGATCGGGCACGATGGCCCGGTGACGAGTATCGATTGGATCACTGACTGCTTGTCCGACGAGGTGATTGGAGATTGCATAACAGCGCAAGCCGTGCGTACTCAGTAGATCCAGCTGTTTCTGACAGTAGCTATCTTCACTCAGGGCGCGGTCGATCTCGAAGTGATCCCCCCAGCACGCGAGCTCGAGCCCGTCGTATCCCCACTCAGCTGCTTTGCTAGCAAGCACTTCCAGCGGCATATCAGCCCATTGTCCGGTAAAGAGTGTGACTGGTCTGGTCATATTGGCTCCAGAATTGGTGCGTCGTTGTGTACAGAAAAGAAGGAAACAGAATCAACTGGCGTTGGTTGGTAATTTCCGTTAGACTCCATCGCACGAATCCGTGCAATATCTACCCACAGGATACACCAGAATGGCTCATAAAGATCAACGCCTCGGCGGAATCATAAGCATCCAACTCTCGATCATGATGTTCCTCCAGTTCTTCGTCTGGGGAGCGTGGTATGTCACGATGGGGCCCTTCATGAGCAATGCTGAGATGAATGCCAAAACCATCGGCTGGGCATATACAGTCGGACCGATCGCAGCGATCATTTCGCCATTCTTCCTTGGGCTCGTTGCTGATCGCTACTTTGCTACCGAACGGGTTCTGGGAGTCTTGCATGTGCTCGGGGGTGGGTTCCTCTGTCTTGCCCCGATGGCGGCTGAGCAATCACCCAGCATGTTTATTGTTGTGATCTTGCTCCATATGCTCTGCTACATGCCCACGCTTGGATTGAGTAACACCCTTGCTCTGCACAACATGACCAATGCGGAAAAACAGTTCCCGCTGATCCGTGTGTTCGGGACCGTTGGGTGGATCATTGCCAACTTGGTAATTTCAAAGCTCGCCTATGATGTCTCTGCAAATATGTTCTACCTCGCAGGTGGAGCGGGGCTGTTACTCGGCGTGTATAGCTTTTTCTTGCCCCATACTCCAGCTCCCTCCAAAGGCCAAAAATTCTCCGCACGCGATGCGCTCGGGATTGATGCAATCTCATTGCTCAAAGATCGATCGTTTGCGGTATTCGCTCTGTGCTCATTCTTGCTCTGCATTCCGCTTGCTGCGTACTACAGCTTTGCTGGACAGTTTGTTGGTGAATCTGGATTCGAAAAAATTGCATCAACCATGTCTACCGGCCAAATGTCCGAGATCGTGTTCATGCTGGTGATGCCGTTCTTCTTTAAACGGTGGGGAGTCAAGTGGATGCTCGCGGTCGGGATGCTCGCGTGGGTCATCCGGTATGGTCTCTTTGCAACCGCTGCAGATGACAACATCAAGTGGATGGTCCTAAGCGGAATCATGCTCCACGGCATCTGCTATGACTTCTTCTTCGTCACCGGACAGATCTACACCGATCAGGCATCTGGCGCCAAGATCCGTGGACAAGCTCAAGGGTTCCTTGTACTGATCACGCAGGGCCTCGGGATGCTCATCGGCGCTCAGCTCTCGGGCCGGCTCGTTGCACGCTTTACTGAGACTGTCGATGATGTCTCGGTTGTGGACTGGAAACAGGTCTGGATGTATCCTGCGGTGTTTTCTGCAGTGATTCTGGTCATCTTTGTGTTGCTGTTTAAAAGCAAACCAAAGATTGCAGCAGCAGAGAGTGAGTGATCAACACTGATTCCAATAGATCTAAGACCCAGTGATCAGGGAGCGATGAGTACAGTCTGCTTATTGAGCATGCTTGTTTGCTCAGCTTCAAGCAGCTTTGCGACTTGCACTGTTTGATCGATGTTCAAAACTTGCTCAGATTCAAGCTCAATGCCTCGAGCGCGGTTGAGCATGTATCGGATCTCTTGATCGTACCCGCTCAGGGATGAGCATTGAATCTGGTTGCGTGTCTCGCCTTCTACAAGCAAGAGCTGATCATCTCGGGAAAAATCAAAATCCAAAGTCGCGTGCTCAAAGTTGATTCTGCATTTCATTTCAAAGTCCATGCCTGCTTGCTGATCCCATCCTGCCTCAGCGCTGACATGAGCTGGCCCGTTCTTGTAATGATACTGCGTGCTTAGATGCAGCCCATCGCCCGCAGTGGATACCGCATCGGGCATTCCAAAGCAGTGCACAATAAAATCCGCATCATGGATATGCAGATCATGAAGCACTCCGCCGCTGCGGTTGTGATCTGCGTACACCGATGACCAATCGGGCTGGGTACCAAGTCTTTGGAATGATGCGCTGCGGACCGGGCCATAGGTAGCTGACTGGATTGCTGATCGGATAAATGCCCACGCAGGCCAGACTCGCATACACATCGCCGGTAGACACACGCGCCCCGTCTCGCGGGCAGCATCAGCAAGCCTCTGGACCTCGGATGCGGTCAGAGCGATCGGTTTTTCAACAAGCACATGCTTTCCTGCATGGAGTGCTTTGAGTGCAATCTCGACATGTGTTTCTGTCTGGGTGCAGACCGATACGATATCAACTTGCGCATTATTCAAAAGCTCGTCAAGATCATCTGTAACCTGAGTCCCCTCCAAGTTCACACAACGCTGATCATCAGAAATATTGCCCGGCGCATTCTTATCGCTGGTAATCTTTGCTCGAGATCGATCCGCGATCGAGACCAGTGAACAAGGATATCCATCACGCGCCGCATCCTGATACGCAAGCGCATGGGTCCTGCCCATGAATCCGTATCCAATGATTCCAATACCGATAGGTGTTCCTGGATTCTGTATGATGCGTTGCTCAGATGAGTGTGATTGTTCTGGTGTCATAGCACGCATCCATACTCTGCACAGAGCTCGCGAGCAGTGATGATATCCGCAACACGATCATCCCCAGCTTCTCGTTCGATCACGGTATTCAAATCTCGATTCATGGAATCCGCAGTTTCAAAGAAACGCTCCCAGTCTACTTCGCCTGATCCCGCTGAGACTTCGGTTCCCCATTGACCTGCTGATGTGCTTCTCAATGCATCTTTGATGTGGACCTGGACAACTTTGTCTTTGAGGAGTTCAAACGCAGTCCTGGGATCATCAACTCCATACAGAATCATGTTCGCAGGATCAAAGTTCACACCGATATGCGACATGTGCGGGTGGTCAAGAAGCTCCATAAGTTCCGCTGCCCGTTCTTGCCCAGTTTCCATCCCGATCACGATTTCGTACTCACCGAAACACTCTGCTATCCGCTGAATCCGATCAGCAATCCGGGTGTATTCATCGCTGCTTTGTTCGGGCAAAAAACCAGCATGAAAGGTGACCAGCGATAAACCAAGTTCAGATGCGATCTTTGCATGTTCACGGGCGCGAGCAAGGTTCTGGTCCCAGTGCTGATCAGGTCTGATGCCACCCGTCGCGCGGATGGTTTCAAGCGTTGAGTAATCTTCACCGATGGTTTGCATCATCCCCGAACACAGCTCAATCCGATGATCGCGAGCAGATTCCATGAAGGCGTCGAGATCCCAGTCGCCGCTGACAAACGGTTCCAATCCCAGCTGCACGCGTTGAATTCCGCATTCCTGAGTCTGGTTGATCAGCGATTCAGTGGAATCCGGGCGCAACGACCATGAACATACAGCGAGAGATTTTCGCATCCAATCCTCCAAGTCCGATTGTAAACCATTCCAAAAGATGGTACGCTGACACACCCACAGGTGCTTCAAAGCGTTTTCACGAAGCGCATATCACGAAGCCCATATAACGAAGACCTCGTCACGATTGGTCAAACACTGAGCACCCCGTCTCAGCTACCCAAAGGAATACACATGAGCGATCCCAAAGCCACTCCGAATCATGGTCCACAAGGGACTCCGCACAACGATTCGCGCCGTGCATTCCTCGCGCAAACTGCTGCACTGGCAGGAGTTGCAGGGATTTCAATGCTGGGATCCACCGCTCAAGGATCAACCCGATCGACCGCTATTCTTCCAACAGTGAAGGCTTTCAAGGGAGCCATCCCCAAACAGGGAGAAACCATCAGACTGGCAATCATCGGGACCGGAGGCATGGGGGGTGGTCACCTCAACTCGATTATTGCTCTTGCAAAGGTGGGCAAAGCAGACACCAAAATTGTTGCACTCGCTGATGTGTGTGATTCACGACTTGAAGGAGCGAAAAAAGTCGCAGAATCCAAGCAAGGCATCTCCGTTGATACATACCGCGATTACCGCGAAATCCTCAAACGCGACGATATCCACGGCGTAATCATCGCTTCCCCAGAACACTGGCATGCTCAGCACATCATCGATTCGCTCACCGCTGGCAAAGATGTTTACACCGAAAAACCAATGACGCTCCGTCTTGACGAAGCACTCGAAGTTCGCAAAGCCGTGCTCGCCCATCCCGAGCGAATCTTCCAGGTCGGAACACAGATGATCATGCTTCCCAAGTACAACAAGGCACGCGAAGTGATCAAGTCTGGATTGATCGGTGC
>JBGCDI010000016.1:0-42058 GCA_045105315.1 Phycisphaerales bacterium | reverse complement strand
TATTCCACACGCGGCGATCAAGGATTCCGAGATCCACAAGTGCATGCTCATGAGCCAGCAGATCGAAGTATTCACGGATCGCGACCGCGGTTTCCAGATCGCCATTCCAGTGGTCGTTGAGCCGTTGATCCGCTTCGAGTCGCCGGAATGCGATCAGCGACGCGTGGCGTTCGGTCAGGGAGAGGAAGACCTGGGCGTTGAGTGATTGAGCATGGGATTTAGACCCTCGGAGGTACGCAAGGATGGCGCACAAGGATCCTGTTACGATCGCGCAGGTCGAAACGAGCTGGAGCAGGACAGGCAACGGCATGGCATCGGCCCGTCTGCATTGGAGGATTGTGATTTTTGGTCAGATTCCATAAGGGCAGATGCTAGGGCTGGAGGTGTTGAAGTCAATCTCAACTAGTTACAAATACTTGCATGGGGTTGGGTTTGGTGACCCTAGGATTGCAAGGAAGGATTACCGGTGATGCCTACAACGCTGCTCGACATTGTGATGTTCATGTTGATGCTCAGCGCGTTGGGGTCGCTGGTGTATTGGGGTGCGGTGGCGGCAGTGATTCTCAAGACCAACCGAGAACTGCCCACAGCAAAAGACGGCATCGCAATCGCAGATCGGAATCCACCAGGTGAGCGGGTATGCGTGATTGTTCCTGCTCATAACGAAGCGGGCAACATCGCCAAGCTGATCGCATCGCTCAAAGCGCAGGATTACGATCGACTGACTGTTGTGTTGGCACTGGATCGGTGCACTGATGACACTGCAGGTGTCGCTCGCGAAGCAATCGGTGGAGATCATCGTTTCGAAATTATTCAGATCGATTCATGTCCGGATGATTGGGCGGGAAAGGTGCACGCTGCCCATAGCGGAGTTACCCGTTCTCAGCACGCCCGCAGCGCCGATGTGTACCTGTTCAGCGATGCGGATACATGGTTTGATCCCTCATGCGTGCGCGCGACTGTAGCGCTTGCGAACGAACGCAAGCTGGATATGCTGAGCTTGCTCAGCACGCTCAAGGGGGAGCGATGGTACGAACGATGGGTACAACCTGCAACAGCCTTTGAGCTTGCCCGGCAGTACCCCTTGCTGCGGGTCAACATCACCGGCGATCGTCAGCGCCCGTTTGCAAACGGGCAGTTCATGCTCTTCAAAACAGAAGCATACAACGCGATCGGTGGGCACGAAGCGGTCAAGCACGCAGTGCTAGAGGACATCGCTTTTTCGCAGGCTCTCAAGTATAAAGGAAAAGCGGGCGGGCTATTAATGGCAGACGGAATTCTCCACTGCGGCATGTATGACAGCTGGAGCGAGTTTGTGCGAGGTTGGAAACGCATCTACACCGAATCAGCAAATCGAGAAGTCACTCGGCTCCGGAGATACGCGATCCGGATCCCCGTTCTCAATGCAGGTCTTCCGATTCTTGCTATTGCGTGTGTAATCATCGCTTTGGTGTTCGGGGATCCATCGACCAAAGCATGGGCTGGGGGGTTGGGAGCTGGAGGGTTTATTGCATGGTTCGTCGCGGTGATCATGATGCTTCGTGTGAGTCATGCGCCTGCGTCTCAGGTTCTGGGATTCGCGATTGGTTCATTCTTTGTGAGTAGGTTGTTTTGGCAAGCTGCGAATGATCTTGAATCGGGCACTCCGACGCAATGGGGGGGCAAGTCGTATGTACGCCCGGTTGCGGGGAAGGGGAACTGATGCGTCGATTGCGAAGACAAGAGAGTGATGTGCGCGTTGAGCTGACCCCGATGATTGATGTGGTCTTTTTGTTGCTTACATTCTTTGTATTCTCGATCGTGATGATGGTTCGTGCTGATGTACTCAATGTTGATCTCCCCGAGCTTTCGTCCGGGGTTGCTGTGGAGCGAGCAGAACCAATCTCGATCGCGATCCTGAGTGATGGGACCTTGATGGTCAATCGCGAGCAGGCACGCATGGATCAAGTGGTTTCGTTGGTCGAGGAGGTCCGCGAGCAATCTCCGGGAGCGCCGATAGTGTTGTCGGTGGATGTTGGTTCAACATCTGGAGTGCTGATCGATCTTGCGGATCAGCTCACCGGAGCTGGCCTTGGTTCATTCTCGATTCTTGGTCAAGTGCAAAGTGGTCAGGAGCAGAACAGCCAGAGGCAAGAGAATGGTTCTCAAGATACACCTGCAAATACAAGTCTCTCGGAGGACGGGGGGGTGGACTGATGCCAAATGGGATCGCGACCAACTTCGAGCACACTCGGCTTCCCGCAATCGTCACGATTTCTATCAGCATGCTGCTCCATATCCTTGCTGTGCTCATTATGGTGCATTGGATTGGGAGCAACTCAAAGAGCGTCGGACCAGAGAGCGCAGTTCAGCATCAACCGCCGCTGATGGTTCCTGAGGAAGAACAGCTCAAGCTGGGACTCACCGAATCACAATCAGCATCAATTGATTGGCTAGGAATCAATCAGCCCGATGAAGTCCAAGGCGAAGCTGAAATCTCAGAGACGAATCAAGCAGCCCAGACACTCGCAGCAGGAAACTCCGATCAGTCAATCCCAGAGCAGCAGCCAGATCAACAACCCGAAAGGATCACACCAGATCCTGCAGGAGAATTGCCAGACACTTCAGTGCCCGAAACTAAAACTCAACCTCAACCTCAACCTGAAGCTCAATCTGAACCTGAACCACAACAAGTGCCAGAACCTCAGATCGAACAACCGATCGACACCGATCAACAGGCTCGACAAGATATTCAAGCAGATATCCCCATTCCATCTGAGCTGCAAACTCAGCCGAGCCCCGATGGTTTACTTCCTAAGCATGCAGAATCAATCCAAGACACGACTCCGATCGCGGAGAAGCGTTCTTCCTCAGCACAGCCAGAACCAGTTACCCAAGAGCAAACTCAACCATCAACCGCGGCACAAAAGCAGCAAGAGCCTGCTGATTCAAAGACAGATTCAAAGACTGAATCAACCCCGTCGCAACAGAAAGCAATCAAAACAATCGGAAACCAAGGGATTCTTTCCGACCGCGAAGTTGCTGCAACACGGATCAAGAACGCGCTTGATTATGATCCAAGAAAGCCCAACATCCCCGTCGCGGGCAAAGGTCTAGAGATCAAAACAGTCCGCCCAAGATACACCACCGCGGTGCGGTTGTCCGCGCTCCCCAAAAACCCAGTTGTGCTGATCTACTTCAATGCGCAAGGGAAAGTGGTGAAAGCGGAGTTTCTCAGAGAGCGGTCCGTCGTCTATTCGACAGGAATTCGTGGGGTCGATGAGCCGCTCTTAAGTGCGATCTATCAATGGCGCGCCAAAGGTTCAGAAATCGATCAACTCGATCCAGGTGATCCAAAGTCGCTGGTGGAAGTCAGTATCAAGATAGTCTTCCGTCCAGAACGCAATTCCGCACCATAACGGATCGATGCCGCGAACTCTAATGCCAGAAGTAGACCACAATCACACCCAGCGCACTGAGCGCGAGTGTCCAGAAAATCAGCGCGGTCCTTGTAGCTTTCTTCGCGCGTCCTTTGTCCCACCATGTGTTGGGTCGCACGCCCTGAGCGAGCAGAATCGAAGCTGAGCTTAGGTTAATACACACAATATTGGTGATCGCGAGTGTGGCGGCGCCGCCTGCGAGGGTGTAGTTCCCGGTTCCGATCAGCATCCCGCAGGTCACGGTGGGGGGCATGATCGCGACCGCAACCATGACACCCACAAGTGTTGATGAGGCGCCGGTAGTGAACGCGACCACACCCGCTGCTCCAGAAGCGAGGGCCAAAATAATATCTCCCGCATCGACAGCCGTGCGTGTACTCATCTCGTTGTTGATGGGATCCAGATCAAGAAAGAATCCCACAACGGTCGCAATCACGATCGTGATCATGAGCCCAAGGGTGTTGGATTTGATCGCAGACCGGATCATTTTGAGATCGCCAAGAGTGGTCCCCAGCGCCAGCGCGGTATTGGGACCAAGCAGCGGCGCGATGACCATCGCGCCAATGATGATCGCGGGGGAATCTTTGAGGAGGCCCACACTCGCAACTATAGTTGCGAGTACGACCATGGTGATAAAGACTGGAGTGATCTTGGATGAGTCCTCGATGTCTTCCCTGAGTTCTTCTCGTGAAATTCTTCCAAACCGGGTACGCCAGGTGCTCTGCTTCGAGGCCTCTTTGTTCTCAAGTTCGGCAAGCTTCGCTTTTTCAGCTTCAGATTCTTCGAGAGCTGGGTAGGTCGCCTGGATGTCATGAAGCACCGTGCGGAATCCTTCGGTGTGGTCGTAATGCTCACGGAGCGTGTCGGTAATCGGTTCGACATTCTCTGAACGCACGATCACGCTTGTCAATGAAAAATCATTATCAAGCGGAGTCACCCATCGTTGATCACAATGAGCGGTATCAAGCAATGAGCACAACTCATCGTGATCATCAACTGGCAAAACAATCTGAAGAACCCGCAATGGCATGCGGACATACTACGAGCATTCGACCGGCAATGTCATGGTGGATTCATCAAGAATGCTGATCAGATGCGCCAACAGTGAGCTCAGCGGTCCCTAGCTGCTCACTCTGTTCTTCGGCGCTCTGGACATGGAGGCGCTTCGTGCGGTGATCCGACCAGTCCTTGACAAGAAGATCCGGAGACTGTGCGCCGGTATGGGTGCGGATGATATCGTAATGCGAGTCACGCTGAGCGGGAGTGAACCCCGCGGTGCGGATCAGATTACAGAGCACCGGTTCGTCCAAGCAATAGGTCGTTCCTGCAGAGGACACCACATTCTCTTCCATCATCACAGAGCCCATGTCATTGGCGCCATAAAACAACGCGGTCTGACCAACAAGCGGCCCCATCGTGACCCAACTGGATCCGATCGTGTAGATATTGTCGAGCATCAGGCGCGAGACCGCCTGCGTGCGTAGGTATTCGGTCGCGCCTGCAAAACGGAGCCTGCGTCCAAAATTGAGGTCCATGTCCTTGGTGCCCGAGCCATCGAGCTTGGCAACCACATCACCAGGGAACGGGAGCCCAAGCTCTTTGTCCTCAGCGGTGGGCCAGGTCGGGAGTCGTCCGAGCGCTGTATTGTCAGGCTGGAAAGGCCATGCATGGAAACCGAGATAGTGACCACCGGTCTCTGGATTCTTGACAGTCGGGTCATACGCGAGTGCATCTGGGAGATTCCCGCCCCCAAAGTCACGGATCGCTTTGTCTTGCCATTCCCGGACAAGTTTCATGTGGTGGATGCGGTCTGCGTATCCCTCGATATGACCATACATCATCGATGCGGAGGTGAACATCCCGAGGGAGTGGGCAGCGTACATCACGCTGAGCCATGCTTCCATATCGCATTTGCCCATCCCGATTTTTGTGCGGACTGCAGGCGCGAAGATCTCGCCGCCGCCGCCTGGGAGTGAGTTCATCCCAGCATCTTTGAGCTTGATCAATACCCACCGGACTTTATCGATCAGCGTCTTTCCCGGAGGATCAAAGAAGTTGACAAACTCGATGAGCTCGGGAGGGGAGAACGCATGGATTTTGACATGCGGGTATCGCTCGCGGATCCCGTTGAGGAGTTCGAGGTACCAGTCGAGGGAGAGGTGGGGGTTCATCCCGCCTTGCATGAGGATCTGCGTGCCGCCAATTGCAGAGAGCTCGTGTACTTTTTGATAGAGCTCTTCGTACTCAAGGGTGTACGCATCGTCCTCGTGACCCGCGCGTTTGAACGCGCAGAAGATACATTTGGCTGTGCAGATGTTTGTGTAGTTGATATTCCGATCAATGATGTACGAGCGAACATTATCCCCGTGAAGGTCCCTGCACCGAGCGTCCGCATACCGACCAAGCGTGTGGATCGGAGCATTGGTGAGCAGATCGAGTGCTTGTTCGGGGGTGAGCCGAGCGTGTCCCTTCGCGACCGCAGCAAGCAGACCATGATCAGTCGCTTGGAGCGTGGGGTGTTCAGGGAGCGGGGAGTAGATCGTGGACATAGACAAGCTTTCGGTTCTCACGGTTCTCATTTGGCCCATTGCCAAACGGGGAATTGTAGGTCAAGAACTCCCGTCTGACCCTGTTTATGACCCCTAGCGGGTGCTAAGGTGAGTTCGATGAACAAGGTGTTCTGGATGCTCTCGTGGAGCTGGAGGCTGAAAATGAAGGTTGCGTATGTCAGTTGTGCCGAGCTCCCAGAGCCCGATATCGATCAGATCCCGTTTGTCGACGCGTTAACCACAGCGGGTCATCAGGTCCAGGTGCTTGCATGGGATGATCCAAGTGCGGATTGGGCTGCCCATGATGTTGCGGTGGTGCGAGCAACCTGGAACTACTTTGATGATCTCCAAGCGTTCCGCGACTGGGTCGATCGGGTGGATTCACTCACCACACTCTTGAACCCCGCCTCAACGCTGCATTGGAATATGCACAAGGGGTATTTGCGAGATCTCGAAAAAGCTGGCGTTCCGATTGTGCCCACCGAGTTCTTTGAGATTGGGCAGGATGTCAAAATCGCTGATGTGTGTAGATCCAGAGAATGGACCAAAATCGTCATCAAACCAACCGTATCCGCAGGGTCGTTTGGCACCCGGGTCTTTGATCTGGACGAAGCTGGGCACAATGAAGCGCAATCATTCTTTGACCGGATGATCCGCGAGCGGGAAATGATGATCCAGGTGTTTATGGACAGCGTCAACACCGTCGGAGAGACCGCGCTGGTGGTTATTGATGATGCTGTGTCTCACGCGATCGAGAAGCGGCCTCGCTTTGATGACCAGGATGAGAGTGTACTGCTCCGTGAAGTCATCACCGACGAGATGCGAGAGGTCGCGGATCGTGTACTCAAAGCCGCGGGCCATGACGTGCTGTACGCGCGCGTCGATGTTATGCCAGATCATGACGGCCGGCTGATACTCTCAGAGCTTGAACTGCTCGAGCCTTCGTTGTTCTTCCCGTATTGGCCAGAGGCAATGGATGCATTCATTCAAGGTCTAGTGAAGCGATGTGCGTCTGCTCACTCTTGATGGTGATTAGAGTCTTTCTGCTTGTCACGGAATTTAAGGGTCTGATCGAAGACTGATGCCAATATGACGAAGCCGGTTACCGTGATTCCAGATGCAACAAATAGAGGGATCTCGAACGACCTGGCGATGACATTGGTAAGCCACGCAGCAATCCAGAGTATCAGACTGAAATATACGAGTTCTGGCAAGTTCATTCTCGACCAGTCTTGGCGAACCTGAAGTCGTCGTCGATTCCGGTAAGTTTGGCTTGGCCCTTCTTATCGAAAACCGAAACGATCACCGCTACAAAGAACCCGATGATAAAGCTCGGGAGCAAGACATCCAGCGAGACTAAATAGCCCGAAAGCTCTTCCTTTCCTGCTTTACTGAGTGCTTGAGGCACCACAAAGCTGAACAGTGGAACGCCCACGAAGCCGGCGACCATAGCGCATTTCGCTCCCAGTGCGGTGAGCTTGCTCCAGAACAGCGAGAGGATCATCGTCGGGCAGAAGGTCGCCGCAATGCCTGACCATCCAAAGATGATGATCCAGAAGAGAGGCTTTTCAGGATCACGAATCAGCAGCCCCATCCCGATCGCAAACGCAATAAGCGCGAGCACGAGCGTGACCTTTCTAGAGAGAGAAACCAGTGTTTCGTCACCCATGTTGGGATGTCTGGTTTTCTGCCAGAAGTCGCGGACGCCTGCGGATGAAGCAACAACGAGCAACGAATCGATCGTCGACATGATTGCTGACAAGACCATCGCGATGAACACACCAGAGAAGAACGCGGGGAGGAGTTCCATCGCTGCATATGGAAGGATCGCTTCGTGGTCACCCCCAAGTTGTTCGGGGTTGAATATGCCTCGACCGAATACACCGACGAGCACAGCGCCTGAATCCGCGAGGAGTGTCCAGACCAGTGCGACCGACGCGCCGGGGGCGATCTGCTTCTCGTTCTTCATCGAGATATAGCGAACAAACACCTGAGGCGAACCCCAGAAACCAATCCCGATCGCGGCAAGACCGACAACAGAAACAACCGTCCCTGTGCTCCATCCACCTGTAGAGGGTTCGACAACTCCCGTAACAGCGTCGGCAGCGCCCGGTCCATGCAGCGAGAGCAAGTGGGGGTCGATAGAGCGGAGTGAATCGATGATATTGGTGTAACCACCCGCTTCAGCAAGGATGACGATCGGGAGCGCGACGAGTCCAAGGAACATGAGCGAGCCTTGGAAGACATCGGACCAGACGACCGCGGTGAATCCGCCTTGGGTGATGTAGAGCATCACAACCGCGAATCCAACGGTTGCGCCGACGAGGTGGTCCCAGCCGAGGAAGCTGTTGAACGCATCACCGGTCGCAAAGACTTGGGCACCAGCATAGATCGGTACAAAGATCAGCAGCGCACCAGCAGCAATCAATCGAAGCCCATGCCCAGAATCACGAAGGCGGGATTCAAGGTAGTCGGGAACAGTAATCGAGTCATATCGGTCGGAGAGTCGTTTAAATCTTCTGGACATCAGCAGCCAAGCACCGCCCACACCAATCATTTCTCCGAGCACGACCCAGAAGGCTTTAGCACCCATTGCGTAGCCCATCCCTGTGAGCCCGATGAGGAGCCATGCGGATTCGCCGGTGGCCCTTGCCGAGAACGCGACATTGAAGAACCCGAGGTTCTTGCCTGACGCAAAGTAGTCGCGGATATTGTGCATGCGCTTAGATGCGAAGTACCCGATCGCGATGAGAATGGATGCATATATCCCGATGGCGAGGAGTTTCATGATGGTGTCGGTATCGATGGTGCACCTTCTTCTTGGCAAGTGTTCAAATTGGCATCAAGTTGATCAGAAACAGAATGATACTCGATTCTGTGTTGGGATGCTCATTAGCCTCTTGGATGAAGATTTTTGATGGTATCACGAAGTTTCGTTCGGTCGACATGCGTGTAGATCTGTGTAGTGGTGATGTCCGCATGCCCAAGCAGGTCTTGCACGATTCTCAGATCCGCTCCTCCTGCAAGCAGATGGGTCGCAAACGAATGACGGAGCATGTGGGGGTGAACTTTGCTCAAGCCAGCGCGGGTGGACCAGTGCTTGACTATCTGCCAGACGCGTACTCGTTCAATGGGTCTCCCTGTTCTTGAGAGAAACAGCTTACCCATATCGCGTTTGTCCGCTGCCCGCTCAGCAGTAATCAGCATCGGTCTGCATTCTTGCAGATACTGATTCATCGCGTTCATCGCGGGGGCTCCCATCGGGACAAGTCGATGCTTGTCCCCTTTGCCCAGCACACGCACCACGCCCACGCGCTCAAGAATGTCAGAGAGCGCGATATTGCCAACCTCACTGGCGCGGAGTCAAGATGCATACATAAGTTCCAAAATCGCCCGGTCCCTCATGTACAGCGGGGGCTGACCATTGGGTTTTTCAGGCGCATGTTTTTCAGGCGTACAAGGCGCTTCAAGAAGCTTCCGCATTTGACCCGGAGAGAGCACTCCGGGAAGCTTCTTCCACTTCGCGGGTTGATCCAGATAATCTGCTGGGTTCTGTTCAATTTTGCCGTTCGCATACAACCATCGAAAGAAGACCTTGATGGTCGCGATATGGCGCGAGACTGTGCTTCCCGCATACCCGCGGTCTTTGGTCAGTGATCGTATATGACCAACCAGCTGTTCTGGGAGGGTATCGTGTGCATCGGTGAGTCCGCCATCTTGTAGATCCAGAAGCAGGATTTCGAGATCTCTGCTGTACGCTTCGATGGATGAGGGCAAGAGCCCGCATTCGATCCGGATGAAGTTGATGAACCGCCGATGAACCAAGCTGTTTGGTTCTGAGAGCTGCTTTATTCGGTTGGATTGAGCGGTTGACACCGGGTTGTATCGGTTTGTTTTCAATGAGCGCATGAAAACGCCCCAGCCAATACGGACTGGGGCGTCGAGGGTCAGCTCTTTGAAGGCGTCAGCCTTTTCTGAAATCTCGGGATTATCCGAGGAGTGCCAGAACGTTCTGGGGGCTCTGATTCGCCAGCGAAAGAACGTTTGTTGAAGCCTGGACAAGAACCTGATTTCGGGTCAATGCCGCGGTTTCAGATGCGAAGTCTGCGTCACGGATGACCGACTCAGCAGCGGTGATGTTCTCAAGAGCGGTACCGAGTGAACGCTGGGTTGCACCCACAACATTCTTCTGGAACGCACCAAGACGACCACGAGTTGATGAAACCTGATTGATTGCCTGGGACACGATGTCCTGAGCGGTATCAAGGTTGTTGCCGTCAACAACATTGAATGACTTACCTGAAGCAAGGTCATCGAGGAACCCGTCAGACGAGCTACCGAGCTTACGAGCAGAGAGGTCGCCGATACCCAGCGATACCTTACCCGCGATATTAACATCTGATGCAAGCTGGAAGTCTGCACCACCACCGGTGATGTCAAAGGCAGCAACTGCACCAAGTGCCTGTGAGGTCGCGTTATTCAGTGTAAACTCGACATCAAGGAAGTCGGTGTTGACAGAGAGGGTTTGGCCCTTACCAACAGCAACGAGACCATTGATGGTGCCGGTGATGTCCTGGCCTTCGTCACGAATACCGTTTGATGCAGCTGCAGCGGTGAACGCAACAGCTGAACCTGGGGTCGCGACATCAAAGTCAGTTGAGCTGAGTGTCAGGATACCGTCACCCGCAGCGATGTTACCATCGTCAACAACAGTGACTGAAACGAACTCGCTTGAACCGAAGTCAACTGATGCGAGCTTGACGCCCGATGCACCAACGACAGCAGCTGAGACACCGGTCACATCTTTGAATGAGTTGATCGCTGCGGTGATGTCAGCAAGTGCTGCACCTGATGCGAACTGGAACTCGCGTGAACCAAGTGAACCGGCCACTTCGAAGACGAACTGATCTGACGCTGCGGTCAGATCGAGTGCACCACCGAATGAGAGAAGCACACCAGCTTGTTGAGCTGAGAGAGTGACGATCGCATCAACTGAGAGGTTGTTGGTCCCGTCGAGCTTTGCACCACGGACTTCAAAGTCGGTGACGCCCGCAGCGACTGCACTTGTTTGATAGTCATAGTTACCGTTGAGGAGCTTGGTTCCTTGGAACTCGGTTGCGCCTGATACACGGTCGATGGTCTGAAGGATCGAGTCGATCTGGAGCTGATTCGCTTCCTTCTCTTCTGATGACAGACCAGCGGAGTTTGCTGATGTGGTGATGAGACCCTGGAGTTCGGTCAAGAGGTTTGATACTTCTTGAAGACCGCCCTCAGCGATGTTCACGACCTGCTCTGAACGCTCGGCATTGCCGATCGCTGCGTTGAGGCCTGACTTTTCTGCACGCAAGGTTTCACTTGCGATCAGACCCGCTGGGTCGTCCTTACCACGGTTAATACGAAGACCGGTTGAGAGACGCTCAAGAGCGACACCCAGTGACTTGTTATTCCGGCCGAGCACATTCTGTGCGATGAGTGATGAAACATTGGTGTTAATGCGTGTCATTGGCTGACAACCTCCGTGTTATCCCCTGAACTGAATCGGGGTTCCATTGATTGACCGACTGTCCTTAGCCGGTCGAGTGCGTCGCTTGGTTTCCCAAGGTTTGCGTGCTTGCGATCTGCATCGCAAAGCTGACCTTCCATCTGGATACACACCCAGACGATGGTTCAACGGATCGGCGAAGATTGACCCCGGGTTAAGTGGGGGGTGCGAATCTGTACTGTTTTTTTCGTTCACGCAGTTATCTGGACCATAAAACCTACCCAGATTGCTTCTAGTCAAATAAAAAAGCCTCCAAATGGAGGCTCATGGTGGAGAGAAAGTTGTTGATCAGCGGCTCTTATCCGAGAAGCTGAAGGACCTGCTGGGACTGCTGGTTTGCAAGCGAGAGGACCGTTGTACCAGAGGACTGGAGGATCTGGGCGCGGGTGAGCTCGGATGATTCAGCCGCGAAGTCAGCATCACGGATCAGACTCTGGGATGCGGTCAGGTTCTCAAACGCACCCTGCAGTGATCTTGAGTTGGCATCAAGCACATTTCGCTCAAACGCACCAAGACGCCCACGCAGAATCGAGACTTCATCGATCGCTTCGTCCACGATATCGGACAGTGTCGAGTAATCCCGGTTCGCATCCGCAGTCGCAAGTGAGTTTGACTTACCAGTCTGGAGCGAAGAAAGGAAGTTCACTGATCCTCCTTTAAGGACTCCACCCAAAGCTTCAGCAGCAATCGACTGGATACCAATATTAGACTGTTGCAGTGCGTTCACACTTGGACCAAGTTGGTAGAGAGATCCACCACCAGTAATATCAAAGGTGGTGACTGCGAGGGTTGGGTCGATCGCATACATCTCACCCATGTCGAGTTTGAGGGCCAGCGATGGTGAACCAATAGAGACGGTCAAGCCATCACCACTCGCAACATTCCCGTTGATAAGTGCCTGGATATCTCGTCCTTGGTCACGCGTTGCGGTCACGAGCGCGGGATCAGCCCAGACATCTGCTGGAACATCCGCGTTGCCATCAAGCTTGAAGGTCCGGAAGTTGTCCGCCGTCGCGTCCGATGGCCTGTTGAGTCGTTCGACTGAAACGAAGTTATTGGATCCATATCCAGAGGACTGGAAGACCAGCCCCGATGATTGATCGGTCGCTGAGACCAGTGACGCGGTTACACCAGTGAGACCGGTGAGTGCATTGACATTGGCCACGACTGCTGAGAGTGCAGTGCCTGACAAGATTTCAAGCTCCCGAACACCTTCAGGCCCGCGGACCTGGATAGTGGTTGCCGAGACGATGATCCCGTCTGCAGGTGGTCCCGCAACAGCACTGTTGTCTCCGGAGAGATAAATGCTGCCCTTTTGAGCGGATGCAATGACATCGATCGAAACATTGATCGCGCTGGCATTAATAAAGCTCGCAGCGGTGATGCTCGCTTTGGTAATCGTGGATACCGCGATCCCGGAGGTCACATATCCAAGTGAGCCATCAAGCAGCTTTTGCCCGCCAAAGGTCGCGGTGTTGGCGATCCGGGTGATTGACTGGATCGCTGAGTCGATCTGTAGCTGGTTCGCGTCGCGTTCCTCGTCTGAGATCGCACCAGAGTTCGCTGCCTCAACGGTCAGTGCTTTGATTGAGTTGAGCAGGTCATTGATCTCGGTGAGCGAACCTTCCGTGGTCGCAATCACAGAGCTCGCTCGCTCTGAGTTGGAGATCGCTTGTTCGATCCCTTTGAGCTCGGTGCTGATGCGCTCTGAGATGATCAGACCCGCGGGGTCGTCCTTACCTCGGTTGATTCTCAATCCAGTTGAGAGTCGTTCGAGCCGAACTTGGAGATCGGCGCCGGACCTATTAAGTCGTTGGCGAGCGATCATACTGGGAACATTGGTATTAATCCGTGTCATGGCAATCCTCCGTGATTGCTTGGTGCGCCTGGGTTGGAATATTCAGGCGCGGGTGGGATTTGAGAAGTTCAAAGATTACTGATGAATGAAATATGAAACTGCATATAGATGATGCGAAGCGATCGCTACGCGGTATCTTTATTATCAAGGTTGTTTTTGTGGGCGTCCTGCATGTGTGCAGCAGGGGGGCTCACTCTGGTTGCTGGGAGCATCTGGTTGTTTTTCGTTGTTTGGCCAGATGCTGGTTGAATGACTGATGATGTCGTGACTGCTGGTGTCATGACCGTTGAGTTTGAAATGAGATCTGATGTCCGCACTCCTCGTCTTGCTGGTCCAGGTTTAATCGTCTGGGCGAGCGTGTCGAGGTCGGTGGACCCGAGCCTTGCGGCATCGGTATTCTCTCTCTTGATCGCGTCGTAGACTTCCTTGCGGTGAACCGCAATTCTGGTCGGAGCGTTGATACCCAGACGAACCTTGTCGCCTCGGATATCGACGATTGAGATCTCGATCTCATCCCCGATCATGATTGTCTCGTCGCGCTGCCTTGAGAGCACAAGCATGCGTCAACTCCTTGCACACGAATCCGCGCTGGTGATATGCACCAAGCGGAAGAATCTGTATTTGTCCGAGACATACTGCTTGGTCTCGGTTGATGTTGGTACACCGATCACTCCGTGCAATGTGCACGCTATTGAGTAGTGACGATGACCCCGTGCGTCAGTTTTTTAGGCTGATGCGGTCTGTGTGGATGGTTCGGCAACACGCATAAGCGGGTGACGGGTGGTCCATCGTTTATCTGAAAGCACGATCTGCTCGCCCAGTTTCTCAAGGGTGTTGATGATCAACGGCCCCTGGAAGTTGCCGGTGAGTTGCTCGTCAATCTTGTTGACGATGACAAACACCTGAGCGTCTTCGAGCTTCTCGATATTGAGCCCCGACATCTGTTCTGGACGGATGGGGACAGAGTATTCCTGCTCAAAGAATGTCGGGTCGGTGACCACGAACGCGAGGTTCGGGTCGTCCAGACACTGGAGCCAGAAAAAACATGCGTCGTCACCTGGCTGAAGCAAGCAGAACTGTGTTCGCTCACCAAAGCCGAGGAGACCCTCTGGGAAGGTAATCACGCGGTCCTCCGCGATATCGATTACTCCAAATCTTGTCGTTCGCACTTCCATTGTGTGCGCTCCGATTTGCCGGTCTGACCTCGTCGGATCGACGCCGGTATCCATACCGGGCGACATCCTGTCCTGAGCTCCCCGCACGACCGACTGTGGGGGGGTTCTCGATCCAATCTCCGACTTTGGCGTTAACCAAAGTCCGGGGTTGTCGGGCTTCAACGGTTATCCGATGAAGTCCAGCAGGGTCTGCTGTTGCGACTGGGCCGCGACAGAAAGTCCCGCTTGGAGCTGCAGCTGCAGCTGAGTGAACTCCGAAGACGCGGCAGCAAAGTCCAGGTCCCTGAGCTGTGATCGGACTGCTTGGTCAAAGACCAACCGATCTTCCTGACGACGAGTCTCGTCATCGAGCCGACGCGCGTACCCGCCGACGGTGGAACGAGACTGGATCACATGATCCTGACTGATCCCAAGTCTCTTAGCCGCAATTTCTATGCCAAAGGTGTCGTCGTTCTTGAGTGCCTCGGATAAGTCCAGAAGATGGGAGAAAAGGTTGTTGACCCGGATCGTTGCGCGGTCCTCACCAAGGAAAGTCGTGTTCGATCCACCCGTCTTCGCATCCATCAACCCAAGCTGCTCCGCAGCAATCGAGTTGTTGACCGGGCGGATCGCGATCGGTCCAGCAACCCCGACTCCTGCAGGTTGTTCGAACTGAATCCCGTTCTGAGGATCACCCACGCTGGCAACGAAGTCCGTTGTTGGTCGACCCGCAGCGGTGAGCTGAGCATCAGCCTGGGTATTGATTGCACTCACAAGCGTTCCAACATCCGTGATGTCGGTGGGGCTCAGATCGATACTGATCGGGAACCCATCGCCAAGCGTGATCTCAAAGTCGGTGTTCAGGGATGGATCAACCAAGCCTGTGATTGGGTCGGTTCGTCCCGAGACGACCTGCACACCATCCCCATCATTAAAATCGCTCAATCGGGTATTTGAAGCAAAGGTGCGGATTCCTAGAAGCTCAGCAGTGCCCCCGCCTCCGAGTGTCTCTGCGATGGAGAGTGCATGGACTTGGGTGCCAGCGCTTTCGGTAACAATATTGATCGATTGCTGATCATCCGAGATCAGGACGCGTACGCCTGTATTCCCAGATTCGATCAGGCTTTTAATGTCTCCGACAGTCTCGGCGCTTGAAAGATCGATTGTGTAGGTCGCTGCATTATTGCTCAGCTGAATAGATCCAAGCGGCGAGCCTCCAAGACCAGAAAGCACTGAGATTGGTGAGGTCAAGGTAAGATTCGGATCCAGATCCTGCCCGTTGGGATTCCCAGCGGTGAATGGCGTAGCTGAGATGTTGGTGAGTCCTAGATTCGATGCGGTCGAAGATCCAGGTATATCGAAGAACTCCAAACTCCCTCCTGGGATATCGGCGCTGATCGATGAGCCGTTGATTGAGAATGCATTTGGACCCAGCACCGTCACCGCTTGATCGGTTTCGTATTCCAGCACCGCAGCGTTGAGTCTGTCCAGAACATCCCCAACCGAGACGGCGCCGGTGAGGTCAACTTGAGCGACCTGCCCGCCGTTGTAACTAAACTCTACGATCCCGGTCCCCGCGCCGATATTGTTCGCTCCGTTGAGATCACTGAGCAAGGTATCGGGGGTCAACCCGGGATCAAGATTGACGGTCCCTTCCATACGGTTAGATAGCTCACCGATCGCAGAACCAACCCCAAGGGTGAGCGGGACATTGGATGCTGTGCCTAGTGAAGCGGTCAGCCCGCCAACTTCACCAACAAATCTGTAAGCGCCACGGTCATAGATGATTGGTTGTCTGCCTGGCGCTGAGCCCCCAAAGACATGACCCACGAGTGATTCTTGATTTGAGAGTGAGAAGAGCGAATCGATCAAGGAATCGATGATCACCGCTTGGCTCTCGCGTGTTGCAGGATCAGAGTTGATCTGCGAAGACGCGAGCGAGGATGCTTCATCAACCAGCGCTTTGGCATCAGCAAGTATCTGATCAAGCGTCCCAACAGAACTCCCCGCAAAGCTCAGGTTCTGAAGGAGCTGCTCGGTTCCTTCGATCCGCGTATCAAGGGTAGAAATCGTCGCACTGCGGACCGGATCGTCTGATGGGCGGAGAATGTCTAGCCCGGATGCGAGTTGGCTATTGAGTCGGCCCAGCCTGACATTGGTCGCGTTGATATTGCTCAGGTTCTGCATGGTGAACAAGAGCGAAGGGGCACGGGAGTATGAAGTGGGGAAGCTAGACATGGTGGTTTTCCGTTCGAGGGATGACCCTCAAGAGGTGGTAATCCTCAGTTACACGAGCGAGAGCAGCGTGTCAAACATCTCCTGAGCCGCGGTGATGACCTGGGCAGCACCTTGATACTGGCGCTGATATGTCAATAGATTGATTGATTCTTCATCGATACTCACGCCCGAAATCGAAGCGCGTTGTCCGTCTAAACTCTGGCGCACAAGAAACGCGGAGTCCGCTTGTGTTCGTGCGGAGCTTGCACTCACCGCGATATCTTGGGTCTGGATACTCCAGAATTTTTCGATACTCTGGCCCCCGAGTTCTGAGAGCGTGTTGCTGCCCAGATCACCGATCAGCTTTGCGTTTTCATTGGCGCTAAATGTCCCGTCGGGTGCGAGTCTACCAAGCATGACATCGACATCCTCGCGAACATCAATGTTGCTCGCATCGGTGCCTTCAAAGAATGTATTGACTCCCAGTGTTGCAAGAGCGCCCGACGAATCTTCTGAAAATGCAAACGAGAACCCGGTTTGGGCATCGACCTGCAATCGTCCAGATGCATCAAAGGTTGCGGTGATCCCATCGATTGCATTGATCGCAACGCGGATGTCCTCAGCGCTTGTATCATCAGCAACCGACGCGGTCCCGAGTGTATCAATCCCATCAAGATCGACCGGGACCCAGACTTGATCGGATGTGCCTGTATCTTCATTGCGTACATTAACAAAGAATCCGCCGTTCTCAGGTGCATAAGGCAGCTCAGCAAGACTCTCATTGGCAGGATCATTGAGCGGGAGTGCTTGGTCTCCAGCAGCGACCTGAAGTGTCCCGAGTGCTGATGTGAGCCAATCTTCGTTGATCCCCGTTGAATGGATTTTGTTGACTTCAAAAATCAGATTGGATGCGATCTGGTCAAGTTTTTCAAGCGTCTGATCAATCGCGCCGTCACGAGAGTTGAGCAATCCGCCAATCGATCCGGTGGTCACCGAGAGCGAATCGTTGTTGTCGCCGGTATTGACGGTCACACTTACTGTTCCGTTGATGGTGCGTCTGTCGAGCTGGATTCCTCGCGAGTTGTTTCCCTGAACAATGGGTGTTGATCCGACGAAGATGTCATACCCGCCTTGGTTGGTTTCAACTGCGGTGATTTCCATAAGCTGGGAGAGCTCGGTGACGATCTGATCTCTTCGGTCACGCAGCGCCGAGGCTTCCGCCTCTCCGATTTCACTGCTTGAAATCGTACCATTGATGATCGCGATCTCTGAGAAAAGAGCATCGGCTTGTGTTGCCTGTGAATCTATTTGATTCTCGATCTGCTGGCGCTGATCAACAAGATCCTCACGCATGTTGCGGATGAAGCTCGCGACGGATCTGCCTTGATTGACCACAGTGGACGAAGAGTCCAGCAGAGTTGTTGCTTCGGACCATGTATTAAAGAATGAAGAGAGTTCTGAGGACAGGTCGTAATCGGTGCCTTCATTGAGAATCGCTTCGAGCTGGTTGTACACATTGAGTTGCTGAGCGTTCCCAAACTCTGCGGAGTTTGCGTTCCATAGCCTATTCTGAAGTGCGCTGTCGATCTGCCGGCGCACCTGAATGACACCCACACCAGACCCAATATTGTATGGGTCTGTTGTCCGCCCTCGCACCGCTTGGAGCAGCGCAACTTGGCGCGTGTACCCCGGTGTCGCAGCATTGGCTAGGTTCTGGCTGGTGACCTGCAGCCCGATCTGCGATGTCGCCAGCGCGGAGTTGGCGATGTAGAGTGCGGATGTCAAACTCATGTCAATACTCCTTTCATGCGCTGCTTATTGCAGTGTGTCAAGACTCGAAACAACCTGGGCCCGTCCCGGGTTGACATTCCCGCGTCGCCCGTATGTACCGGTGTGTGAGAGCTTGGCGCTCACTTGCTCCATGAGCCCGCTCATGTGATTACTCAGCGCGAGTGATGCTTCGCGGACCGCTTCATGCTCATCCTTGAGTTTCATCATCAATGCGCGGAGCGATTGGGATCGGTCGCGAAGAATCTTGGCATGGTGCTCACCCGCTTGTTCGCTAATCTGATCCACAGTCGGAAGGGAACCGTCTGCTCGAATGATTTCCTTGCGCCGGGTTTGCTCGATGTTGGCGATGCGTCCGAGTGTTTCAGCGGTCGCTTTGACTATCTTGCTCAGATCCTTTGTGTCGGCTCGACTGATGGCATCGCGCTGCTGACCCGCAAGATCGAGTAAGTGCTCGTGCTCATGCTCCAAGTCAGCGAGCAGGGTTTCAAGACGATCAAGGTCCAGCGTTTGATCAACGCGTGGTTTGGATACACCTCGGCTCACAGCCTGACGAGTTGGCGCGGGTACATTGATCATCCGAAAATATCCACCGATGGTTGAGGGAGTGCTTTGGGTTGTTGGTCAAGAGTTTCGACGGCGCTGACCGGAGATCCCGCGATGATTTTGTCCGCGATACGCTGAGCAATCGGGAAACTCGATGCCTTTGAAATATCATCCGCGATTTTGTTATCAAGCAGCGCCCCAAACTGTTTCTCAGCTTGCGTCTGGTTGAACGGGGGGGGCGCGTTATTGCTTGCTCGCGCCTGCGCAAGGATCGGTTTGATGAGCGTGGTCGCTATAAGCTTTTGTGCAGTGTCAAGAGCGCTGGCCCGATTGACCGCTTGGGGAATCGGCGCTGCTGCTAATCCAGAATCATCGCGTACACCCGACTTGTTAGCCGGGTGATTCGGGTGATTCTCAGTTGCGCGCAGCGCCTGATACGGCTCAGTGCGGGCTTTGGGATTCACACCGGTCGCATCATCATTGGGTGTACGCGATTGGGTTCCCGATCCCGGAGTCCGCTGGAGCGGATGACGAGCAGGATCAGTCGGCGCTTTACCCGCTGCGATGGCGTTGAGGGTGTTGAGCGAGTTGGATGTGTTGATAGAACTCATAGCAATTCCTTTGTGTAGCTGCTCAGATACAACTGTGTACCGAAAGCCGTTTTACCCAACCCCATCGATGATGAGTTTGGCATGAAGCTTCCCTGCTTTATGGATCATCTCTAAAATATGGATCTGCTCCAATGGCGGGACATCAAGCTGTTCGAATGCGGAGATCAGATCTTCAAGTTTGGCGGTCGTCGAATCGTTCTCCGCCCCCGCATCGGTCTTGACCGCTGCAAACTCTGAGTTCCGTTCGAGTGGTTGAGCTGCAGGATCGACCAGCGTCGTAATCACAAGGTCTTTATGACGGATCACGGTGGGAGAAACCTCAACGTCACCGGTCATGACAATGATTCCGGTTCGCGTATCGCAGATAACCTGGGCTCTGAGTTTGCGCAGAGCGCCAGAGATATCCGTTTCCATAACATGCCCAAAGAATGAGCCAGGATCTGAGCGTTCGTTGACCGGGACAGTGACACGGATTGTTCGCGGATCGATCACCCGAGCAAGCGGGTCACCGAGCCGATCCGATGACAACCGGTAGTTCTGATCGATTTCTGAAGCAATCGAAGACGCTGAGCCCCAGCCTGAAAATGGAGCATCAATGATCAGGTCAAACGATCCAGTGATATTGGGCATCGTGTTGACATCGCGGATCATCTGAGCGCCGCGTTTTATAGTCGCAACGGTCGGATTCTCGTCATCAGGAAGCGTTAAACGACCATTGGCAATCGCATATACCGGTGAGTTTGGGGTCGGGACAAGCGGAGTCATCAACAAGATCCCGCCTTTGAGTGACTCAGCCGAGTTAATGACCGAAATCGTGACTTCGAACTCGTCGTCTACTTTCGCGCCATCGCGCGGGATCTTGCAAGTCACCATCACGAGCGCTGCGGATTGGGAGTTGGCAAGTTCTTCGATACTCACCGCGTTACCCATGTTGGTCAGCGCCGCAGCAAGCGGGCGCGCCATCGCGAGTTCAGTGCCTGGATCACCGGTCCCTTTGAGACCAATGACAAGACCGAGCCCCTGCACCATTGAAGCGCCCTGTCCTTTGACTCTGGTCACATCGCGCAGCGCACGGTCAGCGTGCGCAGATGACGCGCTGAAGATCGCGCAGATTGTGATTGTGACAATCCATTGCCACCGGCTCGTGATACTGAGCATGATCGGACTCCTTCCGTCAGTCAGGACTTACGCGAACGGTGTGCCAATCCAACAAGCTCTTGAATACTGGTGCTCATCGATTCTGGGGCTAAACTTAGCAATGGAAGATTTTCACGATGATCAGGCCCCTTTGACCCACAACACCGCGAATCTCGCTGCGTATTTCTCTGGACTCAACGCCGCGACGATGGACCGCGAGGATGACCCCTCAGCAGACAACGATGGGCATGTGATCACCGGGACCATCATTAATAGACCAGATTCAGAATCGACCATCGTTCCCGTCCGGGTCCGGGTAGGGCACGGAGTCGCGGCCCAAACCGCATCAGAAATGCTCCGCAAGATGGCTGATATGATCGATCAGAACCCCGAGTTCCTCTCAGAAAAACCCGGAGCAGCGATCAGAAGACTCCCCGATGGCACCAATGTCAAAAAACAACTCACCATCGAAGGCATGCTCGCAGTCGCCCAAACACTCTCAGAAGAAGACCGCAACAAGCTCTTTTCAATGCTCGATCAGATCCGCGTCCAGATCGATGATCCAAAAAATGACGAGCCTGACGACGATACCCAAGACGACCCGTACTACACCCCCCCAAGCAGGGGATAAGATTGCCTCTCGTTGATACGGAAATGGTAAGCATCTGTTAAATAAGTAGATAGAATCACACATGGCCCATGCAGAACCAAAACCCGGCAGTAAAGTCCTCGTCGCAATGTCAGGCGGGGTCGATTCCTCGGCCGCCGCAGCGATTCTGGTGGAGCAAGGGTACGAGGTCGTCGGGTGCTTTATGCGATTGGGCTCGCCGGGTGAGACTATTGATGAGTTGATGCCATATGACAGCGCGGGTGTGTCGTGTGATCCGACGCAGGTCAAGATCGGCCATCAGGGTTGTTGCAGCGTGGGAGACGCCCACGACGCTCGCCAGGTCGCCGCTGCTTTGGGCATTCCTTTATATGTATGCAACTTCAAGAAGGACTTCGGGAAGATCATCGACTACTTCGTGGATGAATACGCCAACGGCCGGACCCCGAACCCATGCGTCCGCTGCAACGATTGGCTCAAGTTCGGCAAACTCCACGAATACGCCGAGCAGATCGGCGCGGAGTATGTCGCGTCGGGTCACTACGCGCGGATCGATCGGTCTGGAGATGAGCCCAAGCTGTTGCGTGGTCTCGATGATGCGAAAGACCAGAGCTATGTGCTCTTCGGCGCGAGCAAGCTGCGACTCAACGAGATGATGCTCCCGATCGGGGAGTACGCGACCAAAGCCGAAGTCCGCGCGATCGCGGAGAAGCATGATCTGCCGGTATTCGATAAACCGGACTCGCAGGAGATCTGTTTCGTCCCTGATAATGACTACGCGGGATTAGTCGAGCGTCGTCGTCCCGAGCTTCGTGTCAATGGAAAGATCCTCGATGGATCAGGCGAAGTCGTCGGCGAGCATCCGGGTCAGCACAAGTTCACAATCGGACAACGCCGAGGGGTGGGCGTCGCGCTGGGGTACCCGATCTATGTCGTGGACAAAGATCCCGAAGCGAACACGATTACTGTCGGTAAAGAAGAGGATCTCAGATCATCAAAGTGTGTTGCTAACGAGTTGAACCTGTTGATTGATGTCGAGGAGATCCGCGATTGGAAGCGGATGCTCGTGCAGCACCGGTACAACATGGAACCTGTTCCAGCGCGAGTACGGTTCGTGGAGATGGACGCGGGGGGCGCGTCGGGTCGGAGCGGGGGTGTTGAGGTGGAGTTTGATGAACCTCAGCGAGCGGTGACGCCGGGGCAGGCGCTGGCGATGTATGACGCGGATGATCCGAGCTGGGTGCTTGGCGGGGCTTGGATATCTTCAGTCCGGTAAGTGATTCTTTGTTGGTAATGAATGAACCTACTGAGTGAACTTGTCGTTATTACGATCATGTCGAGAAGTTCCAAGCGGCGAAGAGATTCATCATGGTAAAGAAAATTGCATACCGAGTGATATTCGCCACATTTGCACTACTTGTCTCGGCTTTGATTTGTCTACTCGTATGGTCGTATTTCTTTGAGCGTTGCGAGCATCCAGAACTCGCTTCAAGAATCATCTACGGCCATAGTGATGCACTTGAGCAAATAGAACAAATCGAAGTGATTCGATTCAATCCAGATAAGGGGCAAAGTCCTGTTGCCTTGATAATTGATGATCCTGAGAGTGTTCGGCTACTACTGACTCAACTTGGGCGAAAAGAATTCTGGCCTGGATATGTACCTGAAAGTGACAATCAACGCATTTCTGGATTCAAACTGAATGTGCATATGACTGATGAGCGGCTAGTCAAACTGATCCTTGTGAATGACTGGGATCTCAATGGTCAAATCACACTAGGTTGCCAGTATGACCTCAATGTCGCTACAAATTTTGCGCGAGGGTTGCGTGTACTTATGCATATGATTGAGGTACACGAAGAAGGCAATTTGATTCAACCGAAAGGCTGAAAGACACCTATTAGATCGTGTGCTGAGTCTGGCCCAACGCCTCGTTCACCTTCGTCAACCACTCCCCATACCCCTCGCGGCCCATCAATCCAAAGGTCGCCTTCTTCCCGGTTTCCACCGCGGGCTGGTCGTACGCATCGATGTTGAGCATCCGCCCGGCATACGCCGTCGCGATCTGCCAGAGGGCGATGAACTCGCCGATGTGGTGCGCATCAACCTTCGGGAACTTGATGGTCATGTTCGGACGCACCGAATCGATCAACGCGTACTCGGTCGCACGCTTCTCGGCGTTGAGCAGGGTGGACATGTTTTTGCCTTCAAGATAGCTGATCGCATCGACGCCCATACCTGTCGGAATGGTGATGTCGGTGTCGAACTCCTCGACTTCGAGGAACATGAAGACCTTGTCGTTCGGTCCTTCGCGGTAGAGCTGGACTTGTGAGTGTTGATCCGTCGCGCCGAGTGCTTTGATCGGGGTGAATCCCGCGAAGACGACCTCATTGTCGGTATCGAACTTCTTACCAAGCGACTCAGCCCAGAGTTGACGGTACCAGTCCGCCATCAGGTACAACGCATTGCAATACGGCATCATCACATGATTCGGCTTGCCCTTGCGGGTACCCATTTCGACTAAGAGCAACGCCAACATCGCGGCGGGGTTCTTGTGCAGGTCTTCATTGGAACAACGCTCATCCATTGCTTTCGCGCCATCAAGCATCGCGTCGATGTCGATGCCCGCAACCGCAGCACTGAACAATCCAACGGGCGAAAGCGATGAGAACCGCCCGCCGACGCCTTCGGGGACGGGGAGCGTGGTGATCCCTGCTTCGTCGCAGATCGTCCGCATGGTTCCCTTCTCGGGATCGGTGATCGCAACGACATGGCTCGCCCATTGATCGCCCAGTGCTTTCTGCAGGCGCTCGCGGACGATCATGAACTGGGCCGCGGTCTCTGCGGTTTCGCCAGACTTGGAGACAACATTAAAGAGCGTCTTCTTTGGATCGCAGACTTTGAGGATTGAATCCAGATACACCGGATCAACATTGTCCACAACAAACACGCGAGGCCCGTTGCGATCTGCTGCATCCTGAAGATTGTGCGTCGCGGGGTTGAGCGCGGATTGGAGGGCGATGTTGCCCAGTGCGGAGCCTCCGATGCCCAGCACGATGATGTTCTCGAACTTCTGGGCGTCCTTAGCGAGTGGTTTGATGGCGTTGACATGCTCGGACCGCATGGGTTCGTTCCAGAGGTTGAACCAGCGTTCCCAGTTGGTGCCTCGGGTTTTGGCGAGGTCCGCGGTGATGGCTTTGATACCCTCGGCAGCGGCTGATCCGGGGGCGATTCGGGCTTCGTCAATCCCATGAGGACCGACGCGAGAAGATAGGCAGTTGGCATATTGGATAGTGAGCATCCCCAAGGGTATGCCTGGTCTGTGCATACGGGCGATCGAGAGTCATACCATTCATCAATGACCGCCAATACTCCCAGTAGTCCAAGCACCACGAAGGCAACCAGCGAGCGAGTGATCTATGACGATCGCCCGCACCCGGTCTTCATCATCACCGAATCGTGGAGATGGATCGTGTTCGGGATTCTGATCTGGGGCCTCCTGATCTGGATTGACGGACAGTTCCCGGGGTATTTCATCATCTACCTCGCGTGGTCTGTGTTGGTACTGGTGTTGCTTCGGATTGTCTATGCGGGGATCGACCGGGCAGTGCGGATCCAAAGGATGACGGATGCGAGGGTCGTTGCGAAATTCGGAATTCTGAGTACCGTCCAGTCCGAGATCGCGTTGCACAGGGTTCAGCATTTGGTGGTCGCGCGGACTCTTGTCGAACGGATATTCGGGATCGGATCAATCGGGATCAGCAGTGCGGGGACGGGAAATGTTGAACTGGTGTGGAGGGGGGTGGAGAAGCCTGATCAGGTCCGTCAGTTGATCAGTGAGACGGTAGAAAGAATCAAGCAATCACCAGCGCACACGACACTCAGTACAGCACGCAGCGAAGCACCCAGTACAAGAGCCAGTACGAAAATGAGCGCGACATCAGCATCTCGAAAATCGCCCTTGGTCATTGGATTGGTCGGAGGGATCGGATCTGGGAAATCGACCGTCGCAAGGGCATTTGAGGATATTGGCTGCGTCGTTTCAGATTCTGACAAAGCGGGGGCGGTGGCGTTGTCCATGCCTGAGGTTATTCGCGAGCTGGTTGCGTGGTGGGGCGATGAAATCCTGAGCAAGGATGGTCAGGTCGATCGAAAGAAAGTCGCGACCATCGTGTTTGCCGATCCTCAAGAACGAACGCGTCTTGAGAAGTTAGTGCATCCAATTATTCACGATCTACGTCATGAAATGATCGAAAAAGCACAGAACGACACGGCGATCCGAGCGGTCATTGTCGATGCTCCATTGTTGTTTGAAGCGGGAATCGAGGATGAATGTGATGCAGTTGTATTTGTCCAGACTCCGATGAGAATTCGCTCCCAAAGGGTCCAAGAAACGCGTGGATGGGACGAATCGGAACTCGATCGGAGAGAAAAAGCCCAGCTCCCACTTGAACACAAGCGAGAACGAGCCGATTATATAGTGGCCAACGGCGGTTCAGTCGACGAGCTCCCAGCACAGGTTGCCCGTATACTTCATGAGATCGAAGAATCTCAGGTCTGATCCAACGACCCAAGGCTTGCTTCCTACCGATATTTGAATACGACTGCATCTCGATAGATGAGTATGGTCGTTTCCGTTTCTTTCCCTTTCATTTGTCCTGTTCATACGCTGATCGTGAGTGCTCTTGTCTGAGCATGACGCATGCTGATCGTTACTACTCAACACGCTGTTGGGTCGAGATCCAGTGATTCTGAACACATGGGGTTCTCTCAATGAGTAAGGCTACCGAAGTTCCTGAGAAGGGTGCAAAAGCACCCGCTGCGTCCAAAAAGAAGGCTGCCAAGAAGGTCGCGAAAAAAACGACCAAGAAGACAGCTTCCGCCAAGAGCGAATCAAAAGAGCCCAAAGCATCTGCGCCAAAGACCAAGTCTTCTGCAAAGTCTGCGAGCAAGCCTGATGGTGTGTCAGAGAGCAACGCATCGGGTAAATCTGACTCAACAAAGTCAGAACCAAGGAGATCGGAATCCAAATCCAGTGAGAAGTCGAGTTCCGATCGCTCATCGGATTCAACATCTGGTTCCAGCTCGGGTTCCAGCTCTGGTACAAGCTCTGCATCATCCTCGTCCTCGCGGTCAGATGGGGATCAAAGAAACGGGCATAGCGAATCTTCCGGTCAATCGGGTTCAAACGATCAGCAAGACTCCGGATCCCGCAACCGCAGAAAGCGGAAAAAAAGACGCGGATCCAGCGGGGGAAGTGGAGGCGGTCACCACAACAACAATAACTCCAACAACGGTCCCAAACAGGGGCACGGCGGACGATCAAGATCCACCTTCAACTACGGCGTCCTCCCCTCTGACGAAGAACTCGAACGCGAAGCAGAGGAACTCGAAAGAATCGTCGCAGCATCTGATGGCACCATGATCGACGAGGGGATCACCCTCAACGATCTCCAGCGGATGAAGATCGACGAAGTCTTTGTAGTCGCAGAGAAAGAAGGACTCGAAGACTTCCATCAGATCCCCAAGCAGGATCTGATCTTCAAGATCCTCAAGATTCGCGCAGCGCGTCAAGGAATTATGTTCGGAGAGGGAACCCTGCAGATCATGTCTGATGGATTCGGTTTCCTTCGTAGCCCGGAACTGTCGTACCTGCCGGGGCCAGATGATATTTATGTCAGCCCGTCGCAGATCCGTCGATTCGGACTCCGCCGGGGTATGACTGTTCGTGGCGCGATCCGTCCACCAAAAGAATCTGAGCGATACTTCGCATTGCTCAAGGTCGAGACCGTCAATGACCGTGATCCGGGTGACATCCATGACCTTGTCAACTTTGAAGACATGGTCCCGATGCACCCTGAGCACCGATTCCTGATGGAAACTGAGCCGGACATTATCGAGACACGGATTGTTGATCTCGTCGCTCCGATCGGGAAAGGTCAGCGTGCTCTGATTGTGGCGCCTCCGAGAACAGGTAAAACTGTGCTGCTTCAGAAAATGACCAAGTCGATCTCGATCAACTTCCCTGAGAGTAAAATCTTTGTGCTGCTGGTCGATGAGCGTCCCGAAGAAGTCACGGACTTTAAACGGAATGTGACCGAAGGGGTCGAGGTGGTTGCATCAACCTTCGACGAGCAATCCAGCAGACATGTTGCGGTCGCAGAGATGGTGATCGAGAAAGCCAAACGCCTCGTTGAATACGGCGAAGATGTCGTCATCTTCCTGGATTCAATCACCAGACTCGCAAGAGCGTACAACTCAGAAATCCCGCACTCTGGGAAGATCATGACCGGTGGACTGGATTCCAACGCGCTCCAGCGACCGAAGAAATTCTTCGGCGCAGCCCGCGCTATCGAGCGGGGCGGATCTCTGACCATCATCGGTACCGCACTCGTTGATACCGGATCCAAGATGGATGAAGTCATCTTCGAAGAGTTCAAAGGCACCGGCAACAGCGAGCTTCACCTAGACCGTCGTCTGGTTGAAAAGCGAATCTATCCCGCGATCGATGTCGCAGCTTCAGGTACCCGCCGTGAAGAGCTCCTGATGGATCCCAAGGAACTCGAACTGGTGTACCGTTTACGCAAGGTGCTTGCAGATATGAATGTCGTCGAAGCGATGGAACTGCTCAAATCCAGACTCGGTAAGCACAAGACCAACGCAGAGTTCCTGATGGCGATGGCATTAAGCTGATACCGCTTTAAGGGTATCAAGCACGAGAGATCGGTATTGGGTGAACCCAATCCAGCTTGATGCGGTAGAGTCTATTGAGCCGATGAAATCGTAGTATTTCACCATCTGCTCTGCTCATCGAAGGTATTCGTCATGTCCATGTTTCCAAACCAACACAAGCAGATTCAGCAAGAGGTTTCCGCTGGTCAGTTGGATTTGCGAGCGATGCTTTCAGATGCGGTCATGATGGCGGGAGCAACCGCGTGGGGTGGATCGCTTGCGGTGGTGGGGGTATGGATTCTCTTTGATTCAGGATTACCAGGATTCCTTGCACATCTGAGCACACCAGAGCGTCTGCTCTCAGGTCTCGGTATGCTCTGCGGCGGCCAACTCATCTTCCTGCTCTTCGTCGCAAGCCGACTCTTTCAAAGAGCACCCAGAATGATGACATTAAGTGCCCACTGGGGTTTATTGTGTGCTGGGGCATTGTGCTTCGGGATTGTGGTGTTCGGGCGCGTGTTTGGTGGAGGGTTGGCATGATCAACACACAGAAGAAGTTCGTCGGTAGTGAGTCAGGTCAACATACTTTTGCAAGTCTGCGAAGGGTTCTTGCTTCCGCAGCGTTGTTTGCGTCGGTTGCTCTGCCAGCTCAAGCGCAGGTAGGTTCGGACCTTGCTGCAGATGCGATCGAGATTGTTGCTGGTTTAGACCTGGGTCTCAATGAACCGGTCACTCCGTCGGATTACACCGTTGCGATGCATCTGTTGAGCATGGCTCATGAGCTTGATCCATCTGATACGGATCTGGCACGATCGCTCGTCGAAGCTTCCTGGCTCGCAGGTGATCAGCAAGTCATGATCCAAGCAACGCGAGCAGTCGTTCGCAATGATCCAAAGGACACCGTCGCTCAGCTCCGCTTGATCAGCGCGATCGTGAACCGCTCGCAGACTGTCCAAGACAGGATCAATGCGTACCAACGATTTTTGGGTGAAGGCAGTGAAAAAATCGATCCCTCTGTGCGATCAAGACTCACTCTGGACATGGCACTGCTCGAACGCGAGCAAGGAAACGAGACCGGGTTCCTCGCAGCTCTCCGCCAATCCGCAAAGCTTGACACAGCCAACAAAGAAGCGCAGTCGCTCGTCGCTCAGCACTATTCGCATAAAGTGACCGCCTCATCTACACGGATGAGGCTCCAGCTCCGCGTGCTGTATGCGGACCCGCTTGATCCTCATGTCCACATCGCGATTGCCAAGATGTGTGCAGCTGAGGGCGCAACGGACGCAGCATGGCGCTTCCTCAATACCGCAATCACCATCTTCCGTATTGATGCGGGCCGAACCCCGGATCAACTCCAGCAAGAACAGCTTTCTCTTTTGTGGCAATACGAAGGCCCTCAAGCGATTCTGGATCAGCTCAATCCATCACTCAATGACGAACGCGAAACCCTCGCAGCAACAATCGAAGGCCGACTCGCTGCAAATGAACCGGTCGATGATCTTCAGACACCCGAAGACATCCGATACGAGCCGGGGATTGACCGCATCCGCTTGCTCGCTGCGTTTATCCTGGAAAATCAAGAAGTTGTTGATTCAGTGCTCCTGGATCTGCGTCGTTCTCTGCGTGCATACTTTGACATCATTCAGGAACAAATGCTCAAACGCGGGGCTGACCGTTCTGCGCTGTTGGGATTGTATCTCAAAGAGGTTGTTGCGTACCAAACAATGCGCGCAATCGTCGGGGTTGATGGAGAAGTCATCAAAGATGATCTCCGCCAGATCACAAAAAATTCTCCAGAGCTTGAACGCTTCTTCTTCCCGCTCGAACCGTTTAGTTTGTATGCAGAAGGCAAATACGAGGAAGCGCTTGCTATCGCTCGAAATCAGTTGCGTCGCTCAGCACCACGCGATCTGATTGTCGGGCTTTGCTTTGAGAAACTGGATAGGCAAGATGAAGCAATCGAAATCTACACACAGCTGACGCTCGATTATCCGCTCCAAGCAGTCGGAGCATTTTGTAGAACTCGGCTCAAAGATCTCACCGGGAACGCAACGCAGATCACAAGTGAAGGCGAAATCATGGCGCAAATTGCTGATGCTGTGCCTTCCTGGTTTGATAAGATGATTACCAATCCAGAAAACACGATGTCACTCAACATTGTGCCTACCAAAACAATATTCGAAGCAGACGAGCCCGCAAGCCTTCGTATTCAGCTCGAGAATCTATCAACACTCCCGCTTTCACTGGGCAACTCGCACCCGATCGATTCCAATCTCCTCGTGATCCCCGGATTCCGAGAACTCGACGGGAAGTTCAGAGGGAAGCCTCGTGCGAAGGTTGTGGACCTTGGTCGTCGATTGCGTCTGATGCCTCTTGAGCAGCTTTCAATCAATGTCAATCCGGATTCGGTTCATACGCGCTGGCTTCTGAACACTCAGCCGCACTCAGCGATCCGCCAACGCTGGCGGGTGCTCCAAGGGTTTAAACCAATGCAGGGTGGTGGCTTGATCAACTCGCCTTTCGCATTGGTAAGTGAATCGGTACTTGTTGAGCGTCGCGTGCTCCCCGACACCGCGCATCCATTCGTGAAGTTAATCGACGGGATCGGTTCGACGGATTCATATGATTTCCGCAGGACTATGCAAGGGGCTGCTGCGATCTTGTATCGCCCGTCGCTTCGTGCAGATCTGTCGGAGAGTGAACTGACAAGAATGGTCGATGCGATCTGGGATCGGTACGCACGAGAGGACACCAGCACCCGCGTCTGGATGCTCGGCATTTTACCGACACGGATTGCAAGCCCTGCGATGAAGTCGTTCGATGAGCGGGTCCAGCAGACGCTGGTGTCTGAATCTCTGATTGATAATGGAGTTGACCCAGTGTTGATCTCTATGGTCCTCATGACCCGAGTCGAATCACTGGGTTCACCGGTGTTCGACATCACCCGGGATCATAAAGACAATCGAGTTCAGTATATTTCCGGGATGGTGAACGAGCGTATTAAGAATCTGGAACCGATGTATGCCGGGGTAGACGCACCATTTGAAACATTTGCGCCTGCTGCTGAACAATCACTGGGATTCTGATTCATGATGAATCCTCATGATTCTGAACTCGAATCCGATTCTTCTCCTTCAGTAGAAATCGAGAATCTGGATCCAGACACAACAGAGATCGAGTCAAGATTGTCGCGTCCAAAGTCCAAGACGCGGAGCATCCTGATCACGGTCGTGAGCATCCTGCTTTTAGCGGGAGCGGGGTATTTCGTGTTCTCCGGATCCGGTGGCATGATGGACGAGTGGGAATCCGTGCGTTCATCGCCTTGGTGGATGATCGTGCTGGTGATCCTCGGGCCACTTGGAAATCATCTCTCGGTCGCGATGTGCTTACGCGCGCTCCTGAACCGATTCGGCAACATCGGTAAGCGTGAAATGATTGTGCTCGTGGGGAGCGCCTGGTTGTTCAACTACCTCCCGATGCGCCCCGGATTAATCGGTCGCATGGGATATCACAAGTCAGTCAACAAAATCAGGTTGCGGGATTCGTTCCAGTGCTCAGTATGGTCGGGGGTACTGGCAGGAGTGTCCAACGGCATCATGCTCATCGTCGCGATCCTCATGACGCTCATCGGATCGAGGTGGTCGATCCTCATGCCCGCATTGCCTGTTGTGGGCATGTTTGTGATCGCGGGAGTGATGCAGGATCAGTCGCGCCGATTGATGTTCCAAGCGCTCGCGTTCCGGTTGATCGATGTCATTGTGTGGCTCGGTCGATACTGGTTAGCTTTCCGAGTGCTTGGTCTTGAAATGGATATCGCGGACATTGCCATCATCAGCGCGGTTTCTCAGCTCGCGTCTTTAATGCCTTTGACCGGTTCAGGACTGGGGTTCCGCGAGTGGGGGGTCGGGCTCACCGCGTCCGCAGGTGGATACGCGATGAAAACGGCGATCGCGGGCGATCTGATTAACCGGGCTGCTGAAACACTCATTGTATTTCCGGTTGGATTAGTCTGCACCGGAATCATCGCCCGCCACTTCAAACGCATTGAGAGCGGACAGATCAACACAGCAAGCGGAAGCATGGGGTTGTTTGCTCAACCGGTGTCAAAGAGTGAGCAAGTAGACGACTCAACCGATTCAGCCGAAGCTGTTTCAGCCAAAGCTACTTCAGCCAAAGACGACGCGTGATCCAATGCCAAGCACCAGAAGTACTCCCGGGATCCCCGCAAGCAGTATCCAGTGCATCCGGGTCAGCTCATCGCGTGACATCGGACGGATCGTCGCGATTGGTCGCGATTGCACCCCAGGTGCGATGAGATCATCAAGTCCTGCGAGCCACATCACGGAACTATCGAGCAGCGCGAGGTTTCCGGGGAACGCAGTGGTGATTCGGCCATCAATCAGCTGACCTTGGCTGAAGGTTAACGCATCATAAATCCATGAGTTGGATCCCACGACGATCACGCGCTGGTTTCGGTCATCCATGAGTCGCTGGGCGCTGGCTGCGAGCGTCCACTGGTCGCGTCGGATGTCCTTGGTTTCTTGGAAGCTTGGTTGATCACGCAGGTACTGTCTTGAGTTTGCAGGCGTCGACCAAAGCGGGAGCCAATCGCTCTCTGCCCAGATGCTCGGCGCTCCTTGAAGGGTAATCAAAGACACAGATTCAACACCAACGCGTTCGTCGATTGTCAACGGGATCGACCACGGTAAAACAGTTGACAATCCCGAGATCGCATCAGCGATCAGGTTGGTTGCAGAATCTGAATCTACAGGGTCGGAATGCTCATTAACTGTTGATGGGGTCAGCTCGGGGACCACCAGTGTCGCGGGATCTGCACTTGTTGTTGAGCCTTGGACACGCTGGGTGAGCAGCGCGCGACTTGGGTCTGGGACGAGACCAAATGGGTCCAGTGCAGTGACGAGCGGGTCCGTATTCCCGAATGATCCGAAAATCGAAGGATTCATCGAGATCATCACCGATTCACCAGCGTCAAGCAGATCGCTTGCAACCTGTGCAAGCGCGGTCGCTCGACGGGCGCCTGTGATCCCGGTATCCCCGCCCCCCGCAGCTGAATCAGCTGCGAGCACTGCATACACAATCGGGCGCTGACCAAGCGGATCAATGGATGCGAATGAAGGGCGTTCTGTTTGATGCAGTGCTGCCCATTCAAGCGTGTCGACCCCTCGTTGCTTGAACCGATCAACTGAACGATTGAGCAAGTTGGACGCGCCAAGAAGCTCCCCCGGATTCCCTGCATGGACAAAGACGATGATCGGCTGAGAGCGGATAACGAGTTGTCCGATCGCCGTTGCGATCAGTTCCTGAGCGCGCGGTCCGATGACACCCGCTGCGGAGATCCCCGCATCTTCAAGCATTTGAGCTGATGGGAGCAGGGTATCAAGATCAATCGCCGAAACACCAAGCTCTGGTGGACCGATGATCAGCATCGTTTCGCCAGATTGAAGCGCCGTCTGCACGCGCTGGGCATCAATAATCTCAAGCCTGCTCAGCCGGTCCGATGCTCGTGAAAGATCGTCGATCACCTGGTCAAGAGTCGTGCTGACATTTCGTGATGCAACGCGGGTCGCGGCGCTGACCTCAGGTGCTTGGGCAAAGGCATCGGTCTGGGTTCTGAGATCTTCGAGCTGAGCAAGCTGAGCGTTGATCAGCGAGATGGATTCGGTCCCGCTCAAAGACGAAGCAGGCTCAGAGATCGAGAGCCCAGCTCCTTGGAGATCCTGCGCTCCGATCCTCACCAGAGTCGCTCGTTGCTCAAAGAAAGCGCGATTGGTCTGGCCACCCGACGAGTTGATATCGATTGCGTCTCGGATCGAGAGTAAACCGGTTGATACGGATTCAAGTGCTGAACTCATCAAGATGAGTTGCTCGCTGACCTCCGCGATGGTTTGCTCATTGAGCTCGATCGATCCGGATTCCCTGCTCGAAAGCTCACGGATCAACGCTTGGATCCGATCCGTTCCCTCGATACTTGAAAGGTTCATAACTTCTGATTCGATCAGCGCGGAGGATTGGTCATAGGTTTCGAGAACATCAGACACCAGATCCAGCGCCCGGCGCTCGGTTTCTGCTTCGTTGACCGCAAGGACAATCCGGGTCTCTGCTGGGAGTGCCCGAACCATGCTGAGTGCTCTGGGTGAGAGCTTGTGCGCGCTTGTCGCGGTGACATCCATGCGGACATGGTGGGTATGGGCAAGGACCCCTGCAAACAGAGTTGCGGTGGCTGTTGTAAGAACAAAGATGCTACCCATCACAAGCAGCGACCATCGTGAGCGAGCAATCCTGCGTGCTTCAAGCACACCAGCGGTCAGGACCACCATCCACATGCTCATGATGACAAAGAACAGAATGGTGCTTGTATCGATGACCCCCTTGCCCATTTCGCTCGCTCTGCTAACAACAGAGAGCTTATCGAGGATCGGAGCAAGCTCGGGACCCGCGCGAGGGGCAAGCACTGAAGTCAGCACCATGAAAATCACAAGCGCCATCATCGTTCCAAGAAACGCGAGGGTCTGGCTGGAGGTCGTTGATGACGCGAGCAGCCCAACCGCGAGATAGAGCGCCCCCACAAGAAGCAGCATCAAATACCCAGCAAAAATCGGCCCCAAATCTGGCGACGGATCGCTGAGCATGAATAACACAATCGGGTACACCAGCGACGGGATCAGCATGCAAAGCAAGAACAACACCGATCCAATATATTTCCCGAACGCAACCGCCCAATCGCCCGCTGGGGTGGTGCGCAATGACTCAAAGCTCCCGGTGCGGTATTCCTCCGACATGAGTCTCATGGAAATCGCAGGCGCGATCGGGATTAAAAGCCATGCAGAAGCTGTGAAGAAGTACCGCATCGATCCGGGCTGACCCGGGATCAGGGTTTGATTGACAAAGAGCACCCCGGACAAGAAGGCAAAGAGTGCGATGATGATCCATCCTGCAGGGACGCGGAACATCGAGATCAACTCTCGGACCGCGAGTGTCCACATCAGCTTCAGATTCGCAATGAGTTGTTCGAGCATGGCGCTGATCATGGGGCGCCTCCGGTTTCTGAGTCCCGGGGGTTTGCGGGATCGATCAGGCTCATAAACATGGATTCAAGTGATTGTCGTTGCTTGCTGAGTTCACGGATAAACAACCCCTTGTCCTCCGCAGCTCCCGCAATCGTTTCCCGCAAATCGAGTTCATTTGGGAGCGCATTAATAATCACGCGCGACCATCCACCGCTCGCATCATCAGGCTGATCCTCGTCTGCGATCGTGGAATCGACACCGGGAATTGCTGCCAGCACGCGCAAAGCGTGCGCTACCCCCGCGGTCGGGTTGGTTCTGAGTTCAATCACATACCGGACTGGTCCAGGTGCTTGGTTGATGAGATCTTGTGGTGTGCCGTCTGCTTGGATTTGTCCGTGGTTCATGATCATGACCCGATCACAGACCCGCTCGATTTCTGGGAGGATATGGGAGCACACCAGCATGGACTTGTTTTCCGCAAGATCACGGATCAGGGATCGGGATTCTTGGATTTGTGTAGGATCCAGCCCGTTGGTGGGTTCGTCAAGGATCAGTACAGGGGGATCATGAATCAGGGCGCCCGCGAGTCCGACGCGCTGCTTGTAGCCTTTAGACAGGTTCCCAACGCGCCTGCGAGCAACATTGGCGATGTGGCACATGTCCATCGACCGTTCCACAGCGTTTTTGATCGCTTTGGTCTCAACCCCGAAAAGCTTTGCTCGGTGCTTGAGATATCCCTGCACCGACATCTCTGGATAGATCGGTGCTTGCTCAGGAAGGTACCCAATCTGGGATTTCGCGAGTGATGGCTGAGTGGAAATGTTGTATCCTGCGATCGTTATGGACCCAGAATCGGGTGCAATAAACCCGGTCATCATGCGAATAGTGGTGCTTTTCCCGGCTCCGTTGGGTCCCAGCAGCCCAACGACTTGGTTATCACCAAGTTCAAATGAGACACCGTTGACCGCTTTGAGCGGGCCGAATGATTTTCTGATTTCTCGGACCAAAATCATAGAGTTCTGCTAGCTCCCATAGAGACCTTGCCGATACTAGCGTGAAAGAAGGTTGAATGTTGTTGGACCCGCTGGTCGCTTGCATGCGAATACACTTTTAGAGCAGGCAATCAGATCATGGACATTCGTCCATCCAGCTCGATGTAGCAAAACAAGAGATACCGTCCTCGATGGTCAAGACACAGCCCAAACTCGTACTCGTTGGCGCCTCCCCAGAGGAAACCGCTCAACTCAAGCAAACGCTCGGCAATCGTTACGAGATCGTCGTTCAGCCTGACGATGCAAGCGTAGCTGCGGTTCTCAAAGCACTTGGTGAGGGTGTCTGCATTGTGAGTCCAGAGGGGGATCTCCTTTGGTCCAACGAATACTTCGATTTACTCGATGAATCGGTGCGGACCAGGGTCAACGCGCTGTGTGTGCAGGCTGCCGATGCTATCCCAGGCTCTATGTACGACACAAGCATGGGCAACGGCGCGATGGTGACCAAACACCGGGTCGCGACTGATGGCAATCTGCGAGCATTCGATGTCTATATCACCGGAATCGCTCGTGTTGAGGGCGAGGAGCTTCATACTGGGCGCGTCGCTGCGATCGTGCGTGATGTGACCATCGCGCAGCGCACTCAGCAGAAAATGGACGCGATCGATCGTGCAGGTTTCGAACTAGTCAGACTGGATGTCAACCAGATCCGAGAGATGAATGCGCTTGAGCGTCTGCAGCTTCTCGAAAAACGAGTCATCAAATATTCGCACGAGCTGCTCCGCTCTGATCACTTCGCGATCTTCCTGACTGACCAGCGCACCAACAAGCTTCAGCTTGTGATGCAGACCGGGCTCCCGCAAGAGATCCAGGATCTCGATTTGTATCTGGAACCAGAGGGATCTGGTATTTCTGGGCGCGTTGCATCGACTGGTGAAAGCTATGTGTGCTATGACACACTCAACGACGAGATGTTCTTGCCCGGTCTCACCGGTGCGCGTTCGAGCTTGACCGTTCCGCTTCGTGTCTGTGACAAAATAATTGGGATCATGGATATCGAGTCTCAGCAGCCCGGCGCGTTCGACGATCAAGACCGTCAGTTTGCAGAAATCTTCGGTCGCTACATCGCGATGGCGCTGCACATGCTTCAGCTTCTTGTCACTGAGCGCACCGCAACAAATCAGACTGTCACAGGCCGGTTTGAAGGCGAGATTAATGAGCCTCTTGAAGATATTGTCTCTGAAATTGATTGGCTTAAAGAACATCAAAAATCCGCAGACCCAGAAACCAGCAGACATATCGATCGCATCCTCAAAGATGTAACCTCTATCAAAGATCGCGTCAAGTGTGTTTCCGAAGGCCCACAGAATCTGCTAGGTGTGGATGATGCACTGACTAAGCGTGAGCATGATCCGCTGTTCGTTGACCGCCGGGTGCTTGTGGTGGATGACAATCCCAAGATCCGTAAGATCATTGGTGATGTCCTCTCTCATAGAGGGTGTAAAACCACGATCGTCAATGACGGGGCCAAAGCGATCGAGATTCTTGAAGATATCCGTGATTCCGGCGCGGCGCCGTTTGATCTGGTTGTTTCAGATATCCAGATGCCCGACCGCAATGGGTATGAAGTGTTTAGCGCCGTCCGCAGATGCAACCCCGCTACCCAGGTCATCCTGATGACCGGGTTCGGATACGATCCGCACCATTCAATCGTGCGAGCATCTCAAGAAGGCCTCAAAAGCGTGCTCTTTAAGCCCTTTGAGATCGAACTGCTGATGACCCAGGTCCGTGAAGCGCTTGAGTCGATTGATGAGTAAGCTGAATGCTTGTTACGCTCGGGTCGCGATGAGTACCCGGTCAAGCCCATCAGAATCCTTCGCAATCCGAGCATGACCCAGATCTGCGTGCTCCTTGGCAAGCTTGAGCGCTTCGGGGGCGCGGGCTGTTGCGAGCTCAATCAGGAGCAGCCCTCCCGGTGCAAGCAGCTTGGGAGCGTGCTCAATCAAGGGAGCGACGAACTCCATCCCATTATCTTTGGCGCGCAGCGCCATGGTTGGTTCATGGTCTTTGACATTCGCTTCCACCGAATCCCACTCGCTGTCAGGAATATAAGGCGGGTTGCTCACCACATATTCCAGCGCCCCGGCACTCCCCGCGACGGGATGATTCATGATCGGTTCAAGCAGATTCCCGTGCACAAGCTCCACACGATCAGAGAGTGCGTGATGCTCGATGTTCTCTTTGGCGCACGCGAGCGCCTCTTCAGATAGATCAGATGCTATCACCCGCGCCCCAGGCAGATGCTTTGCCAGCGCCGCTGCGATGCACCCGCTCCCGGTACAGACATCGGCAATCATGATCCCGACACCCGCATCTGAATCACGAAGCGTGTGCGCATCAGGGTTGTTTCGCGCGTGCTGAAGAACTTCTTCGACGATGGTAAGTGTTGATGGACGAGGGATCAGAGCGCGCTGATCAACCTTGAACATCATCGTGAAAAAAGACTCTTCACCCACAAGGTACTGGATAGGCTCGTGGTCCAGCGCCCGCTTGACCAATCCCCGAAGCGTGTCCCGCTCCAGTGGTGTGCTTGGTCGATCGGGATCCATATAGAGCTTGAGTCGCTCGACTCCCAGGACATGAGCCATGAGCATCTCTGCCATGCGTCTGGGTGAATCTAGATCTTTCTTGACAAACGCATCGTTCATCCATGCGAGCAGATCGCGGGTAGTCCAGGATTGATTGGTTGCAGCGGTCACGAGCAAAGTGTATGCAAAATGTACAGCGGAGCAGTTACTTCCCGCCGAACCAGTCTTTGGATACCTGTGCATCGACCTTCAATGGAACCTTGAGATCCATCGCGTCCTCCATCCGCTGGGTCACGATGGGCAACACCGCATCTATACGATCATCTGGAGTTTCAAATACCAGCTCGTCGTGGATCTGGAGGATCATCTTGGTGCCATCGAGATCCGATCCTGATTCAGCATCGGTGATGTCGCGGTGAAGATTGATCATCGCAATTTTGATCAGGTCGGCAGCGGACCCTTGGACAACAGAGTTGATGGCTACGCGTTCTGCGAGGGCGCGTCGTTGTGGGTTGCGTGCATCGATTTCATGGATCGCGCGTCGTCGTCCCATCATGGTCTGGACATAGCCGTGGGCCTTTGCGTACGCGACGCATTCATCAAGGAAGCTGGTAATGTTGGCAAACTTGGCTTTGTAGTCGTCGATGATCTGGGTCGCTTCGGCGTTGGAGACATTGAGTCTTCGCGCAAGTCCCCAGGGGGTAACGCCGTAGACGATTCCGAAGTTGACCATTTTCGCGCCCGAGCGTTGGTCTTTGGTGACTTCATCGAGCGGGATGTCGTTGATCTGCGCCGCGACGGCTTGGTGGATATCCTCGCCCGCTTCAAACGCAGCGATCAGTGCGGGGTCTTCTGACAGATGGGCGAGTATCCGAAGCTCGATTTGCGAGTAATCCGCTGTGATGAGTTGATGCGCATCAGGCGCGATGAATGCTTTGCGGATCTCGCGTCCGATCTCCGATCGGATCGGGATGTTCTGCAGGTTCGGATCCGATGAACTCAAACGACCAGTCGACGCGACGGTCTGGTGGAAACTCGCGTGGATACGACCAGTCTCCGGATGGATATCGTCAGCCAACGCTTTGAGATAGGTTGAAACCAGCTTTGTGAGCTGGCGGTATTCAAGAATCAGCGATGGGATCGGTGTAGTGATATCTGGATCAAGCACGAGCTTGTCCAAGACTTCCGCATCCGTAGAAAAGCCGGTTTTGGTTTTCTTGATCGGTTTGATCCCAAAGCCTTCGGGTTCATCATCGGGGGAGTTGAATAACGCAGCGGAGAGTTGTTTGGGGCTGTTGAGATCGAAGGTGCGTCCGATGGTGTCCATCGCTTCGGTGTTGATTTCTTCGATGAGTTCGTCGATTCGTTTTTGTAAGCGTGCTTCTTGTTTGCCAAGCTCATCACGATCGACAATCACTCCGTTCTGCTCAAGTGTTGCCAGCACATCGACCAAAGGCATTTCAAGCTCTTGATACAACTTGACAAGCGAGGGCTCTGAGGAGAGCTGGGTATTGAGCACCTCGTTGAGCTGGAGTGTGACATCCGCATCTTCCGCAGCATACGGCCCAGCCTGCGCGAGCGGCACCTGATCAAAAGTCCGTTGATTCTTGCCCGTTCCGATCAGGTCCTTGATGGAAATGTTGGTGCGTTCAAGAAGAGCGAGCGCGAGGTTGTCCATCGAATGACTCGATCGCGTCGCATCAACAATGAAGCTCGCGATCATCGAATCGCCCGCTTTGGGATGCGTCGCGGTCGGGAGATGACCACGGAGATTGATCCCCGCGTTTTTGAGTACGGTTAGATCGTATTTGAGATTGTGCCCGACCTTCGCAATCGACTCGTCTTCCAAAATCGGTTTGAGTGAAGCAATCACTGTGTCTGTGTCCAGGTGCTTGTCATCGTCAGGCGCGAGACACGGGATGTAGTACCCGATCCCTGATTGGTGCGACAACGAAATCCCTGCGAGCTTGGCGCGCATCGGCCGGATGTGCGTGGTCTCGGTATCGACCGCCAGCACCTCTTTGTTATTCTCCGCGCTCTTGATCGCTTTGAGCATCTTGGACAGGTCTGCTTTGGTCTGCACCGTGATGTAGTCACCGTTGACTGAGGGAGAATCCGAAGACGCTTGATCAAACAACGACCCAAATCCTGGAGCAGCTTCTTTTTGAACGCTATCTTGAGTAGTGGGTGATGATTCAAGACCGATCATTTTTTTGAGATCATCTTGGTACCGATTAAACCCCAGCTCCTTGCAAATCGGAATGAGCTTGTCGAGCTCGATGGATTCCACAGCTGAGTCATTCAGATCCAGTTCAATCGGGACATCGTGGCGCAGCGTCACCAGATCTTTGCTCAGCGGGAGATGCTCTTTACTCGCGATCAGATTCTCTCGGCGCTTGCCCTTAATCTCACCAGAATCCGCAGCGGCAAGCACCGAATCCAGATCCCCATATTCGACAAGCAGCTTGGCTGCGGTCTTGATCCCGATCCCCATCACACCGGGAATATTGTCCGCGGTGTCACCCATCAGCGTCAGCAGATCGATGACCTGATCAGGGCGCAGCCCGAGTTCTTCCATCAGATGCGCTTCGGTAATCAGTTCGTCCTTGTGCAGATCATACATCTCGGTGGGGGGAGCGCCCTCGCCCAGCCGTTGCTTGAGGTCTTTGTCTTTGCTGATGATCCGCACGCGGATGTCGGGATGCTTGCTTGAAAAATCAGTCGCGATGGTTGCCAGCACATCATCCGCTTCGTATCCAGCGCACCCAATCACAGGCACTCCAATTTCCTCAAGCAGCGCCAGCGCCCGGTCGACTTGGGGCCGAAGATCTTCAGGAGGCGCATCACGGTTTGCTTTGTACTCAGGATACAACTGTGTGCGGAAAGTGCCTTGGTCGCCCCCAACATCGAGCGCGACAGCGATAAAGCTTGCTGCGCCGTCTCCTTCGAGGTGCTTGCCATCGTTGCGGATGAGTTTGAGGAGCATCCCGACGAAGCCGTAGGTCATGTTGGTGGGTTCACCGGTGACGGGGGAGGACATGGGGGTCCTGATCGCGTGATAAGCACGGAAGAACTGAGCGAAGCCGTCGATGAGGTAGAGTGTTTTCACAGCGGAGGATAGGGGGGGTTGTGCTATGATTCTGCATGAACGAAGCGGCCCATCGAGATCTCAAGCTGCTAGTCCGGCGAAGGTGGGATCCCCGTGTCGGGATGGGTAAGAATCAAGGACGGTTCGAGTGGCTTCTGGGTATCGTCATTGTTTTTTCACTCTTCATAGGTCTGGTTATTCCAAGTTCTGCTCCTCTATGGCTTCTTCTTTTGCCCACAGGTATTTTTTATAGTTCATGTTT
>JBGCDI010000015.1:0-35887 GCA_045105315.1 Phycisphaerales bacterium | reverse complement strand
CGAGCTCTACCACATCGCAAAGAACGCTTACAGCGGCTCCGAGTTCGCGGGCGCGTGCTTCAGTCCTGATGGCTCGACTTTCTTTGTGAACCTTCAGCAGTCCGGATGGACGCTGGCCATCACCGGGCCTTGGGCTTAGCGTCGCCTCTTAGTGCCTAGAAGGCATGCGAATGCTAAGCAGGTTGCTGACGATGGAGCTGGAACCGCAGTTGCTGCAAGGAGGTACAGCCCATCAACACCATTAATCTGGCCGTATCTCTCTGAAATACCAGTGTCCGGATCGAAACTGTAGATTTCTCCGGATGTGTCAATCATGAACATGGAACCATCTGATTCAAAGATCGAGACTGGGTAGTAGAAGTCTTTGAAGTAGTTTGCATACGCAGCTTCTGATTCATCTGCCCCTTCATTGATAATGTGAAGAGAATGATCCCCGTCAATTGCAAAGTATCTACCTTCGCCAATTCGATGAGCATCAAGAGAATACTGCAAGTGGATATGAGGGGATGTAAGTTCCCAGTTGTTGTTTTTCGGGTCAGTAGTGATACCGGCAGCAAAGGGACCTTGGCCTATCTCGAGCCCTCTTATTGTCGTAAGGATTTTGCCATCTGCGGATTGTGCTAATCCGGCAATTGGGTGAAAGTAAATTCCTGGAATATCACGAATATTTTGCTGAGTGAATACCGTTTCTAAAGTGAGCTCGACACTGTTATAGACGCTCAATCCTTCGGTGTGTGTGAGATAAATTTGAGAATCTGATACATACTCCAATTCGATTTTCTGAAGAGTCGTTCCTCTAATATCTAAGTCTGCAACATGAGTGGCGTTAAGCGTGGTTCCATCAACCCGCAGCATCTCTCCGTCAGATGACATGATCAGAAAATCTGTCAGTGAACCAAAAGACGGCATAGAAACAGCCAAGACAAGTAAAGAAATAATTTTGTACAAACAAACTCCCTCCTGCTAAGTTAGTCGAACTCTTCAATGTACCCAATGGCTAGATGTTTGCAAATTAACGCATGAAACTTGTAGGGGCATTTGGGGGTTTGTTATGGATCAAGTTTAACAATCGCCCGAGCATTGAGAGGAAAATAAAACGGCAATTCTTACTGTGTTCAACAGCTCTGTGAGTGGGTGATTCAGCGTCGACGGCGGAAACCGAATCCAAGCCCGCCCGTAAGCACGATCATTGATGCTGGTGCTGGGATGAGTGCTGCGTTTGATATTGCGATCGAAGCGCCAAAGACGGGGGCGTCAACGCCGGAAATTTGTGCATAGAACTCTGTTGAACCATCAGTGATATCAAATGTGTGGAGTGATCCGTCAGCGGCGACAACATACAACTCGTCTAATGATTGGACAAATGATGTGGCTTGAATATCCAAATCAAATATCGCTTCGATGACACCAGTGTTTGGATTAAATAGGGTAGAAACTCCAGTAGTTCCAAATCCTATCATGTTTCCATTTGAAAGTTCATAGAAGTCATATGATGCTGGGAATGGGATTGCTCCGACTTCACTCAGTTCTTGAGATAGGGTGTTATATGAAATCCCGTATACATCAAGACCAACCGGATTAAGGAGTTCGGTGATTCCTAAGTAGATTTCTCCGTCTGTCCTGCGTGTAAGCCCGCTTGAGTATACAAACGATCCCGGCTGACCAAGGTTTCCGTTGGTGTTGATGAGTGTTTCTTGGATTCCCGTATTGAGATCGTACGAAACAATCGCATAAGTCAGATTTGCGAGTATTTTCCCGTTTCCAAGATATAAGATATCGTTGATTGTTCCTGCGTTTTCTAATTGCGCGAGAGATGTTGCTTCAAGTGTGTTGCCATCAACAAAATAAATTTCTCCTGTGGAGTCTGTGATGTACATATCGCTGAGCCCTGCAAAGCCATGCGTGCTGAGTGCGAGGGTTGGGGCAAATAATGCGATTAGGTGTGAGGGTGTTCGCGGCATTGTCTTCTCCTGTATTTAGATCATGTATATATTTTGAAATGAACCAATTAGATAACTTTAAACAATGTGCTCTCGAATGAGAATGCAGAGATGTCGGCAGTCTCAGCAACTGATGTCCAAGAGTATTGTGTGATGTTGAGAAGACTCGCTACTGAGTTAGTGATCATCTAGAAGACTCCATAAAAAGCCCATATTCAACCGGAATATGGGCTATCAGGAGCAGTTGTCCAATAAAATGTCTAGAATTGCATTCTAATAGCTATTTATTCCGGCAACTTATCAAGTTCAAGCTGAACGCGATCAACTAACCGGCCAACAGTCTCGGGACCGAAGTCGAACGGCAATCCTGCTGCATTGAACAGCTCTGGAAGCGGGCGTGTCCCGCCGAGTGACATTGCTTTTTTGTATGCTGCGAGCGCTGCTTCTTCTGATTGCTCTAAGCTCGTTAGCCAGATACCGAGCGCGCCGAGCTGGGCGATGCCGTACTCGATGTAGTAGAACGGCACGCCGAAGAGGTGACCTTGGCGCGGCCAAACGAACTTGCGTTCTTCTTCGATCCCGGTGAAGTCAACGCGGTGGCCTTGGTGTCCGAATCGTCCTTCGATATCGAGCCATGCCTGGGCGCGTTCTTCGCGTGAGTGTGTTGGGTTCAGGTAGACCCAGTGCTGGAACGCATCGATGGTCGCGATCCAAGGGAGCAGCGAGATCGATCCTTCGAGCTGCTTGCGCCGGGCGCGGTTCGCGTCTTCTGCGCTTGGGTAGAACGAATCCCAGTAGGGCATCGTCAAGAGTTCCATGCTCATGGATGCGACTTCTGCAAACTCGATCGGTGAGCTTCGGTACCACACCAAGGGTTCGTGCACGCTGTACATCGAGTGGAATGCGTGCCCGACTTCGTGGACCATGGTTTCAAGATCCCGGTGCTGACCCGCAGCGTTCATGAAGATAAACGCACGGCGCGAGCGGTCACGCATGTACTGGTATCCACCCGGTGCTTTGCCCTTGCGGGAATCGAGGTCGAGTGATGCGTTTCCGTTGTCGGTGCCGTTGGTGTTGGCGCCGTCGCCCATGGTGGCGAACATCTCGCCCAGTTCTGGGCTGAGTTTATCGAAGCACGCTCTGGTTTTGGTGACGAGATCTTTACCATCAGTGAACGGCTTGAGCTCTCCTCGGCTCTTTGGATCAACATTGAGATCCCAAGGACGAAGAACATCAACCCCAAGCTCTTGTTTGCGTGTCGCATCGAGCCGCTCAACGAATGGCATCGCGTGCTTTTCGATCGCATCATGGAACGCGTATGCGTGGGTAGTGTCGTAGTCGAAGCGATGCTTTGCTTTGTAGATGTACTGGACATAGTTGTCAAAGCCCGCGTTCTTGGCGCACTGATCACGCTTGGTGATCATGGTGTCGTAGATGCTGCTGATCTCTTCTTGATCTTGGAGACGCCGGGTCGCAACAATTTTCCACGCAGCTTCGCGGATGCTTCGGTCTGCTGATTCGGAGTACTTACCCATCATCGGGAGTGTGCGTTCTTCGCCTTCGAACTCGACGGTCATCTTGCCGCAGATTTTGTCGTACTCTTGATCGAGCTTTGCGAGTTCGGTTTCCATCGGGACATTTTCATCGCGGTACAAGTCGACATCTGCTGCGGTATCGCGGTAGAGGACTTGGTGGTAGCCGTCGGTCTTGCCATACTTCTCTGCGTTCTCTTTGAGCTTTTTGTCAAGGATGAAGGCGATGGGTTTGAATTTGGGTGCGACATTTTCAAGATACGAAGTCCACGCAGCTTGCTTGGATTCATCCGCGGTGTCGCAGGTCATGTTGATGTAGGTGTTGGCTGCGGATTCACCGATCGCAGCTTCGAGCTCCGAACGGTCCATGAGCCATTTGTCGTAGTCTTCGCCGTTTGCGATTTCGCGGTCGACGAGTTCGTTGAGGAGCGGCTCAACGACGGACCAATCGGTGCCATTGAAAACTGCGGGGACGAAATCGGTCGCGGGTGCGGGAGGAGGTTTGATGGACATTTGTAGCTCCGGATGTGCCCTCAGTGCTTGCAATCAGCGATTCGGGCGGTGTTTGGTCAGTATCTTGGCCGCTTTATTGGTCAGATTTATCTGGCATTATAAACAGTTCTTGCGCGAGTTTGCGTGCGGACTCAGGATTTACGATTCGTCCTTCGAGCTGAGCATTATAGACGCGGTCCAGCACATCCTTGAAAGTCCTGCTGGGCGCGTGCCCCATCTCGATCAGTGTCTGTCCATTGATCATCGGTTCGGGTTCGAGCCCGATCCCATCGCTCGACATGGAACCGATGTTGTTGAGGATGTGGGAGGTCAGGTTTGAATCCAAAGCTGCCAGAAGCTTGAGTGCTTCTTGAGCGTGCGTGCGAGATGCAAGACGCTTGCGTTGTGCGATGTTCATAGAGTCCCAGTCAGCGATCAAGATTCCCGTGATCTCAAGAACATTGATGAAATGCTCAGACTGTGAGTTGCTCATATCGAGTTTGGTTGCCCACGAAGTTTGAGACGCGCCTTGTCTGCTCAAGACCCTCGATCCATACCGGTCAAATGCCCACGCAGCAAGTGCGGTCGTCGCGTGCGCAGAGTCATCAATATCGCAGAGTGCATCGTGAGTATTGCTCATCGAATGATCACTGAAGATCGCGCGGTCGAGCGTGAGTATTTCCATGAGCTCAGCAGCGCGGAGCCTGGTTCGGTGGTTCATCATCTTGTGGACTTCATCGCCGATGCGTTCGATGCTCACGCCCACCAGGTCTGATGCATGCGCGAGTATTGCATTTGATGTCATCGCGTCGATGCTCAGCCCATATCGAGCGCTAAAGCGGACAGCGCGCAGTGCGCGTAAATGATCTTCCTGCAAGCGAGCTTCGGGATTACCGACAGCGCGGAGGATCTTTGAATCAATATCGGATTTCCCGCCTACAAAGTCGATGATCTGGTCTCCATCATCGCGTGGATCTAAGAACAGCGCGTTGATGGTGAAGTCGCGCCGCTGCGCGTCCATTTCGGGGGTCGAGAAATGGACATGGTCTGGCCGACGGCTATCGGAGTACGGCCCATCAGATCGGAATGTGGCCACCTCGATACTTGGTCCAAAGTCCCGCACCAGCATCACCCCGAACGCAGCACCAACCGCAGCGGTGCGTTCAAATAGGTTGCTGATCTGCTCAGGGCGCGCGTCGGTTGCTACATCATAATCCTTGGGAATTACACCCAAGAGTTGATCACGGACACATCCGCCCGCAAGGTACGCGATGTGATCAGCATCGCGCAGGCGATCGATGATGCGGATCGCAGCATTGCGTTCATCAAGATGTGATCGTTGGTTGGTCATTCTCTATTGATCAGTTGTTATTCTGCGAGTTCGTCGCGGAGTTCTCTGCTCATGAGCATCGTAATCGCATCCACCGGGTCCATGTGTTCAAAGAGAACAGCGTGGACCGCGGAGGCAATGGGGAGGTCGACTTTGTATTTTGCGGCTAGATCCATGACCGAGCTGGTGGTTGCGACGCCTTCTACTACACAAAGCGAATCGCGGAGGTATTGATCGAGCTTGGTTCCTTTCCCGAGTGCTTCACCGCATGAACGGTTGCGTCCTTCGGGACTGAAGCAGGTGGTCGCGAGGTCACCGGCTCCCGCGATGCCGTAGAAGGTTTTGGACTGGGCGCCCATTGCTTCACCAAGACGGGTGGTTTCTGCGAGTCCTCGCGCCAGCAGTGCGCTTTTGGCGTTGTATCCAGCGCCGAGTCCGTCGATGATTCCTGCAGCAATCGCGATGACATTTTTGGTCGCGCCTGCGAGCTCGACCCCGACCAGATCCGGATTCGTGTAGATCCTCAACCAGCTTGTTGAAAACAGTTTCTGGATAGTTCGTGAGAATCCGGGGTGGTCTGATGCCGCGGCCATGGTCGCGGGTAGACATGCTGCGAGTTCGGTCGCGATTGCGGGTCCAGACATGCACCCAAGCGGACGGGGTTTGGCATCCGGATCATCGTTGAGCACATCAGCGATGATTTGGGTTGGGCGCATCAATGTGTCGTTCTCGATTCCTTTGGCCACCGAGATCACGCCTGTGTGGTTGGGGACATGTGGCGCGAGTCTTTCCCAGGCGCTGCGGATGAACTGGACCGGGATTGCGCAGACGATGATGTCGGTGTCTTTGAGTGCTTCGGGATCTGAGAGGGCGATGCGGACTGTGTTTGGGAGTGAGAAACCTGGGAGCCGGTTAGATTTGCGCGTTTGGGCGAGTGCTCCGTTCTCATCGTCGTCGTGACCCCACATCGTGACCTGAGCACGGGGGGAATCCCCTGCGCCTTGGGGATCTGGAATGGTGAGGGCGCCCGCACAAACCAGACCCATTTGTCCGATACCCAGCACACACACCCTTGGAAGTGCATTGAGTTGATCAGTATTTTGCTCGGTCATCGGTTTCCTTCCTGCGGCATCGAACCGGCGCAAGCTCCGGTGCGTACGGGTTTTGGCCAGCTGCACTGGGTCGCTTATCAATCCTACAGTAGTGACCCCCGTGATGTGTGTCTCCCCAGCGAGCACGCATCCGTGCAGAACATGCAGAAGTCGAATACGCAGAAGACAAGAACCTGATACGAACCGATTGAGAACCGCCCTCCAAGCACCCTCAACTCTGAAACCGGATACTGAATATATGAGCGACACACACACGCACGATCATGACCATTCACACTCCCACGGCTCAGCAATCGAATGCTGTTCCCATCATGACCTGCAAGGCGACCGCTGGATCTTCCTCTACCTCGCAGGCGGGGTGCTGGCGATGGTGTCCTGGATCGCCAATGTCACCGGATCAGCAAACGAGCTCGTCGCGACCATCCCCGCGGTGATCGCAGCATTGCTCCTTGGATGGAAACTCTTCTACGCTTCATTCCGCGAAGTCCTCAACAACCGAGTGTCTTCGAGTTCGCTCGCAGCACTTGCGATCCTTGCAGCAATGGCGGTCGATAAATACGGCACCGCAGCATTCCTCGCATTCATCTTGCTCGTCGCGGACCAGATCGTCTCACGAACCGCAGATGGCGCGAAGCGCGCGATCGAACAGCTCATCTCGCTGACTCCAGATGATGCTCGCATCATTGATGATGCAGGCAATGAACAAATGATCCCGGTCGGTCAGGTCGTTGTCGGACAACGCGTCCGTATCCGTCCCGGCGAGAACCTTCCCGTTGATGGTCGCGTGATCGGTGGTGAGTCCACAATCAACCAAGCGTCACTTACCGGTGAATCCATGCCTGTCGAAGTGCAGGATGGTTCCGATGTCTATGCAGGTACAAGCAACCTGACCGGGGCGCTTGAAATCGAAGTCACCCAGGTCGGCGCAGAGACCACGATCGGTAAAGTGTCAACGCTTATCCGCGAAGCAGAATCTACCAAGACCGAGCGTCAGTTGCTCATCGAGCAGGTCGCGCAGTTCTATGTCCCGGTTGCGATTTCGGTTGCTGCGGTTGTGTACTTCTTGTTCTCCCAGTCTGACAACCCCGCGGTCCGCGAAGGGGCGGCGCTGCGTGCGGTGACCGTGCTTGTGGTGACTTGCCCGACCGCGTTGCTGCTTTCTTCTCCATCTGCGATGGTTGCTGCGTTCGCGTCTGCTGCCCGATTGGGTGTGATGATCAAGCGGACAAGCTACCTCGAAGCATCAGCCAATGTCGATGCGGTCGTGATGGATAAGACCGGTACACTCACGACTGGTTCATTCGGTGTCTCGCGTCTTGCTCCAGCTCCGGGCATTGAGGGGGCGGACCTGCTCAAAGCAGCAGCGTATGCAGAAGCCCATTCGAATCACCCGCTTGGACTCTCGATCCTCCGCACCGCAAAGCAAGCACGCATCGAGATCAACAACGACGGAGCGTACGAGGAAACCCACGGCGCCGGTGTCAAAGCTAAAACATCCATCGGTGAAATCACCGCAGGCCGCGGGACCTGGATCAAAGAGCTCATGCCCAGCTCCACCGAATCCGTTGATCACATCTCCGATCGCATCACGGGGATGTCCGGCGTCCATGTCATCAAAGACGGCGTTTACATGGGCGCGGTCGGTCTCGAAGATACTCCGCGTCCAAACGCGAAATCGGTCGTTGATCGTCTCCGCACACTCGGGATCCGCTTTGTCGCGATCTTCACCGGTGACCGCTTGAGCGTGGGCAAACGCGTCGGTCAGATCGCGGGTGTTGACAGCGTGGAAGCGGAATGCCTCCCCGAAGAGAAGCACCAGCTCATCCGCCAGATGCGCGAAGATGGTTACCGCGTGATGATGATCGGCGATGGCATCAACGATGGTCCCGCACTCGCAGAAGCGGATGTCGGTGTCGCGATGGGTCTGTCCGGTTCAGACATCGCTGCAAACTCCGCAGGTGTGGCGCTGATGACCGACGAGCTCAACCGCGTCCCGTTCCTTATGGAGCTCGCTCGCAGAACGCGCGTGATCATCACCCAGAACATCGTCGTCTCGATCCTGATGGCGATCATCGGTCTCGTGCTCGCAGCATCGGGCGCGTTCCAAGCCATCGGAGGCGAAACCCTCGGCGCGAGCTTGGGTGTCGGGTTCGCAGCGTTCTTCCACTTCGTCCCCGATGTGTTCGTGATCGGCAACTCGTTCCGCCTCTTCCGTTTCGGTGAAGACTTCCTCGAAGCAGAGACCGTGCAGAAGGAGCAAGAGCAAGCCGCCCAGCGCCGCGTGCGCCGCGACCAGTCGGTGCGGATCGCTGCTGAGCCAGCGTGAGATTGATGTTTAGATAAAATGAAGCCCGTCAGAAATGGCGGGTTTTTTATTTGTCTCTTTTGAGCACACCTGCATTAAAGCTTCGCCCCTCGATGCGGAACTTGCGCTCAAAGTTCGTGCCCACGAGTTCACCCTCGCCCGCAGATTCTGGTGCTTCAAACCCGCCAAACACATACGGCAGCGATCCATGCTCATCAAGAAACGCCTGCACAGCTGGGGGCGCTGTGGGGATGTTTGGTCTGGTGAAGCTTTCATTGGACTCAGATGATCCCGACGCCCACAAGTCGAAGTGCGACAGGTCCCATGCCCACAGGTCATCGTGATCGGTGACGACGCGCAGCTCGCCGCCTTTTTTGAGGCAGCGCCAGATGTCGTACATCGTTTGGTGCTGGATCACGCGCTTTTTGTGGTGCTTGCTCTTTGGCCAAGGATCAGAAAAGTATAGATGCAGCACATCGATCGATTCATCGGGACAGCGCCACTGCAGGAACTGGGCTGCGTCACTATTGAGCACGCGGACATTGGTGTGCGTGCCCTCGTTCTCGCGCTTGCGCCGGATCCGGTCTGCGGTGTAGGCTGCAAACTCCCCAGCCCATTCGATCCCGAGGAAGTTGGTTTCTGGTTGGAGATCCGCTTGCTGAACAAGGAACGCGCCCTTGCCCGAACCGATCTCAAGCTCAAAGGGCTTGCTCGGATCAGCAAACCACTGACGCGGATCCAGACGACCCGATTGTGGATCAGTCAGGACCGAATCGGGTAATGGTGGGAGTTCATCCGCAGAGATACCGACCACGCCTGGGGCGCTGTCGAGGGGTTTGCCGTGTCCGAGTCCGAATGACATAGGACGGAGTGTATGCGCGGCCAACGGATTCGTCCCTATGGTTGAGCATGACCACCACGACCGATTCCCGCAACACACCACCCGCATCTGGCACCCATCAACTCCGCGTGCGCTATGTCGAGTGCGATCCGATGGGGGTTGTGCACCATTCGAGCTACCTCCCTTGGATGGAGATCGGGCGCACGGAGCTGCTCCGCGATGTGGGCGAGAGCTACGCGACTCTGGAAGTGTCGGGGGTATTCATGGTCGTGACCAAAGCGGAGATCAAATACCGCAGACCGCTGCGCTACGACGATGTGATCGAGATCCGCACGAAGGTTGAGAAAGCGAGCAAGGTCAAGCTGCATCATTCGTATGAGATCGTGCTCATCGAGCGGGACGGTCAAGCCCCCGATTTTTCTGATCCTGCTGTACCTACCGATGGGGTCTGTGCTTCGGGAAGCACGGAGCTTGCGTGCGTGGGGAGTGATGGGCGACCGAAGGGGATGCCTGAGTGGTTAACTGGGAACTAGCGCATTACAACTTTCCATTCGATCAAGCGATCACGATCGTTGAACTTGAGTGTAAGTAGTCGAATACCTCCACCTGAGCTCACGGCGCTCCCATGCCGAGTCACCGCTCCAACGCCTGCATTGCTCCCGATTCGGTATGCAAGGTCATAGTCTGCAGAAAAAAATCCAGCATCTGGTTTCCCAAGGAGTAGCAGTACATCAGAACGCTGCATGCCTCTCATCAGTACATTGCCTTGGAGGTCATTGATCATTTGTGATCGCAAATCCGTGCCATTACTCACTGACGCTTGATCTTTCCACCGCTGTGAGTCAAACGGGATGTCATCAACGATTGAACGAATAATGAAGACAGATGCAATTGCTGCAACTCCGACCATAAATGCTGTGAGCTTGATCCGTTTCCAGTTTGTTGGTTGGGGGTATTGGGTCATCACATTAACCGCTCTATAGCTTGCGACACATTCTTCACCGGGATCAGTTCCATGCCCTTCACCTTTGGGAGCTTTGCTGACCCAGACGCGGGGACAAATGCGTGGGTGTACCCGAGTCGTGCGGATTCGCGGAGGCGTTGTTCGATCTGGGTTGCGGGACGGAGTTCGCCTCCCAGTCCGATCTCACCGATCGCAATGGTCGTGGGGGGGAGCGAGCGTTTGTAGTGTGCTCCTGAGATTGCCAGCGCGAGGGCGAGATCACTCGCGGGCTCGATGATCTTGATCCCTCCGACGACCGAGGCAAACACATCACGGTCCGCGAGGCGCAGCCCGCCGTGCTGTTCAAGGACCGCGATGAGCATCGCGAGCCGATTCGAATCCAGTCCCGAGCTTTTGCGTTTGGCGCTCCCGACGAATCCGGTCGCGGTCAGCGCCTGGATCTCGACGCACACGCACCGGGAGCCGTGCATCGCGGGACAGACGATCGCGCCTGGTCGATGTTCATCGCCAGATTGGATCGCAGCAACGGACATCCCTCCCGGGAGTTGCTGAAGACCTTCCCCGGTCATTTCAAAGATTCCAAGCTCGAGTGTTGTTCCAAACCGGTTTTTGATCGCGCGGACGATCCGGGCGCTGTGGTACCGGTCGCCTTCAAAGTACAGCACCGCATCGACCATGTGCTCAAGCATGCGCGGTCCTGCGAGTGTGCCTTCTTTCGTGACATGACCGACAAGCACAATCGAGGTCCCGGTCGCTTTGGCAAAGTACACCAGCTCGCTGCAGCATCGGCGCAGCTGGGTGACAGATCCGGGTGCTGCTTCAAGATCCGCTTTGTAAATCATCTGGATCGAATCAATCACGCAGACATCAGGCTTGATCTTGCGCGCTTGATCAAGAATCCGCGCGAGGTTCGTATCGGCAAGCACAAACAAACCATCTGCGTCGGCAACACCTAAGCGATCGGCGCGGAGCTGGACTTGCTGGGATGATTCTTCGCTTGACACATACAGGACCTTGCTTGTCCAGTCCGCTTGTTTGGGATCCATGTTGATTGGAGATGCCCATGCGCCTGCTGCTTGGAGGAGCAGGGTTGATTTCCCGATTCCGGGTTCACCACCAACCATCACGACCGATCCGGGAACCAGTCCTCGCGTGTCGTCTGCTTCGGTCCCTCCGAGCACGCGATCGAGTTCGGTGATCCCGGTTGGGAGCCGGCGCGTTGGTCCGGACCCCGCCATGATTTCGGTGATAGAAGTGGCGACTGGGGTGTCGTTTCCGTCTTTGGTTTCGATCAATGACGATCCGCGATGTGGATCACTCGCTGCGGATTTGTCGTATTGCGATTCTTCGAGGGAATCCCATGTACCGCAGTCCGAGCATTTGCCCATCCAGCTGTTGTGTGTGGAGCCGCAAGAAGTACAAACATAGATAATTCGTGTCTTACTCATTGTGGTGATGATAGCGCCGGATCGAGACCAGTTCCGGGGTCTGTTCGGTGTATGGGCATACGCCGTCTGCGTACACTTCATCAACGATGGATCAACCCGCCCCAATCCCAGAAACCCCACTCCCTGAAAAGAAGACTCCCAAGCCCAAAAGACGGCGTCGCAAGTGGATTTCTTTGTGCTCGATCCCGATCGTCTTGGTTGTCCTTGTGCTCATCCTCGCAACCGCAGGCGCGTTTACCGGGATCATCGTCCCAATCATCGAGCGGCAGATCGGTCTTGACATCACCCAAGGCAGCGTCGCGCTCAACTCCTCCAGACAAATCGAACTCAGAAACGCGATCCTCCGCGCCCCCGATATCAATGGCACCGGGGGCGAGATCATCACACTCGACCGCGCGACGATCAGTGTTGATTGGTCATCAATCCTCTCAGGCGCACGCGCGATCAAAACCGTCCGGATTGTTGGTCCACGATTCCGCGTCAGTCAGGACACCCAGACTGGGTCGGTCAATCTCCAGTCGATGCGGTTCCAGCAGTCCAGCGGCGGGGGCGCGGTCACGCCTGCGATCGAAATTGTCAACGGGGTCATCGAGGTCGGTGAACACACCGGAAGTCAGTACACCAAACTCAAAGAGCTCTCCGTCGCGGGAAGTCTGGCCAAACCCAATCATCAGGGAATCGCACGCTTTAATCTCAGCGCGGTCTCCTCGCTCCCCGGGATCTCATCTCCTGACGAATCCAACCCCGGAGGATTGGGCGAGTTCATGATCAACGGCACCCTCTCAAGTGTAGGGGTACAAGGTGAAATGACCGGACTCCAGTTTGAGGATTGGCCCGCAGCCATTGTCCCTTCGAGAGTCCGCGATCTTTATGAATCACTCGCGCTGAGCGGAAACCTCGCGCCCACCAAATTCAGTATCGATACCCAAGGCCAACCCAGAATCACGCTCATCCTCGATGGTGTTGATGTCTCGATGCCCTTTATCCCGCTCACAGAGTTCAGCGGTCCTGAACCCTACCTCCGCATGCGATCAACCAAAGGGACCATCAAGTTTGGCAACGAGGGACTCGATGCAAAGCTTGAGGGCGATATTGATGATCTTCTCTATACCCTCGACCTGAACTACAAAGGGATCTCGCTTGACAGCGCGTTTGATTGTGATCTCAATACCAGTTTCCGTGTTCAAGAGGGCTTCCGCCCATTGCGGTTTTTGCCTGAGAATGTGACGGAAAAACTCGATCTCTTTGTTGGACTCGAAGCAGATATCGATGCGACGGTTTCGATTGCTCGAGCAGAGACTTCACAGGGCGGAGCGATCGAAGTATCCGGCAAAGCAGTCGTGTCCAACGGAACCACGCGATATGTCGATTTCATGTACCCGGTTCAAGACCTGACCGGAACCATCCTGTTCACGCCAGACAGCGTCACGGTTCAAGATGTCACCGCGGCTGGTCCTACAGGTGCGAAGTTTGTCGCGACCGGAGCGTTCGATGGGCTTGGTGAGATGTCAGATGTCGAGATCGTCATCACCGCGACCGAGCTCCCGATCGATGACATATTGCTCGCTGCGATGGATACCGATCAGCGTGAGCTCGTTGATACCCTCTTCTCGCGCAAGCAGTACAACAACCTGCTCAGCTCCGGGTATTTACTCCTACCCAAGCGCCGCGCAGAGCTCATCGCTCAACGGGACGAGCTGGCGAGTTCAATCGCACAGCTTTCAACAACCGGCGATCCCCAGCTTCGAGATGAGCAATCCGCAATGCTCGCATCGATCAACACCAAGCTCCGAGTTCCCGAGTTTGAGTTTGCGGGAATGATCGGTCTGGAGGTCACGCTCCGCAGAGATCCGATGCGTCCTGCCAACGACAGGTGGACGACCGGGATTGTCGCCAAGATCCCAAATGCAGGGATCGTTCCCAAACAGTTCCCGTTACCAATCGTGGCCCGCGATGTCATGATCACCGTTGAAGAAGGAGCAGTCGTTCTCAGCGGCGGTCGCTACGAAGGACTCAGCGGCGGAATCGCAGAAGTCAACGCAAGCTTCAAACCCGTTGAAGGATTCAAGGATCCGCTTCCCTATGTCGAGATCATGGCCCGCCAGATCCCGATCGATGAACGATTGATCGCAGCGATCCCCGGATATTACGACGCTCAGCCTGAAGATCCGAGTGAAGTCACTCTGCGGCGCATCCTTGATCGTTTACGCATGCAAGGGCTTGTTGCTGCGGATGCCAAGATCGGATCCGACAAAGACGGGCGAGTAACTTATGAAGTAGAAGCAGGTTTGTTCGAGGGTTCCGCGTATCCCCTCGCGATGGGTGGTCATCTTGATCAAACCATTGATGCTGGGCAAGGATCAGAAATCGGGCTTGGTTCAGTTGAGATCAAAGATATGCTCGGGACAATCCATGTCACCGAGTCATTGATCGTTGTGTATCTCGACGGGCGAATGGAATCTCCATCCCAGCCAATCACACCAACTTCAATCGAGCTGGTCACGCAGCTCACGCTCCCGCGCAAACCAAAGTTCGGCAATGTTAAACGCGTTGATGGATTGCTCCCGTTTGAAGAGGGGCCACCCGCTCAAGGGCCTGAGATCTTTACCGAAGTGCGCACGCGGGGACTGGATCTTGCGATGCCGCTTGAACACGCGATCGCGGTGTTTTCTCCTGGTTTTGCGAATCGTGTGATTGGCTGGAGAAACGAGTATTCCCCCGATGGTGTGCTGGATATGCAATCAACGATCGAGGGGCGTGTGGGCGGTTCGCTTGACACGCGAGTGCAAATCAATCAGATCAACTCGGTCGGTTTTGAGTTTGAAGAGCATCGGTATCAGCTTGGGTCATCGATCGGCGCGTTGACGCTCACGCAGGGGACGCGCCCAACGATTTCGAGCAGGGGATTCAGCATCCCGTTTGGTATTGATGATGAAGCGATGGGAGAGATCGGGTTATCTGGTTCGATCAAACTCGCGCAAGGCGGGCGACTCCTGGAGCTTGAGGACGAACCCTCGGTCACGCTCTCGATGGACCGCGGGAAGCTCGGGTCTCCCGGTGTTCGCGCGATTGTCAACCGCATGGGGTCCGGAAGCGGTGAGGGCGCTGGCGGGTTCTTCGATTTTTACGGTCTTGATGGTGACTTTGATCTTTTGATCGATATCACCCCGATCGACGGAGCCCGATTCTCCAAAGCGCCCCTTGGTCAACTGGGTCTTCCTCCGGTAGAAATCGACGGCGCAATGATCCCGCGAACATTAAGCATGGAACGCGATGGTGAGGTTCTCCGGTTCGATCGAGATCAAGATGGCAATAAGCAGATCACCGGCAAAATCCGCTTTGACGGACTCGAGGGATACTTCGATCAGATCCGCGCCACAAACGACGAATACACATTGTCCATCGACGGTCAGTGGGCTGTGAATCCGGGGAATGGCGCGTGGATCGATATGAACATCGCAGCAAAGGGTGATGTCTTTGATGGACCGATCCAGGTTGTGCTCCCAGACACACTCAACACGGTCGTTGATCAGTTGCAGGTCATGTCCAGCAGAGACACCGAGATTGAACGGCTCCACATCGTCGCGGATCGTCTCGGTACTTCGGACTCAAGCTTTAAGATCGAAGGTGCTGCGAATGTGCTTGATGTGAGCGCTGTCATCGGGGTTCCGATTACGGAGTTTGATGGCCGGGTGGAGTTTTTTGCCCAGTCGGGTATGGATCTTGATGATGCAAATGGTTCTGGATCATCTGAGCCATCGCTGGTCTACAGAATGGATGTGATGGGGTCGCGTCTCCGTGCTGGTTTGCTGCGGATGCACAATGCGCAAGCAACGATCGCCAATGATCCAGATCAGCCGGGAGTGGTGCTTGTCCCTGAACTCCGCGCCGGTATGCACGGCGGGATGGTCTCTGGGAACGCGCAGATCCGTCCAAACGAAGACGGGCAAACCTGGTACTCAACAGAAATCCGGGCATCGGGAGTGCGGGCTGCTCCGATCTTTGATGATCTATTCCTCCCTGTTGAAGGTCTGGTCGGTCCACCTGGCGCGGGGTCGTCAACCGTGCGATCTGCGTGGAATGTCGACGATGATGTCTCTCGCGGGATCCTGAACGCAGATCTCGCGCTCTCAGCGCCGATCGGTAACCCCGATCAGCAGTTCGGGCGGGGATATGTCCGTGTTTCCGGTGGTTCTGTGGTGGCGCTCCCCGGATTGATCAATCTGATCGAAGCGAGTAACTTCGCCCTCCCGACGGGTTCTAGGCTGAATCTTGCAGAAGCAGAGCTGTATATCGACGGTCCGACCGCGTCCTTTGAGCGCCTGAGCGCCTCATCCCAAACCATCGAGATTCTTGGGTATGGGACAATGGACTGGACTTCACGAGATATTGATCTACGCTTTCGGTCACGGTCGATCGATCCGATCCCGGTGCTCTCGAATCTGATCGAGGGTCTCCGAGACGAACTGATCACGATCCGCGTCAGCGGAGCGCCGGGATCCATCACCTACTCCGCTGAACAGTTCGGCACCACCAGGCGGATCCTGGATTCCATGTTCGGAACACCAGAAACCGAACAGCAACGACGCTTGCGAGAGGTCCAGAGCAGAACCCGCGTGGGTTCAGGTCGTCTTCGTGGAACACAGGATCAACGCATCGAACTCCCGACACCGGGACCGGCTATTGAGCCGAGTAACGAAAGCACCACCAACGCTCAAGCGCAGACAGCAGATGAATAAACATATCAGCGTTACAAAGAGGCACCGCTGAATCAAAATGAGAACAAGTAACACGCACACAGTGCACACACAAAGCCGCATCGGGCGGCTCCTAGATGAAAGAAATAGAACGAATGAAATCAGAACCAAACCGCTCACCAGAACACAACCGTGTCGAGCTTGATCCACCAACCAGCACTCAGCCCAAGAATGAACAAGCAGCGCCCCCCGAACCCCGGGAGGTCCAGCGCGCCGACGATGGTGAGATCCAAGAAGTCATCGTCGAACTGATCGACAAAGTCGCGGGGCGCGTCAACGACTACGACGCGAAGCTCGTGCGTGAACTGATCACCGCTGGTCTCAAGCTGCTCCCCGATGGACGAGATACCGGTGAGCTCAAGCTCATGACCGCAGCGGTCAAAGAACTCCGCTACGCGTACCGCGTGTTTGGTGAATACCCAGAACCCCACAAGGTCACCATCTTCGGTTCCGCGCGAACCCCGGAAGATCACCCAGACTACTACGCAGCAGTCGAGTTCTCCAAACTCATGGCTGAAGCAGGATGGATGGCCATCACCGGCGCGGGCGACGGGATCATGAAAGCGGGTCACGAAGGACCCGGACGCGAATCAAGCTTCGGTGTTGCGATCCGATTGCCTTTCGAGACCAGCGCCAACACCGTCATCGCGGGTGACGAAAAGCTGATCAACTTCCGCTACTTCTTTACCCGCAAGCTCATGTTCTTGTCACAAGCAGAAGCGGTCGTCTGTTTCCCCGGCGGATTCGGGACCCTTGATGAATGCTACGAAACCCTCACCCTCATCCAGACCGGGAAAGCAAGCATCGTTCCCATCGTGCTTGTTGATGGAGACACCGAAGGCGATCACGGCTCATACTGGGACGGCTGGGTCCACTACACCAAGACTCAGCTCGAATCACGCGGATGGATCTCGCCTGAAGACAACCACTTGTTCTATCACGCAACAGGCCCGCAAGATGCTGCGGATCATGTCATCAAGTTCTACTCGGTCTACCACTCATCGCGCTATGTCCGCGACGAGCTTGTGATCCGCGTCAAGAAGGTCCTTACAGACGATCAGCTCAAGATTCTCAACGACGAGTTCGCGATCTTGGTCAAGTCTGGTGATATCCATATGTCCGAAGCGCTCCCGCAAGAGAAGGATCATCTGGATCTGCCTCGCGTGGTCTTTACACATACCCGTCACAAGTTCGGTTTGGTCCGGGCGCTGATCGACCGCATCAATACCTTTGCCGATGCATAAATTTTGGCGCAATAGCCTGATCGGTTCGTCGCTGTGCGCGGTGGTTGCGGGCGGGTTGTGCGCGTGCTCCGGTGCTGGCAAGACGAATAAGCCCAGTTCTGCAGAGGTCTTTGAGGATCTTGATACGCAGATTGTTCTTGGTTCTGAACCGGGTTCGCTTCAACGCGGCATTGAGCTTCGCGTGATTACCGCGGATGATTCGCAGAGCCGAGTCGGTCGTTCGCTGGGGAAGTATTCCGGTGCGGGCGAGGGATCCATCGATCCGGTCGATCAAGAGCGATGGAACAGTTGGGGTCTTCGGTGGGTGGTTGTGCCGGTCAGTGAGCTTGATGCCTTCATTGCATCACAGGATCTGACCAACGCGATCGAGAAAAAATGGATGGGCGAGTTTCATCAGTGGAGGTCGGTGCTTCGTACCGGTGAGATCCGCAATGCTCCGGTGCGCATCGGTCCAAGTTCTGCATCCATGTACCGAACGCTCTCAGGAAGACCCCAGATGATCGCGCGCGTCTGGACAACTCCCCAGGTCACCCCGGATGGTGTTCAAGCGCTGCTCCATCTGGATCTGGGTATCCAGATGACTACACCAAGATCCGCGATCGCGCAATGGGCTGAGCCCAAACTTCCAAGCGTCTTTGATGACGGACCATTGATCGAGGAACTCACGCTTTCGCAGGTCCTTGATTCTTCCTCAGCGCTTGTTTTGGTCGGTGAGGATCCTGATATTGTCTGGACCCAGCAAGAGCAGAATGATGAGATTCTGATCGAGGAAACAGGTCCCGCGTCCGCTCAACAGATCGGGCCAGCATCTCCTGCTCCGCGATCACTCGGTCAGCGGATGCTTTCGACTTCGGGGACTGGGTTCATCGCGCCGGGGATGCGGTATGTTCCACCCAAGAAGGTGGTTATCATCTTGATCCCTCGTGCTGGGGGGGCGTACAGATTGCTGGGTCCGACGACCAACTCGGCAAGTTCACCGATTTTTGATTCCACAGCAATAGATGCTGCGTACGCATCATCTCAGAGAACAGGTACCCGCATCCGACCATGACATTCATCGTTTCCATTGTGATTTTGTTGGTCGGTCTGACGATTTTAATCATCGGAGCGGATGCCCTCGTTCGAGGATCAGCACAACTCGCTAAGCATCTGGGTCTGAGTCCGTTTGCAATCGGTGTCACGGTCGTCGCGTTTGGTACCAGCGCTCCCGAGCTCTTTGCATCCATCGGCGCAGCGCTCCAAGGACAGAGCCAGCTTGCGATCGGGAATGTCGTCGGTTCAAATATCGCCAACATCGCGCTGATCCTTGGAATCGCGGGACTAATCATGCCCATCTCGGTCGACAAACGAGTCCGGGTCTTTGAAGTGCCCATCATGGTCATGTTGACCATCGTAACCATGGTGCTGCTGATTGATCACCAGATCACGCGCATCGAAGGCGCTCTGTTGTTTGCGGGTCTCATCGCGTATGTTTTCAATATTGTCCGCACCCATAAAGAAGACATCGAACAAGGCCTCGAAGAAGTCGCGGGCAATGTCAGACCGGTCTGGATTGATCTGCTCTATATCGTTGGTGGGATTGTCGGGTTGGGTCTCGGTGCTCGCGTGCTTGTACTTGGCGCGACCGATCTGGCGCTAGGACTCGGAATATCTTCTGGGATTATCGGGACAACAATCGTCGCGTTCGGGACCAGTGTCCCCGAACTCGCAGCGACGGTCCGAGCTGCGGTGAATAAGCAAGCGGACATGGCGGTCGGAAACATCGTCGGGTCCAATGTCTTCAATCTTCTATCAGTGCTCGGGGTGACCGCGATCATCCATCCATTGTCGATGGATGTCTCGATGGATTGGCATGTGTACTTCATGCTTGGAATCGCGATGATGTTCATGATCTGGATCTTGGTGCGTCCGGTAATCGCCAAGCTCATGGGTGTTGTGCTCCTGGTGTGTTACCTTGGGTATGTGGTGCTGGCATATGCCGGCAACACGGTGGTTTCTTAACGCTTTGGCTCGATCCTGAGTCCATATCGGTCGATGATCAGGTCATCAATCTGCACAAAGATTTGACCTGGAGCGATAGATGCTGCGAGTGGCAACTAGACAAGCTAAGCCTGGGATGGTGCTGGCTCAGCCGGTGTTCCATCCGAGATCCGCTGCTGAAACAGTTTTGCTGCGCGCCCAGGTATCACTCACACAAGGCACCGTCGATCGACTCATCGATATGCAGATCCCGGAAGTCTGGATCCAGTATCCTGGGATGGATATGGTCGCTGATTTTGTGAGCCCAAAGATCATGGCAGCCCGCGCCAAGGTCGCGGGTGATGTATCAAAAGCATTCGTCGATGCATCCCTGGGCGCACACGCAAAGCTCGAGTTCCATCAATACAAATCCTCCATGTCCAGCTTGCTGACTACTCTGATTGATGACCCCAAGAGCGCTGTCTTCATCGGTGACATCGTCGATGCGGGAGCCCCCGCAGTCAGGCACGGAGCCAATGTCGGGTTCTTGTCGCTGCTCCTTGGTATGAGGCTCGGATTTTACCTGATGCGCGAACGCAAGTATGTCCCTTCCCGGTTCTCGCGCGATGTCACCAACCTTGGTGTCGCGGGGATGCTTCACGACATCGGGATGACTTATCTTGATGATGAAGTCGTCGAGCGATGGGCAAAGAACCACGACGCAAACGATATCGCGTGGCAGAGCCATGTCGAGATCGGATTCAAAGCGGTCCGTGGCTCGCTCCAGCCCTCCGCATCAAGCGCGGTGCTTCATCATCATCAACACTTCGATGGTTCAGGATTCCCCAAACGCAAGCGAGAAGGATCTGAGCCCGCAGGACTAATCGGGAACGATATACATATTTTCGCGCGCATTGTGTGTGTCGCAGATCTCTTTGATCGCTTGAGTCACAAAGCATCATTCATCGGTGAAGATCCCGGGTCGGGGTTGTCCAAACCCGCTGTCTGGGCGCTCAAAACAATGATGGGCAAACCCTACGGCGATTGGATCGATCCCGTCGTCTTTAAAGCGCTCCTCGCGGTCTGTCCCGCCTATCCACCCGGGACCATGGTCAAGCTCAGCAACGGAGTCAGCGGCGTGGTCACCGATTGGGACCCAGCTGATCCGTGCAGGCCTCAGGTCCATCAGATCTCGCATTTCGAAGACGAAGAGTTTGGCAGCATCTACAACCTGCAAGAAGACCGATCGGTCACCATCGTTGAATGTGACGGTGTCGATGTCCGTCCGTACAACTTTTATCCGGTAACCAAAGGCCAGTTCGACCTCCGGGTTCTTCAGCGAAATCTCAGCAACGGGCTGCACCACTTTGTCCCAGACGAAGCAGCATAATCCTCTTCGCGCGTGAGATGACTACCCTTTCGGTATCGAGATACGACAGATACCACAAGGGGCAACGCTATGAATCTGATCAACACATCAAATCGGTGCTTGCTTGTTGCTGCGGCTCCAAAGGAAGTCCGTGCGGTGTGTGCTGCGTTTGATCAGGTGGGTTCAGAATCTGTAGCAGGATCAGTGACCGCGCTTGATGATCGATTCGATCTCGTGCATTGCGGAGTGGGCAAAGCATCGGCAGCAGCAGCGACCGCTCGCGCGCTTGCGGTAGGTCAGTATAACTCAATGATCTCGGTCGGGATTGCTGGATCGCTCCCAACTGGTCAATCAACTGGTCAACCGGCTGGTCAATCATATGGTCAACCGATCATAACCCATCAGCTCCAAATCACGCAGAGCCTCACAGCGACGCGATCTTGCTTTGCCGATGAAGGAGTGGGGACTGGGGATGGGTATATCCCGATGAGTGATCTTGGGTTTGCGCCGTTTGCCAACGGAACGATGGGGATCGATCATGATCCGGATCTTGTTTCGGCGCTCGCATCAATCACCGACGCGACGGGGATCATCGCGACGGTGTCTTGGTGTTCCGGTGATGATGGATGCGCTCAGGGGGTTGCGAGGAGAACGGGAGCGGCTGCAGAAGCGATGGAGGGGGCTGCGTGCGCTGTAGCGGCGCAGATGATCAATCCCGATATCCGGACCAGCGAGCTCCGGATAATCTCCAACACCACCGGAGATCGATCAAAGCAAGAGTGGGACCTTGGCGGAGCGCTCGATAAGTTGACTTCGGTTCTCGGACGACTCCGGTAAACTCCGGACCTCAAAAAGACCATCTGTGCGCTTTGCGCGCTTTGGATACAGTCGCTCGTTGTGGGGTGATGAATTCAGACGACCACACCCATATCAAGACCGGTATTAAGCCGATTCCACTCAGAGTCAGCGTGTTCTTGCGCAGCGTGAGTGATCATTGATCATCACGCGTTTCAATGACGCCGGGCCGGGTAGGTGCGGGATTTGAACTAGAGCTGTGAGTAGAAAATGAAATCGGGTGTCAGTCACCACAGAGGAACCGGTAGTAATGGGTAAACCACGCGTATTTGAGCAACTCCGTACGACGCTGAAATCGATGAACTCGATGCGTCCGACCGGTGCGCCCCTTGCGGTGGACTTTGGTGTCTCATCATTGCGTGTACTCAAGGTGAGTTCCGGCGATCCCGCTTCTATCCAAAGCGCCGCACAACTCAAAACCCCTGATGATCTTCTCGATAATCCATCCAAACGAATCTTGTTCCAGTTCGAAGCGCTCCCCAAACTCGTACGAAGCGGGAAGCTGACCGGGCTCAGAGCAGCGTGCGTGATCCCGACCCAGCAGCTCTCTTGTAAACACCTCCAGATTTCGCCTGTGCCTGGTGTTTCGCTGAATGATCTTGCGTCTGGTCAGTTGTGCGATCGTCTTGGGTGCGCCCCGGGTGATCTGCTCGTGCGGAGCATCGAGGTCGGACCATCCAAGCAAAGCAACAAGCAGGAAGTGATCTGCTTTGGCGCATCCAAATCATTCGTCAGCCGGATGATGGACGCGATCAAACGCGCCAAGCTCGAACCGGTCGGTATACATAATGCGTTTGATACACTCAAGCAGGTTATCCCATCAAACGAGAATCAATCGGGCGGATCGCTCGTGCTTGATATGGGCAGCGCCTGCACCGTGGTGATGGTGATGCATCAGGGGAATATCGTCTTTGCCCGAACCATCGAACACGGCGCTATCAACTTCGATCAGTCGATCTGCCGTCAGTTCAGGTGCTCGATGATGGAAGCTCGCGCGATGCGTGAGCGGATCACCGAGATCGCTGCGGTCACTGCTGGGGCGCCACAAAGCGCGAATCCGCATCCGAGTATGGATGATCCAGATATCAACGAACCGGTCGAGATTATGGTTGATGAGATCATGAGGTGCTTGCGTTATCACAAAGCGTCAATGCCTCAGGTCCCCGTCGAACGGGCATACTTTGTTGGCGGAATGGCCGGTCATAAAGCAATCAGCTCGCATCTTGCAAGGGAGCTGAATCTTGAAACACAAATCGTGGATCCGCTGAGCACGCTTGGGCGCGAGGGCAAGGTCCCTGTCTCAGGAGTTGAGTTAGGTCAGCCACAACCAGGGTGGGCAACCACCGTCGGGTGCGCGATGTGCCCGACCGATCTCTAATCATGCATCACTGCCGGGATGTACTATCCCGGACGAACGAGTTATCCGAGGAGTACCGATGCGATCAACAGCCAAGAATGATGGAACGAGCTTCCTGCCCACTGATTATGTCCGTGGGAAAGGGCAAGCGCGTGCCTCGATGTTCGCAATTCTGCTATTCGTGCTTGTGCTCGCCGGTGTGATCGGTGCGTTCTTTGTGAATCACCAACGATGGAACCGCGTCAGGGATGAGCAGAAACTTGTTGCTGCGTCGTTCAAGGAAGAAACCGCGAAGATCGAGCAGCTCAAAGCACTCGAGCTTCAGCGTGTAGTCCTCACCGACAAAGCAGAAGTGGTGACCGCGCTTAAAGACCGCGTTCCCCGTTCAGTTCTGATGGGAGAGATTGTCCGCGGGATCGGTGAGCATATTACCCTGACCGAGATCAAGCTTGAGGGCGATCGCATCAGACCCCCAGCCCCTGCACCAACTCAAGCGGGCGCAGTCAAATCAATCGGAGTAAGCGGGGTCGGAACCAGCAAGGATCTAGCGCCAGCAGCTCCAAAGGTCCACCCTCCAAGATTCTCGTTCGAACTCTCGGTCGACGGCTTGTCTGAGAACAACGATGACATCGCAGATTACCTCGCGTCACTCAAGAGCTCCCCGCTGCTAAGCGATGTTGAGCTCCAGTTCATCAATCAGACCCAGATCGATTCAGTCGAGTTCCGTAAGTTCCGGATCACCATGTCACTCATACCAAACGCGGATGCGCACCTGGTTGAGGGCACGATTTCTATTGATACACACAACTCAGAAATCGCTGAGGTTTCACAAGACACGGACGAATAAGCCGCGATCCCATATCGCGTCCCCTACCGAATCAAGCCCCAGGAGATTCACATGCAGTTTGGAATCCGAGAACTCGTCCTCTTTCTAACCGTGCTTTTGCTGCCGATCGTGAGCTATATGCTCGTGTTCCGGCCGCAGAGTGCAAATATCGAGAGTGCCAAAGTTGAGATCGCGCACAAGCAGGAGATGCTGACCAAGCTCCGCGCCGAGACCGCTCGCAATGATGATCTTCAGCAGATCAACGCAGAAATCACCGAACGAATCGATGCAATGGAATCCATGCTTCCATCCAACAAAGAAGTCGACCAGATCGTTCGTCAGGTCTCGGGTCTTGCGATCGAATCGGGTTTGAGCTCACCAACACTCAAAAGCACAAAGCCACTCGCAGCGGCGCAGTTCCGTGAGCAGCCTCTGGAAATGAGCATCGAGGGGACTTGGGCTGGGTTCTACGAGTTCTTGCTCAAAATCGAGCAGCTCCCCCGCATCACGCGGATCATTGATCTGAAAATCGAAGACACAACAAACGACGAAACCGAGGTTAAAGCGAGCTTCACGCTCAGCATCTTCTTCCGAAACGAGGTGTCATCATGAGCGAGATCAATCCATTCACTCCTAAGCAAGAAGACGCTCCAGCAGAATCGAATGTCTTTCTCGATCTCAATCAGCCAGACGATGCGACGGGTGTACCCGCGGTCATGCCAGGCGGGACTGGCAGCGGTGGCGGAGGGGGCTCCTCAGCGATGGGGGCTCAGGAATCATCGAAGTTTAATGGACAGGTCCTGCTCGCAGGGATCGTCTTTGCAATCGGGGTCGGTTCAATCTACGCGATGCGATACATCGGTATGCAAGCAGGAATCAAAGAGTCCGTCACCATGGTGGAGTACACCGCATCAACCACATCGCCCGACTTTATTCAACGATTCGATACCGTCATGGATGATCTTGAAGATGTTTCGATCTGCGTGCAGTTCGACCGCTCGACTGTTCTCCCAGCCTCGCCCTTTACGCTTGCAAGCGAAGAAGCGGTTGATGACGAGCCGGTTCAGTACGCTGGTACACCGGTAGATCCGAGCGCACGCTTAGCGCGATTGGCAAGAGAGCGGGCTGAGAACGAAGCACGCCAGCGCGAAGAACAAATCGACGAGTACGACTTCCTTGCAAAGAAGCTTGTTGTGCAAAGCGTCATCGGTGGATCACGCCCAGTCGCCCGTATCTCGGGTGAGCCTGTTGGGGTGGGCATGATGATCGTTGACACCTTCAAAGTTGTATCAATCAAGGGATCGATCGTGACCCTTGAGGTTGATGGTCTTCGGTATGAAATCGGGCTGGGCTCTGAAGCGGTGCGTATCGATTAAATCCCGATCGCTGCAGACACTTAATACGAACTCGGTACTTGGTCAACGATGACCAACCTCCCAAGGGACTCGATACATGGCGGATATAGATGACATCCTGAATGAACTCGGCGTCGATGAAAGCGATCATCGACCCCGCAGGGCGCACAGGTCGGCAAAGGACCAGCCTCAGCACCGACTCGATAAACGAGCCGGTTCATTTTCGCCGCTCCCTTCGATGCCATCCGGTCAGCGCCGGTACGGTCAAGAAGCACCAAGTGTTGATGAGGATCCTGCGGTCCTAGAAAAGCAGCTGTCCGCGCCCAAATCCGGTGTGAACAACGCTGTCAATGAAATCTATCGTCCAGAAGTTGATGGACAAGAACCTGTTGACGATGGAGACCTCGCTCAGCATCTCATTGATTCAGAAGCCATCACCGCAGAGCAACTGACCTCGGCGCAATCGGTGCTCAAGCAATCTCCAGGCGCATCGCTTATTGATTTGTTGATCGAGCAGGGCGCCGACGAAGAGAAGGTTCAGGTCATCATCGCGCAGCGTAATGGGATTCCGTTTGAACGGATTGATCTCGAAGCTGGCCTTGACGGGGGGTTTGATGGAAAGCTCCTCCAGCGATTATCTCCGGAGTTCTGCAAGTCCAACCTGGTTTTGCCGCTGCGTACTGAGGGCACCCGTGTGGTCATGGGTGTGGTGACCCCTGACGATGTGTTTATGATCGACGAGATTTCGTCTCGCCTGCGCGTTTCGAGTGTCAAGATCGTGATGGTCACTTCAATCGATATCCGCGGAGCGCTCGAACTGATCGGTCATGATTCGGGCGATGATATGGATCTCTCCGAGATCCTCGCGGATGTAGACGAGGGCGATGTTGAAGTCGCTTCGGTGCAAACCGCTGAAGCTGTGGATCTCGAAGCCCAAGCGGGTGAATCCCCAGTTATCCGGTATGTGAACTACATCATCCAGAACGCAGTCAAAGAGGGTGCGTCGGATATCCACATCGAGCCCGGTGAAAAGAAAATCAAGGTTCGTCTCCGCATTGATGGTGTGTTGTATGAATCAATGAACCCTCCACCCCAGATGTCAGCTGCGATTACCTCGCGTCTAAAGATCATGGCAGACCTGGACATCTCTGAGCGCCGCGTTCCGCAAGACGGTCGTATTCGATGCACGGTTCAAGGTCGCAAGCTCGACCTTCGTGTGTCTTCGCTCCCAACGGGCTACGGCGAAAAGATCGTTATGCGTATCCTCGATACCAAGTCGATCAATGTGCAGCTCGAAGATCTCGGGTTCGATGACCACTCGATGGAAATCTGGAAGCATCAGATCAAACAGCCTCACGGGATTGTGCTTGTCACAGGTCCAACCGGTTCTGGTAAGACCACCACGCTGTACTCTTCGCTCCGTCAGATTGATAACACCAGGCTCAATGTTTCAACGGTTGAAGATCCGATCGAGTACCACCTCGATGGGATCACCCAGACCCAGACCCATGCGAAAATCGATATGACCTTCGCCAAAGCGCTCAAAGCGCTTTTGCGTCAGGACCCCGATGTGATCATGGTCGGTGAAATTCGTGACCACGAAACCGCGCACACCGCGGTCCAGGCTGCGTTGACCGGTCACCTTGTGCTCTCAACCCTTCACACCAATGATGCGCCAAGTTCGATTACGCGTCTGGTCAACATTGGTCTCGAACCCTTCCTTGTCGGAGCTGCGGTCAACGGCGTGCTCGCCCAGCGTCTGCTCCGCCGATTATGCTCAACATGCAAAGCCCAAGAGCCCCCAACCGAGGAAATGGCGGAGTTCCTAGAAATGAATGGGCTTCCCAGCCATGAGCTTTGGGCGCCAGTCGGGTGCGATAAATGCAGGAACACGGGGTATTCTGGCCGCGTCGGTATCTATGAGATGCTTGCGATTGATGACGCACTGAGAGATATCGTTGCCCGGAATCCAAATGTGTCCGAGTTTCGCAGATTGTGTCTCGAGCGAGGCATGAACTCACTTCGCGCCGACGGCATCAACAAGGCTAAAAGCGGCTTAACGAGCATCCAAGAGGTGCTTCGCGTCACCAGCGCCCACTAAATTGCCAGCGATTTCATTTAGCAAGACAGGTCTGTCTATGCTTGTAAATAGGTAGTTTGGGTTGTGGAGTTGTTTTTTATTGTTTTTCTATTGAGTTGTGAAATATACTGATCGGTCTAGCGGTATATACTTCCATCGAGGACACAAATCCTCATCGCACTGGGCATCACATTGATCTCGTTTGATCAATGTTGAGCTCAGCACAACACTCTTGGAGAACACTATGCCACGCATCGCACCACTCACCGTCGAATCCGCATCCCCAGCTGGCGCTGAAATCCTCACCGCAATCAAAGGCAAGATCGGGATGGTCCCCAACATCTACGCCACCATGGCGCATTCACCAGCAGCATTGGGTGCTGCCCTCGCATTCGGAGACGCACTGGGCAAGTCCAGCTTGTCCCCAGCGATCCGCGAGCAACTCGCACTGGTCATCGCAGGAACCAACAGCTGTGATTACTGTGCATCGGCGCACACCGCGATCGGCAAAGGCGCAGGAGTCGATGCAGATGAACTCGCTGACAACCTCACCGGAAAGGCGAGTGATCCAAAGGTTCAGGGCGCGCTGACCTTCGCAAAGCAAGTCGTAGAACAACGCGGCCATGTGAGCGATGCAGGCCTCCAAGCAGCACGCGACGCAGGACTCAACGAAGGCGAGATCATCGAAGTCATCGCGGTCGTTGCCATCAACACCTTCACCAACTACTTCAACCACATCGCGGATCCAGACATCGACTTCCCGGTTGTCCGCACACCCGCTGCGGTTTCATGATCAACCAGTCGATTCACACAGGACCGATCACCCTCGCTCATCTTCTGGGCGGGGGTGATTGTATTGAGTAGGTCTCAAAGTGCTGATCTGGGATTCAGCGCATTGGTACCCTTAATAAACACTCTAAAATCGTCCCACTGGCTGCGCCGGCTCGTCCGGCGCGGTTTTTTCGTAGTTGCATTTGGATAAACCAGCAGATGGTCTCTTCTCTCACAACAGGGATGGATCTGCACACATGGGCAGGGTTCGCATAGAATGGTTTTACTAGCCAAACGCACAGTGAGGAGCCAACTATGTCTAACACGCCTGACAAATCGATCGAATCCGTTCTCCATGAAGACCGAGTCTTCACCCCGCCCTCAGCTTCAGAAGTTGGGGCATCTGCGTGGTTAGTTTCCTCGCTCGATCAATACAAGGAGATCTACGACCGTTCGATCTCTTCACCCGAACTCTTTTGGGGTGAGGTCGCGCAGGACTTCCATTGGTTCAAGAAATGGGACACCGTGCTCGAGTGGGACGCGCCCGACGCGAAGTGGTTCAACGGCGCAACAACCAATGTGTGCTACAACTGTGTCGATCGGCAGGTTGAATCAGGGCACGGGGATGATGCTGCGATTATCTGGGAGGGTGAACCAGTCGATGACAAAGGAGCGCCAAAGGATCTGCGCACACTTACATACAAAGAACTTCAGGATGAAGTATCCAAGCTCGCCAATGTACTCAAATCCAAGGGCATTGGCAAGGGTGATATCGTCACGCTCTACATGGGTATGGTCCCCGAACTCGCGATCGCGATGCTCGCATGTGCCCGCATCGGCGCTCCGCACTCTGTTATCTTTGGTGGGTTTAGTGCGCAGGCTATCGCAGATCGTGTTCAAGATGCAAGCTCAAAGATGATCATCACCTGCGATGGATCATGGCGCCGCGGGAAGGTTGTTCCCCTCAAGGACAATGTCGACGAAGCGATCACGCTCATGAAGGATCAAGAGAATCAACCGATTGAGCATGTGCTGTGCTTTGGGCGCTGTCACAACGACATCAAATGGGGCAAGCTCGATCGGTGCTGGGACGAAGAAATGAGCAAGGCATCAACAGAGTGTCCATGCGAAGAGCTTGAATCCGAAGACATGCTCTTCTTGCTCTACACCTCTGGATCAACCGGGAAACCCAAGGGCATCGTTCACTCAACCGCGGGATACATGGTGTTTACCGCGATGACTGCAAAGTATACATTCAATCTTATCCCTGACCAGAAACAGGTTTTCTGGTGCACCGCAGACTGTGGATGGATCACCGGTCACTCCTACATTGTCTACGGCCTCCTCCCCAACCGCGTCCCGACCCTCATGTTTGAAGGTGGCCCAGACTATCCAACCGCATCGCGGTTCTGGGAGATCGTTGATCGTCATCAGGTCACGCAGTTCTACACCGCGCCCACCGCGATCCGCGCCTTCATGAAATGGGGCGATGAGCACCCCGCATCATGCAAGCTCACTTCCCTCCAAGTTCTGGGCACGGTCGGTGAACCCATCAACCCCGAAGCGTGGATGTGGTACCGAAACACAATCGGTCGCGGTGTCTGCCCCATCGTTGATACCTACTGGCAAACCGAAACCGGAGGACATGTCATCACCCCGCTCCCCGGCGCGACCCCGACCAAGCCCGGCTCGTGCACGCTCCCGATGTTCGGGATCGATGCAGCAATCACCGATGAACTCGGGAACGAAGCAAAGGAAAACCAAGGCGGACTCATGGCGATCCGCAAACCCTGGCCATCCATGCTCCGAGGTGTCTACGGCGACCGCCAGCGCTTCATCGATACCTATTGGAGCACGGTTTCTAAAGATGGCCAGCCCTATTACGCTGCGGGTGATGGCGCGCGCCGTGATGAGCATGGCAACTTCTGGATCATGGGACGGACGGACGATGTGATCAATGTCTCGGGTCATCGTCTGGGAACGATGGAAGTCGAGAGCGCCTTGGTGTCTCACGAATCTGTGGTCGAAGCAGCGGTGGTGGGGATGCCCCACGAAATCAAAGGCACCGGAATCGCAGCGTTCGTCACCCCCGCGCCGGGATTTGAAGCAAGCGACGAACTCACCAAGTCCCTCCGCGATCATGTCGCGCGCGAGATCGGCGCGATCGCCAAACCCGACATGATCCGCTTTACTGCATCGCTCCCCAAAACCAGATCAGGCAAGATCATGCGAAGACTCCTGCGGTCAATCGCTGCGGGAGATACCGAAATCACCCAAGACATGAGCACGCTCGAAGACTTGTCGGTCGTTGCGAAGCTTTCTGAGAAAGATGAATGAATCCGCAGGATGTTTTATTGGTTATTGTTTTGTGTGTGCTCTTTGGCGGAGTTGCGGGTGTCCTCTCTGTGCGATGGCAGCGTCGAGCAGTTACAGTTTCTATTGCTCAACACGCTGACTCTTTTATTCAAACACCGGGTGTGCTAATTCTTGCTAGCCGGGTCATCGAGCAAATAAAATCGGCACGATTCACTGAAATTACTATCCAAGAAATATCTCATCATGCTCAGCAAGCTGGAGTGAGTTGGCATGACCCAGCCCAGTGGCCAAGGGACTCTGAAACCGATCAAAAACTCATAGTTTTAGCTGGCAGAGCGGATCGTGTTCAAGCCGTGCTTTCAGAGCTTCAATCAGCAATGGATCGAGATGCCACTTATATTTCGATAGAACAGATGGAGACGATCCAGCGGATTGTTGATATTGCTCAAGAGTATATTCTTCGTGCGCAAGACGCTCTGAATCGAGGCGGGCTGGAGTATGAGGATGTAGGGTTCCTGATGCAAGACGCAGGCCCATCAAAGGACAAGATCAATCAATCTCTCACCGTACTTTCTATGCAACTCATCATTAGTTCTACAAAGAACGAGGTAATACACGAACAAGCATCAGAGGTGGTCAATCGAACGCTAAAAAAATAAGCCATAATCTAATTGTTATGATCAGAAAGAGAAAAATAATGTTGTCAATGAATTTCTGTTTCTCAAGATTTTCTGAGAAAGACGAACAATAAGTTTCCAAAGAATCCATATGAGCGGTATGTATCAGCCAGCAATTTCTGTGCTTCTGGGGTGTGTGTGCGCCGGTGTTGCATCGCCGCCAGTGCCTTCGCAAGCTGAGCCGTTTGATGATTTTGTCAATCGATGGAACGCATGGACGGAGACTATCCCCGAGAATCAGCGGGCCGGGGACGCGATGGTCTCGGTTATTGAATCAATCCGAGCTGAGGCATACCAGTTTGACGAGTTGTGGAATCAGAGAGGGTACAACCCGGGTGATGTGCTGTCTGAAGCGTTCCCGTGGAACGAGTTCTGGAAGCATGCACCCGAAATATTTGAAAAATACAGACCAGAACTCGATCAGCTTCACGAGCTCGCGCAGCGGCCATATCTAGCGGGCAAGATCGCTCCAGATCCTCTGTCCATCCAAGATGAGCACTTGCCCGATGCATTGATTCAAGAGTACAGCTTGAAATATGTCAGCCCTCTCAGGAGCGCTGCTGGTTATCTGCGAGGTCACGCCGCTTACTTAGCGTTCACCGGTCATCAAGAGGAAGCGTATCAAAGGCTCCTCTCCGTTGCTCAGCTTTCGAAGCATGCAATGGAGACCCCAAGCTCGCTTAGTTGGGCCTCTGCAGCAGGTGTGAGTATCGGTTTTCAGACATCAATCATTGAGATGCTCTCGTATGATCCGGATCTCTTCCGTGATGAACATCTAGCCGGATTCCAAGCGATGATCATCGAGCAGATTGGTACAAAGTTTGCTGACACGGTTTCATTTGATCAGTGGGTCACCGAGGAAACTTGGAGGAAGGTTTACCTGACTTCTCAAGTGTCTGCACAAGATCAACCACTTCATGATCACTTCTACAAAAGCTACGATTTTTTGCAAAGAAATTTTGATCATTATCCGAAATCATTTGTGACCGATCCCAGGGAAGGGATCACAATCAAACCACTCGAAGACCAGCTCAAGCTTCATCAACTTCTGGTTGATGCCCTTGAGCACGATCTCATGCAAGACCCCGCAACACAGCAGTCTCTCCGCTTTTCTCAGCTGATCGAAGATCGCCTCTCAGGTGACGATACACACCGGTTTTTCCCGATCATTAGCAGCATTATTAACTGGCGGATGGTGCTGGGAGTGCAAAATTTCTATGATTACATCGCAAGAAATAATCTCGTCATACTGGGGATCTACCGCCATCGGCTCCAGACTGGGGATTGGCCCAAAACACTCGATGACATCGACCCCGCGCTCCTGCCCTACTCAACAACTGATTTCTACTCTGGTAAGCCCCTTGGATACAGATATCCTCGCAAAACGCCATCGCTCTGGATTCACGGTATCGACCGCCATTACGAAGGCGGTTTATTCAACATAAAGAACAGTGAAATAGACATGATGACATGGTTCTCCATTGAAGAATGGAATGCGATGAGCGTTGAAGAACAAATCGAACACTGCGGCGATTTCAAAGTGTGGGATCATCCATCACCATGAGTTGTACGTAATAACTTACCCCGCCATGTTCTGAAGCAGCACACCCACGATGTACGCGACAGACGCAGCAGACCCACCGATCGCCAGAGTCTCCAATGCGGATCGTGTTTTATTGACCCCGACGATTTTCCCCTTGACCCATCCGACTGCAAGAAACGCGAACGCGGTCATTACGCATGAAACCAAGAACTGCTTGGGAACTTCAACCGCAACCCCGATGAAGTAGGGCATCAAGGGGACCGCGCCGACAATCAGGAACGCGATGAAGGTTGCTTTGGCTGCGGGCATCGCTTCGGGTCCGCCGTCTTCGAGCCCGTGTTCTTCACGCATCATGGTTTTGACCCAGAGGTCGGGGTCATCGGTTATCACTTCAACGATGTGCTCAAGATTCTCACCTTCGAATCCTTGGGACGCGAAGATCTGGCGGATCTCTTCCCGCTCGCCTTCTGGATGGGTTTCGATTTCCGCATACTCCTCAGCTTTGGTTTTCTCGTAGAGCTGCTGGTCCGCTTTGGTTCCAAGGTAGTTCGACGCAGCCATCGAAAAACCGTCTGCGAGCAAGTTCGCGAGTCCGAGCACAAAGATAATCCCAGACGAGAGACCAGCGCCGGCGCTGGCTGCAACGATCGCAAAGGTGGTCACCGCGCCATCAATCGCGCCGTAGATGAAATCCTTGATGTACGATGGATTCGATTGCCCCGACAACCGTTGTTTGATCGCAGATGGTGAATGATCGGCATGGACGTCTTTGTGGTGACTCATGGTGATGGCTTACGGTGTTGGATGCTGGTGCTGTAAACAACCTATATCGGTCTGATGCCGCCTCTACTCCAGTCTGTCGTCGCCCTCGCCTACATTGCCCCCAGCCTACACCAATGTGAGCTATCATGGTCTCATGCCTAATTCTCGCACGCATACACCAGCTACCGCTCTCTTCATTGGTCTCCTTTCCGCTCTGTGCGGGCCGGTTGCCGCTCAGAATATGGAGTCCACACAAACACAACCAGAAGCGGCCGCTTTGGATCTGGCGAACAACCACGACGACGACTCGTTGATGGGTATCCTGGATCTATCCAACTACACCTTCCGCGACTTTACCGGATACTGGGAAAACGACGGCGCCGGACCCAACTTCATCGACGACACCGACCGCTATTACACCAATGGCAACGGTCTAGAACTCAGTTTCGATCCCAACCTTAACGCAGCACTGCGGTCCAGATTGTCAGCTGCGGATCATTGGGATCAAGATTCGCTCCGGTTCGGAGCTGGGATCGCGCTCAAGCAGCGGATCTACACCGCCGAGGACATCACCATCGATGATCCGCCAGCGCGTGATCATCCCTACGCTGGGTACCTGACCATCGCGCTCTCCTTTCAGCGAGCGGACGACACCACCCATGATCACTTTGGTCTGGATCTGGGTGTTGTTGGTCACGCATCGGGTTCTGAATCCATCCAGAAGTGGATCCATAGCACCGTCCCCGATGAGCTCGAACCACGCGGATGGGAAACCCAGCTCTCAGATGAGCCGACCATCAACTTCGCGTATACACGCACATGGAAAACCAAAAAAGCGGAGTTCAGCGGTCTTGAACTCGAGCTGCTCCCCTCGGTCGGATTCGATGCGGGGACTGTGTTGATCAGCGCCCGGACCTCGATGACGCTCCGCATCGGGAAGAACCTTCCAAGCGACTTTGGCCCCGCCCAACTCCTGACCCACAAAGACCATACCGTCAGCTTCCGGGATTCTCATGATGCGGACTGGTCGGTCTACGCTTACACCCGCATCGGCGCCGACGCGATCGCGCGCGACATCTTCATCGACGGCAACGCCTTTGCTGGTTCGCGATCCGCAGAGCGCGAACCATTGGTCGCGATCGCAAGTTTCGGGATCGTCGCTCGGTATAAAAGCTTGTATCTCAGCTGGTCGCAAAGCATCCAGACCGAACGCTTCGAGCGTCAAACAGATGATCAAACTTGGGGATCCATCGTCATCGGTTGCTCGTTCGATTGGTAGTTCATAAGCGAGATATCAATGGAATCTGGACTACAAAAAAATGAATACTGCTTCCTGAAATCCAAAGCGGATCAAGAGAGCAAATCGATCCCGTGGTATCTTTTGTCTGTCATGATTCTGATCCGTCCGGGACGCTTCATGCTCTCGTGGGGCATCCATGCTAATTTGTTCTGGATCTTCCTCGCGGCATGGCTGATCGGTGCTTCAGGAATGATCAATACGGTCGTCAATCGTGTACGCCGAATGCCGGAGACACTCCCGTTTCCTATCGATTCATGGTTGACCGTCTGGGCTGTCGTATTCGGTATCGGGATTTTCCGTGGGGCGATCTTTGCCTACGGACTCGGTGGCCTCTGGACTTGGCTCAAGCTGCGGATTTGTGGTATTAAGGGCAACGAGTGGAATCGAAGCACAAGGATTTACTGCCTCTCAGTTATCTTTGAACATGTTGGATCACTCCTCGCATTACTCTACTTTTCTACGAAGTATGACACCCTGCGCGATTTTATTGCCCAGCCCGTGAGCCTGATTAATCTAGTAGCCGCTCTGTTAATGTTGACTTCGCCGATCATCGCGTTCATCGGTGTACTCGCGTGTTACAGACTCCGTGTTGTATGGGCAACCATTCTCTTTCTCATCATCCCGATGCTTTGGCGTTTGGCTATGCTCGCGATGCTGGGCTACGGGCTCCTGACCAATACCGGAAGCGTCTTGCTCCCCGACACGCAGCACCCGGTGGCTTCATCAAGCGACATATTCACATTCAATCACCC
>JBGCDI010000014.1:0-42823 GCA_045105315.1 Phycisphaerales bacterium | reverse complement strand
GCGGTAGATTGCGGTGACCATTGGTGGGAGCGGGGCAGCGACGATCGGAATGGTGTCTGCTGTGGTCATGGACTCTGCGAGCTGAGTGATGAGCGGGGTGTCGATGGTGCGTCCGACGATCGCGATGAAGTTGGCGGTGGTGGGGAGGTTGATCCCGAGCTGATCGCCCATCTCAGCTGGGAATGGATAGGTCTGTGAGTTGGGGGCATCTGAAAAATAACCCAGCATTTCGAGTGAGAGCATCGCGACGATGTTCTCGTTGCGGGCTTTGGAGTTGGTAGCGCTGGTCAGCGAGCCCATCCCGTTGGCAAGTCCAGCACGCGCCCCATCTGCGGAGTTCGAGTTCTCTTCGTTGGTGTAGGCGATGAATCGGATGGTTCGCTGCTGAGGATTGTTTGCGAACCTTCGCGCGAGTTCTAAAAGCACCGCGACGCCTGATGCGTTGTCATCGGCGCCCGGTGTATTGACCTCAGCGTCATAATGAGCACCAAGAACAAGAATCTCAGATGGGTTGGTTGTGCCTTTGATCTCCGCGACCACATTGAACGCGGTCTGCCCCTCAGTGGTAGGGACTTGCTCAAGATCCACACCATATCCACTCTCCGCAAACCGTTTCCCGATCCAAACCCCCGAGTCATTGAGGATGCTCCTGGTATTGGCGTTTCGATCTGCATAGGTCGTGCTCAGCACACCCACATCAGCCCGAAGGCGATCCTGAGTGGAGACCATTCCAGGCGAGGGCGAGTTCGATGATGGACTGGTGGTCGTGGAGGAAGTGCAGCCTCCAACTGACCAGCACAACGGGAGTGACAGAAGAACGAGTACGGTGCTGAGTGTCCTGGTATGCATATCCAATGGTACACAAGCGTGTGATCTTCTGCGCAGCACGCGTTCTTGCCTGAATAGTCAGGGTGTGGTGAAGCATCTATGAAATTCGATTGATTTTTTGAACAATTCTAAGACTCTTGGTGTTTGCGCATAAAGGATGACCGAGTGATAGAAACTTTTTCAGACCAAGGATTTTGAACATGACCACAACCGCTGAACCGATCACGATGACCCCAAATGGGCTGCAAGTCCCGAACAATCCAATCATTCCTTTCATCGAGGGTGACGGGACCGGGAGAGACATCTGGGCTGCGTCGGTGCGTGTGTTTGATGCTGCGGTTGAAAAAGCGTACAACGGCGAGCGCAAACTCCACTGGCACGAAACCCTCGCGGGACAAAAAGCATTCGACTCGACCGGTGAATGGCTCCCAGAACAAACACTCGCCGATTTCCGCAAGTACCTCGTCGGAATCAAAGGCCCACTGACAACCCCGGTCGGTGGAGGAATCCGGTCACTCAATGTCGCGCTGCGCCAGGTCCTCGACCTCTACACATGTCTGCGTCCAGTCCGTTGGTTCGAGGGGGTGCCATCACCGGTCAAGCGTCCGGACCTTACCAACATGGTCATCTTCCGCGAGAACACAGAAGATATTTACGCGGGGATCGAGTTTGAAGCGGGCACGCAAGAGAATGCACAATTCAGTTCAATGCTCAATGAAGCGTTTCCAGAGATGTTCAAGAAGGTCCGCTTCCCTGATACTGCAGGATATGGGATCAAGCCAGTCTCCAAGGAAGGCACCACTCGAATCGTCAAAGCAGCGATCCAATACGCAATCGATAATGATCGTGATTCGGTCACTCTTGTCCATAAAGGCAACATCATGAAGTTCACCGAAGGTGCGTTCATGGAATGGGGATATGAAGTCGCGCGTGAATTGTTTGGTGCAGAACTTCTCGACGGGGGACCGTGGTGCACGATGACCAACCCGAATACCGGCAAGCAGATCATCATCAAGGATGTCATCGCGGACGCTTTCCTCCAGCAGATCCTGACCCGTCCTGCAGACTACAGCGTCGTCGCCACCATGAACCTCAACGGTGACTACATCTCTGATGCACTCGCTGCATGTGTTGGTGGAATCGGGATCGCGCCCGGCGCCAATATCAACTACGACACCGGCACCGCAATCTTCGAAGCAACCCACGGCACTGCACCAAAGTACGCAGACCAAGACAAGGTCAATCCAGGATCAGTCATCCTCTCGGGCGCGATGATGTTCCGGTACATGGGATGGCCCGAAGCAACCGAACTCATCATCAAAGGCATCGATGGCGCGATCGGAGCAAAGAAAGTGACCTACGACTTTGAACGACAGATGGAAGGGGCGACCCTTCGCAAGTGCTCAGAGTTTGCGAGCGATGTCATCGAACATATGGATTAAGGCCCTACCAAATAACCGGATGCGTTTATCCTGTTAGTGGTCGCGTTATTTTTCGTTCAGTTCTCGGATCCTCGATGTGCAATTTTGATAAAAACCAGAGCTTTGAAAGCCGTTTTTATGCCCGTTCGACTGGGGAAATGCATCTATTCATACTATCGAACGAATAATACTGAACGGCTTCTGCCGTCATGCTTTTCAGAGAGTTTGTTTACTGAGAATCTGTTAGAGAGAAGAGCGTCATCAATGCGATGCTCAAACCAAAGAGAGAGGAAATAGAATTATGCGTATTACCACCAGTGCAATCGTTGCCGGTCTTGCGGTATCCGCGATGTCATCTGCTGCCCTCGCAGTAGACTATGACGAAGCCGTCAGCGGCGATCTTTCCAACGATCGTTTCGCACCAACATTCATCGGGTTTGACGAAGGCCTGAACACCGTCACCATGGACATCATCGATTCAAACGCCAGCACAGGCGATCTTGACTACTTCACCTTCGACATCGGTGCAGGTCAGTTCATCGATTCGATCTCAATCATCGATGCATCCAACCCACTGGGCGGTCAAGACTCAGTCGCGTTTGTAGGACTTGCGTTTGATAGCATCTTCGACTTTGATTCGATCGATTTTTCGGGTGACGGACTCGAAGGGTTTGTGCTCACCTCACCAGATCTCTTCGGTGTAAACTCGCTTGGTGAGCTCTCGGGTACCAATGCAAGCACACTTGGTCCTGGAAGCTACTCATTCTGGGTTCAGCAGACCAATACCGATCTCACACGCGTAACCCTGGGAGTGAATGTGGTTCCAGCACCAGGATCGCTCGCGATTTTGGGTGTTGCTGCTGCTGGTTTGCGCCGTCGTCGCTGATATCAGTTCCAGCTGAATTGGATGAGAATTCAGTTCGCATACAACTTCGTATCCGTATACAGTAGGCCGGAGGCATTTTGCCTTCGGCCTATCAATTCCACGGAGATCACTCGATGACCACCTTCCGTCCAATCGTTCTCATCACCATGCTGATGCTTCTGCTCCCGGGCTGCGCTTCGACCTCCATCGCGGTCCGCGAAAAGTTGGGAACACCTAAGCGCGAGCAGCTGGTTGATCGCGTGGATGAAACCCGTGATGCGCAGGAATCTGCAAAGGAGCAGTTCGCGACCACGCTTGATGAACTCAAATCCTTGTCTGGGTTTGATGGTGGTGAGCTCGAGTCTGCGTACACGAGACTCAAAAAGCAATACGACCGCGCGCAGGATCGGGCGGATAAGGTTTCCAGCAAGATCAACTCGGTCGAGCGTGTGGGCAAAGCATTGTTCAGCGAATGGGAGAAAGAGTTGGAGCAATATTCGACTGATTCTCTTCGTCGCGCCTCAGAACGCCAGCTTGATGAAACCCAAGACGCGTTCGAGGATGTGCTGGTTGCTATGAAAGCAGCAGAATCCAAGATGGGGCCGGTGCTCTCTGCATTTGGTGACCAGGTTCTGTTCCTTAAACACAATCTCAACGCCCGCGCGATCGCATCACTTGATGACACGCTCCTTGAGCTTGAATCCGAAATTGCGGTGTTGATCGCTGATATGGAAGCGTCGATCAATGAAGCCAACGCGTTCATTGATGAAATGGGCGGGTGAGCATCAACGGATCATCTGGGTTTGCTTGCCGAGTTTAGTTGGCATGGTTCTTTGCCGGGCTTCGTTGCCAAGCTTAAGAGTGAACTGCAGGCTCAGGGATCTTGATCGTGTTCGCGAGATTCACCATCTGATCCACTCGATGTTCCCATAAGCAGGTTTTCTCAACAAGCGCCCTCCCTCGCTTGGCCATTGCTAATGACTCATGCGGATTGGCCAGTTGATATTCGACCGCTTCCCGCGCTGCGCCAGGATTATTCCCTGACCAATCAAAGAGTTTGGCGGTTGGTTCAGCCCCAGCTCCCGCCGACATGCTTCCATTAAAGTCATGGCGCACCAAAAGCCTGTCGTCAGCAACCACGCACGCGCCGCCCGCCATTGCTTGCATGATCCGTTCTGAGTATGAATGCACAAACTGGGTCGGTCCCCACGCGAGCCCAACTCGTCCACGCGAAAACGCGCTGGCGCACTGGTCGTAGCTCGCTTCACCTGCATATTGAATCGTTCCGGTGCAGTGCTTTTCCCACTCGCTCGATCCGAACACCCCGACCTTCAACCCTTGTAACGACTTGACGGTCTCGATTCTTCGAAACCGATTCACAATCGCGATCACGAGATTCCACAAGAATCGCTGAGTGTCCCACTTTCCGGTGATGATCCCGCGTGATCCAAGAGCAATATCACACGCTGCTACATACCCAAGATGCGGATCACGGATCATCATATTGGAGATCGAGTTGATCAAACCGATCATATTCGGATCTTTGATTTCTGCGAGCGATTGATTGATCTGCTCCTGCGGGCGCACAGAACTCGTCACGACAACATCAAACTCTCGGCTCGTGTAATGCTCCATCGTCAGTGTCTGCTCATCGCATAGCGCCGAGCGCGGGACTCCATGAGGGATCCACGCATGCACAAGATTCGGGAACCTATACCTCAGCAGATGCACATCATCAATACAAGGCAGCGACAAACGGTAGTTCGAGAGATTGTTAACCTGATTCCACTGATCAATCGCATCAGAAGAGAGACCGAACGGATGATCCACATAATACTGAATCGCGCGCATCTGCGAACCACTCTTGAACAGTTCAGGCGGGAGCGCATCAAGCGAGTTGTTGGTGTTCATAAAGAACAGCGTGCCTGATGTGGGCATGCTCTGGTGATCAAGATTGAACAGCTTCGCGTTGTACCCTTTGGCTGTAAACGCTTCGAGAAGTTCATTGGACATCGCGCCAAGCAAGCCAAACTGGGATTTGTAGAGGCCATGGATCCAAATGGTGCTTTGATCGTGTTCGTTCATACCTCTATATCGGTGGTTTGAAACGATACCTGCATAAACCGATGATCACCATGAATCAATCAGCCCTTAAACCGCGACCTCAGCTTTGATATGAGGATGAGGCTCGTAGTTGAGCAGCTCAAAATCCTCATAGTTGAAATCAAAGATACTCGAAACCTCGCGGTTGATCCTCATCTTGGGGAGCGGTCTTGGGTCACGATCAAGCTGCTCTTTGACCTGGGTTAGATGATTGTTGTAGATATGAGCATCCCCAAGCGTGTGCACAAACTTGCCCGCTCTAAGCCCCGCAACCTGCGCCACCATCTGGGTGAGCAGCGCGTACGAAGCAATATTAAAGGGCACACCCAAAAACAGATCCGCGGACCGCTGATAGAGCTGGCACGAGAGCCAATCGGGTCCACAATCACTCGACCGCGCCACATGGAACTGGAACATGCAATGGCAGGGGGGTAACGCCATGTCGTCGATCTGCGCAGGATTCCACGCGGTCACGATGTGTCTGCGTGAGTACGGATTGTTCTTGATCCCCTCGACCAATGCAGTGATCTGGTCGAGCGTTGATCCGTCTGGACTTGCCCATGAGCGCCACTGATGTCCGTACACCGGACCCAGATCCCCGTTCTCATCCGCCCACTCATCCCAGATGCGGACATTGTGCTCTTTGAGCCACGCGATGTTGGTGTCTCCGCGCAAGAACCAGAGCAGCTCATGGATGATCGAGCGCAAGTGAACCTTCTTGGTCGTGATGATCGGGAAACCCGCAGCCTGTCCCGTGCGGATCTCATGCTCCACAGCTCCCGGAGCGTGCGCATCAAGATAGTAATGTGATTGGTGCCCAAAAATCGAGAGTGTGCCCACCCCGGTGCGATCTGAGCAGGGGGTGCCCTCCTTGAGGACGCGATTAAGAATATCAAGATATTGAATCATAGAGACAAGGATACAGGACCCAGACCCAAACGAAAAGCAGCGACTCCACAAGATCCGCAGATGGTGCACTTTATGAAAGAACCCTGATACACGATTGCCAGCTCTAGATCAAGCTCAGCAGGATTCACTCGGGTCATAGACCCGCGCAAGTTCCTGCCAGTAAGTCGGATAGGTCTTGGCAACGCATTTGGGATCGTCGATCACCACATTGGGTAGGCGCAGTGCCAGCAGCGACAATGACATCGCCATCCGGTGGTCGTCATATGTACTGAACACAATCGGATCAGTCCGTTGTTGTGCGATTTGCTCAAAGTTCGCTGGTGGTGTGATCGAGAGCGCGTCGTCATCCCCATTGAGATTGTCCCGGACTTCCACACCAACTTTACCAAGCTCCACCTTCAGAGCCTCGATCCGGTCGCACTCCTTCACGCGAAGCGTCCGGACTCCCCGGATGATCGTCGTCCCACGCGCAAAGCAAGCCACCATCGCAAGCGACATCACCGCGTCAGGCATATCCCTCATATCACACATGATCGGGCTGAGAACAGCTGGACCTCGTGTCGCGATCGAATCCGGGGTCGTGATCAGTGTGCATCCCATCTGCTCAAGCAGCTCAGGGAATCGCGCATCGCCCTGATTGCTGGTCTCAAAGTGAATCGCCTGAACACGAAGCACCGAGTCAGCAAGCAACGCACCCGCTGCCCACCAGTAGGTCGCGCCCGAAGCATCAGGTTCAATATCAAGCGTAAACGATCCAAGTGGGGGAGTAATCCGCACCGTGCTCAAGTTCGCTGAGTGCTGCACCCGCACCCCAAGAGCATCAAGAAGCTCGATCGTCATCCTGACATAACTCTCAGAGGTGATCCCGTTGGGCTGCGTAATGGTCAGGCCATTTGGAAGACACGATGCGGTGAGCATGAGCGCCGACACAAACTGGCTCGATTGTGTCGGCTGAATCTCGATCGTCCCACGCGCCGGTTCGTTGTTCTCAGGAGGTGTAATCTGTATCGGAGGGCATCCATCAGCACCCAGATAGTCAACCTCCGCGCCAAGCTCAATCAACAGCTCCGCAAGTTCCTTGATCGGACGCTGCTGCATCCGTTCGTTCCCCGTGATCACGACCGGATGATCTGCAAGCAGAGCCGCAGCGGTCAAAAATCGAGTGGCGGTGCCCGCATTATTGAGGTTGATGATGTTGTTGTCTGGATCGACCCGAAGCTTGCCACCGGTCCCCGTGATTTTCAGAATCCCCTCGTTGTACTCAACCGATGCTCCGAGTTGAGCAACTGCTGCGAGCATCCGCTGAGCGTCATCCGCTTCAATCAAAGGGTGATTGATCGTGGATTGACCCGGCGCCAGCGCCGCCAGCAGCAGCGCTCGATTCGTCAAACTCTTGGAACCAGGGGGGCGGATACTGATGTCAAGCATCGATCTCCCCGGCGCTCTAGACCATCGCGGGAGCGCAAGCTGAGCGGGGAGTGCATCAAGGGTCAGGTTGTCAGGAGCTGGGAAGGTCACACGCAAGGATAGGTCTAGCTGTCTTTGCGGAACACCGCGACGATGTCCTCAACCGGAATCACAAACAACCGGTTGTCACCCTCAAAGTCAACAGGGATCGCGTTCTTGGGATTAAACAAGATCTTGTCGTAGTTGCGGATCGGATAATCAGGGTCATTATCCACCTGAGTAGAGATCGCAACGACCCGCCCGGTGATGGTGGGGATCTCGATTTTGTCAGGGAGATGGATCCCTGATTTGGTCTGCTTCTTATCCTCATCCTTGCGGATCAGGACGCGGGCACCGATCGGTTCAACTGTTTCGAGTTCTGGGTTTGAAGCTTTGGTTTTCGCCATGATCAAGTATAGGAGTCCCGCGATCCGAGTCCCGGCTGCTCAGTTCATTTCCTTGATGTCTTGATACCGTCCGTTTGTATTGAGTGTGATCGTGACCGTGTTGGGCGTTCGGTTTTTCCAGTACCATCCGTGATTGCCATCAAACTCAGCAATCAGGATCCCGGACTTGGTTGAATCGGTGCCCTTCTCATAGATATGGTAGCTGATCTCGCTGGAGTCGCCGTGCAGGTCATAGAACACGCTGCCATCTGGTGATGACCATGTAAACTCCGCTTCATCGCCTTTGGTCATCGAAAGCTTGATCTCTGTGCTTTGATTTGGCTGGAGGGTTACCGACATTTCGTGGGATTGAGTTCCAGTGAGGGTAGGCAGTTCTTCTTGATCCGTTGAAGTGTTCAGATCCAATGCACCCTCAACCTCCGCATCGCCCTGTTGCTCAGCTTCACTCGCAAGCGCCGATTTGATCTCGCCCATCCGCTGGAGTCCTGTGAGCTTACCGATCCCCGTGGGATCGATCCCGTACTCTGCTGGTAGGACAAGTGTAAACAAGATCACCGACGCCGCAACTACTGCGATAACTGTCGACCTTATCAACTTCGAAGTCGACGGCAAATCCGTAGAGCTAGGAGTATGTCCATTGGTGGAGTTGTGCATCTGAAACTGACCTCGTGTTGAACCTTCGGTGAACATGGGATGAAGATGTTTGTGTATTCAGTCATCCCTAAGAAACAATAAAGTAGCCCGCAAGCTGATAGCCCACAAACAAAAAACCCGCCGTCATCAAGACCGTGTTTGCTGAGTATGCATGATCCAGAAAACTCTTCGATCGACGCCAAAAACCCATCAAGATCAAGATCGCAGCAAGCGCAAGAATCTGGCCAATCTCAACACCAACATTAAACGAGATGAGATTCACCAACAGTCCATCCGGCGAGATCTCATACTCAAGTATTTTAGTTGCCAGGCCAAACCCATGAAACAAACCAAAGATGAGCGTCGCTGCTTTGGTGTTGGGCTGAAACCCGAACCATCGCTGGTACGCGCCCATATTGTCAAGCGCTTTGTACACAATCGAAAAACCGATGATCGCATCAATAATGTACGCATTGATACTGATCTCAAAGAGAACACCAGAAAGCAGCGTCACCACATGCCCCAGCGCAAAGAGCGTGACATAGATCGACACATCCCTGAGTTTGTACAGGAAGAAGATCACCCCAAAGAGAAACAGAAGGAGGTCATATCCGGGCATCATGTGCTTGGCGCCAAGATACATAAACGGGATGGGCATCATCCCGCTCGATTCTTGGATGTACCCCTTATCTCCTTGGGTGACCCCATGGGCGAATGCATCGGGAGTGAACACCATAGTGATCAAAACAAACCCAAGCATTCCAATCAAGAGTGTTGGCTTGACTGGGCGCGGAGTTGATGGAATAGGTCCTAATTGAGTAGTGCGGCTCATAGAGACCGATCATATCCGAAGATCCTACTCGATTCCCTTGAGCGTCATTTCAATCTCGATGGTTTCATCGCCGCGCACCACGGTGAGTTTCACCACTTCTCCAGGCGCATGCTCGAGCAACACCGGTGACCACGCTTCCACGGATTCGATCTCCTGTCCATTCCAGTGCGTAATCCGGTCGTACTGTTCAAGACCAGCATCAGACGCTGAAGTTTCTTCAAATACTCGCTGGACCATCAGCCCGCCCTTGCTCGCGTCAGATGGAACAATCCCGATCCGCACCCTGGGTTGACGATCTTCCGATTTAGGCTGAGTGAAGTTCTTCGAATGTGTGAACTCGATATCCATCGTCGCTGCGTCATACGCGATCCGCGACACAGTCATCGCGATGCGAGCAGCACCTTCCATATCCACGATGTCGATGACATCATTTGGGGTATGGTACTGATCGTGCAATCCGGTAAAGAAGAACATGTTGGGAATCTTCCTTGCTTCAAACGAAGCATGGTCCGATCGCCCTTCACCCACCGAAGTATTCCGGTCATACACCATGCCTGATGCGTCGAGGTGTCTGGTTGCAAGCGTGTCAAGCTCGTCGCTGGATTCAAACCCTCCGATTTCAAGCGGGTCAGACTCGAGCGTCCCGATCATGTCCATGTTGAGCATAACCTGGTGATTCTCAAGATCGGTAATCGGGTTTTTAACATAGAACTTCGAACCATTAAGCCCCGATTCTTCTGCAGTAAACAGCAAGAAAAGCACCGATCGTGCATCGTCAGAATCATCAAGCTCCGCATACCGGGCGCTGAGCTCCTGAGCAGCAAGCAGCACACCCGAAGTCCCAGATGCATTGTCATCAGCGCCCGGATGGACAGTACCCGCAGCACTCCGCACGCGCGAACCAAAGTATCCATATCCCACATGGTCATAGTGAGCGCCAAGAACAATGTATTCATGCGCAAGATCACCCTTTCCCCGAAGAACCCCTCCGATATTGTCCGTATAGGTCGTCACGCGATCAATCTTGACCTCAAGATCAACCGTTGCATCTGGAAGATCTTCAACAATCCCCCCTGCATTGGCAAGCTCGATGAGTTCACTCAGCTCCCGTCCCGAACCATCCGCATCAAGGATCAGCTGGGCCGCTTCAGGTGAGATACTCACGACCGGGATATCAAACTTTGGCCCCTCGTTGTTTGGGCGCATCGCTCCGCGCGGAGAAGTCGAACTGATCGTATCCATCTCCCCTGCCCGCTCATCGTTCGCTGATTCCGGAGAAACAATCATCACCGCGCTGGCGCCCCGTCGCTGCAAGGCGCTGACTTTGTAAGTCAGCCGTGCTTGGTGCGACCATCCATCATCATCCCAAAGCGAGTTCCCCATCCCGTCCATCGGCTCATACTTGAGCGTCATCGCGATCTTCCCCTTCAGTGATTCGCTCGGACCAAACCCCATATACCCACCCGGACCAGAAACAACCGAGTATCCGGTAAACACAACCGGACCCGTTGCTGATTCAGATCCCGAATACGCAAGAGGCTCAAATCCCACGCCCGCAACAATATCAATCCCGTTGATACGCATCACTTTGGTCGTCGCTGAAATCGATGACCCCATCGGCATCGGCTGACGGAAGCTCACCCGCTCGCTGATAATCTCTGTCCCATCCTCCGCAGTCTCCGTTAGATCAAATGCTGGAACAAGACCAATCTGAACCATCTCGTTCTCAAGATAGTTCCCAGCATCAATAATCCCCTGCGTCCCTGGCGCACGACCCTCGCGTGCAGGATCCGCAAGATAGGTCACAATCCGATCCACCTCATCAACAAGGGCGCTCTCAATCGCGGGGAGCTCCGCGTTGTTCGACCGTCGGTCCAGAGTCGGGCGGTTTCCCTCAAGATTCCGCAGTGCCCGCGCCTTGCGTCGTTCCCGCGCTGTGTCGGGTTGATACACCCCATGGCCGTGATGTGTATGACCATGATGATTGCTTTCCTCTGAACCACCGTGTAACGCTTGCATTCCATGCTCAGCAGCGCCAGCTGATGCAGACCACGCAGGCGTTTGCGCCCCGCAAGCAATCAAGAGACAGACCGTTGGAAAGATAGATTTTTGTGCGTTGATCATAATGAATATACCTATGAGATAAAAATAGTTTCAGGTTCAGGAGCTGGATTCAGTCTTGGTATCGATGTTCTTGAAGATAAGCGATCGCAGATTGCTACTCAGCACCTCCGCGAACTCGAGTGTCGAGGGGCACTCATCCCCGATCAGCTGCTTGACTGATTGCACCGGACGACCAGCAAGCCCGCAAGGAACTATCAGTTGAAAGTGATCCATGTTGGGAGCGATATTGACCGCAAGCCCGTGAAGCGTGATCCACCGCCTGATCCGCACACCGATCGCGCACACCTTCGCAAGTTCACCCCCCGCCGATTGATCCATCGGAGCCCACACACCCGTCGCGCCTTGCTCGCGTTGACCTGCGATTCCGTAGTGCGCGAGCGAATCAATCACAGATTGTTCGAGCAACCGGATGTAGTCATGGAGCCTGAGCTTGCACGCATTGAGATCAATGATCGGATAACACACAAGCTGACCCGGGCCGTGATAGGTCACATCCCCGCCCCGATCCGTTGCATGAAGCTCAACCCCCATCCGATTCAGCAAATCCGCACTCGCGGTAACATGCTCTGAAGCGCTGGGACGACGCGTCACCGTAATAACCGGAGGATGCTCAACGATCAAGATCCTGCCAAGCTCCCCCAGACCAGAACCCCGTGATGCAAGCACTTCTTCATGATGATCGCACTGCGTTTGGTACGCAAGCTCATAGGGCATCGTCCCCAGATCAATCAAAGGGAGTTTCCCGGTATCAGTTGGTTCAATCGGGGATTCAAGCACAACTGATCATACGCACGCGACCTAGACTCTCTACATGCCCAAAATACACCCCAGCGCAATCATAGATGACCAGGTGACCCTCGCAGATGATGTCCAGATCGGACCCAACTGCACCCTGACCGGGAAAATCGCACTCGGAAACGGGGTCAAGCTCATCGCAGGGGTTTATATGCAAGGCCCAGTGACCGTCGGAGCAGACACAGTCTTCTACCCCAACTCAGCAATTGGATTTGAACCCCAAGACGCAAAGTTCGCGCCCGGATCAGCAACAGCAGGCGTGACCATCGGAGACAACTGCATCTTCCGAGAAGGCGTCAGCATCCACGCCGCGTCCAACAACGAAACACCTACCCGCATCGGTGATCGCGTGTATTTCATGGTCAACTCACACGCCGGTCATGATGTGACCGTCGGTAACGATGTCATTCTGGTCAACAACACCGGCCTCGGAGGCCACAGCGAGGTCCAAGACCGCGCCCTCCTTTCGGGTGGAACAATGGTCCATCAGTTCGGGCGCGTCGGTCGTCAAGCGATGACCTCCGGCATGACCGCACTCACCAACGACCTCCCCCCATACTTCACCGCAATCGAACGCAACAATGTCGTCGGACTTAACCTCGTAGGCATGCGCAGATCAGGCATGAGCAAAGACGAAATCGCAGCAGTTCGCAGCGCCTTCTCAGAAGTCTTCCGCAAAAATCCGCCACAACAAGAACTCCGCGCGATGCTCGCTGAGCGTGCAGAGACTTCCAACGCGGTCCGCGAAATATACGATTTTGTCATCAGTTCCAAAAGGCCAATCTGCCCATTTGGTGGTCGCAAAGTCACTCGTGCATCAGACGTCACACCCATCAACGCTCAAATATGACCGGGCTCCCTTTACAAACTGGTGATCAGCGAGAAGAAGGTACTACTCAGTCTTCAACCCGATATACCCTCGATGGAGCCAGCGCCGCTTTGTGCGTACTTGCATCCGGTTCACGCGGGAACTGTTCTGTGCTAGTCGTCCCATCAACACCTGAGACCCCGCGCCGCGTCTACCTGATCGATGCGGGTCTGAGCCCAACGCGCACCCGAAAGCTACTCGACGCGCGAGGAATTCGCCCCGACGAAGTCGATGAAATCGTGTTCACACACCTGGACACAGATCATTGCTACGCCGGGTGGACTCGCGCGATGCGGCCCGGGTCATTCCGCGCCAAACTCCGCATCCATCGCACGCATATGGGTCGCGCCGAACGGATGGGGCTCCTCGAGACCCACGCAGAACCATTCGACAACGACTGCATGCTCAGCACCAATGTACGCATGCACACCGAAATGCTCGCCCATGACTCGCTCGGAGTTGCGTGCTTTCGATTCGTCATCAATCACCCAGATAAACCCACTGCCCATCTCGGATTTGCAACCGACTGCGGCAGGGTCACTCCCGGATTAATCGAACACATGCGCGGAGTCGATACCCTCGCGATCGAATCCAACTACTGCCCGACAATGCAAGAAGAATCCGGCAGACCCGCCTTCCTTAAAAAGCGAATCATGGGAGGCTCAGGGCACCTCAGCAACCAACTCAGCGCCCACGCGGTCACGCGCATCAACCCCCGTCAACATCTTGTGCTTCTCCATCTCTCCCAGCAGTGCAACACCCCCGAGATCGCTGCATCAGAGCACAGCCACTCCGGCATAATCCGCACGATATCAACACAAAAAGATCCCACCCCCTGGATCCCCATCCACGCGCGACAACCCGGACAAGAAGTCGAGTTTGGACGAGGGAAATTCACTCAGCAATCTCTTTTCTCATCATTGCACCCCAAAAAGCACACCTCTGAAAAACATCGCACATAAATAAATCATGAGTCCCTCAGCCACAGTGCCCACCAACATAGATGAACGCCGAGCCCGAAAATCCGGGAGCAGGGTCGTTTATAAGCTCAAGCGTTTCATCCGCTACCTCGGGCTCTACAAAAGAACCACGCACACAAGCGACGGAGTCCGCTACCGCGAACGATCCGGAATCTCCCTCCGACGAGCGCTCAGTGAGCACGGCCCAGGCGTCAAAGAATACGATGTCCGTTTTCCCAGAATCGAAACAGACGGCCGGCGAACAATGCGCATCAGGTATACTGCAAGCAGAATCTACGCCGATGTAGGTCATGACCCGCGTCAGGTGCTCTATCGACAGTTCGAAGAACATGTCAGACCGGGGCATCGAATCGTCGAAATCGGATGCGGTTCTGGAAGCGGTGCTGCGATCCTCGCACGCGCAACAGGACCATCAGGGGGTGTGGTCGCGATCGATCGAGACGGAGAATCCATCCGCTTTGCGCGCCAACGCCACCACAGCGACCACTGCGGATTCGAGCTCGGCTGGATCGAAACACTCAACGGAGAGATCGACGATGCTTTCGATCTCCTCGTCGGGGTCGATGTGCTCCGTGGGATCGACTCTGGCGCCGATGAATCCAGGTATCTCAAAGTCATCGATGAGATCGTGCGAGTTGTCGGACCCGGCGCTGTGATGGTACTTATTGAGAGCAGCTTAGCATCTGATGCGCCCAAATCGGATCAGCCAAAAGACCAACCTTCTCGTCTACAACAACTCACGCAGTTCCTAGCTCGCTATGAGGTCGCTGTGGAGCATGAGTTGACTCCGTGCCCCCGCACCGGATGGGGAGGGATCGTCTGCAAAAAAGCCGGGCTCGCAAAGCCGGCTGTCCTCCGGGACCCCTATGAGCCGGGTTCCTTCCGGTCCTAATCGCTCAATACAGATCCACCACAAGCATCGACCCCAACCAGGGTCTTTTGAGTCTCATCGCCTATCCTTACTCTCCATGGATACACCACACACCAACGACGATTCAAACACCCAATCCACCGGCGGCGGCACAACCATGTCCGACGCCCAAGGGATCCTCGAAGTCCAGCAAGCACGAGAGTTTGCGCAAGCAATCGGGACCTCCCTGCTCGGAGATAAATGCGAAGATGTCCTCATCCTCGATGTGACCAAAACCTCTCCCGTCACCGGATTTATCGTGATCGCTTCCGGGACCTCTGCCCGCCAGATGCGATCAGCTCTGGAGAATCTCGATACCGTCGGCGAGAAGTTCGGCACCTCCGTCTATCAAATCTCAAACGACAACGATGCACTCTGGCTCCTCGCAGACTTTGTGGATGTCGTCGTCCATGTGTTTGAACCAAACGCACGCAACCACTACGACCTCGAAGGCATGTGGCCCGTCGCCCCCCATGTTGATGTGCCCGAGTTCGTCCCCCCATCCAAAGGCCCCTCAGCGTGAGCAGCCCGCGGACGGTTCATGTAGAGCTCGGTGATCGCGGGTATGACATCGTGATCGGTTCAGGCGCGATCGGATCAGATGCACTCGCATCCACACTCAAACAAATGCACACCTTCGGCGCTCGTCGAGTCTTCATCGTCGTTGACACTGGAGTACCACGCGCATTTGTAGATCAACTCAACGCAGTCGCAGAGTCATGCGGTCTCAAAGTGACGACAAGTTCAGTCAGTCCAACCGAACACATCAAATCGATCGAAACATACCAAACGCTCTTGAGTCAAATCGCATCAACCGGTCACTCCCGCGTCGATCCAGTGATCGGTCTCGGGGGCGGAATCGTCGGTGATTTAGCTGGTTTTGTAGCAGCAACTTACCGCCGGGGAGTCCCGCTGATCCAGTGTCCCACAACACTGCTCTCCATGGTTGATGCATCCGTTGGAGGAAAAACAGGCTTCAATCTCACCATCCCAAACGCAGACAGCTCAACTAAACTCCTCAAAAACCTCATCGGCGCATTCTGGCAACCCAAACTCGTGGTCGCAGACATCGCAACCCTGGACTCGCTCAATGAGCGCCAAAGACGATCAGGCATCAGTGAATGCATCAAGCACGGATGCATCTCCGCTGGAGTCGGACATGATGGACTCCTCGACTGGATGCGCGAGCACATGGAGCAAATCACCAAATATGATCCATCGATCATGACCCAGCTCGTCGAGCGCAACACCGCACTCAAAGCAAGCGTCGTCGCCCTCGACGAGCACGAAGACCCCTCCGCCCGCGCCGGGGGAAGGATGCTCTTAAACTTCGGACACACCTTCGGTCACGCGATTGAAACCATCGCGAACCTCTCACCGTCTCAGACCGACCCCGCGCTCGCACCACTCCATCACGGAGAAGCGGTGGGGCTCGGAATGATCGCCGCGTGCCGAGCAGCCCAATCCCATGCTGATCTTGATCCAGTTGTCGGTGATGAGCTCGTTAAAATGCTCAATGCGGTCCATCTCCCGATCCAAGTGAAGGGGCTCCCAGCAAACACCGAGCTCATCGAGCGGATGTCGCACGACAAAAAAGCAACCGCCGACTCGATCCGGGTCATCCTCCCGACCCGCAGAGGTCATTGCACAGTCGAAGATTCAGTCAGTCCAGAAGCAATCGCAGCTGGATTTGACGCGATCAGGGCCTGAATTGCAAAAAACTTCTCATTCGACGGAAATCTGGGTAATATGGGCGTTTTGGGCGACCAAAGAAAACAGCTGATCATTGGAGATCAACGCAGCTGCTTTCCGATATCCATATTCATCGGGCTCGTTCACCGATGAAAGGCCCAAGTTCATATGCGATCGATCGTCATTATCAACCAAAAAGGCGGATGTGGAAAAACCACCAGCGCCATCAATCTCGCAGCAGGATTCGCCTCCAGAGGATGCCGAACGCTCCTGGTGGATATGGACCCCCAGTCTCACTGCGCCGCAGGATTAGGTGTTCCCGAAGAAAAGCTAGATCTGACCGTCTACGACGCGTTAAAGACAGATCCAAACGCTGACCTCAACCGCGATCGCATGGTCTGGCATGTCAGCAGGAACCTCGATCTCCTTCCCAGCCACATGATGCTCGCAGGGATCGAATCCACCAACGGCGGACTCATGGGTCAGCCCGACAAAGAACTCCGCTTACGATCCGTCATCGATCGAATCTCGCGATTGAGTCCCCAAGCTGATGAATCAGGTCAGGTCCCTCGCCGGTACGATGTCTGCTTAATCGATTGCTCCCCCTCAATCGGGCTGTTGTCATACAACGCAATCGCAGCAGGTCGAGAAATTATCATTCCAGTCGAAACAAGCTTCTTCGCGCTCAAAGGAGCCGCGAAGCAAGTACAGACCGTGCGTTCTATTGCTCGCCGGGTCGGGCTCCGCCTCAATCCTCGCGTGCTCGCAACGATGCATGATCCCACTCAACCCCTCGCACGCGATCTACTCGATGATCTCCGTGATCGTTTCGGGAGTGGTTTGATTCCCCTCGTCATCCGGTATGACCAGACACTCAAAGAAGCCGCGAGCTACGGACTCCCGATCGAAAGCTTCCGTCCAGAAGCAACCGGGGCTGAGGACTACCGCTCACTCTGCGAATGGTTGATCGAGCACACCGCGATCGAGCGTCCCGAACCAGAAAGCGATGCTCAAGATCTCGAAGATCAATCCGATCTCATCTCTGAATCATCCACTTCAGACCTTGCCGCCTCGGTGATCGAATCTACCCAATCAGGAGCCCCAACCACAGGTTCCCTGGTTGCTCAAACCGTCGACGGCTCCAAAGCCGACACGCCAAAGCTCACAAGAGCACAAGAGATGGCGCTCCGTGCACGCAACCGTGGTCACGAATCTGATCAAACGCTCTACCAAGAGAATCAACACGAAATCCAAACACAACTCAACCAAACACAGCTTGACGAAGACACTCAATCAGTAGCCACCGCAACCGTTCCTACTGCCCCGCTCCGCCGATCGATGATGCCGCATCGTCCCGTCGCCATTGAAGTCGTCGACGACCGCGTAGTTGAGCCAGTCCAAGCAGCCCCAATCGACCGAGTGTCGCATCTCTTAGGTGTCCGCCCCGTCACCGGTGGGGCCCTCTTTGTTCAGCCAGCAACAATCGGGCAAAGCGTACAAATCGCAGGGAGTTTCAACGCATGGAACCCCGCAACAACCCCGCTCAAACTCAACGAAACTCTCGGGATCTATGAACTGCATTGCAAACTCCCCCAAGGAGCATACGAGTACAAACTTGTAGTTGATGGAAAATGGATCACCGATCCATTTAACTCAGAAACTATCCGCAACGGAATCGGATCACAAAACAATGTGTTCCAAGTCGAGTCATCGGTCCCCGCTGGGATACAGACGAAAGTTTAACAAGCACACAAGTGCGTTCATCCGGTGGGCCGGATGTTTGACGAGATGAGTGGAGACTCAATCATGGATCAAGACGATCAATCGAAGTCAAATCAATCAAGCGGCTACATCAAACTCGCTGGAGTCGAGGATGGTGAATACGACGCGCTCGCAGATCTATTCCTCGGTGAGAGCGAACTGGCGCCCAAACCTTTCAAACAAGATCTTGATCAAGAACTGAATGAAGACCTTGATAAAGATACACACGATTCTCCGCGCGCAAGCTCTCAGTCGATGGACTCGCCAATCCATCAGTCAGCATCAAAGAACTCTGCACACGCTCAGCAAAGCCAAGACCTCTCAGATCGCTCTCAAGAGAACCCTATCAATCAATCTATAGATCGTTCCATGGACCCAATGAATCTCATCGGTGAAGTGCAAGCCCGCATCGATGCCACCATGAACCAAGATGGTCCCGCCATCAATCTCGCTTCAGCGCACACCTCAATCAAATCACCAAATCAAAGCACCGCGCCGATCATCGAAACCGTACTGCTGGGCCATCTCCCCGTTCGTGCGTCCCTCTGGGTTCGTCAGTATGCATGCTCCACCGCCCGCCGGTGCGGACAGGTCATCGCCCTCATCCGAGCTGCAGCCGGGTCAACATCAGTAGATCTCATCTCAGGAACCGACGGGATCCAAACCAATGAGTGCAGCTCACTCCAGGAAGCACTCGCACTCGTCAGCAGAACCGCTGATCGTGTCATCCTTCGCGTCGATGAAACCACAGAGCCAGACCTGCTTGATCGTCAAGAGATCGACGAAATCACCATCCTGACGGGTGCAGATGAAGCCGCTGTGGTCTCGTCATACCGGCTCATCAAAACCCTTACAACCGTCTGGGATAGTGATGAAACCAACGGCGCTCCCCACATACGACTCGCAGTGATGGGCGCGACAACCCAGCAAGTCTCCGATGCAAGCGCCAAGCTGAATCGAGCAGTCGATGCCTTCCTTGACCGCCCGATCGAAATCATTGACGCCGCTGGACGCATCGATGCGACCGGGACCACCAACATCTTCAGAGACAGCGTAACCCACAACGCAACAGGAATTCTCGATCAGCTCGCTCAAATCAACACGCCCGTGCAATTTGATCCAAGCAGCATACTCACAGAAAGTGTGCAAGCGATCCAATCAGAGATCGCATCTGCTGAGCAAGAAACCGTGACCGTTCAATCGCTGATCGATCATGAATCCAAGACCGCACCCAAGACCGCACCCAAGACCGCATCCCAGACCACACCCCAGACCGTCTCTCAGAACCCCCCCCTGTCCCCGTCCCAGCCAAAGCTGCAAATCCATACTCAACACTCCACCCAACAAGCAGCCCACCCGGCAACTCAACCAGTAACTCAGTCTGCAGCTCATTCTGCCACAAATTCAGACACACAAGCCCACTCGCTCAGGTTCCATCCAGAACCCAAAGTCAAAGCCGAGCGTCCATCGCTTGATCGCATAGATCTGGTCAAGCTCATCGGTGGTCTCGAGATCATTGATCTCCGCTGCCCCTTCGCTCTTGATGTGCAGATCTGCGTAGACACCCGCGGCGCACTCCATCTGGTCACCGGAGATGCTCAAGAAGGCCCCATGGCACGACTCGAAACCGTCCGCAGCTGGGTCAGAGATCACTTCCCGCTGATTCTCAAAGCAGAACCCAAGGTCGCAATGCCCGATTCCAACAGCCGGGACACAGAGATCGAAATGCACCTGGTCACAGACAAGCCTCAAATCGTTCGAGGCCTAATCGATTCGCCGGTCCGCCTCTACGCCCTGGCGCAGGTGCAGGTCCGTGGTGAGTCAGCAAGCGCCCTGACTCCGCTCAACTAATCAGCTGCCATTCAATCCACAAACGAACACCGTCAACGATCAACAAAAGCGCTGAACAAAAAACGCTGAACAAAAATCACTAAATAAAAAAGAACCCCGAGTCGAGCACTCGGGGTTCTCTTTATGTATTCGTTGCGACGGTTGGAAATCCGAAGTTACGCAGTATTCGCTTTGGCAACACGAAGCTCTTCAAGCGAGCGTGGATGCTCAATGTGAGCTGCGTCAATCACATACTGAGCGCCCTCGTTGTTCATGTCCGGAAGGTGGAACATGAGGTCAAGCATGGTGTCTTCCATCACCGCGCGAAGCGCCCGTGCACCAGTCGCACGCTGGGACGCCTTCTCAGCAATCGCAAGAAGCGCATCCTCGGTAAATGTCAACTCAGCACCTTCGAGTTTGAACAGATGCTGGAACTGCTTGACGAGCGCGTTCTTAGGTTCAGTAAGAATCTGAACAAGCGCCTCGTGTGTCAGAGGCATCAACGGAGTAATCACGGGCAATCGACCGACAAGCTCAGGAATCACGCCGTATTCAACAACATCAACATTGGAAATCTGCGACTGAAGCCATTGCTTCTCTGCATCATCACTCGTGAAGTGCTGGCGACCCTTGGTGTCGTTCGAGTCTGTTGCCGCAGCGCCAAAGCCGATCCGGGTCTTGCCCAGTCGTCTGCGAACAATATCGGTCAACCCGACAAACGAGCCGCCACAGATGAACAACACATTGGTGGTGTCAAACTGGATGTATTGCTGCTCAGGATGCTTGCGTCCGCCTTGCGGTGGAACATTAGATACCGTGCCCTCAAGCATCTTCAGGAGCGATTGCTGCACGCCTTCACCAGAAACATCCCGAGTGATCGAGACATTGCTTGAGGTCTTCCCGACCTTGTCGATTTCATCGATGTAAATAATGCCACGCTGAGCAGCTTCAACATCAAAGTCCGCGTTCTGCAAAAGCTTGAGCAGCAGGTTCTCGACATCCTCGCCAACATACCCCGCTTCGGTGAGCGTAGTCGCATCGCCAATCGCAAACGGTACCTTAAGCATCCGCGCCATGGTCTTGGCCAAAAGCGTCTTACCCGAACCGGTCGGACCGATGAGCAAGATGTTGGACTTATCAAGCTCGATGTTATCTGAGTGCTCTGACTCGTGGTGCATCAATCGCTTGTAGTGATTATGAACCGCAACCGAAAGCGAACGCTTCGCGATCTGCTGACCGATCACATACTGATCCATAAACTCCACGATCTCGCGTGGTGATGGGATCTCCGAGAGCTGAGCAGAGATTGATGAAACGCGCCGGCGCTCTTGCTTAAAGATATTCTGGCAAAGCTCAACACAGTTGTTACAGACATAGACCTCGCCCGGGCCTTCAACCATCGGACCAACCTCGCGGGAAGTCTTCCCGCAGAACGAACAGGTTGTTACCTTCCGGCCGCGGAACCCGCCATTGCCCCCGTCGCCAGATCCTGATCCGCCGCCTGCACCGCCGCCTCCGTCTGAAGGACCGTCGCCAGAACCAGACCCTGAATCGGATCCACTTGAATCAGATCCCATCGAGTTCACCGGTTGGGCATAAGGCTGGGGACTGGGCTCGGGAGGTGTGTGTGATGAAGAAGGGTGCATTTCATTGCTATGTGACATATAAACCTCTTTTGTGGGTGCCTGGTAAACAAACGCAGGTTCCACTAATATCGGATAGATCGGGGTGGTGGCTAAACCCGATTCTAAGGGCATTCTCGCTCAATATACGCGTAAATTGCGCGACAAGTTCAGCGACCGAAAACCCTAGCCCTCTCAGTCCCATCGCACCACTTCAAACCATCATCAATCAAAGACAACACCAAAGCTCCATCCCGCACAACCCTCCCCATCGGCACAAATGGCCCATTCAAAATACGAGCCGCGAAATGAACCCTTCGCTGAATCAATCGCTCAGCCCCCAATCAGTTCATCAAGCCAACCCATCAAGCCAACCCATCAAGCCAACCCATCAAGCCAACCCAACAAATCAGCCAAGCCCGTCAGCGCCCTCTTGAGCGGATGGCCCGCCCTTCGCATCCCGATTCGCTTCCCGCTTCGCATCCAGATCATCCTGTACCTGACCCAAAATCGATGTGCGAGCACGCGTGAACTCATCCTCGCCGATCTCGCCAGATTCCTTGAGCTGACGAATATGTTCCAGGAGTTCACTCGAACTGGATCCAAAAGAATCATGATGACCAAGCAGCCGTCTGCGAAGATGCATAATCACAAAACCGCCCGCGACCAGCAGCACAATCAAGATCAGCACCCAAAGCAAAACGCTCGATGCGGATGAACCGGTTTGTGCAAGTGTAAAATTGGCCATAGTCAAGCTCGAACCATTCTAGTACGACCGCAGCCCAATCTCTTCCCGCAACGGAATCAACAGATTGGGAACCGCATACTGATCAACCAAATCCTGTCCCCGCTCAATAAGCTCATCAAGCTGACCGGTCAGATCATTCAAATCAGTCACCGGATCGTACTTACGCAAGGTCAGATACACCGAAATCGGATCATTTCCCGCAGGTGTGCTCTTATTCCCAGATCGAGTCTTGATCTCAAAGTGAGCCTCGAGCCCATCTTCGTTGATCAAGTTCATCCCAAGCAAAGGCTGGCAATCATTAATCTTGATCTCATCGTTCTCAAGAAGCGCCGCAAGAGGCGATCCGCTCAACAAGGCGCTTGCCGTAATCTCATCATGATTCGCTTTGGCCGCCAGATCAAACCCATACAAAAGCTCGATGTACTCAAGATCAAGAGGTGAGATCGACAAGTAATAAGGCGAAACCTCCGCCGCGGTCCGGTGGATCGAGTACATCTCTTCTTCATTCGATGGATTCACCACACCCGTCCGCACCGACGATGACCGGATCGCCATCCACCGGTGGGGGGTCGCATTGGCTGCGGATTCAAGCGCCAGCTCATCCTTGTACTTCCGGAACGCATTCATCGCAGGAAACGACCGCCTGCACCGCTCAAACAAGTCCAACACTGGCTCACGGTTCGTCGGAAGCTCCATCCGCACATTGAGCTTTGCATTGATATAAAAATCAGAACAAAGCGCTCGGTATGAGTTGGACATCAAAGGCCTCCTGCCGTGTGACTTGGTATTGACGCAACATGATCAGCTCATGTCACCCATGCCGATCGCATATTCCTCTATGCACATGAGTTCATCCAAATGAATTGTAGCGGATCATCAACAATTATGCAGGCAATCAAAGATCTATTTCACGCTCAACCTTCTCGCTCAACCCAAAACACGGATCTACCCACGCCGTCGGATAGGGACGACTTGTCGATAAGTCATCACCCTCCAGATCCACTCAAAGGGACCCATGGTAAACGAGCGTAACCACAGCAGCGAGAAGACGATATTCATCATCCACACACACCCGACCACCAACCAAAGATACGGATATTCAATCTGAGCAAAGTACCCAAACCCATACCCATAAAAGAAAGTTGTGCACACAATCGTGTGGAGAAAATAGTTCGAAAGCGCCATCCGCCCAACCGCAGCAAGCGGGTCCGTAATGAACTTAACCGCCCCAGACTTCGCAAGAGCAATCACCAGCGCCCCATACCCAAGAGCAAGAGGCACCCCAAGAGGTTGTGCAAACGCTTGCCACATAAACCCTGGGAGCAAGCTGAACTCCTTGTACACAAGTATGTTCCCTATCGCGGTCATCGGAATTCCAAGACTAAACAGACTAATCCCCCAGATCACATAAAACCTCAACGGCCGCTCGCCGGTCATAATTTTCATCCGCGTCAGCCCAATCCCCATACACATAATCCCAAGCAAAAGCGGCTGGAAGAACACCCCAATAAACAACTGCATCATGAGCACCGCAAAGAACCTGGTCCTAAACGCATCCCAGTAGGTCCCCGTATACCCCGCGATCTCCGACATCGGGTCCGCGCCCAGATCGGAGGCATCGATATTGCCTCGCACTAAGGCCGTGTACCCAAAATACGAAACACCCACCATCAACAAACTCCCAAGGTAATACACCGCAAGACCACCAAAGAACAACAGCTTGGGATTCAATCGCCTGACCCACCAAAGCAGCGTCAGCCCCGTAACAGCATAGAAAGTCAAAATATCGCCAAACCACAATCCATACGCATGAAGCAAGCCAAACACCAGCAAGATCCCGCATCGCAGATACCAAAGCCCCGCACCATCGGTCAGCTTGGGTTTTTTGAGTCGACGCTGAGCGCAGTTGCACTCCGGGCACGAAGCATCCTCAGCCAGCCCAACAAGCGGATACCCGCACCGAGCGCACAACGCAATACCCGGTTGCTCGTCATACTTCCGCGCATACATCACCACGCCCGATCCGAACAACATCGCGAACAAGAACATAAACTTGCCCAGAAACGCAGTCGATGTGATCGTGTGCCCGAGATGATTCTCCGGTGTATCACCCATGACATTGGGATCAGTCATCGCATTCATGGGCCAACTAAACGCAACAATATTGGGAGCAAGAATGCCAAGGAGCGCAAACCCACGAAGCGTATCAATCGCACCAAACCGCTGACCGCCAGCAGTGGGGCGTATCTTGTCACTTATTTTGGTACTTATTTTGCCACTTAGTTTCCCGCTGGGTTCATCATCCATCGCATAATCTCGTTGGTTTGAGTAAGGTCATCTAGCACTAAATCAGCACCAGCATGCTCAAGCTGCTGCCGTGTCACATACCCAGTCGCCACCGCAAGAGACCGGCAACCATTCTCCTTCGCGCACGCCACATCATGCTCAGTATCCCCGATAATGATAACCGATTCTGGCTGAAGCTGATCGCAAACAGTCTGGTGGTAATTCCGAATCGCCACTGGTGGCAGATGCGAGCGTTTAGGCGATGCATGCGCAGACGAATCTCCCCACGCATTGATTGTAAACAACGCAGGATCAAACCCCGCAGACCGAACCTTAACGGTCCCCGTCTCTTGGTAGTTCCCGGTCAACAATCCAAGCGTTGGTTTCGTTTCATGCGCCAAAGTCGCGTTCACCAGATCATGCGCCCCCGCAAGCGGCTCAGCAACTGTTCGCTCACTTGCAATCTGCTCAAGCTGCGATGCATAAGTCGCGCGCACAAGCTGAATATGCTCATCAGTTGGTTCAATGTGATTCAGCACAAGTATCTGCGAAATAATCACCGGATCCAGCCCCCCCCCAAACCGGATTCCTTCGATCGAAAACTCAGTACCAAAATGCGTTCTCCCCGCACCCTTGAGGCAATCAATCCCAACATGACTCGCCTTGAGCAGCGTCATGTCAATATCAAACAGAATAAGCATTGTTGATCCGCCTCATATGCAAAGTAAAAACAGAGGGTATGTCCAGCACGAGCATCCCCGCAATCCATCAATACCCAATCAGACAATACGAGCATCAATCCCAACAGATGGAGATTCACGCAACAGCCATCTTCAAGAATCAAAAGAAAATTCATTACATATCCAGCCAGATCCCCGATCCACAGCCCAGACCTTGTTAAACCCCCGTTTACTGCAAAGACTAAAATGGCCACTCATCTCGCAAAGAACTCCGCATCTTCGACTGAATACAATCCTGAACCCATACAAATATGGATCGCCCATCGCCCCGCTTCCAAGCATGCGAACAAGAGAACACACGCGTGAGCAAAGGATTCGCACAACCCAACGACGATGTTCAGCGCGTCCGCGACGCGTCCGACATCGTCACAGTCATCGGTGAAAGCATCACCCTCAAACCCAAAGGGCGAGAGTATGTCTGCCTCTGCCCCTTCCACGATGACCGCTCCCCGTCCATGTGCGTGGTCCCTGCAAAGCAGATCTTCCACTGCTTCGCATGCGGAGCCGGTGGTGATGTCTTCACCTTCGTTCAGCGCTACCACTCCATGGATTTCCGCGAAGGCCTCACCTACCTCGCCGAGCGTTCAAACATCGAGCTCACCCCATTCAAACCATCTCGCGCAGAAGGAACCAATGGTGATCAGCAAGACCAGTACCCCGCTGGAACCAATAAAAAAGACATCCTCCTCGCCAACGAACAAGCCCAAGCATACTTCAAGACAATCCTCTCCCATCCAGAGCACGGCCAAATCGCCCGCGACCTCATCACCAAACGAGGAATCAGCGATGACATGGTCGAACGCTTCGGACTCGGTGCCAGCGCCGACCGCTGGGATGGATTGCTCATCACCATCGAGAGCCAAAAATACAACCCCGACGCATTCACCGGCGCAGGACTCCTCAAAACAAGAGACCAAGGCGGTCAATACGACGCACTCCGAAACCGTCTCATCTTCCCCATCTGCGACCAAATCGGCAGAGTCATCGCATTTGGTGGCCGAAAGATCAACGAAGAAGACGAACCCAAATACCTCAACAGCCCCGAAACACTCGTCTTCAACAAATCCAAAACCCTCTACGGCCTCAACCACGCGCAGCGCGCCATCAAACGCAAACGCGTCGCCGTCATCGTTGAAGGATACACCGATGTCATCGCATGCCATCAACACGGCGTAGAACATGTCGTAGCAACCCTGGGAACCGCGCTCACCAAAGGACACGCAACCATCCTCCGCAGACTCTGCGACACCGTCGTCCTCCTCTTCGATGGAGACGAAGCGGGCCAACGCGCTGCGGATCGCGCGATCGAAGTCCTCTTCAGCGAAACCATCGATATCAAAATCGCCGCCCTCGCAGGATACACAGATGCGAAGGACCCCGACGAACTGCTCAGAGAACCAAACGGCGCCGAGACATTCGACCGCGCCATCGAAGGCGCCGTTGATCTCCTCAAATGGCGCTTCGACCGACTCCGCGCCGAGCTTGCCGGCGCTGGTGCTGCAAGAGTCACCCAGCGAATCGAAGAGGAAATCCGCACACTCCTCGATCTTGGCATCGAAAAACTCAGCCCAATGCGCCGCCAGCTCATGGTCCGTCAAATCGCAGGGGCCGCGGGAGTCTCTGAAGCGGTTGTCAAAGCCTCAATGCGACTTGGCCGGCGCGTACCCGCATCCATCGAGCAAGCGCCGTCTATGCAAGAAGAGCCCGACCAGCCGCTCACCGCACGCGAGCTCCTCCTTGGATGCCTGCTCAGTGACGAAAAACTTTGGCTCACGATGGGCTCCGATGAACGCGATCTCCTCATGACCACAAGCTTCAAATCACAATCATCCGCCGCTGTCGCCCAAGCCCTCCACGAAAGCGTTGCCAACGGTTCAGGGACAGGTCTACATCCTGTGCTACAGGAGCTCGCTGAATCACTCTCTGAGCAGACCCCGCACCCAGAAGAAGAATACAACCCACAAAGCCAAAGCTTCGATCCAGTTGGTCGAGCCACCATGCTCTCCAGAACTGTTGAGCAGCAAAGCGAAGGCTCCAAAGAAAGACTCGAAAGAATGCTCAGAGAATGCATCAGGCAAATTACTCTCAGCGAAATACAATCACCACACCACACCCCAACCGACGAGACCTCAAACGATGTCGACGAACTGGACAAACTCAGAGCTTTCGCGAACCAGCAGCGTACCATGCGCGATAAATACGGAACCATGCGTGGACGATTATCCTCCGGAGACGCATAGCTGAGGGGCGAAACCGGATTCGGGATCACGATGCATGATCCGCATCATCATGAGTGCTACCATCGCGGGTTGTTTGAATACGAAGGAGCTGTATGATCGGGATCACTCATCCATCCATCACCGCACTGATCGAATCCGGTCGCACGCGGAAATGGCTCAGTTTCGAAGAGCTCAACAATGTCCTCCCAGATGAAATGGTCGACTCCGTCGCGATCCACTCCATCCTTGCAATGATCGACGAAGCAGGCATCGAGCTCGTCGACGAAATGGAGTTCCGTGGTCGCGTCTTCCGCGCCAGACGATCCGGAGATGCCCGCACCCTCGAAAGCATCCAGTACCTCGACAACGAGTTCCGCGCCATGTCCGTCCCTGGAGGCGAACATCTTGGCACAAAGGAATCTCAACGCGTCCGAATCAACGCCCCGCATTTCTCGGGAACCATCGAACTCGATGCAGACGATCTCAAACAAGCCAAAAAAGATGTCGACGAAGCCCGGGGAATGAACGACCGCGTTGTTCAGCGCGACCTCGACGAAGCCATCAACGCAGAGGCCGACCGCCGGATGGACGACCCGGTGCGCATGTACCTCTCCCAGATGGGCACCATCCCATTGCTCACCCGCGAAGAAGAAGTCCGCCTCGCTAAAAAAATCGAAACGACCCGGATGATCTTCCGTCGCCGGTGCCTCGAATGCGACTACATCATCGTCCAAGCAGTAGAGACGCTCAAACTCGTAAGCGATGGCAAGCTCCCCTTTGACCGCACGATGCGCACAAGCACCCTCGACGAGAACGCCAAAGAAAAAATCCTCGTCCGCATCCCCGCGAACCTACCAACCATCGAAACCCTCCTTCAGCTCAACCGTCAAGACTGGGAAGAACTCGAAGGCCTCCGCCACGATGATGGCAGAGTCCACGAAACCAAAAAAGCCAAGGTCCTCGTCGATCGCATCGCAACCCGCCGCCGCCGAATGGCCGCGCTCCTCGAAGAGCTCTGCCTCCGCACCGGACGCATCGTCCCGCTGATGCGCAAGATCAAATCCATCTCCGAAAAAATGGAAACCCTCCAAGGCGAAATGCTCGAAGCCGCCAAGTATCCCAAAAAATACGACGCAGAAGACCTCGAAGTCATGCGCATGGAACTCGACGGACTCCGCGCCCTCGTCCTCGAAGATCCCAAAGACCTCATCGCCCGCATCAACTCCATCTCCACCGTCTTCTGGGAATACGAACAAGCCAAACGCGACCTCTCAGGAGGCAACCTCCGTCTCGTCGTCTCCATCGCCAAAAAATACCGCAACCGCGGGCTCGGTTTCCTCGATGTCATCCAAGAAGGCAACACCGGACTCATGCGCGCCGTCGATAAGTTCGAATACAAGCGAGGCTACAAGTTCAGCACCTACGCCACCTGGTGGATCCGCCAAGCAATCACCCGCTCAATCGCAGACCACGCCCGCACCATCCGTATCCCGGTCCACATGATCGAGACCATGACCCGCCTGCGCAACATCCAAAAAGAAATCAAGCAGCGCACAGGTGTCGACCCCTCCCCGCAAGAACTCGCTGAGCAAGCAAAGATGACACCCGCAGAAGTCGCGCGCGTGCTCAGCATCTCCATGCACCCCGTCTCCCTCGACCGCCCCGTCGGAGAATCCGAAGACTCAAACTTCGGAGATTTCCTCGAAGACACCAACCAACGCACCCCAGACCAAACCGCAGGACAAGACGCCCTCAAAAACCGCATCGAGCTCGTCCTCAAAACCCTCTCCTACCGTGAACGCGAAATCATCAAACTCCGCTACGGCATCGGCGACGGCTACACCTACACACTCGAAGAAGTCGGCCGAATCTTCAAAGTCACCCGCGAACGCGTTCGCCAAGTCGAAGCCAAAGCAATCCGCAAACTCCAGCACCCAGTCCGCTCACGCAAACTGGGCGGATTCATCGACTCGCAAATCGATAAATAACCTAAAAAACCGATATTCACCGGTTCATCACCCCAACTGAAACATCCCGCGCGATCACCGGTATACACGCGTACTATGGTTCGTCAGCAGGCCCATACAAGCCGATCGATTGAACAAGGTTCTACTCGTAGGGGAATTCCGCGTGAGTGATGCAATTCAAATGAACAAGGTCCGCAAAGCATTCGGGCCAAAAGTCGCCGTCGAAGGGATCGATCTCAACATCCCAATGGGATCCATCTACGGCTTCATCGGACCAAACGGCGCCGGGAAAACCACAACCATCCGAATGATCATGTCCATCCTCTTCCCCGACTCGGGAGAGCTCAGCGTCCTCGGAAAGAAATCCGCAGTCGAATCCAAAGACCGCATCGGATACCTCCCCGAAGAACGAGGCGTCTACAAAAAAATGAAGGTCGCCTCCTTCCTCATGCACATGGGCCGACTCAAAGGCCTCGACGCGCAAGGACTCCGGCCAAAGGTCCAAGACTGGCTCGAGCGCGTAGAACTCGGAGATGTTGCCAAGAAAAAATGCGAAGAACTCTCAAAGGGCATGCAGCAAAAAGTCCAGTTCATCGCCTCGGTCCTCCACGACCCAGACCTCATCATCCTCGACGAACCATTCTCAGGTCTCGACCCCGTCAACATGCGCCTCCTCCGCGATCTCATAGAAGATCAACACACCAAAGGCAAAACCGTCATCTTCTCCACCCATGTCATGCAACAAGCAGAACAAATCTGCGAGCACATCGTCATGATCCACGAAGGTAAAAAAGTCCTCGACGACACCCTCGACACCATCCGCACACGCTTCGATCCCCACGCTATCCATGTCGACACCATTGATCCAAGCGATCAAGCCAATGCCATCTCCGCAGTCCCAGGGATCGCAAGCGTCCACCGCCACGAAGGCATCTACGAAGTCAAAGTTGCTGAATCCGTCGATCAACAGCAAGCAATGCAAAGCATCCTCTCACACATCCAAGTCTCAAGCATCGAGATTAAACGCCCAACCCTCGAAGATGTTTTCATCGAAATCGTCACAGGGGGCGCCCAATCAGACGATCAAGAACAACTCCGCGCCCAGCTGCTCGCTGGATCCAAAAACGATGAGGAGCAAACATCATGAAGTTTGCCAAGATATTCAGAGTCGCCGGACGAGAGTTCGCGTCAACCGCAATGACCAAAGGCTTCATCATCGGAGCACTCGTCGTCCCCGCACTCATGGCCGCCCTCATCCCGCTCATCGCGATCCTCTCCGCCTCTGCTCAGCCCCCCGCAGACAAGGGCACTATATATGTACTCGATCGCTCCGGAGAAGTCTTCGAAGATCTCAACACCAGGCTCTCTCCAGATGAAGTCCGAGCCAGGTGGGAAGAGCGGGCAAAGCGCGCTGCCGATTTCGGCAAAGGCCTCATGGGCCAAGCAACCGGAGATCAGATCGACAACGCGATGAGCTTCATCAAAACACCCGAGTTCAACATCGTACAAACCGCGCCCACTGCGGATCTCGATGAAATCAAAGCAGAAATTCGTGGTCAGCTCACCACTGCCGATGAGCTCCAAGACCCGATGAGCAAAATCCTCGCTCTTGTAGAAATCGATCCAGACTCCGCAAGCAAAGCAGTCGACGCCGAGGGCTACGGGTCATTCCAAGCCTTCTTCCGTCCCAAACTCAACGAAGAAACCGTTGGTGAAATCGAGTCCGGTGTCCGCTGGTCCATCAGAGAACGCCGATACGAAAACGCCGGTCTAGACCGAAATCAGATCTCAGAAATCGCTTCAGTCCAAGCTAGAGAAAGCAAAGAAATCACCGAAGAAGGCGAACGCAACGAATCCTCCGGAATCGCAACCTTCCTCATCCCAGTGGTCTCACTCGTCCTTCTCATCATCGCCACCATGACGGGTGGACAATACCTGCTCACCACCACGATCGAAGAAAAGTCCAACCGGGTTGTCGAGGTCCTTCTTTCCGCCTGTTCTCCTATGGAACTCATGACCGGGAAGATCGTTGGACAAATGGGAGTGGGGCTCTCCCTGTTGGTAGTCTACAACTCACTCGGAATCATCGCGCTGATCGCGTTCAATCGCTTAGACATGATTTCAGGATCGACCATTATTCTCTTCTTTGTCTTCTTCCTCCTCGCCTACTTCATGCTCGCATCATTGATGGCCGCAATCGGTTCCGCAGTCAATGACATGCGCGAAGCCCAGTCGCTCATGACCCCGGTCATGCTCATCATGATGATCCCATACTTCTTCTTCATGCCAGTAGTCAGAGCACCAAACTCAACGCTCTCCACCGTCACCAGCTTCATCCCGCCCATCTCCCCATTCATCATGATCATGCGCGTCTCATCCACCGATCCGCCCCCATCATGGCAAATCGCACTCGTGATCCTGATCAACATGATCGCAGTCGTCGGCTTCCTCTGGTTCGCCGCCAAGGTCTTCCGCGTCGGTCTCCTCATGTACGGCAAGCCACCAAACTTCCGCACACTCATCAAATGGATCAGAATGGCATAACCGCCATCAGTAGAACGGGCTTCCAGCCCGTTTTCCCTTTACACAATCACACAGGAGCATCCCATGACCACCACAACCGAAGACATCCAACAACTCGGCCTGCAACTCATGGAAGCCAAAGCCAAGTACTACCAAGCCATCAAAGACCTCCCAAACGAACCAGTCGAAGACTGGCAACTCAAAAACACCGACGGCTCCACGGTCAACCTCTCCCAACTCTTCGGAGACAAAACCGAACTCCTCGTCATCCACAACATGGGCAAGCACTGCAACTACTGCTCCCTCTGGGCCGACGGCTTCATCGGGTACGCGAGCCACCTCCAAGAACGCTGCGCCCTGGCGCTCTGCTCCAACGATGACCCGCAAACAGTCGCCGACTTCGCCAAAGAACGAGGCTGGAACTACCCCTGCGTCTCCGGAAAAGACTCAAGATTCGCAGAAGCAATGGGCTACAAATCCGATCAAGGCACCCTCCCAGGCGTCTCCGCATTCCACAAACAATCCGACGGCACAATCGTCCGCACCGGACACACCCCCTTCGGACCAGGCGACGACTTCTGCGCAGTCTGGCCACTCATGGACCTCCTCCAAAACGGCAACGCCGACTGGCAACCACGCCAAGGCGGTCCATCCTCCTGCTGCGGCGGATCAACTTCCTGCTGCTCAGGGTAATAAAGATCGTCTGGGTGCCATGGTTTGACCGTCTTCGGTAAACCATGTCTTCATCAAACCAGCCGCGTATCCTTGCTCAATGAGCACCGACGACAGCCTCCTATCCAAACTCAACGAACTCTCGTCCCAGTACGAGCAGCTATCCTCGCAGCTCGAATCCCCCGAAGTCCTCGCCGACCACACCCAGGTCCGCACCCTCTCCATCAAAAAAGCCGCCCTCGCCCCCGTCGCCCAAGGCTACCAACACTACCAATCCCTCCTCACCGAAGCCAACGAACTCCGCGAAGCCCTCACCAGCGACGACCCCGAACTCGCCGAAATGGCCAAAGACGAACTCCCCGCAATCGAAGCCTCCGCAACCCAGCAACTCGAAACAATCAAATCCACCCTCGTCACCACCGACGACCTCGCCGTCGGCTCAGTCATCCTCGAAATCCGCGCAGGCACCGGAGGCGACGAAGCCGGACTCTGGGCCCGCGATCTTTTAGAGGTCTACACCCGCTACGCATCAAGCCGAGGCTGGACCGCAGAAGAAATGTCCCTCGACGCCGACGCATCAGTGGGGGGCATCCGCCACGCCGTCCTCAACTTCAAAGGCGAAGGCGTCTGGCAATGCCTCTCCTTCGAGTCAGGCGTCCACTCCGTCAAGCGCGTCCCCGCCACCGAAACCCAAGGCCGCGTCCACACCAGCACCTGCACCGTCGCCGTACTGCCAGAACCCGAAGAAGTCGAAGTCAACATCGACTGGGCAAACGATGTCGACGAACACATCACCACCGCCCAAGGCCCAGGCGGCCAAAATGTCAACAAAGTCGCCACCGCCGTCCAGCTCCTCCACAAACCCACCGGAGTCGAAGTCCGGATGCAAGAATCCAAATCACAAGCCCAAAACCGCGACAAAGCCCGCCGCCTCCTCATGGCCCGCGTCCACGAAATCGAACAAGCCAAACTCCACGCCGAGCGTGATGAATCAAGACGAGCCCAAATCGGCACCGCCCAGCGCTCCGAAAAAATCCGCGTCTACCGCTACCAAGACAACATCGTCGCCGATCAGCGCCTGAGCGAAAAATTCAACAAAAACCTCATCATGGACAACGCCGAGCTCGACCCCATCTTCGACGCCCTCATCGAGCAGCAAACCGCCGAGCGTCTCGCCGCACTCTAACAACCCACCTCAACGAGCCACAACATAGTAATACCGATCAGCGCCAAGCTTCTGAAACGAGCCTGTCGCAAGATCACCATTATCAAACCGCTCATCAACAAGCACCATCACCGCATCCCCGGGACTATCCCCACCATTAAAGTGCACCCCGACCGCCGCCGTCACCCCAGAGTCATTGAACTCCGTATCCCACACCCCGCCCATCGGTGTTCCCGCAGTCCACTCATCCTCATCAATATACGCTTCAAACCCCGCAGGAACCGCCCCCGAACTGCCATCAGCCGGGTACTGCCCCTCTCGCGCACTGTAATATTCTGACGCATCCGCATAAGTCTTGATGCTCGAAATAAACGCCCCGATCTGCGCATCCTGAGTCGTCCCCGCAAACTGCGGCGCGACAATCGCCGCCATGATCCCAAGGATCACCACAACAATCAAAATCTCAACAAGCGTAAATCCGCTGCGTCGCTGCTGGCTGGGGAGTACTCGCATACCTAAGTATGCAAAACACTACCCACCAGAGCAACCCAATACTCGATTCACTAACACTCAGCCCTATCGGACCTGCATGCATCTACTAAGCCTCAAAGCTCCGGAGCAAACCCACGACGCATCGTATTCTCGCTGCACGCACGCGGATCCACAAACTGCATCAAGTAATCCGGACCGCCCGCTTTGGATCCGATCCCCGACATCCCAAACCCGCCAAAGGGCTGCCTTCCCACAAGCGCTCCTGTGCACCCCCGGTTCACATACAAGTTCCCAACCCGGAACTCGCGCTTGGCGCGATCAATATGCGTGGGCTTGCGGGTAAACACACCACCGGTCAGCTAGTACGCATGTTCATTGGCAAGACGCAACGCCTCATCAAAGTCCTTCGCGTGAATCACCGCAAGCACCGGACCAAAAATCTCTTGCCTGTAAATCGTGCTCGATTCACTCACGCCCGTAAACACATGCGGCGCAATCAAGTCATCAATCCCCGTATCCGGGAAGTCCTTCGCCCCCACAAGCTCATGAAGCCCCTCAGCCCGCGCCGACTCAATAAACCGATTGATATTGGCCGCCGCCTCCCCGTCAATCACCGGAGACACATCCGAGTTCGGATCCGTCGCCTCCCCAAGCACAAGCGTCTTCGTTGATTCACCAAGCCGCTCTAAAAACAGCTTCATCCGCTGACCGTCCGGGCCTTCAGGATCAACCACAATACACCGCGAGCACGCAGAACATTTCTGCCCCTGGAACCCAAACGCAGAATACCGAACACCAAGCACCGCCTCATCCAGATCCGCGCTCGCATCGACAATCACCGCATTCTTCCCGCCCATCTCGCACACAACACGCTTGACATGCATCTGCTCTTCGCCCGTCACGCCCGCCGCTTCAATAATGTTCAGCCCGACCGCTTTGGAACCAGTAAACGCGATCACATTCACCCTCGGATCACGCACGATCGAAGCGCCCGTCGTCTCACCAGGCGCTGGACAAAACTGCAGCACCCCCTCAGGAGCCCCAACCTGCTTGAGCGCCTCGGACAACATGTCAAACATCACCTTCGCCACACCAGGCGTCTGCTCCGCAGGTTTCACGATCACCGTATTCCCGGTCACCAGCGCCGCCGATGTCATCCCGCAACATATAGCAAGCGGGAAGTTCCACGGAGAGATCACCGCCGCCACACCCTTAGGCTGATACCACAGCTCATCAAGCTCCCCAATAAACTTCCCGAGCCGTGACCGCTCAGAAAGTGAGGGCGCCATCCGCGCGTAGTACTCCAAGAAGTCAATCGCTTCACACACATCCGCATCCGCTTCGCGCCACGCCTTGCGAGCTTCCTTGCACATAATCCCCGCAAGCTCATCACGACGATCACGCATCATCTGCGCCGTCAGCGTCAGCACCTTGGATCGCAAATACGGATCAAAGTCCATCCACGCCGGGAATGCTGCGTGCGCCTGATCAATCATCGCCGACGCCTGCTCCGGTGTCCGATCATTGAGCACCCCAGGAACCCGCGCCCCCTCAACCGCTTGAGCAAACGCAAGCCGCTGGTCATCCTCCGCAAAGTCCCGCATCGGTTCGGTATAAAATGGCTTCCCATCACCAACCCGTGGATCACTCAATGACAACTCATGCCGCTCCGCCGCGATCTCAACCAGATCCTGCTTCAAATGCGAGCCGCTCAATGACGCCGGGTCCGCAAGAAGCACACCCGTGTCCGCGTTGTCCATAAACCCAGCCTTGAGCCAGGATTCATTACTCGTGTTCTCTAAAAGCCGGCGCACCAGATACGCCATCCCCGGAATCATCTCCCCGACCGGAACATACTCCCGCACCCGAAGCCCCATGTCCGCCGCCGCATGCTTGAGCTGATCCGCCATCCCGTGAAGCATCTGAAGCTCGATCGCCTCGCGAGCAAGCCCCCTCCGGTCAAGCCCCTCAAGAGCCGCCGCGATCGACCGCACATTATGCGATCCAAGCGCCAACTTAATGCCCCCCTCGCCTTCCTTGGTCGGACAGTGATCAAGGAACACCTCAACCATGTCCTCAAAGCACTGGTCCGTCTGCCACTTCTCATGCCACACCGGACAAGGCCACCCCTCTTGCTCCGCATGAATCGTCTCAAAGTCCCAGTACGCACCCTTCACAAGACGAACCGTCACAACCTTACCAGTCCGCTTCGCCCACTCACTAATCCGACGAGCATCCTCAACCCCAGACTTCAGATACGCCTGCATCGCAATCCCAGGAATGAACTCCGTCTGCTCGCACGACTGCATAAACGCATCAAGCGTGAGATCCTTAAGCTCATACTGCTCCATATCAAAGTTCACCAGCACCCCATTGCGATTCGCCGCCTCAAAGATCGGGGTTGCCCGCTGCATAAAATCAGCAATCGATGACTCAGGCGCAATCGGATTAAACATCGCGCACAAACTCGACACCTTAATCGACACATTCACCCGAGGCACAACCCCAAGGTGATCACGCTCAAGCCGCTCACTCTCCTTCCACCCCGACGCAGTCCCCACCAAGTTCTCAACCAAATCCAGATACTTCGCTTGATACGCATCCGCCTCAGCACTTGATACACACGCCTCACCAAGCAGATCAACACTAAACGCGATCCCATCCTTCCAAAGCTTCCCAAGCATCGGCAGCGCATCAGCCGCATTCGTCCCCGCAATAAAGTTGTGCGCCATCCCCGTAATCTGTCCCGAAATCGTCTTGGCCGCAAGCCCCTTCGCCACCCCGCCCGCCTTGAGCGCCAAATCGATCCCCGGAGGAGCCTTCACCCCAGGCTGCGACATGTAATCAACCAAATGATCATGCACCATCTCCGGCGTCGTCAGCGCCGGGAACGCATCAACAAACCGGAACATCTGCACCTTAAAGTTATGGTCCTTCATCGACCAGTCCATAATCTTGTCTTGGTAGAACTGCTTAGACAACAACCCCGACTTGTGCTCACGCGCCGCATCAAGCATCTGACTCCCAAGCTCAACAATCCGCGCCTCGCGCTGCGGATTCGAATGACTCGCTACCGGAGGACGCGTCGCAGGAGCAGGCGCCGAAGCGACCGAAGCAGAAGAGTCAACAGTTGGAGTAGATGCCGATGTCTTGCGACCGAACCATGCCATAGAAAGTGCTCCCTTGTAAATCAGAAGCCCGCACCGCAAAAGAACATCGGTGACAGGTCAGACGATTCTAGATCCCCCGAACCCTCCCCGATACACTTTGCCATGTCCGATTCACCCGCCCAGCCCAACTCCGAACCGACCAGACCCAAACACACAACCGCCATCACCATCGGGAACTTCGATGGAGTCCACCTCGGTCACCAAAAACTCATCGATCACGCCAGAAAATCCGTCGGACCCCAAGGAAGCGTCATCGCCATGAGCTTCCATCCGCACCCCCTGACCATCGTCAGCCCCGCCAACGCTCCCCAGCCCATCGAAAGCTTCGAGATCCGCAAACGCAGACTCTTAAACGCTGGCGCCGACCAAGTCATCGAGCTCACCCCCACCCCAGAGCTCCTTTCCAAAGACCCAGAATCCTTCCTCGATGAGGTCATCGAAAACTATCAACCGTCCTTCATCGTCGAAGGACACGATTTCCACTTCGGTAAACGCCGATCAGGTACCCCCGAAACACTCAAACACATCTGCGATACCCGAGGCATCAACGCGCAAATCCTCGGCCCCGTCAAAATCACACTCACCGATCAATCAATAGTCACCGCCTCCTCATCCCTCGCGCGCTGGCTCATCAACCAAGGCCGAGTCCGCGACCTCACCTACCTCCTCGGAAGACCACACGAACTCACCGGGACCGTCGTCCAAGGCCAACAACTCGGACGCACCATCAACATCCCGACAATCAATCTCAAAACAGAATCCATGCTCCCCGCCGACGGGGTTTACTCAGGATTTGCAACCTTTGACAACCATCGAATCCAAGCCGCCATCAATGTCGGATCAAGACCAACCGTCCAAGGCATCCAGCGCCGCGCCGAAGCACACCTCCTCAACCGCGATGGCACCCCCTGGACCCCCGCTCCAGATATGCCCGAATACAACTGGGACTGCACGCTCCAACTCGTCGGTTGGGTCCGTGATCAAGTCAAGTTCGATGGAATCCAGATGCTCCAAAAACAAATCCGCCGGGATTGCCAGCGGATCTGCGAACTCTTGGTTTAAACCCACCGGTCACATCACTCAAATCAGAATGCAAACAACAGATCAAAGAACTCGGTAATGATCCCCTTCTCCGCCGCCTTCTTCACATCACCCTCATTCTGTACAGACAGCGTCAGGTTCGCAAGCTGGCTCGACAAGATGGTGTTCTGCCGAGTAATATCCTCACTCCGCGCCATCCCTGCAATCACAAGCATCTGGATCTCTTCATCCTTCGCAATCCGCTTATTCGCCTGCAGCACCAATGACCCGTTGGGTTTAACCTCAACAACCGTCGCAGTAATCTGCGCATTAAACCGATCCTGACGGGCATAATCGCCCTCGCCAGTAAACTCACGCTCCGCGCTTGCATCAAAGATCGTCTCGTTGTTCAGTCTCCCCGGACCAACCCGAAGCTCAAGAAGCTGGAGTAAATCGACCATCGCATTCACACGCACAGTGCCCTCGCTTTCCTTCGTGGTTTCAAGCGTCTGCGAACTCGTTTGCGAAGAAGTCTCATCGATGATGATCGTGATGATGTCATGCTTCTGATAAGTCCGAATCTCAGGCTCCGGAATATAAATCAGCGAAACATCCTCCAAAAGCACACTCGGTCCAGTCTGCACATTCGGTCCCTCTACTTGGGGCGAGTTCTCAGTGATATACAAGCTCTGCGCACCAGCATTCCCCGCCAGCACACACGCAGCAAGCAGAGCAATGCAGCAGGAAATCCAAGTACTTCGAGCAGTCTTTGAGTGTGTATTCATCATGTACCTATGACCTATTCTTGTGAGTTCGTGTGTATCCATCGGCTATCTCTGCAGATGCGTATGCCGATTCGAGTCTTGATTAGTTCAGCACCGTTCATCAATCCGTTCGTGTTCAATCCAATCCCGATTTCCATGCAGAGTTATGGCGTCCATCCGATCGGCGCTCAGACCGATCGCCAAGTCCTACCCGGTCTTGAATAATCAAAACCTTGCCCTGAGCCACCGCTCGCGCTGTGAACGCGGACTCCCCGCTCAAGGATTCGATCTCAACAGTCTCGCCCTTGCGAGCATCGGACTTCGCTCTTCCGCGAACCGTAACCACCACCGATCCCGCGATCGACTTCGCAGAAACCAGATCACCCCGCCGGATAACCATGGGCATCTCAAGATGATGATCACCAAGCACCTCACCCGGACTAATCGCTTTCACAATCGACATCCCCAGCGCATCCTGTGCACGCACCGATTCATGCTCCGGAGAGACCCACCGAGACTCGCTCATAAAGTCCGCATCCTCAAGAATCTCATTCCGGTTCACCCGCGAGCGAGCAATCAATACGGTCCGGTACACCTGCACATCAAAGATGATCGCCTTCTCTGCCGAAATCTCATACGCATCAAGAACAACAATCCGTACCGCAGTCCGCCCACGCTTTGAAAGTTCACGAATCTCAACAAGACGATCCTGAGTAGATGTCGACAGGAAATCCATATCATCTTCCTGGAAATCGATCTTCAAAGTATCCGTCCCCGTCCGGTACCGATCCCGGATCCACCGTTCCAAACTGCTGCGAACAGTCGGTCCGGTCGGAGCAGTCGGTGCAACTTCCTCTGTCTCAGACTCTTGCTTTGGAGTTGGTGTAGTGCTGTTCATCCTGCGAAACGCAACAGTATCACCATGAATAATCACCGAGCTCCCATTGATCGCTTCGCTTCGGTCCAGAAGAAGTCTCAATGACTTGGCGCTGATCTGATTCCATCCATTCTGTGAGGGTCTGGCCCCTAAAGCATTTGCTGAATCAAACCCCTCTTCGTCCCAGATCAACTCCTCAATAGTGAGCGCCATAAGTGCGGATGCTTGATCACCCTCGATCGTGCTAATCAGACCAAGGGTGAGCGGAGATTCCGACGCAGTGCGCACAGTCGGAGTCAGGGTCACCGTTGTAATCTGCCCAAATGCGCTGCTGGAAAACAACGCAGCACACACCACCAACAAAGTGCTGATCTGCATTGAGATGGTCATCATGCTTTGCATATCGACTCCAGTGATCATCAGGTCAGGTATTCGCAAGAGCGTCCTGATCTCACATTCCGTTCACTCATTCCAACCACTCATCAAACATTACCTACGAAGCTGAGCGACCGCACGCAGGGTTTCATCCGCAGCCTGAATCGACTGCGAGTTCATCTCAAACGCACGCTGTGTGCGGATCAGTTCAATAAGCTCAATCGCAGGATCGACATTAGAGCCTTCAAGATTGTTCCCAAGAATTGATCCAAAGTTCTCAGAACCAGGCTCACCAGTAATCGGTGGTCCAGAAGCTGCGGACTCGACCCAGAGATTCGATCCCGCTTGTGTGAGCCCCGTAGGGTTCACAAAAATCGCAAGCTCAACCTGCCCCGCGACCGTTGGATTCTGGCCAGGTATATTCTCCCAGATCTGACCGAAAGCATCGACCTCAATGTCCTCAGCGTCCGGCGAGATACTAATCGTCGGTTCAATCCGTCGACCATCCGAGTTGGCAAGCACAACCTCGTTGTCCGCATTGATCACAAAGTTCCCCGCACGGGTATACGCAACCCCGCCTTGTCCAAAGTCGTTCTCAACCTGAACCTGGAAGAACCCGCGTCCCTCAATGTACATATCAAGCGGGCCATTTCCCGGGATGGGCGGGCCTTGGGTGAAATCCTGCTGTGTGCCCGATTCACGAACACCAAGACCGACATACAGCCCGGTCGGGCGCTGATCCCCGTTCGCGTTCTCAACACCAGGCTGAGCACGCTCGATGTAGAGCAGGTCTTCAAAGTTCACGCGCGAGGATTTGAAGCCTTCGGTGTTGACATTCGCGAGGTTGTTGGCGGTGACATCGAGTCTGGTGTTGAGGGCTCTGAGTCCGGATGCTGCGGATTGCATAGCGATGATGGCCATGATTGATTCTCCTGGTGTCGGGTCGGGTTGCTCGATTACGCGATGCGTCCGAATGTGTTGATTGTGCGGTCCATCATGCGGTTTTGCATGTCGATCATTCCGATGTTCCCTTGGGCTGCTCTTGCGGCGCCTTGGATTTGCATGATCGCTTCGATTTCGTTGACTGCGGATGATTCGATTGCGTTTTGGGTGAATGAACCGGAGCCGTCGATGAGGTTGAGGGGTTGTCCGAACTTGGAGACGAAGAGGCCTTGGCCGTGTTTGGTGAGGATGTTGCGGTCGGCGACATCGGCCATTGCGATTTGGCCCATTCTGAGGTCGTTTTGGGTGACTAGGCCATCGGAGTGGATGACTAGGTTTTCGATTTCGGGATCGATCTGGATGGGGGCGTTGTTGGTGTCGAGGACTGGGCGACCGGTCGCGGCTTGGACGAGGGTGCTGTTGGGTCCGATGGTGAGGCGTCCGTCGCGGGAGAGGGCTTGGCCTCCGTTGTGGTCGACGACGAAGAAACCGGTCCCGTCTATGGCGATGTCGGTGGGGGAGTTGGTGATTTCGAGTGCGCCTTGCGCAAAGTTGATCCCGTTGTGCGCACTTAATACGCCTGCGCCGAGTCGTTCGAGGAGTTGGTCGCTTGGGAGGTTGTAGACGCCGTCTTCTTCGCGGACAGCGGGGCGGAACTGGGTTCCGGCGTAGATGGGCTTAAAGCCTGCGGTTCCTAGGTTTGCGAGGTTTCCGGTGAGCGCATCCTGTTGGTGGATTGAGGAGAGCGCTCCTGATGCTGAGATTTGGATCCCGTAGTTCATGTGATTGCCTCGGTCGGTGTATCCGTGTCCCTCCGTGGACACCGGATACCCGCAG